>NZ_JBVISR010000016.1:0-169120 GCF_055575415.1 Streptomyces sp. NPDC034099 | reverse complement strand
CAGGGGCAGCGGGTCGGAGGAGGTGACCAGCTCCCGCAGGGGGTGGCGGGCCAGGACCGCGTCCACCCGGGGCGTCAACGCCGCCGCCAGCCGGGACGCGGGCGGCCGGCTCTCGTCCCGCAGGGCGTCGACGGCGGCCAGCAGCTCGCGCCGGTCCTCGCTGCCGGGGACGTCGGCGGCGGCCCGCTCGTACAGCCGGGCGCCCTCCTCCAGGACCAGGTCCGTGTCCATCCCCGCCGGGATCTTGATCCGCGCGTGGTGCCGCCAGGTGGTGACCGGATCGCCCCAGGCCTCCACGGTGTACGACCACAGCCCGGGTTCGCCCGCGGTCACCTCCGCGCCCCAGCGGTCGGTGCCGGGGGCCAGCTCCCGCATCGGTGTCCAGGGGCCCGGCCGGCCCCGTGGATCTCTCAGGACGACATTGGCGGCCACCGCGTCGTGCCCTTCGCGGAACACGGTGGCGGAGATCTGGAACGTCTCGCCGGTGACTGCCTTGGCCGGTCTGCGTCCCCGTTGGACGACCGGGCGGACGTCCAGGACGGGGATGCGCCCGACGACGGTGGTGCTCTCCGCGGGGACTGCTGACGTGTGGTGCGTGGCGGGCATGACCGCTCCTGTCCGCGTCAACTGGGTGGGCGGATGACTCTGGGGAGGTGGGTCCTGCGTGGTGCGTGCGGGGTGTACCGCAGGAGCCTTCCCACACCCTTCCGGTGGGCAATCCGGCACTTTGTTAACTACTCGCGCGTATGTCGACAACGCGACACACGCGGCGACCTGACCGTCGCTTTCCCGGATGCCGCTCCCGCAATCAGCGTTCGTCGCGACATGTGCAGCTTTCCGTCCGGGCCGAAGTGTCACAAGAAGGCCGACGGGGAAAGATCCGGCCATATCGACACGCCGTGCGCGTCATAACTGTCCGGCGCATCAGGGCGAAGGCCCCAGAAAGGGACACATCGCGCGGTAACGTCGACCGGGTGAAGGCGATCCGTCGACTGACCGTCCGTCCCGTTCTCCCCGACCCCCTCCGGCCGCTCAGTGATCTGGCCCGCAATCTGCGCTGGTCCTGGCACCCGGAGACCCGCGACCTGTTCCAGTCCGTCGACCCCGAGTGCTGGACCGCGTCCGGCCGCGACCCGGTACGGCTGCTCGGCACCGTGCCGCCCGCGCGCCTCGCGGAGCTGGCCGACGACCGGCGCTTCCTGCGCCGGCTGACCGCGGTGGCCGACGACCTCGACCACTACATGACCGGCGACCGCTGGTACCAGGCCCAGCCGGGCCGACTCCCGGCCGCCGTGGCCTACTTCTCGCCCGAGTTCGGCATCACCGCCGCGCTGCCCCAGTACTCCGGCGGCCTCGGCATCCTGGCCGGCGACCACCTCAAGGCGGCCAGCGACCTGGGGGTGCCGCTCGTCGGCGTGGGTCTGCTCTACCGCCACGGCTACTTCCGCCAGTCCCTCTCCCGGGACGGCTGGCAGCAGGAGCACTACCCCGTCCTCGACCCCCACGAACTGCCCCTCGCCCCGCTCAAGGAGGGCGACGGCACCCCCGCGCACGTCGCCCTGGCGCTGCCCGGCGGCCGGGAGCTGCGGGCCCGGATCTGGCTGGCCCAGGTCGGCCGGGTGCCGCTGCTGCTCCTCGACTCGGACGTCGAGGAGAACGAGGGCGGCGAACGCGGCGTCACCGACCGGCTCTACGGCGGCGGCAGCGAGCACCGGCTGCTCCAGGAGATGCTGCTCGGCATAGGAGGTGTCCGGGCGGTGCGCACCTACTGCCGGCTCACCGGCCACGCCGCGCCGGAGGTGTTCCACACCAACGAGGGCCACGCCGGCTTCCTCGGCCTGGAACGCATCGCCGAACTGTGCGACGAGGGCCTGGAGTTCGGTGCCGCCCTGGAGGCGGTGCGGGCCGGCACCGTGTTCACCACCCACACCCCGGTCCCGGCCGGAATCGACCGTTTCGACCGTGAGCTGGTCGCCCGCCACTTCGGCCCCGACTCCGAACTCCCGCGCATCGACGTCGAACGCGTCCTCAGGCTCGGCATGGAGACCTACCCCGGCGGCGAGCCCAACCTTTTCAACATGGCCGTGATGGGCCTGCGCCTGGCCCAGCGCGCCAACGGCGTCTCCCTGCTGCACGGCGGGGTCAGCCGGGGGATGTTCGCCGGACTGTGGCCCGGCTTCGACGCCGACGAGGTGCCGATCACCTCCGTCACCAACGGCGTGCACGCCCCGACCTGGGTGGCCCCCGAGGTGCTCCGGCTCGGCGCCCGGAAGATCGGCGCGCAGCGGGCCGAGGACGCGCTGGCCGTCGGCGGCTCGGACCGCTGGGACTCGGTCGCCGACATCCCCGACCAGGACATCTGGGAGCTGCGCCGCACCCTGCGCGCCCAGCTCGTGGAGGAGGTGCGCGAGCGGCTGCGCGCCTCCTGGCGGCAGCGGGGTGCCGGGACGGCCGAGCTGGGCTGGATCGACGACGTCCTCGACCCGGACGTGCTCACCATCGGCTTCGCGCGGCGCGTCCCGTCGTACAAGCGGCTCACGCTGATGCTGCGCGACCGGGACCGGCTGATGGACCTGCTGCTGCATCCCGAGCGGCCGATCCAGATCGTCGTGGCGGGCAAGGCGCACCCGGCGGACGACGGCGGCAAGCGCCTGGTGCAGGAACTGGTGCGGTTCGCGGACGACCCGCGGGTGCGCCACCGCATCGTGTTCCTGCCGGACTACGGCATGGCGATGGCGCAGAAGCTCTACCCCGGCTGCGACATCTGGCTGAACAACCCGCTGCGGCCGCTGGAGGCCTGCGGCACCTCCGGCATGAAGGCGGCGCTCAACGGCTGCCTCAACCTGTCGGTCCTCGACGGCTGGTGGGACGAGTGGTACCAGCCCGACTTCGGCTGGGCGATCCCCACCGCCGACGGCGCCGGCACCGACCCGGACCGGCGCGACGCCATAGAGGCCAACGCCCTCTACGACCTGCTGGAGCAGCGGATCACCCCGCGCTTCTACGAGCGGGGCGCGAGCGGGCTGCCCGACCGGTGGCTGGAGATGGTGCGCAGGACCCTCAGCCTGCTCGGCCCCAAGGTGCTGGCCGGCCGCATGGTCCGCGAGTACGTCGAGCGGCTCTACGCACCGGCCGCCGAGGCCCACCGCGCGATGGACCCGGACTCCGCACGCGGGCTCGCCGAGTGGAAGGCGCGGGTGCGGGCGGCCTGGTCCGGGGTGAGCGTCGACCACGTGGAGACGTCCGCCGCCACCGCGAGCGCCGAACTCGGCGCCACCCTCGGGCTGCGGGTCCGGGTGAAACTCGGCGACCTCGCGCCGGAGGACGTGGAGGTGCAGGCGGTCTCCGGCCGGGTGGACTCCGAGGACCGGATCACCGACGCGGCGAAGGTGCCGCTGAAGCCGGTCGGCGGCCCCGACCTGGAGGGCCGCTGGGTGTACGAGGGCCCGCTCGCCCTGGACCGCACCGGACCCTTCGGCTACACGGTCCGGGTCCTGCCCGCGCACCGGCTGCTGGCGTCCGGCGTGGAGACCGGCCTCGTCGCGGTGCCCTCGGGCGACCTGGTGGAGGCGGCGGGCCTGCTGATGCGGTGAGCACCGCGGCGGCCGGGCGGTGGCCGGCGGGGCGGGCTCAGTCCTGCTCGTCGCCGCCGCTCAGCCGCCGCAGGACGGTGCCGCACCGGCGGGCGTAGGCGTGCTGGAAGGCGCGGGCGGCCGGTCCGCCGGCCTTGGCGTACCACTTGGCGGGGCGGCTGAAGGCGGACACGGTGAGCCACACGGTGCCGTCACCTGTGCGGTCCACCACGAAGGCCTCCTCGCCGGACTCGGGATGGCCGGGCAGCGTGCCGTAGGCCCAGCCGGCCCGGCGCGGCTCCTCCAGGGTCCACACCACCCGGCAGGGCGCCTTGATCATGCCGGCGAGGGTGACGGTGACATCGACCCCGGGCGCGGCACGCTCCGCGCTCGCGTCGATGCCGACGCCCATCTCCCGGTGCATCTCCCAGGTGAGCACGGCCTCGACCGCGCGCCGGAACACCGGTTCGCCCTCCCCGAGGCGGGTGCGTACGTGCATGGGGCGGAAGCCGGGCGGGCAGGCGCCCTGCTCGCGGGTGGCGCCGACGTCGTCGTACGTGAAGGACATGGGCACCAAGCGTAGGGCGACACCCGGGAACTCCTGGTTCCGGGTGCCGCCCGCCGTGTTGGTGCCGCTGTCGCTCCGGGTCAGTTCACGTTGATCGCGGTCCAGGCCGCGCCCACCGTCTTGTACTCGGTGCTGTCGGCGCCGTACAGGTCGGACGCCGCGCTCAGGGTCGCCGCGCGGGCGCCGGCGTAGTCGGTCGTCGAGGTCATGTACGCGGTCAGCGCCTTGTACCAGATCTGCAGCGCCTTGGCGCGGCCGATGCCGGTGACGGTGGAGCCGTCCGAGGTCGGGGAGTCGTAGGCCACCCCGTCCACCGTCCGCGCCCCGCTGCCCTCGGCGAGCAGGAAGAAGAAGTGGTTGGCAGGGCCCGAGGAGTAGTGGACGTCGACGCCGCCGAGGCCGGAGGACCAGTAGTCCTTGGACGCGCCGTCCTTGCTGGGCTTGTCCATGTAGCGCAGCGGGGTGCCGTCGCCGTTGATGTCGATCCGCTCGCCGATGAGGTAGTCGCCCTTGTCGGCGGAGCTGTTCGCGAAGTACTCCACGCCGGTGCCGAAGATGTCGGACGTCGCCTCGTTGAGGCCGCCGGACTCGCCGCTGTACTCGAGGCCGGCGGTGTTGGAGGTGACGCCGTGGCTCATCTCGTGGCCGGCCACGTCCAGCGAGGTCAGCGGGTTGGTGTTGCCCGTGCCGTCGCCGTAGGTCATGCAGAAGCAGCTGTCCGACCAGAAGGCGTTGACGTAGTTGCTGCCGTAGTGGACGCGGGAGTAGGCGGCCTTGCCGTCGTTCTTGATGCCGCTGCGGCCGAAGCTCTGCTTGTAGAAGTCCCAGGTGACCTGGGCGCCGTAGGCGGCGTCGACGGCGGCGGTCTGGTCCTGGGGGTCGCTGGAGGCGGCGCCGGTGCCCCAGGTGTCGTCGGCGTCGGTGAACAGGGTGCCGGTGCCGGAGGTCTTGCGGGCCAGGTTGTACGTCTTGTGGCCGCCGCGCCCGGTGTCGTTGAGCTGGTACGACGAGCCCGACTTGGTGGTGCCGAGTTCGACCGTGCCCGAGTAGAGGCTCTTGCCGGAGCCGGTCTCGACGCCCTGGTACTCGTACAGCTTGGCGCCGGTGGCGGCGTCGGTGATGACGTGCAGTTCGTTGGGGGTGCCGTCGTCCTGGAGGCCGCCGACCACGGTCTCGTAGGCGAGGACGGGCTTGCCCTCGGCGGCCCAGATCACCTTGCGGGGCGCGGAGTCGGCCGCGGTCTTCGACGACCCGGCGTCCCGGGCGGCGGACAGCGCCTGCTGCTCGGCCTTGGCCGCCTTCACCTTCGGGGTGACGGTGGCGACCTCGACGGCGGCCTTGGTCGCCTTGGTGACCCCTCTGGTGGCGCCGGACCGCGACGTGTGCACGACGAGGTCGCCGCCGAGGACGGGCAGGCCGTCGTAGGTGCGCTCGTAGCGGGTGTGCAGGGTGCCGTCGCGGTCCTTGACCACGTCCTTGACGACCAGCTTCTCCTTGGCGCCGAGACCCATCTCCCGGGCGGTGCCGGCCGCGCCGGCCTGCTGCTCCTGGACGAGCGCGCTGCGGGCGGTGCCGGACAGCAGCACGGGGGCGCCCGGCAGGGCCGACGGCGCGGTGCTGTCGGCGGCGGCGTTGCCCGCGGTCAGGCCGGTGGTGAGCATCGCTCCGGCGGCGACCGCGGTGGCGAGGGCCAGGGTGGTGCGCTTGTGGCGCGCGAAGACGGAAGACACACAAGCTCCTTCGGTGGGGGGATCCGGACGGCGTGGGGTGTCCGGCCGGTTGCTGCGAAGTGGTGCTGTGGGTGACGGAAGACTGACACCGAAGGCGCGTACATGTCAGGAGGGCGTGATGATGTTGGCCGAAAATCGTCGTCCGGGTGTGTGGTGCGGGAATGTGAAGGCCGTGTGACCTCGGTCAAGTGACAACAAGGCGGCGGTAAGTGCTTGGCAAAAAGGGGCGGTTGGGGGCGGACATGGAGAGGGCGCCGCCCCGGAGGAATCGAACCTCCGGAGCGGCGCCCCGACTTGGGAGGGTGCCCCCGTGGGCCGGTCCGCCTACGGGAAGGTGAGCCGCCAGGCGTCGATGTAGCCGGTGTCCGCCGGGCCCTGGTCCTGGACGCGCAGCTTCCAGGTGCCGTTGGCCGTCTCGGAGGAGGCGTTGACCGTGTACGTCTCGTGCACGTCCGCCGCCGGGTCGTTGCCGCTGTTCTTCAGGCGGTACGTCGAACCGTCGGGCGCTACCAGGTCGATCTGCAGGTCACCGCGCCAGGTGTGCACGATGTCCACACCCACCTTGAGGTTGCTCGGCGCCTTGCCGGTGCGGCCGGAGACCGTGAGGGACGAGGTCACCGCGGACCCGTAGTCGGGGATGTTCACGTTCGTGGTGCTCTCGAACGTGGTGCCGTCACCGGGGTCGCCGCCACCGGGCCGGGAGCCGACGTTGATGCCCGCCCACGCGTTCGCCACCGCGGTGTACTCGGCGCTGTCGGTGCCGTACAGCTCACCGGCCGCCGCGAGGGTGCCGGTGCGGGCGCCCGCGTAGTTGGTGGTCGAGGTGAACTTGGTGGTCAGCGCGCGGAACCAGATCTTCTCCGCCTTGGCGCGGCCGATGCCGGTGACCGGGAGGCCGTCCGAGGTGGGCGAGTTGTAGGTGACACCGTTGATGGTCTTGGTGCCGCTGCCCTCGCTCAGCAGGTAGAAGAAGTGGTTGGCCGGGCCCGACGAGTAGTGGACGTCCACCCCGCCGATGCCCGAGTACCAGGAGTCCTTGGACGCGCCGTCCTTGCTGGGCTTGTCCATGTAGCGCAGCGGGGTGCCGTCGCCGTTGATGTCGATCTCCTCGCCGATGAGGTAGTCACCGACGTCCGAGGAGTTGTTGGCGTAGAACTCGACCGATGTGCCGAAGATGTCGGACGTGGCCTCGTTCAGGCCGCCGGACTCGCCGCTGTAGTTGAGTCCCGCGGTGTTGGACGTGACGCCGTGGGTCATCTCGTGCCCGGCCACGTCGATGGCGGTGAGCGGGTTGGTGTTGCCCGACCCGTCGCCGTACGTCATGCAGAAGCAGTCGTCCGACCAGAAGGCGTTGACGTAGTTGTTGCCGTAGTGGACCCGGGAGTACGCGCCCACGCCGTCGCCGCGGATGCCGGACCGGCCGTGCACGTTCTTGTAGTAGTCCCAGGTCAGCGCCGCCCCGTAGTGGGCGTCGGCGGCGGCGGTCTCCGCGTTGGACGCGGTTCCGTTGCCCCACACGTCGTCGGACCCGGTGAAGAGCGTCCCGGTGCCGGAGGTGCCGCGGTTGAGGTTGTACGTCTTGTGGTTGCCGCGCGCCGTGTCGGTCAGCGTGTACGACGACCCCGACTGCGCGGTGCCCAGCGTCACCGTGCCGCTGTACATCGTGTTGCCGGTGCCGTTCTCGATGGCCTGGTACTCGTACAGCTTGGCGCCCGTGGCGGCGTCCGTGATCACGTGCAGCTCGTTCGGGGTGCCGTCCTCCTGGAGGCCGCCCACGACCGTCTCGTACGCGAGGACCGGAGTGCCGTTCGCCGCCCAGATCACCTTGCGCGGGGCGCGGTCGGCGTCCGGCTGCTCGGCTCCGGCGGCCTCAGCGGCCGACACCGCCTGCGACTCGGCCTTCGCGGCGGAGATCTTCGGCGTCACGGTGGCCGGCTTGATCGCCTTGGCCGTGGCCTTCACGACCTGCTCCGTCTTCCCCGCCTCACTGGCCACCACGAGGTCGCCGCCGAGGACGGGCAGGCCGTCGTAGGTGCGCTCGTAGCGGGTGTGCAGGGTGCCGTCGCGGTCCTTGAGCACGTCCCGGACGACCAGCTTCTCCTTGGCGCCCAGGCCCAGGTCGTCGGCGGTCTCCGCCTTGGTGGCGTTGGCGTCGCGGATCAGCTCGGCGCGCTGGGACGGGCTGAGCACGACCAGCTCGTTGCCCTTCGCGGGTGACGGGTCGGGGGCCGCGGTGGCGGTGCCGGACTGGACCGCCGTGGCGATCAGAGCCGCGACACCGGCCAGCGCGACGGCCGCGGCACGCCGGTGCGTGACGCGACGGGAGGAGGCGGAAGCGGTGGTGTGGGAGGTGCGTCTGTGGGGAGTGCTGCTGCTCAACACTGACTCCTTCTGCGTGGCCGCGGGTCACGCGGCCAGGGGAGACCGGCCGGCGGGTGGCCGACCGGGCGGAACTGTGCGGTACGCAGAAACCACGTGCTACGAGCCGGCCGCTGCACAGCACTCGTGGGGAAGCTGTGGGGGCACTGTGGAGGGCCGACGGAAGAGTGGCAGGAGAAAGCGCTACTTGTCAGGGGCGCGTCAGCAAGTTGGCTGGAATTGGTCCGTTGACCGGGAGTTCACGTTCGATAAACGGAATCTTTGCTTGCCGGCGCTCTCGGCGGGCTACTGACCGCCCGCTCAGTCAGTAGCCCGGTCGGCGACCGGCGCCCCGTGCCAGGAACCCCACAGGGCGGCGTAGGCCCCGCCCGCCGCCACCAGCGCCTCGTGCGTGCCCAGCTCGGTCAGCAGGCCGTCCTCCATCACCGCCACCCGGTCGGCGTCGTGCGCGGTGTGCAGGCGGTGCGCGATGGCGATGACCGTACGGCCCTTCAGTACGGCGGCCAGCGCCTGCTCCGTGTGCCGGGCCGTCGTCGGGTCCAGCAAGGCCGTGGCCTCGTCCAGGATCAGGGTGTGCGGGTCGGCCAGCACCACCCGGGCCAGCGCGAGCTGCTGGGCCTGCGAGCCGTCCGTGGAGTGCCCCTTCGCACCCAGCTCGGCGCCGAGGCCGCCGGGCAGCTCCCGCACCCACCCCTCGGCACCCACCGCGGCGAGCGCCGCCCACAACTCCTCGTCCGTGGCCGCCGGTTCGGCGATCAGCAGATTGTCGCGGACCGTCCCCAGGAACACATGGTGCTCCTGGGTTACCAGCACCACCTGACGGCGCAGCCGCTCCGGACCCAGGGCGACCACGGGCACCCCGCCCACCGTCACCGAGCCCCGGGTCGGCGCGTCCACGCCCGCCAGCAGCCGGCTCAGCGTGGTCTTGCCGGCCCCCGAAGGACCGACGACCGCCAGCCGCTCGCCCGGCCGCACGGTCAGGTCCACCCCGCGCAGCACCTCCCCGCCCCGTTCGTAGGCGTACCGCACACCGGACACGTCGATCCGGTCGTCCGCGGGCACCGCCGACTCGTCGGCCGCCGCCCGCGGGGCCGCCGCCAGCCCCTCCACCCGGGCGAAGGAGGCGCTGCCGGCCTGCAGTTGCTCGACCCTCATCAGCACCTCGTCCAGCGGCCCGGCCAGCTGCTGGAGGTAGACGGCACAGGACACCACCGTCCCCAGGCTCGCCGCTCCGTGGGTGTGCAGGACCCCGCCGAGGAGCAGCACGCCCGCCACGGGAAGCACGTAGGAGATGTCCACCGCGGGGAAGAACACACTGCGCAGGAACAGGGTCCGGAACCGGGTGCGCCGCGAGACCTCCAGCGCCTCGTGGTTCGACGTCACGCGCCGCTCCGCCAGCCCGAACGCCTCGACCGTGCGGGCTCCCGCCACCGTGGCCGCCAGGCTCTCCGCGACCTCCGAGCCGGCCGCGCCCTCGGCGAGGTAGGCCGCCCGCGCCCGGCGCAGGTACCAGCGCAGCGCCAGCCAGGCCGGCGTCAGCCCGAGCACCCCGACCAGACCGAGCAGCGGGTCGAGCACGAACACCGCGGCCATGAGGAACAGCGCCTGCACCGCGTTGACCAGCAGCTCGGGACCGGCGTCGCGCAGTGTCGTGCCCACGGTGGTCACGTCGGCGGTGCCGCGCGTCGTCAGGTCCCCGGTCCCCGCCCGCTCCACCACGGACGCGGGCAGCGCGAGCGCCCGCTCCACGTACCGCTCCCGCACCCGCGCGAGCGTCCGTTCCCCGAAGCGGTGCCCCACGTACCGCGCCCAGCGGGCCAGCAGCAACTGCGCCAGCGAGCACAGCAGGATGGCGAGGGCCATCCGGTCCACGGCGTCCACCCCGCCCCCGCCGCGCACCTCGTCGACGATCCGCCCCAGCAGCCAAGGACCCGCGAGACCGGCCAGCGCGGCCAGCCCGTTGAGACCCAGGACGACCGTGAAGGACCTCCGGTCGGCCCGCACCAGGCCGGCCGCCGCGCGGCGGACGTCGGTGCGCTCGGCGACGGGCAGCTGTGTCATCGGGCCGGTTCCCCTTCTTCGGCGCCCTCGTCGTCCCGCGCGACCAGGGCGCGGTACCCCGGTTCGGTGTCCAGGAGTTCGCGGTGTGTGCCGGTGGCGGCGACCTTGCCGTCGACCAGGTGGTGCACGACGTCCGCGCGGTCGAGGAGAAGCGGTGAGGTGGCGGCCAGCACCGTGGTCCGGCCCCGGCGGGCGTGCTTGAGGCGGTCGGCCACGGTGGCCTCCGTGTGGGCGTCCAGGGCGGAGGTGGGCTCGGCGGCGAGGAGGATCTCGGGGTCGGTCAGGAGGGCCCTCGCCAGGCGGATGCGTTGGCGTTGTCCGCCGGACAGGTCGCGGGCTTGCGCCGCGACCTGGGTTCCGAGTCCTTCGGGGAGGGCGCGGACGATGTCTTCGGCGGCGGCCGCGTGGATGGCTGCGGTGAGTTTCGCCGGCTCGTCCGCCCCGGTGCGTTGTGGGGCGTCTGCGGGTGCGTTGTGGCTGGTCGCGCCCAAGCGGCGGAACCGCACATCGACACTGCCCGCGCCCCTGCTCGGCGTTTCCTGAGCGCCCACCACGGCGCTGAGGATGCCTGCGAAGAGGTCGGCCTCCGGGTCCGCGACCAGGATGCGGGAGCGGATCTGGGGGAGCGGGATGTCGGCCAGGGGGACGTCGCCCCAGGTCGCGTCGGACGGGGCGTAGCGGGCCAGGCGGTCCAGGATCTCGGTGGCGTCGGACGGGCGGGAGGTGACCAGGGCGGTCATGCGGCCGGGGGTGATCCGTACGCCCGAGGCCGGTCGTAGAGCACCGAGGGTTCCGCGGGGGCGTCCCGGGTGCCCGTGTCCGGTTCCGGTTCCAGGCGCAGGAAGGCGACGACACGGCGGGCGGCCACCACGCCGCGGCTGAGCTGGTGGCCCATCTCGATGAGGAACGCCACCGGCCAGCCCAGCGCGACGACATAGCCGTACACCGACACCAGTTCGCCCACGCTGATGTGCCCCTGCACCGCCAGCCGGGCGCCCAGCCAGGTCACCAGGGCCAGGAACAGCACCGGCAGCCCCACCCCGAGGGCCTGGATCCAGCTGGTCACCGCGCCGACCCGGTAACCCTGCTCGCGCAGCAGGCCCGAGTCGCGGCGGAAGGCGTCCGCGACCAGACCCTTGCCGCCCAGCCCGTTCAGCACCCGCAGTCCGCCCGCGAGGTCGCCGATCCGCGCGGTCAGCACGGACTGCCGCTCGCGGTACCCGGTCTCCCGGCCCTGCAGCCGTCCCATGAGCGGGCCGAGGAGCACCGCGAGCAACGGCACCCCGAGCAGCACCACCAGCGCGAGCCGGGGCGACACGGACAGCATCAGCCCGCCGACCGCCGCGTAGGCGACGACCGCGCCGACGCCCGGCCCCACGGCCGTCAGGGACGTGCTGATGGTCTGCACGTCGCCCACTCCGATGGTGACGACCTCACCGGCCCCCACCTGCCCGCGCAGCGCCGCCCCGAGCCGTGTGGCGTGCCCGACGACCACCTTCACCGTGCGGAAGTTGGCGTCCATGCGCACCTTCGTCATCGTGCGGTGCCGCAACATGCCCAGCCATGCGTTGACCCCGCCGACGGCCACCATGGCGCCCGTCCAGCCCGCCAGCGCGCCCAGGTCACCGGGCGCCAGGCCGTGGTCGACCGCCCGGGCCATCAGGTACGGCGTCGCCGCCAGCAGCACCATCCAGGCGCTGGCGAGGACCGCCCCCGCCAGACACCGGGGCCACTGCCGCCGGACCAGCCAGGCCAGGTACCGCCAGCCGCCCCGGTGGTCCGGTGTGCCGGGGTCCTCGTACGCGTCGATCCTCACGCCAGACTGTCCCGCCACGCCCGGTGCAGATCCGCGAACCGGCCCGTACCGGCGATCAGTTCGTCCGGGGTGCCGTCCTCGACGATCCGGCCGTGCTCCATCACCAGCACCCGGTCGGCGATCTCCACGGTGGACAGCCGGTGCGCGATGACGACCGCCGTACGGCCCTTCAGCACCGTCGTCATCGCCCGCTGCACCGCCCGCTCGCCGGGGATGTCCAGTGAACTGGTCGCCTCGTCCAGGATCAGCACCGCCGGGTCCGCGAGCAGCGCCCGCGCGAACGCCACGAGCTGCCGCTGACCGGCGGAGATACGGCCGCCCCGCTTGCGTACGTCGGTGTCGTAGCCGTCCGGCAGCGCGGCGATGAAGTCGTGGGCGCCGATCGCCTTCGCCGCCCGCTCGATCTCCTCCCGCGTCGCCTCCGGACGGCCGATGGCGATGTTGTCGGCGACCGTGCCGGAGAACAGGAACGCCTCCTGCGTCACCATCACCACCCCGCGCCGCAGTTCGGGCACGGCCAGGTCGCGCAGATCGGTGCCGTCCAGCAGGACCCGCCCGGCGGACGGGTCGTAGAACCGGGCGAGCAGCTTGGCCAGCGTCGACTTGCCCGCGCCGGTCGAGCCCACGACGGCCACCGTCTGCCCGGCCGGGAGCGTCAGTTCGAAGCGCGGCAGCACCTCGCCGCCGCTGCGGTAGCCGAAGCTCACCGCGTCGAAGACGACCTCGCGGCCGGGGTGCTCCGACTCCAGCGGCGGCAGCTCCTTCGGCGTGGTCGGCTCGGGCACCGACGGCGTCTGGGCCAGCAGCCCGGCGATCTTCTCCAGCGAGGCCGCCGCCGACTGGTACGAGTTCAGGAACATGCCCAGCCGGTCGATCGGGTCGTACAGCCGGCGCAGGTACAGCACCGCCGCCGCCAGCACACCGAGCGCCAGCGTGCCGTCCGCGACCCGGTAGGCGCCCCACAGCACGATGCCCGCGACGGCCGTGTTGGCGATCAGGCGGGAGCCGACCACGTAACGGGCCATCTCCAGCAGCGCGTTGCCGTTGGTCCGCTCGTGCCGGCGGTTCAGCACCGCGAAGTCGGCGTCGTTGGCGGCCTCCCGGCGGAAGGCGCGCACCGGCCGGATGCCGTTCATCGTCTCCACGAACTTCACGATCACCGCCGCGATCGCCGTGGACCGCTGCCGGTACACCCGCCCCGCGCGCCGCTGGTAGAGCCGCACCAGCGCGTACAGCGGCACGAACGACGCCACTGCCACGGCGCCCAGGCCCCAGTCCAGCCAGAGCAGCAGCGCGGCGATGTAGACGAAGGACAGGATGACCGTCACCAGCTCCTGCAGCCCCTCGTCGAGCAGCTCGCGCAGGGACTCCACGTCCGTGGTGGAACGGGAGATGAGACGGCCCGAGGTGTAGCGCTCGTGGAAGTCGACGCTCAGCGCCTGGGCGTGCCGGAAGATGCGGCCGCGCAGGTCGAGCAGCACGTCCTGGCTGACCCGGGCCGCGGCGGCGATGAAGGCGTACTGGAGTCCGCCCGCCGCCAGCGAGCACAGCAGGTAGCCGGCGCCCACCGCGACCAGCGGGCCGTGGTCGTCGTCCCGCAGGGCCGGCACGGCGTGGTCGATGGCGTACGCCACCAGCAGCGGGCCCGCCTGCACGGCCGCCTGCTGGAGCAGCAGGAGGAGGACGGTGAGGGCGACCCGGGCCCTCATGGGCGTCAGCAGGGAGCGCAGCAGGGCGCCGGTCGCACCCGGCGGGCTGGGCAGGACGTCCTGGTCGAAGCCGCCGTCGGCGGCGAGGTCCGCCGCCTCGGCCGGATCCCCGTGCCGCGGGTCCTCCGGCTGCTCCCTCTTCGGCGCGGTGGCCGTGGGCGCGGTCATCGGCCGTCCCCTCCCTGGGATCCCTCGTCGTTCTCGTGCCCGTCGAGGCCGGACATCAGATGGGCGTACTCGGCGCTGGTGCGCAGCAGTTCGTGATGGGTGCCGACGGCGGTGATGCGGCCCCCGGAGAGCAGGGCGACGCGGTCGGCGAGCAGGACGGTGGAGGGGCGGTGGGCCACGATCAGCGCGGTGGTGTCCGCGAGGACCTGCCGCAGGGCGGCCTCCACCGCGGCCTCCGTGTGCACGTCCAACGCGGACAGCGGGTCGTCCAGGACCAGGAATCTGGGTCTGCCCACCACCGCCCGCGCGAGCGCGAGACGCTGACGCTGGCCGCCGGAGAGGCTGAGGCCCTGCTCGCCGACCTGGGTGCCGGTGCCCTGGGGGAGCGCGTGCACGAAGTCGGCCTGGGCGACGGCGAGTGCACGCTCCAGCTCCGCGTCGCCGGCGCCCTCGGCGGCCCCCATCAGCACGTTCTCGCCGACGGTGGCCGAGAAGAGGGTCGGCTCCTCGAAGGCCACGGCGACCATCGAGCGCAGTTCCTCGCGGGACAGGGTGGTGATGTCCTCCCCGTCCAGCGTGATCCGGCCCTCGGTCACCTCGTGCAGGCGCGGCACGAGCGCGGTCAGCGTCGTCTTCCCGCTGCCGGTGGCACCGACCAGGGCCATGGACTCGCCGGAGCGGATGTGCAGGTCGACGTCCGTCAGGAGCGGCGTGGAGTCCGGGGCGGCGTCGGGGTAACGGAACCGCACGTGCTCGAACCGCAGGCCGTCGGCCCGCCCCGCTGCTGGCAGTCGTGCCTCCCCCACTGCCTGAACGGCCTGGGAGGTACCCCCAGGGGCGGCACGGGTGGGCGCGGCGGAACCCCGCAACGCCGGGCCGCGCTCCCTACCCCCCGACCCGAACGTACGGTCACCAGCGCCCCCCGGCGACTCGACTTCCGCGTCCATCACCTCGAAAAACCGCTCCGTGGCCGTCGCCGCCTCCTGGCTCATCGCCAGCAGGAAGCCGATGGACTCCACCGGCCACCGCAGTGCCAGCGCCGTCGACAGGAACGCCACCAGCGTCCCCGCCGACAGCGCCCCGTCCGCCACCTGCACCGCCCCGACCACCAGTGCCGCCCCGATCGCCACCTCGGGCAGCGTCACGATGACCGCCCAGATGGCCGCCAGCAGCCGCGCCTTGCGCAGCTCCGTGCCCCGCAGCGTGTGCGACAGCTCGTGGAAGGCACGGGCCTGGCTGCGGTGCCGTCCGAACCCCTTGATGATGCGGATGCCGAGCACGCTCTCCTCGACCACCGTCGTCAGGTCCCCGACCTGGTCCTGCGCCCGTCGCGCCACCGCCGAGTACTTCTTCTCGAAGATCCCGCAGGTGATCATCACCGGGATGGCGGGTCCGAGGATGACCAGCCCCAGCGTCCAGTCCTGGACCAGCATGATGCCCACGCCGACCAGGATCGTCACGCCGTTGACCAGCAGGAACGTCAGCGGGAAGGCGAGGAACATGCGGAGCAGCATCAGATCCGTCGTCCCGCGCGAGAGCAACTGCCCCGAAGCCCAGCGGTCGTGGAAGGCCACCGGCAGGCGCTGCAGGTGCCGGTACAGATCCGCGCGCATGCCCGCCTCGACCCCCGCCAGCGGCCGCGCCACAAGCCACCGCCGCAACCCGAACAGCAGCGCCTCCGCCAGCCCGAGGAGCAGCAGGTACAGCGCCCCGAGCCACACGCCCGCCGGATCGCGGTCGGCGACCGGGCCGTCCACCATCCACTTCAGGACGAGCGGGATCACCAGCCCCACGCAGGAGGCGAGGATCGCTGTCACCGCGGCCGTCCCCAACCGCACGCGCACCGGCCGCACATAGGGCCACAGCCGCAGCAGGGCACGTACGGTGGAACGCTTCTCGGCGGCGTCCGGGGCGAGATCCTTGGCGGGGGCGGGTTTCGTGGGCATCAGGAGCGAGCCTACGGTTCACCACTGACACTGCCCACTGAGTTTCGGGGGCCCACCGGGGTCGTACGGGGGCATCGACCGATCGGCTGATGCGCCTTCGAGCGCGTCGGCCGATGTGCCGGACGCCCGCCCGGCGGGACGCTGGTGCCATGCCCGTCATCGAAGTCACCGACCTGCGCAAGTCCTACGGCGGCCGCCCCGTCGTCGACGGTGTGTCCTTCGCCGTCGAGGAGGGCGAGATCTTCGGCGTCCTCGGCCCCAACGGCGCCGGCAAGACCACCACCGTCGAGTGCGTCGAGGGACTGCGCGTCCCCGAGGCCGGCCGGGTCCGGGTCACCGGGCTCGACCCCGTCGCCGAGCACCGGCGGGTCGCCGAGGTCCTCGGCGCCCAGCTCCAGCAGAGCGAACTCCAGCCCAAGCTCACCGTCCGCGAGGCCCTGGAGCTGTACGCGGCCTTCTACCCGAAGCCGGCCGACTGGCGCCCGCTCGCCGAGCGGCTCGATCTCGCCCCGATGCTGGACACCCGGTTCGGCAAGCTCTCCGGCGGTCAGAAGCAGCGCCTGTTCATCGCGCTCGCGCTGGTCGGCGACCCCCGCGTCGTCGTCCTGGACGAGCTGACCACCGGCCTCGACCCGCGCGCCCGCCGGGAGACCTGGCAGCTGATCGAGGACATCCGCGCGGGCGGGGTCACCGTCCTGCTGGTCACCCACTTCATGGAGGAGGCCCAGCGGCTGTGCGACCGGATCGCGGTGATCGACCGGGGCCGCGTCGCCGCGCTGGACACCCCGGCCGGACTGATCCGGCGCTCGGCGGGCGCCACCGTCATCAGCTTCACCCCGTCCGCGCCGCTGGACGAGGCGGACCTGCGCGCGCTGCCCGGACTCGCCTCCGCCGAGTTCAAGGACGGCCGCGTCACCCTGTCCGGCACGGACGAGACGGTCAACGCCGTCATCACCCTGCTCGCGCGCACCCGCGTCACCGCCCACCAGCTCCGGGTCACCGACACCACGCTGGACGACGCCTTCCTGGACCTGACGGAGGCCACCGCATGACCACCGACGTCTTCGACACCGCCGTACTGAGGACCGAGATGCGGCTGTTCCGCCGTGAACCCGGCGCACTGTTCTGGATGCTGGTGTTCCCGACCCTGCTGCTGGTGGTCCTCGGGTCCATCCCGTCCTTCCGCGAGGCCGACCCCTCCTTCGGCGGACTGCGCCCGGTCGACGCCTACGTGCCGGTGGCCGTGCTGCTCGGCCTGACCGTCGGCGGCCTTCAGGGCATGCCGCAGGTGCTCACCGGCTACCGCGAGCGGGGCATCCTGCGCCGGATGTCCGCCACCCCGGTCCGCCCGGCGGCGCTGCTGTCCGCGCAGATGGTGGTGTGCGGCGCCGCCGCCCTGGTCTCGGCGCTGCTCGCGCTCGCGGTCGGGCGGCTCGCCTTCGACGTGGGCCTGCCCGAGCAGCCCCTCGGCTATCTCCTGGCACTGCTCCTCGCCGTGCTCGCCGCGCTCTCGCTGGGCGCCGTGCTCTCCGCGCTCTCCCGCACGACGAAGATCGCCGGTGCGATCGGGTCGGCCGCGCTCTTCCCGGCGATGTTCTGCGCGGGCGTGTGGCTGCCGGTGCAGGCCATGCCGGACCTGCTGGCCCGGATCGTCGGCTGGACCCCGTTCGGCGCGGCCGCGCAGGCCCTCAACGAGGCGGCGGCGGGCGACTGGCCGGGCTGGTCCCACCTGGCGGTGCTGGTGGGCTGGACGGTGCTGCTCACGGCGGCGGCCGCACGCTGGTTCCGCTGGGAGTGACCAGGGGCGACCGGGAGCGAACGGAAGGGGCGGCGGCGTGTCCGACAATGACGCCATGACGGAGACGACGGCGGTCGACGAGCGGTGGGCGGCGTTCCACCGCTGGGGCCCGTACGCGCTGCTGGCCGTCGGGACCCTGGTCGCCTGGTCGGCCGCCGACGCGATCGGCATGACGACCGGCGAACGCCGGGCGAGCGGCGCCCTGATCGGCGCGGCCGTCGCGCTGCAGCTGTGGTGGAACCGGGCGGCGCGCACCCGCCCCGAACCGTCCGCGGCCGGCACCTGCTACTACGCCGTCCGCTGGGCCATCGGCTTCGCCCTCACCTGGCTGAACCCGCTGTTCGCCTTCTACGCGGTCGTCGGCTACTTCGGCGCCCAGTACCTGCTGCCCCGCAGGCTGTGCCGCGCCGGACTGTTCGCCACCGCCGTCACCCTCGCGGGCTCGCAGTCCGGCGGGCTGCCGCCGAACGGGGTCATGGGCTGGGTGCTCTTCGGCGCGATCCTCACCGTCAACAGCATGCTGGTGGCCCTCTTCGCGCACTTCGCCGCGCTGGAGGAGGCCCGCAGCCGCGCCCGCGTCGAGACCATCGCCGAACTGGAGCGCACCAACACCGCCCTCCAGCAGGCGCTCGACGAGAACGCCGCCCTCCACGCACAGCTCCTCGTCCAGGCGCGGGAGGCGGGGGTCGCCGACGAGCGCAGGCGGCTGGCCGCCGAGATCCACGACACCCTCGCCCAGGGCCTGACCGGCATCATCGCCCAGCTCCAGGTCGTGGCGGCCACCCCGGACCAGGCGCTCGGCCGCGAACACCTGGACCGGGCCCTCGCCCTGGCCCGGCACAGCCTCGGCGAGGCCCGCCGCTCCGTGCACAACCTCTCACCGGTCGCGCTGGCCGAGGACGGACTGCCGGACGCGCTGAAGAAGACGGTGACGGAGTGGGGCGCACGCACCGGCGTCCAGGCCCGGTTCACCGTCACCGGCACCGCCGAACACCTGCACGACGAGGTCGCCGCCACGCTCCTGCGCATCGCCCAGGAGGCCCTGTCCAACACGGCCCGGCACGCCGCCGCCGGCCGGGTCGGTGTCACCCTCTCCTACATGGGCGACGAGGTCACCCTGGACATCCGCGACGACGGCCGGGGCTTCGACCCGCTGACCGCCCGGGAGCGCACCCCCGGCGGCGGCTTCGGCCTCGACGGCATGCGGGCCCGCGCCGAGCGCATCGCCGGTTCGCTCACCGTGGAGGCGGAACCGGGGCACGGCACGGCCGTCTCCGCTCGCGTACCGTTGGTCCGCCATGACCGATGACGCCGCGCCCCACGACACCACGACCGCCGACGCCGCGATCTCCCTGCTCATCGTCGACGACCACCCCGTGGTCCGCGACGGCCTGCGCGGCATGTTCGAGTCCGCGCCCGGCTTCCGCGTCCTCGGCGAGGCGGCGGGCGGCACGGAGGCGCTGGAACGCGCGGCCGCGCTCGACCCCGACGTGATCCTCATGGACCTGCGGATGCCGGGCGGTTCGGGCGTGGACGCCATCCGGGAGCTGACCCGGCGCGGCGCCCGCGCGAGGGTGCTCGTGCTCACCACGTACGACACCGACTCCGACACCCTGCCCGCGATCGAGGCCGGAGCGACCGGCTACCTCCTCAAGGACGCGCCCCGCGACGAGTTGTTCACCGCGGTCCGCGCGGCGGCCCAGGGGCGCACGGTCCTCTCCCCGGCGGTCGCCTCCCGGCTGGTCTCCGCCGTCCGCGCCCCGAAGGCGCCCGGCGGCGAGCCCCTCTCCGCCCGCGAACGCGAGGTGCTCGCCCTGGTGGCGCGCGGCACCTCCAACAAGGAGATCGCCCGGGAGCTGTTCATCAGCGAGGCGACCGTGAAGACCCACCTCACCCACCTGTACGCCAAGCTCGGCGTGAACGACCGCGCGGCGGCCGTCGCGACGGCGTACGACCGGGGCATCCTCGGCTGACCGGGCCGCGCCGCTCCCCCGGGGAAGGCCCTCACCCCGCCCGCAGCAGCAGCACCGTCCGTCCCGGCACCGTGATCTCCGCGCCCGCCGGATGCACGGCGCCCGGCGCCTCGCCCTGCTCCTCCCGGCCGGTGTCAACGACCACCTCGTACCGCTCCGCCCACGGGGCGCCCGGCAGGACGACGCCGGCCGGCTCCTCGCCCGCGTGCAGGACGGCCAGGAAGCTGTCGTCGGTGATGGGGTCGCCGTGCTCGTCCCGGCCCGGGATGTCCCGCCCGGACAGGTACATGCCGAGGGTGGCGGCGGGGGCGTACCAGTCCCGCTCCGTCATCTCCGTGCCGCCCGCGGTGAACCAGGCCAGGTCGCGCAGGCCGTCCGCGGAGTGCGCCCGGCCGGAGAAGAAGGCCCGGCGGCGCAGCACCGGGTGCCGGTGGCGCAGGGCGATCAGCCGCGAGACCAGCGCGAACAGGGGGCGCCACTCCGGGTCGTCCAGCAGGCTCCAGTCGACCCAGCTGGTCTCGTTGTCCTGGCAGTAGGCGTTGTTGCTCCCGCGCTGGGTGCGGCCCATCTCGTCGCCCGCGACCAGCATCGGCACCCCGGTCGACAGCAGCAGCGTGGTCAGCAGGTTGCGCAGCTGGCGCCGCCGCAGTGCACGCACCTGAGCGTCGTCCGTCTCGCCCTCCGTGCCGCAGTTCCAGGACCGGTTGTCGTCCGTGCCGTCCCGGTTGCCCTCGCCGTTGGCCTCGTTGTGCTTGCGCTCGTAGGACACGAGGTCCCGCAGCGTGAAACCGTCGTGCGCGGTGACGAAGTTGACCGAGGCGTACGGCCGCCGGCCGCCCCACGCGTACAGGTCGCTGGAGCCCGACAGCCGGTACCCCATCTCCCGCACGTCCGGCAGCGCGTGCCGCCAGAAGTCCCGCACCGCGTTGCGGTAGCGGTCGTTCCACTCCGTCCACAGCGGCGGGAAGGCCCCCACCTGGTAGCCGCCCGAACCGACGTCCCACGGCTCGGCGATCAGCTTCACCCGGCGCAGCACCGGGTCCTGCGCGATCACCGCGAGGAACGGGGAGAGCATGTCGACGTCGTGCATCGAGCGGGCCAGTGCCGCCGCCAGATCGAAGCGGAAGCCGTCCACGCCCATCTCGGTGACCCAGTAGCGCAGCGAGTCGGTGATCAGACGCAGCACGTGCGGCTGGACGACGTGCAGGGTGTTGCCGCAGCCGGTGTAGTCGGCGTACCGGCGGGCGTCGGGCTGGAGGCGGTAGTAGCCGCGGTTGTCGATGCCCTTCAGCGAGAGCGTGGGGCCCAGCTCGCCCGCCTCCGCCGTGTGGTTGTAGACCACGTCGAGGATCACCTCGATGCCGGCCGCGTGCAGCGCGCGCACCATCCGCTTGAACTCGCCGACCTGCTCACCGGTGGTGCCGGAGGAGGCGTAGGCGGCGTGCGGGGCGAAGTAGCCGACCGAGTTGTAGCCCCAGTAGTTCCTCAGGCCGCGGTCCAGCAGGTGGCTCTCGTGCGCGAACTGGTGCACCGGCAGCAGCTCCACCGCCGTCACGCCCAGCCGCGTCAGGTGCTCGATCGCCGCGGGGTGGGCGAGGCCCGCGTACGTGCCGCGCGCCTCGGGCGGGATGCCGGGGTGGAGCTTGGTGAAACCGCGCACGTGCAGCTCGTAGATGACCGAGTCCGCCCACGGCGTCTTGGGCCTGCGGTCGTCCGACCAGTCGTCGTCGTCGTGCACCACGACGCCCTTGGGTACGTACGGCGCCGAGTCCCGGTCGTCGCGCACGGTGTCCGCCACTCGCTGCTCCGGCCAGTCCCGCACATGGCCGTACACCTCGGGCGGCAGGCCGAAGTCGCCGTCCACGGCGCGGGCGTACGGGTCGAGGAGCAGCTTCGCCGGGTTCCAGCGGGCGCCGGTCCACGGGTCCCAGCGGCCGTGCACCCGGTAGCCGTAGCGCTGCCCGGGCCGCACGCCCGGCACGAAGCCGTGCCAGATCTCGTGGGTCAGCTCGGTCAGCCGCACCCGGCTCTCCCTGGCACCGGGGCCCGGCCCGTCGAACAGGCACAGCTCCACGGCCTCCGCCCCGCCCGCCCACAGGGCGAAGTTGGTCCCCGCCACCTGGTCGGGCCCGGTCCGGAACCGGGCGCCCAGCGGCACCGGGGTGCCCGGCCGGGCCGGCACGGCGGGCGGCGGCGCGGCGCGCCGCCCGCCCTTGACCACGACGGCGGGGTGGCCGTCCGCGGCGGCCCGCTCCCCGGGCACCGCCTCCTGCTCGGCTGCGCTGGACACCTGTCAGCCTCCCACGGCTCGTGGAACGACGTCCGGCAGGAGGGCGTGCGGCGTCCCGACCGCTGCTCCCCGTCGCGTCGTCCTCCCCACAGTTCTGCCCACCGGGTGGCTCGCACTCACGTTTCCCCAGGGCCGACCGGTCGTTACGGAGGGATGTGAGGCACGTACACGAGCGCGCACGGCGCGCGGGCGCCGCTCTGGCCGCCCTACTGACATGGGCAGGACTGCTGGCCGGGGCCGCCGGATGCACCTCGGACGGCGGCGGCGTCGGGTCCGGGATCGGCTCGGGCATCGGCGAGATGTTCGGCAAACAACCCGCCGCCGAGGACGTCATCCGCGTCACCCCGGACGACGGGAGCAAGGCCGTGCGGCCGGACGGGAAGCTGTCGGTGCGGGTGCCCGACGGGCGCCTGGAGTCGGTGAAGGTCGTCCGGTCGCAGGACGCGCAGGAGACCCCGGTGCCCGGCCGGATCTCCGAGGACGGCCTCAGCTGGCGGCCCGACGACGACCGGCTCGCCCTCGCCGCCAAGTACACGGTCGACGCCGTCGCCCTGGACGGCGGCGGACACCGCTCGGCCCGGCACACCACGTTCACCACCGAGGTCCCCGAGGAACGCTTCATCGCCTACGTCGCCCCCGAGAACCGCTCGGTCGTCGGCACCGGCATGATCGTTTCGCTGGAGTTCAACCGGGAGATCACCGACCGCGCCGCCGTCGAACGCGCCGTCACCGTCACCGCGAGCCCCGCCACCGAGATCCGCCCCCACTGGTTCGGCAAGGACCGCCTCGACTTCCGCCCGAGGGAGTACTGGAAGCCCGGCACCGAGGTCACCGTCGACCTGGACCTGCGGGACGTCGAGGGCGCCAAGGGCGTCTACGGGCTCCAGCGCAAGAAGGTCTCCTTCACCGTCGGCCGCAGCCAGGTCTCCCGCGTCGACGCCGTCGAGCGGACCATGGAGGTGCGCCGGGACGGCACCCTGCTGGCCACCGTGCCGATCACCGCGGGAGCCCCGACGACACCCACCTACAACGGCCGGATGGTGATCACCGAGATGCTGGAGGTCACCCGCATGAACAGCCGCACGGTCGGCTTCGGCGGCGAGTACGACATCCCCGACGTCCCGCACGCCATCCGCCTGACCAGCTCGGGCACCTTCCTGCACGGCAACTACTGGGCGCCCGCCGACACCTTCGGCCGGGCCAACGTCAGCCACGGCTGCGTCGGGCTGCGCGACGACAAGGGCGGCGGCTCCGACACCCCGGCGGGCTGGTTCTTCGACCGCAGCCTCATCGGCGACGTCGTCGAGGTCGTCCACAGCAAGGACAGAACCGTGGCCCCCGACAACGGGCTGGGTGGCTGGAACATGAAGTGGAAGCAGTGGAAGGCGGGCAGCGCGGTGAACTGACACCGGCCGCGCCTCGCGGCACCCTCCCGCCAACTCGGTACGGAACAGTGACAATTGCCCTGTCCCTCGACCCCCTGGCCTGCGGTTACGATGCGCCGGTGCGCGCGGGCGCACTGGGGTGCGGGCCCGACCGGGCCCGGCGAGGGGAGAACAAGGTGAACGTGCGTCCGATAGCGGGGGCGGTACTCGGGCTGCTGATGCTGACCGTCACCGCGTGCGGTGGGAGCGGCTCGGGTGCCGGGGACGGCAAGGGGGAGAAGGGCAAGGACTCCACCGCGGCGCAGAGCAAGCAGTCCGAGGCCGTCGTCACCATCGCTCCCGCGAACGGGGCCAAGGCCGTCGACACCAGCGGCGCCCTGAAGATCGGCGCCGCGAAGGGCCGGCTCACCGAGGTCGTCGTCAAGGACGGCAAGGGCACGAAGGTCGACGGGAAGATATCCGGGGACGGCGCCATCTGGACGCCGTCCACCCACCTGGCCGCCGCCACCACGTACCACGTGCACGCGGTCGCCAAGGACTCCGAGGGCCGCACCGCCGCCGAGGACTCCCGCTTCACCACCCTGACGCCGAAGAACACCTTCGTCGGCGCCTTCACGCCGGAGGACGGCTCGAAGGTCGGCGTCGGCATGCCGTTCTCGATCCGCTTCACCCGGGGCATCACCAACCCGGAGGACGTCGAGAAGGCCATCACCGTCAAGACCGAGCCGGCCGTCGAGGTCGAGGGCCACTGGTTCGGCAACGACCGCCTCGACTTCCGCCCCGAGAAGTACTGGAAGGCCGGCACCAAGGTCACCGTCGACCTCAACCTCGACGGCGTCGAGGGCCGTGAGGACGTCTACGGCGAGCAGGCCAAGACCGTCTCCTTCACCGTGGGCCGCAGCCAGGTCTCCGTCGTGGACGCCAAGAAGCACACGATGAAGGTCGTACGGGACGGCAAGACCCTCAAGACGATCCCCGTCACCACCGGAGCGCCCGGCTACGAGACCTGGAACGGCCAGATGGTCATCACCGAGCGGCTCGCGGTGACCCGGATGAACGGCGAGACCGTCGGCTACGGCGGCGAGTACGACATCAAGGACGTCCCGCACGCCATGCGCCTGTCCACCTCCGGCACCTTCATCCACGGCAACTACTGGGGCGGTGACGCCTTCGGCAACCGCAACGCCAGCCACGGCTGCATCGGCCTGCGCGACGTGCGCGGCGGCTGGGACGAGAAGGCGCCGGCCCGCTGGTTCTTCGAGAACTCGATCGTCGGCGACGTCGTCGTGGTCAAGAACTCCGAGGACGCCACCATCGCCCCCGACAACGGCCTCAACGGCTGGAACATGTCCTGGGAGAAGTGGAAGGCGTAAGGGGCGACTGCCACCGCACGTGAACGCCCGCTAACCTGCGGAGCATGACCGTACATCTCGAAGTCGCGGACGGCGTCGGAACGCTGCGCCTGGACCGCCCGCCCATGAACGCACTGGACGTCGCCACCCAGGACCGGCTGAAGGAGCTGGCCGAGGAGGTCACCCGGCGCGAGGACGTACGCGCCGTGGTGATCCACGGCGGCGAGAAGGTGTTCGCGGCGGGTGCGGACATCAAGGAGATGCAGGTGATGGACCACGCGGCGATGATCGCGCGGTCCCGCGCCCTCCAGGACTCCTTCACGGCGGTGGCCCGCATCCCCAAGCCGGTGGTCGCCGCCGTGACCGGCTACGCGCTGGGCGGCGGCTGCGAACTCGCCCTCTGCGCCGACTTCCGCATCGCGGGGGAGAACGCCAAGCTGGGCCAGCCCGAGATCCTGCTCGGCCTGATCCCGGGCGCGGGCGGCACCCAGCGGCTGTCCCGGCTGATCGGCCCCTCCAAGGCCAAGGACCTCATCTTCACCGGACGCCAGGTGAAGGCCGACGAGGCGCTGGCGCTCGGCCTGGTGGACCGGGTGGTCCCGGCCACCGAGGTCTACGAGCAGGCGCACGCCTGGGCCGCGCGGCTCGCCAAGGGCCCCGCCATCGCGCTGCGCGCGGCGAAGGAGGCGATCGACACCGGTCTCGAGACGGACATCGAGACCGGCCTCGCCGTCGAGCGCAACTGGTTCGCGGGCCTGTTCGCCACGGAGGACCGCGAGCGCGGAATGCGCAGTTTCGTGGAAGAGGGCCCCGGCAAGGCCAAGTTCCTCTGACGTGTCTCGTACGAAGACGTCACCTCGTCCGAAGTCGCCTTGTACCCCTTGCAATTGACGCGGTGTCTGATCCGGCTCCCTCGATGGGGCGGTTTATGGCAGCCTTAACGCACCATTAAGCGCGCCTTGTCGAGGGAGTCCGTCGCTTGTCTCCGGCCGAGCCGTTCACGCAGGTCAGTGGGGCCGTTTCCGGCCCCGAACTGCCTGTGGCATATGCCGATCGACCGTCGCCCGGCCCGGCTCCCGCGGGGGCGTATTCCCCGGGAACGGCCCCGGAGCCCGCCGTGGGCGGCCATGATGGGGTCATGGCGGGGCTGGATGGTACGGAACTGCCGCGGGGAGCCGGACGTGCGACCGCGGCACGCTGGTCGCCGGCGGTCGAGGACGAACGCGCGCTCAAGGTGCTGGAACTGTTCGGCAACCCGACGGAGCGCGAGGTTCCGTTGCCCTCCCGCCCCGAGTCCGCCGCCACCGCCCGCCGGCTGGCCCAGGTCGTCGCCCTGCGTCAGTGGCAGCTCGGCCCCAAGGTCACGGAGGACGTCGTCCTGCTCGTCTCCGAGCTGGTCGGCAACGCCGTACGCCACACCGGCGCCCGGATCTTCGGCCTGCACATGCGCCGCCGCCCCGGCTGGATCCGCGTCGAGGTCCGTGACCCCTCCCGGGGGCTGCCCTGTCTGATGCCGGTGCAGGAGACGGACATCAGCGGGCGCGGCCTCTTCCTCGTCGACAAGCTCTCCGACCGCTGGGGCGTGGACCTGCTGCCGCGCGGGAAGACCACCTGGTTCGAGATGCGGGTCGTGGACCGCTGAGGGGCCATCTGCCGCCGAAGGCAAGCCGGTTCGCCGGACACGCCACCTACGGGTGAGAATCCGGAACGCGCCCCTCCGGAGCCGGGATCGTATCCGCATGATCACCACTCGTCTGCGCCGACGGACCGCCGCCGCCGTCCTGTCGCTCTCCGCGGTCCTCGCCACCACCGCCGCCACCGCCCCTGAGGCCGCCCCGGCCCCGTCGGCCGCCTTCGCCAAGGCCGCCCCGGCCTGTCCCCAGTTCGACGACAGGACCAAGGCCGCCGCCGACCGCGGCGTCGACATCGAGCGCATCACCCCCGAGCCGGTCTGGCGCACCAGCTGCGGCACCCTCTACCGCAGCGACAGCCGCGGCCCGCAGGTCGTCTTCGAGGAGGGCTTCCACGCCAAGGACGTCGCGAACGGGCAGTACGACGTCGAGAAGTACGTCCTGGTCAACCAGCCCTCGCCGTACGTCTCGACCAGCTACGACCACGACCTCTACAAGACCTGGTACAAGTCCGGCTACAACTACTACATCGACGCCCCCGGCGGCATCGACGTCAACAAGACCATCGGCGACACCCACAAGTGGGCCGACCAGGTCGAGGTCGCCTTCCCCGGCGGCATCCAGCGGAAGTACATCATCGGCGTCTGCCCGGTCGACCGGCAGACCAAGACCGAGATCATGAGCGAGTGCGAGAGCAACCCGCACTACCAGCCCTGGCACTGACCGGCCCCGCCCGGAGGACAGCCTGACTCAGGGGCGCAGGAACAGCGCCTCCGAGCCCACCGGGCGGTAACCCGCCGCCTGGAACGCCCGCAGACTGCGGGCGTTCCCCGCCGACACCTGCGCCCACACCGGCTCGTCACCGGCCAGCTGCCGCGCCGCCGTCACCAGCCGCCGGCCCAGCCCCCGGTGCCGCGCCCCCTCCGCCACCTCCACGGCCACCTCCAGCCGTCCGGCCACCCCACGGCCCAGCACCAGCACCCCGCCGTCCGCCGCCCACACCCGCACCCCGTCGCGCCGCCGCCGGGCCGCGACCACGCGCGGATGCCCCGGATCGGCGACCTCCCTCAGCGCGACCTCCGGGCACCCCCGGAGCGGGGCGCCCGTCAGCAGCACGTCGATCGTGTCGGTCGCCCGCCCCGTGCGCTCCGCGAAGGCCGTCAGGAACCGGGGATTCATGGTCGCGGCGAGGGGGTCGCAGCCCAGCGACGCCAGCGTCTTGCGCACCCACCCCTCGTCCTCGTCGGTGAAGACGACCGAGTGCGCCGTGAAGGCGACGACGCCCGCGTCCCGCCCGCCGTGCTGCGGCACGACGCTCGTCCCGCCGTCCGCCGCGGGGAACACGCCCCGCGCCGCCGCGTCCAGAATGTCCCGCAGGCTCTCCGCCACACCCTGCTCCTTGAGTCTCCACCCACTGGAAGGCACAGACTCCCAGACATGACCGACGACGGCACCGGCCTCATGACGATCGGCGCACTGGCGCGGACCACCGGACTCACGGTGCGCACCATCCGCTACTGGTCCGACGAGGGCGCGCTGCCCCCGGTCACCCGCTCCGCGGGCGGCTACCGGCTCTACGACGCCGAGTCCGCCGCCCGTCTCGAGCTGATCCGCACCCTGCGCGAACTGGGCCTCGGCCTGGACGCCGTACGCCGCGTCCTGGCCGGCGAGACCACCGTCGCGGAGGTCGCGGAGGCGCACGTGAGCGCGCTGGACGCGCAGATCAGCTCGCTGAGGGTGACCCGCGCGGTGCTGTCCACCGTGGCGCGACGCGGCTCGACCGCCGAGGAGATGACGCTGATGAACAAGCTGGCACGACTGTCCACCGCCGAACGGCGCCGCATCATCGAGGACTTCATGGCGGAGGTCTTCGCGGGCATCGACACCGCGGACCCCGACATCCGCACCCGCCTGCGCTTCGCCGCGGCCGACCTGCCCGACGACCCCACGCCGGAGCAGGTGGACGCCTGGGTGGAACTGGCCGAACTGATCCAGGACCCGGAGTTCCGGGCGACGATGCGCCGGATGATCGAGTTCAACGCGGCGGACCGGGGTTCGGACGTCCCCGCGGGCTCCTCGCTCTGGTTCATGAGCCGCCTGGTGCAGCTCGCGGGCGACGCGCTGCGCGAGGGCGTCGCACCGGACTCGCCCCGGGCCGCCGACATCGTGCGCGCGCTGATCGGCGACGCCGACCCGGCCGTCGTACTCGAACGCCTCACCGCGGTGACCAACGTCCGGCTCGCCCGCTACCGGGAACTGTCGGCGATCGTGAACGGCCTGGAGCCGCCGTCCGCCCACGAGGAGCAGTTCAGGTGGGTGGTCGCCGCACTGGGTGCTCGGGTGGCCGGTTAATCTGACCTGCGTCAGATGGACCCAATGCACGGAACGAGGGGCGGACCGGTGGCCGACATCGAGGAAGCACGCAAGCAGTTCGAGCGGATCGACACGGACGGTGACGGCCTCATCACCGCGGCCGAGTTCAAGACCGCGCTCGCCCAGGGCGGCGACTGGAACGTCACCGAGTCGGTGGCCGAGGCGATCATCGCCGGCCGCGACCTCGACGGCGACAAGCAGCTGTCGTTCGACGAGTTCTGGGCCCACCTGAACAAGTAGGCGACACCGCGGCGAAAGGGGCGCCCACCGGTCACCCGGACGGGCGCCCCTGGCACGGAATAGCCCACCCCGGCCGGAGGTTGGAGCTGGTCACGGGCGCGAGCCGCCGGGCTCCGCGCGACACGACCTCCGAAGGGCCAGGCGAGTCAGCAACATGAAGATCGGCATCATCGGCGCGGGCAACATCGGCGGCAACCTCACCAGGCGGCTGACCGCCCTCGGGCACGACGTCTCCGTCGCCAACTCCCGCGGCCCGCACACGCTCACCGCTCTGGCCGAGGAGACCGGGGCGACCCCCGTACCGGTCGAGGAGGCGGCGCGGGGCGCGGAGGTCGTGGTCGTCACGATCCCCCTCAAGGCGATCCCCGACCTGCCGTCCGGCGTCCTGGACGGGGCCGCCGACGGCGTCGCGGTCATCGACACCGGCAACTACTACCCGCAGCAGCGGGACGGCCGGATCGCGGGCATCGAGGACGAGGGCCTCACCGAGAGCCGCTGGACCGAACGCCACCTCGGCCACCCGGTGGTCAAGGCCTTCAACGGCACCTACGCCCAGGACATCCTCGACCGCCCCCGTCCGGCCGGCGCGCCCGACCGCATGGCGCTCCCGGTGGCCGGCGACGACGAGGCGGCCAAGGCGAAGGTCCGCGCCCTCATCGACGAGCTGGGCTTCGACACCGTCGACGCCGGCGGCATCGACGATTCCTGGCGCCAGCAGCCCGACACCCCGGTCTACGGCCTGCGTGAGGGCGTCGACGGCGTCACCGAGGCACTGGCGCAGGCGTCCCCGGAGCGGCCCGCGGCCTTCCGGGGCTGACCCCGCCCTCAGGCGCTCTGGGCCCACTCCTTCAGCGCGGCCTTGCTCGCGAAGTCCGCCACGTTGGTGTCGACCGGGTCGTCGGTGTACTGGTGGAAGCGCCACTTGGCCTGGATGCGCGGCTTGCCCGCCGAGACGTAGTCGGCGATCCAGAGGCCGTCACCGGCGTACGAGGTGGTGTCGACGTTCAGCCAGAAGTGCCGGTTGCAGTAGAGGACGATCCTGTTGTCCGGCCGCAGCGCCTTCAGCTTGCGGATGAAGCTGTCCTTCTCCGCGTTGCTCGGATGGGTGCCCTCGCCGTTCGTCTCCCAGTCGACGGCGAGGATGTCACCCTTGCGGTCCGGGGCCTTGGAGACGAAGTACTCGGCCTGGGCGGTGAGGTTGCCCGGCCACAGGAAGTGGTAGAAGCCGACGACGAGTCCGGCGTCGCGGGCCCGCTTCGTCTGGGCCGAGAGCTTGGGGTTGACGTACGAACGGCCCTCCGTCGCCTTCACGAAGACGAAGGAGAGGCCGTCCGTGTCGTAGCTGGAGGATTGATACGCGCTGACGTCGATGCCACGCAGCATGGAGCCTCCCTGAAAGACGGTGGGGGGACGGGAGTTGCTTATTCCCCACGATGGCACGGGTGATCCCTGCCCGAAGCGGAAACGTCGACTTCGCTTCGCCTCGGCGCCATTGACGCGCGTAGCGCGGTGCCCCACGCTGGGCTCCGGTGCACGGACGACTCGACGGTCGGGAGGCCGGGATGTTCAGACGCGTGTCACGTCTCCTTCTCTCATTTGTCATGCTCATGGCTGGAGCGGCGGTCGGGGTGGGCGCCACCGCCGGCGCCGCCCACGCCGACTCCTGCTACACCTGGAACCGCACCCTCTCCCAGGGCTCCTCCGGCAGCGACGTGACGCAGCTCCAGATCCGCGTCGCCGGCTGGGTCACCTCCGGCGAACGGCTCTCCTACGACGGTCAGTACGGCGCCCGGACCGCCGCCGCCGTCAAGAAGTTCCAGGCCGCCTACGGTCTCGGCGCGGACGGCGTCGCGGGCGCCGCGACCTTCAGCAAGATCTACGCGCTCCAGGACGCGGACTGCACCCCCGTCCACTTCACCTACGCGGAGCTCAACAAGTGCAACTCGGACTGGTCCGGCGGCGCGGTCTCCGCCGCCACCGCCAAGTCGAACGCGCTGAAGACCATGTGGAAGCTGGAGGCGATGCGGCACGCCCTCGGCGACGTACCGCTCACGATCTCCAGCGGCTTCCGCTCCCGGGCCTGCAACAGCGCGGTGGGCGGCTCGTCCACCAGCCGCCACCTCTACGGCGACGCCGCGGACCTCACCGGCTCGCCCAGCTTCTGCCGGCTCGCCCAGCAGGCCAGGACCCACGGCTTCTCGGAGATCCTCGGCCCGGGCTACCCCGACCACAACGACCACACCCACGTGGCCCTCGACCCGTCGCCCTACTGGTCGGCCCCGAACTGCGGCATCTGAGCCACCGGTGACCGTACGCCGGGCGCGGACACGCTCGGCGTACGGCGGTGGTGAACGCCGGGGCGGACGAGGGGTCTCAGGAGGCGACCGCGGCCGCCCGGGGGCTCTCCTCGGCGGGGTCGGGCTCGCCCTCGTCCAGGGAGACGTCCTTGGTCTCCTTGCCGAGCAGCAGGGCGGTCAGGGTCAGCACGGCCATCGCGGAGAGGTAGACGCCGACCAGCCACGGCGATCCGTCCCCGGCCTCCCACAGCGCCACCGCTATGAACGGGGCGACGGCCGCGCCGAGGATCGAGCTGACGTTGTACGCGATGCCGGACCCGGTGTAGCGCACACTCGTCGGGAACAGCTCCGGCAGCAGCGCGCCCATCGGGCCGAACGTCATGCCCATCAGCGTGAAGCCGAGCACCAGCCACAGCACCACGCCGAGCGTGCCCAGACCGATCAGCGGCACCCAGACCAGACCGAAGACCACGATCGCGGCGGTGATCCAGACCAGGGTGGTGCGGCGCCCGTACCTGTCGGCGAGCGGGCCGGAGACCAGGGTGAAGACGGCGAAGAACAGCACGCCGAAGATCATCATCAGGACGAACGTGGTGTAGCTGTAGCCGAGCCCCGGCACGTCGGCGTCCTTCGCGGCGCGGCCGTAGCTCAGCGAGAACGTGGTCATCAGGTAGAAGAGCACGTACGTCGCCAGCATGATGAAGGTGCCGAGGACCAGCTGCCGCCAGTGGCCCTGGACGACCGTGGCCAGCGGCAGTTTCCGCACCTTCCCCGCTTCCCGGGTCCTGGCGAACACCGTGGACTCCACGAGCCGCGAGCGCACCCACAGGCCGATCGCGACCATCACGGCGGAGAACAGGAACGGGATGCGCCAGCCCCAGCTCGCGAAGGCCTCGGACGGCTGCGTGGGGTCGGCGCCGGCGGTGGAGGGCAGTAGCGCCCCGATGATCAGGAACAGGCCGTTGCCGATGATGAAGCCGAGCGGGGCGCCCAGTTGCGGGAAGGTCCCGTACAGGGCGCGTTTGCCCCGGGGCGCGTTCTCGGTCGCGACCAGCGCGGCCCCGCTCCACTCGCCGCCGAGCGCGAAGCCCTGCGCGAGCCGCATCAGCACGAGCAGCGCGGTGGCGACCCAGCCGGCCTGCGCGTAGGTCGGCAGCGCGCCGATGAGGAAGGTGGCGATGCCCATCGTGAGGAGCGAGACGACCAGCGTCTTCTTGCGGCCGAGCCGGTCACCGAGGTGCCCGAAGAAGACGGCGCCGATCGGCCGGGCGACCATCGCGGCGCCGAAGACCGCGAACGACGACAGCAGTGCCGTGGTGGGGTCGCTGCTCGGGAAGAAGAGCTTCGGGAAGACGAGGACGGCGGCGGTCGCGTAGATGTAGAAGTCGTAGAACTCGATCGTCGTGCCCATGAGGCTGGCGATGAGGACTCGCGACCGGGGGTTGACGGGTGTCTGGGGGGCTGGGCCGGAGGCCGGTGCGGGCATGGCTCGGTCTTTCACGCGCGAAACATGGGACCTGCAACGATCTCAGCCGTCTTGTTTTTCGGAAAGCGGATGTCACGATGTGAGACGCCCGCACGCCCGCACGCCCACACGCCCGGACGTCCAGGCGTCCCCGCCTCCCCGGTCGCGTCGGCCGGTCAGCACTCGATGATGTTCACCGCGAGCCCGCCCCGCGCCGTCTCCTTGTACTTGACCGACATGTCGGCGCCGGTGTCCTTCATGGTCTTGATGACCTTGTCGAGGGACACCTTGTGGGAGCCGTCGCCGCGCATCGCCATCCGGGCCGCCGTGACCGCCTTCACCGCGGCCATGCCGTTGCGCTCGATGCAGGGGATCTGGACCAGGCCGCCGACCGGGTCGCAGGTGAGGCCGAGGTTGTGCTCCATGCCGATCTCGGCGGCGTTCTCCACCTGCTCCGGGGAGCCGCCGAGCACCTCGGCGAGGGCGCCGGCCGCCATCGAACAGGCGGAGCCGACCTCGCCCTGGCAGCCGACCTCGGCGCCGGAGATGGAGGCGTTCTCCTTGAAGAGCATGCCGATGGCGCCCGCGGCCAGCAGGAAGCGGACCACGCCCTCCTCGTCGGCGCCGGGCACGAAGTTCATGTAGTAGTGCAGGACCGCCGGGATGATGCCGGCCGCGCCGTTGGTCGGGGCGGTGACGACCCGGCCGCCGGCCGCGTTCTCCTCGTTCACGGCCATCGCGTAGAGCGTGATCCACTCCATCGCCAGAGCCTGCGGGTCGCCCTCGGAGCGCAGCTTGCGCGCGGTGTTCGCGGCGCGGCGGCGGACCTTCAGGCCGCCCGGCAGGATGCCCTCGCGGGTCATGCCGCGCTCCACGCACGCCCGCATCACGCGCCAGATCTCCAGCAGGCCCTCGCGGATCTCGTCCTCGTCGCGCCAGGCACGCTCGTTCTCCAGCATCAGCGCGGAGATGGACAGGCCCGTCTCCCGGGCCAGGCGCAGCAGCTCGTCGCCGGTGCGGAAGGGGTACTTGAGCACCGTGTCGTCGAGCACGATGCGGTCCGCGCCCACCGCGTCCTCGTCGACGACGAAGCCGCCGCCGACCGAGTAGTAGGTCTTGGTCAGCACCTCGGCGCCCTGCGCGTCGTACGCCCACAGGGTCATGCCGTTGGCGTGGTAGGGGAGTGCCTTGCGGCGGTGCAGGACCATGTCGTCGTCGTAGGAAAAGGCGATCTCGTGCTCGCCGAGGAGGCTGATGCGGCCGGACGTCTTGATCGTCTCGACGCGGTCGTCGGCCGTCTCCACGTCGACCGTGCGCGGTGAGTCGCCCTCCAGGCCGAGCAGCACCGCCTTGGGGGTGCCGTGGCCGTGGCCGGTGGCGCCGAGCGAGCCGTACAGCTCGGCGCGGACCGAGGCGACGGAGTCCAGCAGCTCCTCGTTGCGCAGGCGGCGGGCGAACATGCGGGCCGCGCGCATCGGGCCGACCGTGTGCGAGCTCGACGGGCCGATGCCGATCGAGAACAGGTCGAAGACCGAGATGGCCACGGGGACTCCTCAGAACGGGGGTGGTGCGGAGGGGTGCCGAGGGGTGGGGCGCCCGGCCGCTTGTGGCGGATGCGGCGCCCCACCCCTCGGGCGCGGTGTCTACTTGTTCAGACCCGGGTACAGCGGGTGCTTGTCGGCCAGGGCCTTCACCCGGGCCTTGAGGGCCTTCGCGTCGTAGGACGGCTTCAGCGCCTCGGCGATCACGTCCGCGACCTCGGCGAAGTCCTCGGCGGTGAAGCCGCGGGTCGCCAGGGCCGGCGTACCGATGCGCAGACCGGAGGTCACCATCGGCGGACGCGGGTCGTTCGGGACGGCGTTGCGGTTGACCGTGATGCCGACCTCGTGGAGGCGGTCCTCGGCCTGCTGCCCGTCCAGCTCGGAGTCGCGCAGGTCCACCAGGACCAGGTGGACGTCCGTGCCGCCGGTCAGGACGGAGACGCCCGCCGCCTTCGCGTCGTCCCGCACCAGGCGCTCGGCCAGGATGCGGGCACCCTCCAGCGTACGGCCCTGGCGCTCCTTGAACTCCTCGCTCGCGGCGACCTTGAAGGCGACGGCCTTGGCGGCCACCACGTGCTCCAGCGGGCCACCCTGCTGACCGGGGAAGACGGCGGAGTTGATCTTCTTGGCCAGCTCGGCCGTGGAGAGGATCACACCGCCGCGCGGGCCGCCCAGGGTCTTGTGCGTGGTGGTGGTGACGACGTGGGCGTGCGGGACCGGGTTCGGGTGCAGGCCCGCGGCGACCAGACCGGCGAAGTGCGCCATGTCGACCATCAGGTACGCGCCGACCTCGTCCGCGACCTTGCGGAAGGCGGCGAAGTCCAGCCGGCGCGGGTAGGCCGACCAGCCGGCCACGATCAGCTTCGGCCTGGTCTCCTTGGCGAGGCGCTCCACCTCGGCCATGTCGACCTGGCCGTCGTCGCCGACGTGGTAGGGCACGACGTTGTAGAGCTTGCCGGAGAAGTTGATCTTCATGCCGTGGGTCAGGTGCCCGCCGTGGGCGAGGTTCAGACCCATGATCGTGTCGCCGGGCTTGAGCAGCGCGAACATCGCGGCCGCGTTGGCCTGGGCGCCCGAGTGCGGCTGCACGTTGGCGTGCTCGGCGCCGAAGAGCGCCTTGACCCGGTCGATGGCGATCTGCTCGACCACGTCGACGTGCTCGCAGCCGCCGTAGTAGCGGCGGCCGGGGTAGCCCTCGGCGTACTTGTTGGTGAGGACCGAGCCCTGGGCCTCCATGACCGCGACCGGGGCGAAGTTCTCCGAGGCGATCATCTCGAGGGTGGACTGCTGGCGGTCCAGTTCGGCGTCGACGGCGGCGGCGACGTCGGGGTCCAGCTCGTGCAGGGGGGTGTTCAGAAGCGACATGGGTCGGTACTCCTCAGCCGGCGGTGAAGGCGGTGTACTCGTCGGCGGAGAGCAGGTCGGCCGGCTCGTCCGTGATCCGCACCTTGAACAGCCAGCCGCCCTCGAAGGGGGCGCTGTTGACCAGGGACGGGTCGTTGACGACGTCCTCGTTGACCTCGGTGACCTCACCGGAGACGGGGGAGTACAGGTCGGAGACGGACTTGGTCGACTCCAGTTCGCCGCAGGTCTCGCCCGCGGTCACCGAGTCGCCCACCTCGGGGAGCTGGACGAAGACGACGTCACCGAGCGCGTTGGCCGCGTGCTCCGTGATGCCGACCGTCGAGGCGCCGTTCTCGGCGCCCGACAGCCACTCGTGCTCCTTGCTGTAGCGCAGCTGCTGGGGGTTGCTCATGGCCTGAATTCTCCTGTACGCGAGGAAGTGGCTGGTGAAGGGGGTGGTGGGGCGGTACGTCACACGGAAACCGACGCCGCCCGGGACACAGGGGGCCGGCGCCGCCCAGTGTCTACTTCTGGCGCTTGTAGAACGGCAGCGCCACGACCTCGTACGGCTCGTGGCTGCCCCGGATGTCCACACCGACACCCTCCGTGCCCGGGGCCGCGTGCACGGGGTCGACGTACGCCATGGCGATCGGCTTGCCCAGCGTCGGGGACGGGGCGCCGGAGGTGACCTCGCCGATCACCTCGCCGCCGGCGACGACCGGATACCCGGCGCGCGGGACCCGGCGGCCCTCGGCGACCAGGCCGACCAGGACGCGGGGCGGCTCGGAGGCGGCCCGCTCGGCGGCCCTGGTCAGCGCGGCGCGCCCGACGAAGTCGCCCTCCTTCTCGAACTTCACCACCCGGCCCAGACCGGCGTCGAAGGGCGTCAGCGCGGTCGACAGCTCGTTGCCGTACAGCGGCATGCCGGCCTCCAGGCGCAGCGTGTCCCGGCAGGACAGACCGCACGGGACCAGTCCGGCGCCCTCGCCCGCCCGGGTCAGCGCCTGCCACAGCTCGACGGCGTGCTCCGGCTTCACGAACAGCTCGAAGCCGTCCTCGCCGGTGTAGCCGGTGCGCGCGATCAGCGCCGGGACCCCGGCGACCGTGCCGGGCAGCCCGGCGTAGTACTTCAGGCCGTCCAGGTCGGCGTCGGTGAGGCTGCCCAGGATCCCGGGGGACTTGGGGCCCTGCACGGCGAGCAGCGCGTAGGCGTCGCGGTCGTCGCGCACCTCGGCGTCGAAGCCCGCCGCCCGCTCGGTCAGCGCGTCCAGCACGACCTGGGCGTTGGAGGCGTTGGCGACGACCATGTAGTCGGAGGGGGCGGCCTCGGTCTCACCGAGGCGGTAGACGATCAGGTCGTCCAGGATGCCGCCGTCCTCGCGGCAGATCATGGTGTAGCGGGCCCGGCCCGGCTTCACGCTGCCGATGTTGCCGACCAGCGCGTAGTTCAGCAGCTCGGCCGCCTGCGGCCCGGTGACGGTGATCTCACCCATGTGCGAGAGGTCGAAGAGACCGGCGCGGGCGCGCACCGCGACGTGCTCCTCGCGCTCGGAGCCGTAGCGCAGGGGCATGTCCCAGCCGGCGAAGTCGGTCATCGTCGCGCCCAGGGCGCGATGCGTGGCATCGAGCGCGGTACGGCGCGGTTCGGTACTGCTCATCGGTCGGTCGTCTCCCAGGACAGGACGTGGCGAGGTCGGTCCTCCCCATCTGTCATCGGAACCTGAGAGGTTCGCCACGGCCACCGGAGTACGGCGATCAGGGCTTGCACCTTGGGTGGGACCGCCGTCGGGGGCGGTCCGCTTTTCAGATGTGCCTCGCCCGCGCGGTAACGGGGCCTGAGAGATTCAAGGGAGGGACTTGCTCCTTCGGCGCCCCGGCGCGGCCGGGGACTCTCCCGCGCGGATTCAAACGGCCGGTATGCAGTTGGCGCCGCCATCATTGCACGCCTGGCTCATCCGTGGCAGACCGTGATCTGTAACCGGCTTGTGGCAGTAAGCGAACGAAAACGCGAGACCCGCGCATTACCTTCTCTTTACACTCGACGGGGAGGTACTCGTGTACCGCCCCAGGGGAGGACGATCACGGTGAACAGGACCACGGCGTACGCCACGACCTCCGGACTCGCGCTGCCCAAGCAGCCCGCCGCTCCGGCCCCCGAGGCATGTGCCCCACTGACCGCACCCGTCGTCCGCGACCTGAGGGACCGCGACGGCCGCAGCCCGCACGCCCTGCTCTTCGGACCCCGGGACCTGGTGGTGATCACCGGCCTGCCCGGCAGCGGCAAGTCCACGCTGATGCGGCGCACCGTGCGCGGCGGCCGCATCGACTCCCAGGACACCCGCGACCGCTGGGAGCGCCGCATGCCGCGCTTCCTGCCGTACGCGCTCTACCGCCCCCTCGTCCGCCTCGCCCACTACGCGGGGCTGCGCCGCGCGCTGCGTTCCGGCGAGGGCGTGGTCGTGCACGACTGCGGCACCCAGGCCTGGGTGCGCGGCTGGCTGGCCCGCGAGGCCCGCCGCCGGGACGGCACCCTGCACCTGCTGCTCCTCGACGTCGCTCCCGGCGAAGCCCTGGCCGGCCAGCGCGAGCGCGGCCGGGGCGTCTCGCGGTACGCGTTCCTGCGGCACCGCACGGCCAACTCCCGTCTGCTGCGCGCGGTGACCGAGGGCTCCCTGCCCGCCGGCTGCGCCTCCGCGGTGGTCCTCGACCGGGCGGCGGCCGACACCCTCCGCCGCATCGCCTTCACGGGGTGACGCAGGGTAGGGCCCCGGGATCGAACGGGTTAGCCTTTCAGCCACGAACGGCGGTACCAGGCAGGCGGTAGGTAGGCAGATGGACTTCCCGGCACAGGCGCACCCCCACCCGCACGGCGGATGGCCAGGCAACGAGCTGGAGGAGGTGCTGTCCGCCTCCCTCGGCATCCCGTCGGCCGGTGGCCGGATCGTGGAGGTCCTCGGCCGCAGCTTCCTGTGGATACCCCTGCCGAACGGCGGAGGCCCGCACAGCGGCCCCCTCGACCTGCCCTCGCTGGAGATCGACGGCCAGGCCTATGTGCCGGTGTTCAGCTCGGAGGAGCAGCTGCGCCAGGTCGCGGGGGCGCACATGGCGTACACCATCGCCCCCGCCGCGGAGTTCGCCCGCGGCCTGCCCCCGCAGGTCGGCATCGCGGTGAACCCGGAGGGCGTGGTCGGCATCCCGCTGCCGCCGCCCGCCGTGGCCGAGCTGTGCCGGGCCGGACGCACCCCGCTGGACGGGCCCTCCTCCGGCGGCCGGGTCCGCCTCTTCGAGCCGGACTGGCAGGACGACCCGGTGGACTTCCTGGCCGCGGCCTCCGCCGAGTTCGCCGCCATCGGCGTCGTCCGCAGCGCGCGCCGCTGCCTGGCCGCCGTCGAGACCGCCGACCCGGTCCTGTTCGTCGGCGTCGAACTCACCCACTGGGAGGGCGACGCCCGCGCCCTCCCCCTGGACGCCCTCGGCCGCGCCCTCGCCAAGTCCCCCCTGAAGTGGCAGGTCAACCTGATCCTCCTGGAAGCAGCCCAGGACCCGGTCTGCGACTGGATGCGGGAGAGGGTCAGGCCGTTCTACAACGGTGACTTGTAAACACCGGGTGGGAAAACCCACTCAGGGGCGCGGGGAACTGCGCGACAAGCCACAACGAACCCGCACCCTCCAACGGACAGCACACCCCGAGCTCATAGGCCCCCCGCCCCCGGCGGAGCCTTAAGCTGGTTCCGACACCGGGGGAACTTCTCGAAGGGGCGATACACGTGAGCGCCAGCGGCACCACGACCGGACAGGTCGAGCACATGCTGCGCCAGGTGACGCCCGGGCGCTACGACGCCTACGAGGCCCTGCTGCGCGCCCTCGCCAGCCCCACCTCCGGCCAGGTCTGGATGCTGCTGTGGCACGGCCAGGCCGGCTCCCCGGACGCCCAGTACGGGAACATGGAGGTCGAGGGCTACGGCTACGCCCCCTGCGTGACCTCCGCCCAGGAGCTCTCCGCCAGTGGCTGGAACCGGTCGTACGAAGTGGTCGACGGCCTGGAGGTCGCCCGCGCCCTCTATCCGGACCACTACGGCCTGTGGCTCAACCCGCACGCCCCCGGCGGCGGTGTCGGCATCCCCTGGCTCGACCTGCGCCGCATCGCCTCCGGCCTGGACCGCCAGCCCGCCGGGCCCCTGCGGCTGTCCGAACCGGCCATCGAGATCCCCCAGTTCTACGCCCTGCTCGCGCAGAACGCCCACCGCACCCCGGCGGTCCGCGCGCTGCGACGCGCCTGGGTGCAGCCGGCGCTGGGGGCGCCGTACCTCGCCATCGGCCTGGACGTGTACGACACCTCACCGCCCGCCGTCGACGCGGTGCGCGCGATGATGCAGCAGTCCGTCGGCGCCGTGCCGGACGGGCTGCCGGTGTCGACGGTGGCGATGACCGACGCCCACGACCCGGTCGCCCTGTGGCTGCGCGCCAACGCGCGCCCGTTCTACGACCGCGAGGCCCACGCGGCCGCCCCCGCCCAGGCGCCGGCGGGCGGGTACGGATACCCTCCGGCCGGTAGCCGGTACTGACGGCCGCGGGATCCGCGGACCCCGCCGGACGAGGCGATCTTCGCGCGTAGATGAGGACGCAAAGCGCCCCCTTGTCCCCGATGTCCCAACTCGCCCGTGTCCGGCCCCCGTTACCCACTGTCCGGATAACGGAACACCTCAAACAGCATCACGGTTGCGCATCCATTCCCCGTCAAGTCTGGCTACAGATCGCCAAAGCGTTGAAGACTCCCGCAACAAGGGGTGGATGCTCGCCTCTTTGTACGACGGACTGATCACGCCGCTACAGCGGCAAGTGCGGGCCGGCTACCGCCGGTTGAGAGGGGTCCCTGCCAGATGACGGCACCATTGCACGAGCCGACCGCGGAAGCGGCCCCGAGTGCGGCAGAGGAAGCGGCGGTCGCCGGCGCCGAAGCCAAGTCGGTACAAGGGCGCTCCCTGGGCCGGATCGCCTGGGAGCGCCTGAAGAAGGACAGGCTGGCCCTCGCCGGCGGCATCGTGGTCCTGCTCCTCATCCTGGTCGCCGTCTTCGCGCCCCTGATCACCTCCCTGTACGGGCAGGAGCCCAACGCGTACAACGAGGACATGATCGACCCGCTGTTCGGCACGCCCAGGGGCTCCCTGGGCGGCGTCGGCGGCGACCACTGGCTCGGCGTGGAGCCGGTCAACGGCCGTGACATCTTCGCCCGTATCGTCCACGGTGCCCGGATCTCGCTGCTCGTCGGCTTCCTGTCCGCCATGGTCGCCGTGGTCATCGGCACCGTTCTGGGTGTCCTCGCCGGCTTCTTCGGCGGCTGGGTCGACTCCCTCATCAGCCGGATCATGGACGGCCTGCTGGCCTTCCCGCAGCTCCTGTTCATCATCGCCCTGGTCTCCGTGATGCCGGACTCCATGCTGGGGCTGAGCGGCACGGGCGTGCGTCTGCTGATGATGATCGTGGTCATCGGCTTCTTCGGCTGGCCCTACATCGGTCGCGTGGTCCGCGGTCAGACCCTCTCGATGCGTGAACGGGAGTACGTCGAGGCGGCCAGGTCGCTGGGGGCCGGACGGTTCTACATCCTGTTCAAGGAACTGCTGCCCAACCTGGTGGCGCCGATCATCGTCTACACGACGATGATGATCCCGACCAACATCCTCACCGAGGCGGCGCTCAGCTTCCTGGGCGTAGGCGTCAAGCCGCCCACGTCGTCCTGGGGGCAGATGCTCTCGAGCGCGATCGACTACTACAAGTCGGACCCCATGTACATGGTGGTCCCCGGTGTGGCGATCTTCATCACCGTTCTTGCCTTCAACCTCTTCGGTGACGGCGTGCGCGACGCGTTGGACCCGAAGGGTTCCCGCTGACCTGCCGTACCGCAAAGCGACCCGTGGCACCTGCACGGGGTCTCTCATCTAATCCGGAGGATCCGAGATCGTGACTACCCAACGCACCTCAGGGCGGCGCAAGCAGGCTTTGGCCGCTGCCGCAGTGGTCGCCGCGCTGCTGACCACGGCGGCGTGCGGCGGCGGCGGCGACGACGGCGGCAGCGGTTCGAAGAACGGCGCGGCCGGCTTCGACGCAGCCAACAACAAGGTCGCCCAGGCCTCCGAGGCCAAGAAGGGCGGCACGCTGAAGTACGCCAGCACGCAGGACGCCGACTCGTGGGACACCACGCGCGGCTACTACGGCTTCATGTGGAACTTCTCCCGCTACTACAGCCGCCAGCTCGTCACGAACAAGACGGAGCCGGGGAAGACCGGCGCCGAGGTCACCCCCGACCTCGCCACCGACGTCGCCAAGGTCTCGGAAGACGGCAAGACCTACACGTACACCCTGCGTGACGGCATCACCTGGGAGGACGGCAAGCCGATCACCTCCAAGGACGTCAAGTACGGCATCGAGCGCGTGTGGGCGCAGGACGTGCTGTCCGGCGGTCCGACGTACCTCAAGGAGGTGCTCGACCCCAAGGACGAGTACCAGGGCCCGTACAAGGACAAGTCCAAGGACAAGCTGGGTCTGAAGGCGATCGAGACGCCGGACGACAAGACGATCGTCTTCCACCTGCCGCAGGCCAACTCGGACTTCGAGGAGATGCTCGCGCTGACCTCGGCGTCCCCGGTCCGCCAGGACAAGGACACCAAGTCCAAGTACGGCCTGCACCCGTTCTCCTCGGGCCCGTACAAGTTCCAGTCCTACAACCCGGGCAAGGACCTGACCCTGGTCCGCAACACCGAGTGGAAGCAGAGCTCGGACCCGGTCCGCAAGGCGTACCCGGACAAGATCACGATCAAGTTCTTCACCAACGCCAACGACCTGGACGCCCGCCTGATCGCCGGTGACTACGACATCGACCTGGCCCAGACCGGTCTGTCCCCGCAGGGTCGCACCACGGCGCTGAACGAGCACAAGGAGAACCTGGACAACCCGGTCTCGGGTTACATCCGGTACGCGGCCTTCCCGCAGAACGTGAAGCCGTTCGACAACATCCACTGCCGCAAGGCCGTGCTCTACGGGGCCGACCACGTCTCCCTGCAGACCGCGCGCGGTGGCCCGGTCGCCGGCGGCGACATCGGCACCAACATGCTGCCGCCCGCCGTCCCGGGCTCCGAGGGTCAGAAGTACGACCCGTACGAGATGGCCGGTGCGAACAAGAAGGGCAACGTCGAGAAGGCCAAGGAAGAGCTGAAGGCCTGCAACAAGCCCAGCGGCTTCAAGACCACCATCGCGGTCCGCAACAACAAGCCCGTCGAGGTCGCCACCGCCGAGTCCCTCCAGGCCTCGCTGAAGAAGGTCGGCATCGACGTCGAGATCGACCAGTACGACGGCTCGCAGTACGCCAGCGTCATCGGTAGCCCCACGAACGTGAAGAAGAAGGGCTACGGCATCATCATCATGGGCTGGGGCCCGGACTTCCCGTCCGTGCAGGGCTACGGTCTGCCGCTGTGGCACAGCGACTACATCCTCGACAGCGCGAACAACAACTTCGCGATGATCGACGACCCGAAGATCGACGGTCTCTTCGCCGACTACCTGACCGCGAAGGACGACGCGGGCAAGCAGAAGATCGCCACGGAGATCAACCACAAGGTGATGGAAGGCGGGTACTACCTGCCCTTCGTCTTCGAAAAGTTCATCAACTGGCGCTCCAGCAACATCGCGAACGTGTACACCACCGACGCCTACAGCGGTATGTACGACTTCGTGAACATCGGCCTGAAGAACCCCAAGAAGTAACCGGTACACCCGCCGTACGGCACGAAAGGCAGGTGAAGGCCGGCGCGGCGTGACCGCGGGCCGTCGGACAATCTCCGGCGGCCCGCGGGACGCAGCGGGCCGCAACCCGTGCTCGCTTACCTCATCAGGCGGCTGTTCGCCGCCGCAGTGATGCTCGTGGTCATCATCCTGGTGGTCTTCTGCATCTTCTTCCTCGTCCCCAAGTGGGCCGGGGTCGACATCGCCCTGAACTTCGTCGGCAAGCAGGCGGATCCCGCCGCCGTCGAGGGTGTGCGGGAGAAGCTGGGTCTGGGCGACCCGGTCTTCGTCCAGGCCTGGGAGTTCTTCAAGGGCATCTTCGCGGGCCGCACCTACGCGGCCGGCGGCGACGTGACCCACTGCGCCGCGCCCTGCTTCGGCTACTCCTTCAAGACCGAGCAGTCCGTCTGGCCGGTCCTGACCGAGCGCTTCCCGGTGACCCTGGCCCTCGCGCTCGGCGCGGCCGTGCTGTGGCTGATCTTCGGTGTGGCCGCCGGTGTGCTCTCCGCCCTCAAGCGCGGCACGCTGTGGGACCGCGGCGCGATGGTCGTCGCCCTGGCGGGTGTCTCCCTCCCCATCTACTTCACCGGCCTGCTCAGCCTGGCGATCTTCTCCTACGGTCTGGGCTGGATCGACGGTGAGTTCGTGCCGCTCGAGGAGAGCTTCAGCGGCTGGATCGGCGGCATGATCCTCCCCTGGATCACGCTGGCCTTCCTGTACGCCGCGATGTACGCCCGGATCACCCGCGCCACCATGCTGGAGATCCTCGGCGAGGACTACATCCGCACCGCGCGGGCCAAGGGCCTCAAGGAACAGGTCGTCATCAGCAAGCACGCGATGCGCTCGACCCTGACGCCCCTGCTCACCATGCTCGGCATGGACCTCGGCGCCCTGATGGGCGGCGCGATCCTGACCGAGACCACGTTCAGCCTCCCCGGCCTCGGCCAGAAGGTGCTGGACGCGATCCAGAACCACGACCTGCCCTTTATCCTGGGCGTCGTCCTGATCACTTCTCTCGCGGTGCTGATCGCCAACCTCGTGGTGGACGTCCTGTACGCCGTGATCGACCCCCGAGTGAGGCTCGCATGACCGAACTGAGCAAGAGCGGGGCAGCGGTGGGCGAGCCCACCGGCGCCTCGCCCGCGCCGACCGCCTTCCTGGAAGTACGCGACCTCAAGGTCCACTTCCCGACCGACGACGGCCTGGTCAAGTCCGTCGACGGGCTCTCCTTCCAGCTGGAGAAGGGCAAGACCCTCGGCATCGTGGGCGAGTCCGGCTCCGGCAAGTCGGTGACCTCGCTCGGCATCATGGGCCTGCACACCGCCGGCCAGTACGGCAAGCGCAAGGCACGGATATCCGGCGAGATCTGGCTGGACGGCACCGAGCTGCTGTCCGCCGACCCCGACCACGTGCGCAAGCTGCGCGGCCGGGAGATGGCGATGATCTTCCAGGACCCGCTGTCCGCGCTGCACCCGTACTTCACGATCGGCCAGCAGATCGTGGAGGCGTACCGCATCCACCACAAGGTGGACAAGAAGACCGCCAAGCGCCGCGCGGTGGAGATGCTCGACCGCGTCGGCATCCCGCAGCCGGACAAGCGGGTGGACAGCTACCCGCACGAGTTCTCCGGCGGTATGCGCCAGCGCGCGATGATCGCGATGTCGCTGGTCAACAACCCCGAGCTGCTGATCGCGGACGAGCCGACCACCGCCCTGGACGTCACCGTCCAGGCGCAGATCCTCGACCTCATCCGGGACCTGCAGAAGGAGTTCGGCTCCGCGGTCATCGTCATCACCCACGACCTGGGCGTCGTCGCCGAGCTGGCCGACGACCTCCTGGTGATGTACGGCGGCCGGTGCGTGGAGCGCGGTCCGGCGGAGAAGGTGTTCTACGAGCCCCGGCACCCCTACACCTGGGGCCTGCTCGGCTCGATGCCGCGGCTCGACCGCGACCAGCAGGAACGCCTCATCCCGGTCAAGGGCTCGCCGCCCTCCCTCATCAACCTCCCGTCCGGCTGCGCCTTCAACCCGCGCTGCCCGTACGCCGACGTGCCCAAGGACGACGTCACCCGCACGGTCCGCCCCGAGCTGACCGAGGTCGGCAGCAAGCACTGGGCCGCCTGCCACATGTCGCAGGAGCAGCGGGAGCGTATCTGGACCGAAGAGATTGCGCCGAAGCTGTGAGCGACCAGGCAGAGGACAAAGCGGTGACCATCCCCGCACAGACCAGCGGCACCACCCTCACCAAGGACGCCGCCCCCGGCGACACGCTGCTGAAGGTGACCGGGCTGCAGAAGCACTTCCCGATCAAGAAGGGCCTGCTGCAGCGCCAGGTCGGCGCGGTCCGCGCCGTCGACGGCATCGACTTCGAGGTCAGGGCCGGCGAGACGCTGGGCGTCGTGGGCGAGTCCGGCTGCGGCAAGTCGACCATGGGCCGGCTGATCACCCGGCTGCTCGAACCGACCGCGGGCAAGGTCGAGTTCCAGGGCAAGGACATCACCCACCTCGGGGTCGGCGGCATGCGTCCGCTGCGCCGCGACGTGCAGATGATCTTCCAGGACCCGTACTCCTCGCTGAACCCGCGCCACACCATCGGCACGATCGTCAGCGCCCCGTTCAAGCTCCAGGGCGTCGAGCCCGAGGGCGGGGTCAAGAAGGAGGTGCAGCGGCTGCTGTCGGTGGTCGGCCTCAACCCCGAGCACTACAACCGCTACCCGCACGAGTTCTCCGGCGGCCAGCGCCAGCGCATCGGCATCGCCCGCGCGCTCGCGCTCAACCCGAAGCTGGTCGTGGCCGACGAGCCGGTCTCCGCGCTCGACGTGTCGATCCAGGCCCAGGTCGTCAACCTGCTCGACGACCTCCAGAGCGAGCTGGGCCTGACGTACGTGATCATCGCGCACGACCTGTCCGTCGTGCGGCACGTCTCGGACCGCATCGCGGTGATGTACCTCGGCAAGATCATGGAGCTGGCCGACCGCGACCTGCTCTACAAGTCGCCGATGCACCCGTACACCAAGGCGCTGATGTCGGCCGTCCCGATCCCGGACCCGGCCCGCAAGTCGGCCAAGAGCGAGCGCATCCTGCTCAAGGGCGACGTGCCCTCGCCGATCTCCCCGCCGAGCGGCTGCCGCTTCCACACCCGGTGCTGGAAGGCGACGCAGATCTGCACGACCACCGAGCCGCCGCTCAAGGAGCTGCGACCGGGCCAGCAGGTGGCCTGTCACCACCCGGAGAACTTCGAGGACCAGGCTCCGCAGGACGTCGTCCTGCTCAGCGCCGCCAAGGAGGCCGCGGAGCTGGTGTCCGAGGAGGCGCTGGCCGAGTCGGCGGCGACCTCGGCGGCGGTGGCCGCGGAGGTCGAGGCGTCCGAGGCCGCGAAGACCGAGGCGTCCGAGGCCGCGAAGACCGAGGCGACCGGGACCGGGGCGTCGGAGACCGAGGCGTCCGAGGCTGAGGCGTCCGAGGCTGAGGCGTCCGAGGCTGAGGCGTCCGAGACCGAGGCGTCCGAGACCGAGGCGTCCGAGGGTGCCACGTCGGACGGTGACGAGCCGGCCGCCGAGGAGTCTCCCACCGAGGAGCCTCCCGCCAAGGAGAAGTGACCTCGCCCACCTCATCCGACAGCGAGCCCCTGCCTTCGTTTGTAAGGCCGGGGCTCGCTGTCGAGTAAGAATGGAAGGGTGTACGAGCAACTCTTCAGCCCCACCGTCCAGCACACGCTCGACCTGGTCGGCATCTTCGTCTTCGCCATCTCCGGCGCGCTGCTGGCCGTACGCAAGAACTTCGACGTCTTCGGCATCGCCGTCCTCGCCGAGGTCACCGCGCTCGGCGGCGGGCTGTTCCGGGACCTGGTGATCGGCGCGGTGCCGCCCGCCGCCTTCACCGACCTCGGGTACTTCCTCACCCCGCTGCTGGCCACCCTGCTGGTCTTCTTCCTCCACCCCCACGTGGAGCGCCTGCAGAACGGCGTGAACATCTTCGACGCGGCCGGGCTCGGCCTGTTCTGCGTCGCCGGCACCACCAAGGCGTACGACTACGGCCTCGGGCTGACCGCCTCCGCCTGCCTGGGCCTGGCCACCGCGGTCGGCGGCGGCGTCCTGCGCGACGTGCTCGCCAACGAGGTGCCCTCACTGCTGCGCTGGGACCGCGACCTGTACGCCGTCCCCGCGATCGTCGGCTCCACGATGGTCGCGCTGTGCATCCGCTACGAGACGCTCACCCCGTTCACCAGCGGGCTCGCGGTCGTCACGGCCTTCGTCCTGCGGCTGCTCGCGCTGCGCTTCCACTGGCGGGCACCGCGCGCCTGGAACCGCCGGTCGACGGTGGTGGAGGGGGACTGACCCCCGGCTCGCTTCAGGGCCGCGGCATGTCCTTGACGAAGACGAGGCCGTCGACCGAGTCCAGGTGGCCAGGGTCGAGCGGGGCGTAGCCGAACCAGGGGGACACCCGGGGCGCGGGCCGCGGATCGCCGAGGGCCTCGGCCAGTCGTCCGGCGTCCACGACGCAGGGGTCCAGCGGCAGCGCGTACAGGAGCCCCTCGACGGTGTCCGGCGGCGGGGCGTCCACCCCCTGGTGCCGGATCGTGCCGAGCGCCGTGGCGACGAAGGCGTACTCCCCGCCGAGCCGGGCGCCGACGAGGGCGCCGGCGCTCCACCATTCCACCGGCCCCTGCCACATCCGCATCGAGCTCTTCTCGCGCTGGAGGTGGGCGTTGTGGGCGTGGACCAGCGTCGGCCCCCGGCCGGCGAGCGCGAGGAGGTTGTCGGCCATCATCCGGTCCCGCACGCCCAGCAGCCGGGCCATGCGGGCCGGGGAGGTGTCGGCCATCCAGTAGTGGTACGTCAGCAGTCCGGTGGCGGTACGTCCGTGCAGGCGGGCCCGGTCCCACGCGTCGCGCGAGGCCGCCGCGAGCAGGTGCGGTGTCTGCTCGTCGAGCAGCGACACCAGGTCGGCGGCGAGCGTCCGCAGCTCCCCGGCCTCGGCCGACCGCCCCACGGACCTCGCCGGGTCCGTCATCGCCTCGGGCTCGGTCCACCGGTCGTCGGCCCCGAGCAGGCGGTCCAGTGTCCGAGCGGTGCAGGGGAGCAGGTCCGCGTCCACCTGTGCCGAGAGGTACCCGTGCAGCGCGGTGAGCGCCTGCCGGGGGCTGGCGGCGCCGGTGATCTCCAGCGGGCCGTCGAAACCGGCGAAGCGGAGCCGCTCGTGCTCGGGCCGGTCCTCGTTGTACGCGCGCATCCGGCGCACCAGTTCCCGGTTGGGTGCGCTCGGGCCCCAGGGATGGCTGAACCCGTGCGCCATGACCTCGTCGAGGGTGCCGGTGCCCCGGGTGACGTAGTCGTCCACGATCAGCCCCCGCAGGCAGTCGCTCTCGATCGCGATCGTCCGGTAGCCGTGCCGCTCGACGAGTTGCCCGAAGACGTCGTTGCGCACGTCGAGCAGGGTGTCCTCGCCGTGGGTGGGCTCACCGAGGGCGAGCAGCCGGGGCGGGGCCGGCAGCAGCCGCATGACGGCGGCGGCGTCGAGGGGACGGGCGATGTCCTGGATGCGTTCAGCCATGGATTCAACGGTATCGTTGAACTTTCGGTTGAGACTTTGCCCTTGGGAGCGTGGGACTGATGGCCGCCGACCTTCAAAGCGGGGGAAGCCTCAGGCCCGTCGATCTGGCCCGTGCGCACGGTCTGTCGGCGCAGGCGGTCCGGAACTACGAGGCGGCCGGCATCCTCCCGGCCGCCGCCCGCACGGCCCACGGATACCGCCGCTACACCACGCTGCACGCCCGGGCCCTGGTCGCGTTCCTCGCCCTGGTGGCGGGCCACGGCCACGGGACGGCGGCCGCGGTGATGCGGGGCGTGAACGAGGGCGCGCTCGACGAGGCGTTCCGGCTGATCGACGAGAGCCACGCCCAGTTGCTCGACGACCGGCGGACGCTGGGGGCCGTGGAGGGCGCGCTGCGGGACCTGGTGCCCGAGTCCGACGAGGGTGCGCCGGGGCCGACGGGCGGATTCATCGGGGCGCTCGCGGGGGAGCTGGGCATCCGGCCCGCGACCCTGCGCAAGTGGGAGCGCGCCGGCCTGGTGCGCCCACGTCGCGACCCGGCGACCGGATACCGCCGTTACGACGCGGCCGACGTCCGGGACGCCCGCCTCGCCCACCAGCTCAGGCGGGGCGGCTATTCGCTGGAGCGGATCGCGTCCGTGCTCGCCCGGGTGCGGTCGGCCGGAGGGCTGGAGCCGCTGGAGGCCGCCCTGCGCGAATGGCGCGACCGGGTCTCCGCCCGGGGCCGGGCCATGGTGACCGGGGCGGCGGAGCTGGAGACGTATCTGCGCACGTGCGAGCGAGAAGAGAAAGCTACCGCTTAGTAGTTTCCTGTTGTACCGTGCTGGCATGCCAGAAGCAGCCTCCGCAGCGGCCACCCGGGCCACCATCGGCGACAGCGAGTTCGACCGCGACACCGCCGTCACTCCGCGCGCCCCCGGCGTCTACGACCTCGACCTGTCGGCCGGCTGGACGATCATCAACGCCGTCAATGGCGGCTATCTGCTGGCCGTCCTGGGCCGGGCCCTCGGTGACGCGCTCCCGCACCCCGACCCCTTCACCGTCTCGGCGCACTACCTCACCGCCTCCCGGCCGGGCCCGGCGGTCGTGCGCACCGAGACCGTCCGCACGGGGCGCACCCTCTCCACCGGCCAGGCCTCCCTCTTCCAGTACGACGACGAGGGCAACGAGGTCGAGCGCATCCGGGTCCTCGCGTCCTACGGCGACCTCGACACGCTGCCCGACGACGTCCGCACCTCGGCCGAGCCGCCCGCGATCCCGCCGCTCGACCAGTGCTTCGGCCCCCAGGACGGCCCCGCCCCCGTCGAGGGCAGCTCGGCCATCGCTGACCGGCTGATGCTCAAGCTCGACCCGGCCACGCTGGGCTGGGCGCTGGGGCGGCCCTCGGGCCGGGGCGAGATGCGGGCCTGGTTCGGTCTCGCCGACGGCCGTGACGCGGACCCGCTCTCGCTGCTGCTCGCGGTGGACGCGCTGCCCCCGACCGCCTTCGAGCTGGGGCTCAAGGGCTGGGTGCCGACGGTCGAGCTGACCGCGCACGTGCGGTGCCGCCCGGCGCCGGGCCCGCTGCGCGTCTCCATCACCACCCGCAACCTCGCCGGCGGCTTCCTGGAGGAGGACGCCGAGGTCTGGGACAGCGCCGACCGCCTGGTCGCCCAGTCCCGCCAGCTGGCCCGGGTCCGGCTCGGCTGACCCGGCAGTTCCTCAGTCCAGCCAGTGCCTGCGGCCGACGCTGATCAGCCGCAGCTGCCGCCGCGCCGTCTCGACGGCCCGGCGGCGTTCGTCTTCCGGGGCGTCCAGTGTCTCCAGGAACAGGGACGCCGTGATCAGCATCTGGTCGACGTAGAGGCCCGCCAGCATGCGCAGATCGGTCTCGCTCCAGCCCGCCGCCGACGCGTCCGTGGCCAGCTCGGCCCGCACCTCCTCGGCGAACCGCGCCAACTGCTCCCGTATGGCCCGGCGCACCGGCTGCACCCCGCCGTGCCGTTCCCGCGCGATAAAGCGGACGTGGGCCGGGTGCGCGGCCACATGACCGGCGATCAACTCGACCGCGCGGGCGATGCGTTCGTCGTCGTCCTCGCCCGGTGACATCGTGGTCCGGATCATCGGGTGCAGGCTGCCCAGCGCCTCCTCGACCAGCGCCACACCGAGATCCGCCGTGGAGTGGAAGTGCCGGTAGAAGGCGGTCGGGGCGACGCCCGCGGCGCGGGTGACCTCACGCAGTCCCAGGCTGCTCAGGCTCTGCTCCTCCAGCAGGCCGAGCGCCGCGTCGAGGAGCGCCTGCCGGGTCTTCCGCTTCTGCGCCTGGCGAACGCCGGAGGTGTGACTCATGCCATGCAGTTAACAACTGTTCTCCGGAATTGAAAAGTCATGGGGCGCGCTAGACTGGGAAGTCAGTGAACAACTGTAACCACAATCGTTCACCGAAGATTGGGGGATCCGCTCCATGCTGTTTCTCGTCGTCGCACTGCTGCTCCTCGGTGTGGTCCTGGGCGCCATCGCCCACGCACCGTTCACCTTCTCCGTCGCGGCCGGCCTGGTCATCGCCGTCTGGCTCGGCATCTTCGCCCTCCGCGAGCGGCACGGCCGCCGACGGAGCACCTCCGCCCACTGACCCGCGCCCACCGGCGCACGGCCCACCGACGCACGGCAGGGAGAACACCATGCAGCTCACCGCACCGGCCGACCGCGGCACCGACACCACCCGCACCACCCGTCGTGTGGGTATCCACGACACCGACGGCATGGCCGTCGCCTCGTTCGTCCTCGGTCTGCTCGGCCTGCTCGTCCTCAACGTCTTCCTCGGCCCGATCGCCATCGCCCTGGCGGGCATCGCCCTGTGGCGCGGCACCACCCGCCGCGGCCGGGCCCTCCTCGGCCTCGGCCTGGGCGTCGCCGACCTGCTGGTCCTGGTGGCGTTCATGTCCGCCGACCACACCATGTCGTGGAGTCTGTGAGCCACCGCGCCCTCCGGCCCCGGCCGCCGGGCGGCGAGACCGGCCTTGGTCCGGGACGGGGCGGAACCGCCCCGTAGAATCGGCCGCACCATGGCTTACCTCGACCACGCCGCGACGACCCCGATGCTTCCCGAGGCAGTCGAGGCACTCACCGCGCACCTGAGCGTCACCGGCAACGCCTCTTCCCTCCACGCGTCCGGCCGCCGGGCGCGGCGCACCGTCGAGGAGGCCCGCGAGACCCTCGCCGAGGCGCTCGGCGCCCGCCCCAGCGAGGTGGTCCTCACCTCCGGCGGCACCGAGGCCGACAACCTCGCCGTCAAGGGCCTGTACTGGGCCCGCCGCGACGCCGACCCGGCCCGCACCCGGGTCCTGGCCAGCCCCGTCGAGCACCACGCGGTCCTCGACGCCGTCCACTGGCTCGGCGAGCACGAGGGCGCCACCGTCGAGTACCTGCCGGTCGACGCCCACGGCCGGGTGCACCCCGAGACGCTGCGCGAGGCCATCGCCCGCGACCCCGGCGACGTCGCGCTCGCCACCGTCATGTGGGCCAACAACGAGATCGGCACGATCATGCCGGTGCGGGAACTCGCCGACGTGGCCGCCGAGTTCGACGTACCGATGCACGCCGACGCGGTCCAGGCCTTCGGCCAGCTCCCGGTCGACTTCGCCGCCTCCGGGCTGGCCGCCATGACCGTTTCCGGCCACAAGATCGGCGGCCCCTACGGCATCGGCGCGCTGCTGCTGGGCCGGGAGTACACCCCGGTCCCCGTCCTGCACGGCGGCGGCCAGGAACGCCACGTGCGCTCCGGCACCCTCGACGTCCCCGCCGTCGCCTCCTTCGCGGTCGCCGGCCGCCTCGCCGCCGAGCAGCACGAGTGGTTCGCCCGCGAGATCGGCGCCCTGCGCGACGACCTGGTCGACGCCGTCCGCACGGCCGTCCCGGACGCGATCCTCGGCGGCGACCCGTCGCCCGGAGGCCGCCTGCCGGCCAACGCCCACTTCACCTTCCCGGGCTGCGAGGGCGACTCGCTCCTCCTCCTGCTCGACGCCCAGGGCATCGAGTGCTCCACCGGCTCCGCCTGCACCGCGGGCGTCGCCCAGCCCAGCCACGTCCTGCTGGCCGCCGGAACCGACCCCGACCTGGCCCGCGGCACCCTGCGCTTCTCCCTGGGCCACACCTCGACCGAGGCCGACGTGGAGGCGCTCGCCAAGGCGATCGGCCCCGCGGTGGAACGCGCCCGGGCGGCGGGGCTGTCGTGAGCGACGCCGTCAGGGCTCAGGCTTTGGTCGGCGGCTTCGACGGGGTGCTCGTGGCCGCCCGCCGCACCAGCTTCAGGTACCGGTCCCAGTCCCAGTGCGGCCCCGGGTCGGTGTGGTCGGTGCCCGGCACCTCCACGTGGCCGAGGATGTGCTTCCGGTCCACGGGTATGTCGTACCGCGCGCAGATCCCCGCCGTCAGCCGCGCGGAGGCGGCGTACATCGCGGCGGTGAAGTCCCGCGGGCGGTCCACGAAGCCCTCGTGCTCGATGCCGACACTGCGTTCGTTGTAGTCGCGGTTGCCCGCGTGGTACGCCACGTCCAGCTCGCGGATCATCTGGGTGACGCGCCCGTCCTGACCCACGATGTAGTGCGCGGCCGCCTTGTGCCCGGGGTCCTGGAAGGCCCGCACCGCACTGTCGAAACTGCCCTGCGTGACATGGACGATCACCATGTCGATGCCGAAGTCGTCCGGCCGGTCCGCCCGCCGCCAGTTCGCGTCCGACGCCGCCACCCAGCGCGCGCCCGCGAAGTCGACCGCGCCCTCCTCGCGGGGCCGCTCGACGCCCGGTACCCGCCACCACAGCCGGGACAGCTCGTCACGGGCCAGCACACCGGTGCCCACGGCCGCCGCCGCACCGCCGACGATCAGCGCACGGCGGCCGATGCGCCGGTCCGTGTCCCCGGACCCGCCCGGTGTGGACCCGCTCGTGGATCCCTGCTTCGCCCCCATACGATCTTCAACGCATACTCGCGCGCTCCGGTTCCCGCCTCCCCGTACTCTGGAGGGGCTATGACTGACACTCCGCAGCGCACCCGTCCCCTCCGCGTCCTCGCCGCCATGTCGGGCGGGGTCGACTCCGCCGTCGCCGCCGCCCGCGCGGCCGAGGCGGGGCACGACGTGACCGGCGTCCACCTCGCGCTCTCCGCGAACCCCCAGTCCTTCCGCACGGGCGCCCGGGGCTGTTGCACCATCGAGGACTCGCGCGACGCCCGCCGCGCCGCGGACGTCATCGGCATCCCGTTCTACGTGTGGGACCTCGCCGACCGCTTCCGGGAGGACGTGGTCGAGGACTTCGTCGCCGAGTACGAGGCCGGCCGCACCCCCAACCCGTGCCTGCGCTGCAACGAGAAGATCAAGTTCGCCGCGCTGCTCGACAAGGCGCTGGCCCTCGGCTTCGACGCCGTCTGCACCGGCCACTACGCGAAGGTGATCCTGCGCGAGGACGGCGTCCGCGAGCTGCACCGCGCCTCCGACATGGCCAAGGACCAGAGCTACGTCCTCGGGGTGCTCGACGACCGGCAGCTCGCCCACGCGATGTTCCCGCTCGGCGACACGGTCACCACCAAGGACGAGATCCGCGCGGAGGCCGAGCGCCGGGGCCTCGCGGTGGCCAAGAAGCCCGACTCGCACGACATCTGCTTCATCGCCGACGGCGACACCCAGGGCTTCCTGGCGAACCGTCTCGGCAAGGCGGAGGGCGACATCGTCGACGAGGCGGGCAACCGGCTCGGCACCCACGAGGGCGCGTACGGCTACACCATCGGCCAGCGCAAGGGCCTCAGGATCGGCACCCCGGCCCCCGACGGCAAGCCGCGCTACGTCCTGGACATCTCCCCGGTCGACAACACCGTGACGGTCGGCCCGGCCGAGGCGCTCGACGTCGACGCCCTGCGCGCGATCAGGCCCCGCTGGTGCGGCGCCGCCCCCGCCGGCCCCGGCACCTACACCGCGCAGCTCCGCGCCCACGGCGGCGAGACCGGGGTACGGGCCGAACTGGTCGACGGCACCCTGGAGGTGACCTTCACCGAGCCGGTCCGCGGCGTCGCCCCCGGCCAGGCGATCGTGCTGTACGACGGCACACGCGTGGTGGGCTCGGCGACGATCGCGTCCACCACCCGCGCGACGGCCGGCGCGGCCTGATCCGCCCGCCGGGTGGTACGACGACATTGACGGCGACGCCGCGGCGTCGGCTCACCCGGCGAGGAACTCCGCCAGTACCGGCGCCAGTACGCCCGGCTCCACCATGTGGGTCTGCCCGGCCACGGTGCCGTACCTGCCGTCGGGCGCCGCCTGAGCGATCGCACGGGCGGTCTCGTGCCACCACGCGTCGCTCGCGCCGCCCGCGAGGACCAGCAGGGGAGCGGAGACCGAGGCGATCACCGACGTGGGCACCCGGCTGTCGCCCAGCACGGCGTCGTCGTACGCCAGACTCGGCGCCACCGACTCCATCCCGGCCCACATGGGGGACTGCCGGGCACCCCGGATCATCTCCTCGCCCAGCCCCGTGTGCCGCAGGAACAGCTCCACCGCGTCCCCGCGCCGGCCCTGCCCCAGCACCTCGGTCAGCCGCTCGGTGTACTCGGCCGCCGCCCGCACGGCGGCGTCGTCCATGGAGTACGGCACCTCGTACACGGCCACCCGGCGCACCGGCAGGCCGCTCGCCGCCGCCCGGAGCACCAGCGCGCCGCCCGAGGACATGCCGTACAGCGACGCCTCGCCGCCCACCGCCTCGATCAGCGCCGCCAGGTCCTCGATCTCGCGTTCCACCGCGTAGGGCGCGGTGTCGCCGCTCTCGCCGCGCCCCCGGCGGTCGTACACGGTGACGTCGAAACGGCCCGACAGCTCGGCGGCCAGCGGCGCCGTCGTGGCACCCGTCGACATGGCGCCGCTGACGAGCACGACCGCCGGTCCCCGTCCGGAGCGTTCGTAGGCGATGCGGGTGCCGTCACGCGAAACAGTCGTCTTCTCCATGCCTGCGCAGACTGCCCCACGGCACGGAACTCATCGCTCAGGACACCTCGACCTCGTAGAAACAGAGGTGGTCCTTGATCTCCGCGACCTCCGGCTTCGGGTCCGGGTACGCCCAGACCAGGTCCGCCGCGTCCGGCAGCGACCAGTAGGACGCGTCGCCCTTGAAGGGGCAGTGGGTCTGCGTGTCGGACGGCGTCAGCAGATCGAGGCGTACGTCCCGGGGCGGGATGTAGTACCGGTCCGGCAAGCCCGTCTCGTGGAGCACCAACGCCCCGTCGCTCTCCGCCAGCACCTGCCCGCCGTGCACCACGCGCACGTGCCGGCCGCTCGGTTCGACGGTGATGATGTGTCCCTTGAGTCCCTTGGTCACGGTCGTCCTCCTGGTGGCAGTGGTCTCCGTCACGTCACTACAGCGTCCCCGGCGGCCGGGTTCTTCCCCTCCGGACCGGGCCGTACGGTGGAGGCCATGAGAATCTGCGTCTTCCTCTCCGCCGCCGACCTCGACGAGCGCTACACGCGCCCCGCCAAGGAGTTCGCCGAACTGCTCGGAAAGGGCGGGCACACCCTCGTCTGGGGCGGCTCCGACGTCGGCCTGATGAAGGTGGTCGCCGACGGCGTTCAGGAGGCCGGCGGACGGCTGCTCGGGGTCTCGGTGGACTTCCTGGCGGCCAAGGCGCGCGAGGGCGCCGACGAGATGGTGATCGCGAAGGACCTGGCCGAGCGCAAGCGGCTGCTGCTGGAGAAGGCCGACGCCGTGGTCATCATGGTGGGCGGCACCGGCACGCTCGACGAGGCCACCGAGATCCTGGAGCTGAAGAAGCACGGGCACACCGACAAGCCGGTCGTCCTGCTCAACACCGCGGGCTTCTACGACGGCCTCAGGGAGCAGTTCCGCCGCATGGAGGACGAGGGCTTCCTGCCCCGCCCCCTCACCGAGCTGGTGTTCTTCGCCGAGGAGCCGGTCGGCGCGCTCGCCTACCTGGAGGAGAGCCAGGGCATCGAGTAGGACACCGGTGGTGCGAGCATGGCGGGCATGGCTACACATGTGATCACCGGAGCGGGCTCCGGCATCGGCGCGGCCGTCGCCCGCCGCCTGCACGAACGCGGCGACGAGATCGTGCTGCACGCGCGCGACGCGGGCCGCGCCAAGGAACTGGCCGCCGCGCTCCCCGGCGCGAAGACCCTGGTCGGGGACCTCGCCGACCCGGGCAGGCTGTCCTGGGCCCTCTCCCACCAGAGCCTGCCCGACCGGGTGGACTCGCTGCTGCACATCGCCGGGGTCGTCGACCTCGGTGCGGTCGGCGACCTCACCCCGAAGACCTGGCTCAACCAGCTGAACGTCAACCTGGTCGCCCCCGCCGAGCTGACCCGCCTGCTGCTGCCCCAGCTCCGCGTCGCCCAGGGCCAGGTGCTCTTCGTCAACTCCGGCTCCGGCCTCAACGCCCACGCCGGCTGGGCCGCGTACGGCGCCTCCAAGCACGGGCTGAAGGCCCTGGCCGACGCCCTGCGCCAGGAGGAGCACGCGAACGGCGTCCGCGTCACCTCGGTCTACCCCGGCCGCACCGCCAGCCCCATGCAGGCCAAGGTGCACCAGCAGGAGGGCAAGGAGTACGACCCGGCGAAGTGGATCGACCCCGAGTCCGTCGCCACCACGATCCTGATGGCGCTGGACCTCCCGAGGGACGCGGAGGTCAACGACCTGACGGTGCGCCCGGGACGGTGATCCAGCCACGCGCCCTGCGTAGGCTTGCCCCGTGAACGACAACTTCGCCCCCGCCACCGGCGTCGGCAGCCTCCCGGGACACGACGCCCGCGAGGCCGCCAAGACCGCCACCGGCAGCTTCGAGGACTTCCCCTTCCTCCCCGAGCTGCCCGCCCGCGGCCCCGGCGCCGACATGATCGGCCGCACCGCCGGCATGCTCGTCGAGCTGTACGCGCGCGTGGAGCCCAGCGGCTGGCGGCTCGGCGACCGCCCGGGGCGGGACACCAAGCGGGCCCGGGCCTGGCTCCGGCAGGACCTCGACGCACTTGAGGAGTTCACCCAGGGCTACGAGGGCCCGCTCAAGGTCCAGGCCGTCGGCCCGTGGACCCTCGCCGCCGCGCTGGAACTGCGAGGCGGCGAGGCGGTCCTCTCCGACCCGGGCGCCTGCCGCGACCTCGCCGCCTCGCTCGCCGAGGGCCTGCGCCTGCACCTGGCCGAGCTGCGCCGCCGGGTGCCCGGCGCCCGGCCCGTGCTCCAGCTCGACGAACCCTCCCTCACCGCCGTCCTGCGCGGCCAGGTGCGTACCGCCAGCGGCTACCGCACCCACCGCGCCGTCGACCGCCAGGTCGTGGAGGCGACGCTGCGCGAGGTCGCCGGGGTGCACGACGGCGGGCCCGTCGTGGTCCACTCCTGCGCGCCGGACGTGCCGTTCGCCCTGCTGCGGCGGGCGGGCGTCGCGGGCGTCTCCTTCGACTTCTCGCTCCTCACCGAGCGTGACGACGACGCGATCGGTGAGGCCGTCGAGGGCGGCACCCGGCTCTTCACCGGTGTCGTGCCGGGGACGGACACGGCATTGTCAGACCCTGCCGGTAGCGTCATGGGTGTCAGAACGCTGTGGCGCAGGCTGGGGCTGCGTCCGGAGCTGCTCGCGGAGGCGGTCACCGTCACTCCGGCGTGCGGACTCGCGGGTGCCTCCCCGGACTACGCCCGGCGCGCGCTCGCCCACTGTGCCCGGGCGGCAAGATCTCTCGCGGACAACCCAGAGTAACGGGAGGACCATACGGTGGCCGGCGACAAGCAGGGCGACAAGCAGGCGGAGACGACGAGCGTGCCCGCCGAGGCGCGGGAGCAGCACGCGCAGCTCGCCGAGCAGATCGAGGAGCACCGCTTCCGGTACTACGTGAACGACGCGCCCGTCGTCAGCGACGCGGAGTTCGACCGGCTGCTGCGCACCCTGGAGGAGCTGGAGGAGCGGTATCCGGAGCTGCGCACCCCCGAGTCCCCGACCCAGAAGGTCGCCGGTTCCTACGCGACCGAGTTCACGGCCGTGGAGCACCCCACCCGGATGCTCTCCCTGGACAACACCTTCAACGACGACGAGCTGGCCGCCTGGTTCGAGCGCATCGCCCGGGAGCTGGGCGAGCAGGAGTACCACTTCCTGTGCGAGCTGAAGGTCGACGGACTCGCCGTCAACCTGACCTACGAACGCGGCCGCCTCGTCCGTGCCGCCACCCGCGGCGACGGCCGCACCGGCGAGGACATCACGCCCAACGTCCGCACCATCGCCGAGATCCCCGAGCGCCTGGCGGGCGACAAGGTCCCCGACCTCGTGGAGATCCGCGGCGAGGTCTACTTCCCGATGGAGAAGTTCCAGGAACTCAACGCCCGGTTGAACGAGGCGGGGGACAAGCCCTTCGCCAACGCGCGCAACGCCGCGGCCGGTTCACTGCGCCAGAAGGACCCGCGCGTCACCGCCTCCCGCCCGCTGCACATGGTGGTCCACGGCATCGGCACCCTGGAGGGCTACTCGGGCCTGACCCGCCTCTCCCAGGCGTACGACCTGCTGAAGACCTGGGGCCTGCCCACCTCCCCGCACAACCGGGTGGTCGACGGCCTGGACGGGGTACGGGACTTCATCGCGTACTACGGCGAGAACCGGCACTCCGTCGCGCACGAGATCGACGGAGTCGTCGTCAAGCTCGACGAGATCCGCCTCCAGGGCCGGCTCGGCTCCACGGCCCGCGCGCCCCGCTGGGCCATCGCCTACAAGTACGCGCCGGAGGAGGTCAACACCAAGCTCGTCGACATCAAGGTGGGCGTCGGCCGCACCGGCCGCGTCACGCCGTACGCGCAGGTCGAGCCGGTGACGGTGGCCGGCAGCGAGGTGGAGTTCGCCACGCTGCACAACCAGGAGGTCGTCAAGGCCAAGGGCGTGCTCATCGGCGACACCGTGGTGCTGCGCAAGGCCGGTGACGTGATCCCGGAGATCCTCGGGCCGGTGGCCGACCTGAGGGACGGCAGCGAGCGGGAGTTCGTGATGCCGGCCGAGTGCCCCGAGTGCGGGACGCCGCTGAAGGCGATGAAGGAGGGCGACATCGACCTCCGCTGCCCCAACGCCCGCGCCTGCCCGGCCCAGTTGCGCGAGCGGGTGGCCTACCTCGCGGGCCGGGAGTGCCTGGACATCGAGCACTTCGGCGGGGTCGTGGCGGCCGCGCTGACCGGGCCGCTGGAGCCGTCCGAGCCGCCGCTGGTGGACGAGGGCGACCTCTTCGACCTCACCGTCGAGAAGCTGCTGCCCATCAAGGCGTACGTCCTCGACCCCGACAGCGGACTGCCCAAGCGCGATCCCAAGACCGGCGAGGAGAAGATCGCCACGGTCTTCGCCAACAAGGAGGGCGAGCCGAAGAAGAACACCCTCGCGCTGCTCCAGCACATCGAGGAGGCCAAGACCCGCCCGCTGGCCCGCTTCATCAACGGCCTCTCCATCCGGTACGTCGGACCGGTCGCCGCCCAGGCCCTCGCCCGGGAGTTCCGCTCCATCGACCGCATCGAGCAGGCCACCGAGGAGGAGCTGGCGAGCACGGACGGCGTGGGCGGCACCATCGCCACCGCCGTCAAGGAGTGGTTCGCCGTGGACTGGCACCGCGAGATCGTGCGCAAGTGGAAGGCGGCCGGGGTTCCCCTGGAGGACCACTCGACGGGGGAGGACGAAGGACCGCGCCCGCTCGAAGGACTCACCGTCGTCGTCACCGGCACCCTGGAGAACTTCACCCGGGACGGAGCCAAGGACGCCCTGCAGAGCCGCGGCGCCAAAGTGACCGGATCGGTGTCCAAGAAGACGTCGTTCGTCGTGGTCGGTGACAACCCCGGTTCGAAGTACGACAAGGCGATGCAACTGAAAGTGCCGGTTCTGAACGAGGACGGTTTCGCCGTTCTGCTCGAACAAGGACCCGAAGCGGCGGCCGAAGTCGCGCTTTCGGCTGAGGAATAGCGGTTGAAGGCCACCCGATCGGCGCATATCAGATGCATACGGGTGGCCGGGTGGCATTCGGGCAACCGTCGACGACCAGTGCCCCTGGAAGCCTTCCGCGGCCTACTGTTGAGGTGTGCGCCCGCCGTGCCCAGCCGCGGTCGGGGCACCCCCCTGCCCCGAGTGACAGGGGAAGGGGTCTCCCACGCGGAGCCGTTGAAGGTGGTCGAGGCGGGGGCCGCGTGGCGTGGGCACCGCCGGCTGTGAGAGGGACGGGAATGGAACCGACCGAGAGCGCCGCCGCGGGCTCACGGCTGAGCCTGCGTCGCATGGTGGACGCGTGGCACGTGAGCCGGTGGCTCGGGCAACGCGATGGTGGCGTCCCGCATCCCGCGACGGGCACCCGGGTGCCGCCGGCCGCCGGCCGCGCCCCCGGACACCTCCACGGTCCGGCCGACCCGGACGGCGAACGGCACCTGTCCTGGCCCGCGTTGCCCGCGGCGATCGTCGCGACCGCCGCCTTCGTCCTGGGCGCCGGTTTCTACCGGGCGTTCAGCGACGGACACGCCCTCTTCCCGGCCGGCACCGTCGGCTGGTCCCTGGCCGTGCTGGCCGGCATCGTCGTCGGCCACCTGGTCATGCTCGGCCGCTCCCGCTGGTGGGGCGGCACCGGTTCGGGCGCCGCCCTCACCCTCGCCGTCCTGCTGCTGTACGGCTGGATTCCGGCCGGCATGGTCAGCCTCACCGTCGTCGTCCTGGTCGGCATAGCCCGCCGGGGCCGCTGGCGGCAGGGCGTCCTGCACGGCGCGGTGGACATCCTCGGCATCGCCGCGGGCGCCGTGCCCCTCGGCGTCTGCGGCTCCGTACCGTCCGTGGAGCACCCCTGGGACCCCGAGACCTGGGGGGTGTACGCGGCACCCAAGGTGGTGCTCGTCGCCGTCGCCTACCTCGCCGTCACCCGCGCCCTGCTGTGGTACATCCAGACCCCGCGCCCCGGTCTGCCCACCGCCGCCCGCACCGCCCTGGTCAGACACGGCCTGGTCGCGGTCGCCCTGCTCGGCATCGCCCCGCTGATCTGCGTCGTCGCCGTCGCCAAGCCGCTGCTGCTGCCGCTGTTCGCCATCCCGCTCATCGCCCTCGACTCCACGCTGTGGATCGCCCGCGCCCGCGCCGAGGAGCAGCTGCGCGACCCGCTCACCGGCCTGCCCAACCGGCAGTGGCTCCTGGAGCGCACCTGGACCGCGCTGGACGACGCCGAGCGCATCGGCGCCCGCGCCGCCCTGATGCTGATCGACCTCGACCGTTTCCGGTCGGTCAACGACACCCTCGGACACCTCGCCGGCGACCGGCTGCTGCTGCAGACCGCCGACCGGCTGCGGCAGGCCCTGCCGCGCGGGGCGGAGGCCGCGCGGCTCGGCGGTGACGAGTTCGCCGTCTTACTTCCCGTCGCCGACTCCACCACGTCGGCGACCCGGATCGCCCGGGGGCTGGTGGCCGAGCTGAGTTCCCCGATGGACCTGGACGGGCTCACCCTCGTCCTGGAGGCCAGCGCCGGCGTCGCCGTCTTCCCCGACCACGCGCTGGACGCCGAGGGGCTGCTGCGCCGCGCCGACGTGGCGATGTACCAGGCGAAGCGGGACCGCACCGGTGTGGAGGTCTACGAGTCCAAGCGGGACTCCAACACCCCGGACCGGCTCGGCCTCCTCGGCGACCTGCGCCGGGCCCTGGACGCCCACGAGGTCCAGCTGCACTACCAGCCCAAGGTCCGCTTCGACGGTCAGGTCGCGGGCCTGGAGGCCCTGGTGCGCTGGGTGCACCCCGAGCGGGGCAAGGTGCCGCCGGACGAGTTCATAGCCATCGCCGAGTCCTCCGGGCTGATGCCCCACCTCACCGAGTACGTGCTGGAGACGGCGCTCGCCCAGGTCGCCCGGTGGCGCGCCCAGGGCCTGTTCGTGCCGGTCGCGGTCAACGTCTCCCCGCGCGACGTCCACACTCCCGGCTTCGCGGGCTCGGTGGCCGCCCGGCTCGCCCGGCACGGAGTCCCCGCGGGAGCGCTCCAACTCGAGATCACCGAGCACGTCCTCCTGGAGGACCCGCAGCGGGCGGCCGACACCCTCAACGCGCTGACCGGCCACGGCGTCAAGATGTCCCTGGACGACTTCGGCACCGGCTACTCCTCCCTCGTCCACCTGCGCAGGCTCCCCGTCAGCGAGCTGAAGATCGACCGCTCCTTCGTGGCCCGGCTGGCCATCGACACCGAGGACGCCGAGATCGTGCGCTGCACCGTCGACCTCGCCCACTCGCTCGGCCTGCTCGTCGTCGCCGAGGGCGTGGAGGACGACGAGACCTGGGAGCGCCTGCGGGACCTCGGCTGCGACGCCGTACAGGGCTGGCTGGTCGCGGCCGCGATGCCCCCGGAGGAGACCACCGCCTGGCTGCTCGCCCGCGGCTCCCGCGGCTGGGTCCGGGCCGCCGCCGCACTGCCCGCGGCAGCGACCGACGAGTGACCTGACCGCAGCCGACCGCGGCACGCGCCCCTGTCGTCGGCACCCCGGCCCGCCCGAGCAGGCCGGCGCCCCGCCCGTCTGCCCGGCGCGTTCCCCACCGCCCCGCCCCGCCCCGCCCCGCCCCGCCCCGCCTCGCACGGACTGGACGGGCCCGGCTCGGCGCAGCTCGTGTGATTCCGTTCAGCGCGTCCCGTCCTGCGGGGCGAACCGCTCGATCAGCAGGGCGAGTCGGTGGTCGTGGGACTCCTGAGGGAGTCGGCCGCTGCGCATCAGGGTCACCAGGCCGTGCAGTCCCGCCCAGAAGGTCTCCGTGAGCAGTGCCAGGTCGTCGCCCTCGTGCGCGACCGGCTCGACGGCGCGCAGCAGCTCGCCGAACGCCTCCTGGAGGGGCGCCGGGGCCTCGGGCGTGGCGAACGGCAGGTCCACCAGGTGCGTGAACATCGCGTCGTAGAGCGCGGGCCGCCGCCGTCCGAAGTCCGTGTACGCCCGGCCGACCGCCGCCAGCCTCCCGTGCGGGCCCTCGGCCGCCGCGGTGGACGCCCGCAGGTCGGCCGTCAGCTCCTCGCAGCCCCGCACCGCGACCGCCGCCATGATCGCGCCCTTGCCCTTGAAGTGGCTGTACAGGACCGGCTGGCTGTACTCGATCTCCGCGGCCAGCCGGCGGGTGGTGACCGCGTCCCAGCCCTCCGCCTCGGCCAGGTCCCGCGCGGCCGTCACGATCAGCCGCTCGCGTTCCGCTCGTTCGCGCTCCCGGCGCGTCTGAATCGTCATGACCGCGATTCTAGCAGCGCTAGCCATCCTGTCGCCGCTCTGCTAGCGTCACTCTTGTCCCTAGCGCTGCTAGCAAGGAGTCGTCGTGACCGTCACCGCGTACACCCTGGCCATCGTGCTCAACCTGTTCTGCCTCTTCCTCGGGTACCGCTTCCTGTTCCAGCCCGGCGCGGCCGCCACGGGCTACGGCGTCCCGGCCGACCCCGGCGGCGACGCCGGCGCCTATCTGACGATCAAGGGCGTCAGGGACGGCACGCTGGGCGTGGTGGGACTGGCGCTGCTGGCCTTCGCGGGCGCCCGCCCCGAGGCGTGGTTCATGCTCTGCGTCGCCCTCGTGCCGCTCGCCGACACGCTCATAGTGCTGCGCCACGGGGGTACGAAAGCGGTGGCCTTCGGGGTCCACTTCGCCACCGCGGTCGTTGTCCTGATCAGTGCCGGACTGCTCTTCGCGGTCTGAGCGCCCGTCCGCCGTACCGTCTCAGGGGGTTCGAGAATGTCGCTGTTCGTTCCGAAGTTCGACGAGTCCGTGGTCGTCCGGGAGGCCGAGGCCGAAGTCGTCGGCCGCGCGCCCACCACCGTGCGCCTGCTGGCCGACAGCAGCGCCACCGGCGGCGCCCTGTCCACCCAGCGCGTCACCCTCACCGAGGGCGCCGACGGCGCGGCACCGCACTGGCACGACGACTCCGCCGAGATGTTCTTCCTGCTCGACGGCGCCGCCGACGTCCTCTCCGGCGACGAGGTCCTCACCGCGGGCCCCGGCGACCTCGTCGTCGTCCCGCCCGGCAAGCCGCACGCCTTCGCCGCCGTGCCGGGCTCCGACGCCGACCTGCTCATCGTCCTCACCCCGGGCGTCGAGCGCTTCGAGTACTTCCGCCACCTCCAGCGCATCGCCCTCGGCGAGGCCACCCGGGAGAGCCTGCTGGAGGTCCAGGAGCTCTACGACAACCACTTCCTGCGCAGCACCGCCTGGGACGCGCGGCGCCGCGCGGCCGCCCCGGGGGAAACCGTTTAACGGCCACGGGGCCCGGCCCCATAGGATTGGGCCAAACCCATTGGGCCGAATCGACCGGGACGAGCAGCTCGCCCCGGCCGGTGTGCCCCGACCACACACTCACCCAGAGGAACGCTGCATGCCTGGCATCACGCGCGAGGAGGTCGCCCACCTCGCCCGGCTGGCGCGTCTGGAGCTGAAGCCCGAAGAGCTCGAGCACTTCGCGGGACAGCTGGACGACATCATCGGCGCGGTCGCCCGCGTCAGCGAGGTCGCCGACCAAGACGTACCGCCGACCTCGCACCCGCTCCCGCTGACGAACGTCATGCGGCCGGACGAGGTCCGTCCGTCGCTCACGCCCGAGCAGGCGCTCTCCGGCGCCCCGGCCCAGGAGCAGCAGCGTTTCAAGGTGCCGCAGATCCTGGGGGAGGAGTAAGCCATGAGCGACATCATCAAGCTCACCGCGGCCGAGATCGCCGCGAAGATCGCCTCCGGCGAGCTGACCGCCGTCCAGGTCACCGAGGCCCACCTGGCCCGCATCGAGGCCGTCGACGAGAAGGTGCACGCCTTCCTGCACGTGGACCGCGAGGGCGCGCTGGCCCAGGCCCGCGCCGTCGACGAGAAGCGCGAGCGCGGCGAGAAGCTCGGCCCGCTGGCCGGTGTCCCGCTCGCGCTCAAGGACATCTTCACCACCGAGGGCATCCCCACCACCGTCGGCTCGAAGATCCTCGAGGGCTGGATCCCGCCGTACGACGCGACGGTCACCAAGCGGCTCAAGGCCGCCGACGTCGTCATCCTCGGCAAGACCAACATGGACGAGTTCGCCATGGGGTCCTCCACCGAGAACAGCGCCTACGGCCCGACCGGCAACCCCTGGGACCTCACCAAGATCCCCGGCGGCTCCGGCGGCGGTTCCTCCGCCGCGCTCGCCGCCTTCCAGGCGCCGCTCGCCATCGGCACCGACACCGGCGGCTCCATCCGCCAGCCCGCGTCCGTCACCGGCACGGTCGGCGTCAAGCCGACGTACGGCGGCGTCTCCCGCTACGGCATGGTGGCCTTCTCCTCCTCCCTCGACCAGGGCGGCCCCTGCGCCCGCACGGTCCTGGACGCGGCCCTGCTGCACGAGGTGATCGCCGGGCACGACCCGATGGACTCCACCTCCATCGACGCCCCGGTCCCCGCCGTCGTCGAGGCGGCCCGCAACGGCAGCGTGGACGGCATGCGCGTCGGCGTCGTCAAGCAGTTCCGCGGCGAGGGCTACCAGGCCGGTGTCGTCCAGCGCTTCGACGAGTCCGTCGAACTGCTGAAGTCGCTGGGCGCCGAGATCGTCGAGCTGGACTGCCCGTCCTTCGACCTCGCGCTCTCCGCCTACTACCTGATCGCGCCCTCCGAGTGCTCGTCCAACCTCGCCCGCTTCGACGGCCTGCGCTACGGCGCGCGCGTCCGCGACGACGGCACGCACTCCGCCGAGGAGGTCACCTCCCTGACCCGCGAGGCCGGCTTCGGCCCCGAGGTCAAGCGCCGCATCATGCTCGGCACGTACGCCCTGTCGAGCGGGTACTACGACGCCTACTACGGCAGCGCCCAGAAGGTCCGCACCCTCATCAAGCAGGAGTTCGAGCGGGCCTTCGAGCAGGTCGACGTGATCGTCTCCCCGACGACCCCGACCACCGCCTTCGCGATCGGCGAGCGCGCCGACGACCCGATGGCGATGTACCTGGCCGACCTGTGCACCATCCCGACCAACCTGGCGGGCAATGCGGCCATGTCGCTGCCCTGCGGCCTCGCGCCCGAGGACAACCTGCCGGTGGGTCTGCAGATCATCGCCCCCGCCATGAAGGACGACCGGCTCTACAAGGTCGGCGCCGCCGTCGAGGCCGCCTTCGTGGAAAAGTGGGGCCACCCGCTGATCGAGGAGGCACCGTCGCTGTGAACGCACTGTCCAAGGCCAAGGGCTTCAAGAAGTCCAAGTCCGGTCTGTACGTCTCGATGGCCACCTCGGCGTTCGGCGCCGTGGGGGTCTACAAGCAGATCAAGAAGGCGCGTGGCGAGAGTGACACGCTGCGGCTGCTCGACGCCGTCGTCACCGGCGCCGCCGTCGTCACCAACCTCGCCATCCTCTACCGCGAGCTGAAGCGCCTGGGCGACGACGACGTCCTGCTGGGCTGAGAGGGAAGTTTCACCGTGACCACCACGACCGACCTGGTGTCGTACGAGGACGCACTCGCGTCGTACGACCCCGTCATGGGCCTCGAGGTCCATGTCGAACTCGGCACCCACACCAAGATGTTCTGCGGCTGTTCGACCGCACTGGGTGCCGACCCGAACACCCAGACCTGCCCCGTCTGCCTCGGCATGCCCGGCGCGCTTCCGGTCGTCAACGCGACCGGCGTGGAGTCGGCGATCAAGATCGGTCTCGCGCTGAACTGCGAGATCGCCGAGTGGTGCCGCTTCGCCCGGAAGAACTACTTCTATCCGGACATGCCGAAGAACTTCCAGACCTCCCAGTACGACGAGCCGATCGCCTTCGACGGCTACCTCGACGTGCAGCTGGAGGACGGGGAGACCTTCCGCGTCCAGATCGAGCGCGCCCACATGGAGGAGGACACCGGCAAGTCGCTGCACGTCGGCGGCGCGACGGGCCGTATCCACGGCGCCTCGCACTCCCTCCTCGACTACAACCGCGCCGGCATCCCGCTCATCGAGATCGTCACCAAGCCGATCGAGGGCGCGGGCGAGCGGGCGCCGGAGGTCGCGCGGGCCTACGTCCGCGAGCTGCGCGAACTCATCCGTGCCCTCGGCGTGTCCGAGGCCCGCATGGAGATGGGCCAGATGCGCTGCGACGTCAACCTGTCGCTGCGCCCGCACGGCCGGGAGAAGTTCGGCACCCGCAGCGAGACCAAGAACGTCAACTCGCTGCGCTCCGTCGAGCGTGCCGCCCGCTTCGAGATCCAGCGGCACGCCGCCGTGCTGGGCGGCGGCGGCACGATCATCCAGGAGACCCGCCACTTCCACGAGGACACGGGGTCCACCACCTCGGGCCGCGTGAAGGAGGAGGCGGAGGACTACCGGTACTTCCCGGAGCCCGACCTGGTGCCCGTGGCCCCGTCCCGCGAGTGGGTCGAGGATCTCCGGACGCAGCTGCCCGAGCTGCCGCTGGTGCGCCGCAACCGGCTCCGCGAGGAGTGGGGCATCTCCGGCAACGACATGCAGTCCATCCTCAACGCCGGAGCGCTCGACCCGATCGTCGCCACCATCGACGCCGGGGCCGACGCGGCCTCCGCCCGCAAATGGTGGATGGGCGAGCTGGCCCGCAGCGCCAACGAGTCGGGCAAGACGCTCGACGAGCTGGCGATCACGCCGGTCCAGGTCGCCCGCGTCGCCGAACTGGTCACGAAGGGCGAGCTGAACGACAAGCTGGCCCGCCAGGTCATCCTGGGCGTCCTCGCCGGTGAGGGCACGCCGGACGAGGTCGTCGAGCAGCGCGGCCTGAAGGTCGTCTCCGACGAGGGCGCGCTGACCGCCGCCGTCGACGAGGCCATCGCCGGCAACCCGGGCGTCGCGGACAAGATCCGCGGCGGCAAGGTGGCCGCGGCCGGCGCCCTGGTCGGCGCGGTCATGAAGGCGACCCGGGGCCAGGCGGACGCGGCCCGCGTCAAGGAGCTGATCCTGGAGAAGCTGGGCGTCACCGAGGGCTGACATCCGGTCACACCACGAGCCCTGGGGGGACACGCCGACCGCGGCGTGTCCCCCCAGGGCCGTTGTTGTGAATAAGGACACTAAGTCCGCAAAGGATCACTTCTGCCTGCAAGAGTGATTCCGCATTGCTCATGCGTTCTTTGCGGGCGATTCACACCGTGGACGTCTGTTCCCGGTGTTCCCGGCTTTCCGGGTGTTCCCGGTCAAAGATCCATAATCAGACACCCCCGGGAGCACGTACGTGGCAGCCCTCGCACGCTGGTGTGTTCGACGTCGCCTGGTATCCGTCCTGCTCTGGCTGCTCGCCCTCGGCGGCGTGGCCGCGGCCGCCACGGTCACCGGCTCCGCGTACTCCAACGACTACGGGATCCCCGGCACCGGCTCCGACCGCGCCTCCCGGCTGCTCGAATCCCGCTTCCCCGACCTCGGCGGCGACAGCGACACGATCGTCTGGCACACCACGACCGGCACCGTCCGCGCCGCCGACGTCGAACAGGCCATGACCCGCACCCTGGACCGCATCGCGGACCTGCCCGGAGTGGCCGCGGTCACCAACCCGTACCACGACCCCGACTCGCCTCTCATCAGCGAGAACGCCGACACCGCGTACGCCACCGTCACTTTCGAGGCCCCCTCCCAGGACATCGACGCGGGCCAGGCGCGGGCCGTGGTCGACACCGCCGAGTCGGCCCAGACCGACGGACTCCGGATCGAACTGGGCGGCAGCGCCATAGCGCTCACCGAGTCCGGCGGCAGCCATCTCGCCGAGGCCGTCGGCGTGGCCGTGGCCGCGGTCGTCCTGTTCCTCGCCTTCGGCTCCGTCGCCGCGGCGCTGCTGCCCATCGCCACCGCGCTGGTCTCCGTCGGCACCGCCTACGCCGGCATCACGCTCCTCGGCCACGCCATGACCGTCGCGGACTTCGCGCCCATGCTGGGCACCCTCATCGGACTCGGCGTGGGCATCGACTACGCCCTGTTCATCGTCACCCGGCACCGGCGCGGACTGAAACGGGGGCTGTCGGTCGCGGAGGCCGCCGCCGACGCCGTGGCGACCACCGGACGAGCCGTCGTCTTCGCGGGCGCCACCGTGTGCATCGCCCTGCTGGGGATGCTGATCCTCCGGCTCAGCTTCCTCAACGGCGTCGCCCTCGCCGCCTCGCTGACCGTGCTCCTCACCGTCGCGGCCTCCGTGACGCTGCTGCCGGCCCTGCTGTCGTACATCGGCCCGCGCGCCCTGAGCCGGCGCGAGCGGCGCCGGCTCGCCGAGCACGGTCCCGAGCCCGAGGTGCCGACCGGGTTCGCCGCCCGCTGGTCGGCCTTCGTCGAGCGCCACCCGAAACTGCTCGGCGTGCTCGCCCTCGTCGTCATCACCGTCGTCGCCCTGCCCACCCTCGGCCTGCGCCTCGGCACCTCCGACCAGGGCAACGACCCCAAGGGCACCACCACCCGCCAGGCCTACGACCTCCTCGCCGACGGCTTCGGCCCCGGCGTCAACGGTCCGCTCACCCTGGTCACCGAGGTCCGCGGCGCCGAGGACCGCCTCGCCCTGGACAACCTCGACGCCACCCTGCGCACCACCGAGGGCGTCTCCTCGGTGACACCGGTGATGTACAACTCCGGCGGCGACGCGGCGTACCTCACCGTCGTACCCGAGTCGGCGCCGCAGTCGCAGCAGACCAGCGACCTGGTCGAACGGCTGCGCGACGAGGTGCTGCCGCGCGCCGAGGCCGGCACCGCGCTCGACGTGCACGTGGGCGGTGTGACGGCCGGCTACGACGACTTCGCCGACGTCATCATCGGCAAACTGCCCCTCTTCGTCGGCGTCGTCATCGGGCTCGGCTGCCTGCTGCTCCTGCTGGCCTTCCGCTCCGTCGGCATCCCCCTCAAGGCCGCCGCCATGAACGTGGCCGCGGTGGCCGCCGCCTTCGGCGTGGTGGTGGCGATCTTCCAGTGGGGCTGGGGGAGCGAACTGCTCGGCCTCGGCAGCGCCGGGCCGATCGAACCCTTCCTGCCCGTGATCATGGTCTCGGTGCTCTTCGGGCTCTCCATGGACTACCAGGTCTTCCTCGTCAGCCGGATGTACGAGGAGTGGCTGGAGACCGGCGACAACCGCCGCTCCGTCCGGGTCGGACTCGCCGAGACCGGCCGCGTGATCAACTCCGCCGCCGTCATCATGATCTCGGTCTTCCTCGCCTTCGTCCTCAGCGGCGACCGGGTGATCGCCATGTTCGGCATCGCGCTCGCCGCCGCCGTCGCCCTGGACGCCTTCGTGCTGCGCACCCTCCTGGTGCCCGCCCTGATGCACCTGCTCGGCCGCGCCAACTGGTGGCTGCCGCGCCGCCTGGACGCCCTCCTGCCCCGCATCAGCATCGAGCCGCCCGAGTGCCGGGCCGCCCATGAGAGGCTGGCCGCGGCGACGGACGCCGAGGTGGCGGACGTCCTCGCGGAGGAGGAACGACAGCGGGATGTACGCGATACCACTGGGTGACGGAGCCGAACTGCGCCCCCTGGAGACCTGGCACGCCGAGGAGTTCCTGGCCCACCTGGACCGCGGCCGGGACTTCATCACCGAGCACATCCCGTTCGGGGCGAAGGCCACCGACGTCGACTCGGCGCGCGAGGTGCTCCAGGCCTACGCCGACCGGCACGCCGCCGACAGCGGCTTCCTGCACGGGCTGTGGCTGGACGGCACGCTGGTCGGCGGCCTGCTCTACCGGGTCTTCGACGCCGCGACCGGCGTCTGCGAGATCGGCTGCTGGCTGGAGCCCGCGGCAACGGGCCGCGGCCTGGTCACCCGCGGCGCCCGCGTGCTGATCGACTGGGCTTTCGACGAGCGCGGCATGCACCGCGTGGAGTGGTACGCCTCCTCGGCGAACACCCCGAGTGTCAACGCCGCGCGGCGACTCGGCATGATGCGAGAGGGCGTGCTGCGCGAAAGCTTCCCCCACCGGGGCACGCGCCAGGACATGGAGGTGTGGGCGGTGCTCGCACCCGAGTGGCGTGCGGCACGCGAGGCACGCGCGCGTGCCGCTCACAAGGATCATTAAGGGACCTCTCAGACAGCGTCCGTACGGTGCGAGGCATGGGAACGAAGACAGTGGACGAGACCGGCGTGAAGACCGACGAGCACAAGACGGACGAGACGACCGAGGCGACCGACGCCGCCGGGTCCACCGAGGTCACCAAGGCGGCCGAGGCCCCTGAGGCGGCCGGGACCGACACCCCGGAGGGCGCCGACGCGGCGACGGACGAGGACACGGACGGCACCGAAGGGACCGGGGCGGGCCCCACCGGCGTCGGCCAGGGCGCGGGCGCCGTCGTCTCCGCCGGCCTCGGCATCGTCTCCCTGACCGGCAGCTGGGTCGGCACCGTGGCCTCCGCGCGCGAGTCGCTGATGGGCCAGCTGCAGACCTCCTCGTCGTCGAACGTCGGCACGCTGATCGAGAAGGGCTACGGCAACGCCTGGCAGGCCACCGCGATGTGGGGCGGCATCTTCGCCCTGGTCGCGCTGATCGTCGGCGTCGTCGTGCTGGCCCGCCCCGCGTTCGGCGCGCCCGGCCGCCCGCAGGCCCCGTGGATCAAGTCGGTCGCCTGGGCGGGCGTCGCCCTCGGCGTCATCGGCCTGCTCCTGGCCGTCCTGAAATACACGGACGTCCTGCTGGGGCTGCCCTCCGCCGGCTGACCAGGCACCTCTGAGGGGTCTTAGGGCCGTCGCACGCCTGTGGCGCGCGTCCTAAGACCCCTCACGCATGTCTAAGGCCCCCCGCGGCGCCGAAGATGCGGAACTTACCCGATGCGGCCCACCCCCCTGGGAGACGAAGGTTGAGGCATCGCAAACGAGCGAAGCCGAAACCGAAGAGGAACCGAGGGGCACACCATGTACGAGTACGAGATCCAGCGGTACCGCTCCGCCGAGCTGATCCGCCGCGCCGACGAGGCCCGGCTGGCCCGCGAGGCGGTCCGGGCCCGGCGCGCCGCCCGCCGGGCGGCCCGCCACGGCGCCGCCGAGGCGGAGAGCCATACGCCGCGACAGCGCCGGCACCGGTTCGCCCGGGCCGCGTGAACGGGGGAGCCGGGGAGGGAGGCCGCACGGCCTCCCTCCCCGCCGTCGTTCCGGCCGCCGTCCGCCTGCCGAAAACCGGTGACCCGCTGTCGTACCCGCGTGCGATGCTCGGGTCCGTGGAGACCAGGTCCGTCAGTCCCGTGTTCGTCGGCCGCACCGGCGAACTGGACACGTTGAACGAGGCGCTCGCCCGCGCGTCCGCCGCCGGGGGAGAGCCGCAGGCCCTGCTGCTCGGCGGCGAGGCCGGCGTCGGCAAGACCCGCCTCGTCGAGGAGTTCGCCGCATCGGCGGACCGGCGGGGCGCCGTCGTCGCGCTGGGCGGCTGCGTGGAGATCGGCGCCGACGGGCTGCCCTTCGCGCCCTTCTCCACCGCGCTGCGCGCCCTGCGCCGCCAACTGCCCGAGGAGCTGGCTGCCGCGGCCGCCGGGCAGGAGGAGGAGCTGGCCCGGCTGCTGCCCGAACTGGGCGAGGGCGCCGCCGCCGGACCCGGCACCGGCCGGCACGACGAGGAGAGCATGGCCCGGCTCTTCGAACTCACCGCCCGCCTGCTGGAGCGCGTCGCCGCCCACCACACCGTCGTCCTCGTCCTGGAGGACCTGCACTGGGCCGACGCCTCCACCCGCCACCTCATCGCCTACCTCTTCCGCACCCTGCGCACCGGCCGCCTCGTCGTCCTGGCCACCTACCGCTCCGACGACATCCACCGCCGCCACCCGCTGCGCCCCCTGCTCGCCGAGCTGGACCGGCTGCGCACCGTCCGCCGCCTCGAACTCGGCCGCTTCACCCGCGACGAGGTGGGCCGCCAGATCGCCGGGATCCTCGCCCAGGAGCCCGACCCGCTCCAGGTCGACGCGATCTTCGAACGCTCCGACGGCAACGCCTTCTTCGTCGAGGAACTCGCCGTCGCCGCCCACGAGGGCAGCTGCACCGGCCTCACCGACTCCCTGCGCGACCTGCTCCTGGTCCGCGTCGAAGCCCTGCCCGAGAGCGCCCAGCGGGTCGCCCGGATCGTCGCCGAGGGCGGCTCCACCGTCGAGTACCGGCTGCTCGCCGCCGTCGCCCGGCTCGCCGAGGACGACCTCATCGAGGCGCTGCGCTCCGCGGTGAACGCCAACATCCTGCTCCCCGCGCCCGACGGCGACGGCTACCGCTTCCGCCACTCCCTGGTCCGCGAGGCCGTCGGCGACGACCTGCTCCCCGGCGAACGCTCCCGCCTCAACCGGCGCTACGCGGAGGCGCTGGACGCCGATCCCACGCTGGTGCCCGCCGCCGAGCGCGTGATGCGCCTGGCCAGCTACTGGTACCACGCCCACGCCCCGGCCAAGGCCCTGCCCGCCGTCCTGGACGCCTCCGTCGAGGCCCGCCGCCGGCACGCCTACTCCGAGCAGCTGCGGCTGCTCGAGCGCGCGATGGAGCTGTGGGACTCCGTCCCCGACGACGTACGCGCCACCCTGCGCCCCGTGGACTACACCGAGGTCTATCCGCCCTGCGGCTGCGACCCCGCCACCACACCCCTGCGCTACCTGGACCTGATGGCCGAGGCGGCCGTCGCCGGGCGGCTGTGCGGCGAGCGCGAGCGCGCCATGAAGATCACCAAGCGGGCGCTGCGCCTGCTGGACGAACAGGACACCGGCGGCGGCGCGGGAGCGGGCGGCCGGGACCCGCAGCGGGCCGCCTGGTTCTGGACCCAGCGCTCCCTGCTGGTCCAGGCCCAGGGCCGCGGCGACGGCTGGCGGGAACTGGGCATCGCCCAGGAGCTGGTGCGCGGCCTGCCGCCCTCCCAGGTGCACGCCGAGGTGCTGGCCATGTCCGCCAACTGGTCGATGCTCCACTGCCCGGGCCCCGACGCCATGACGGCAGCCGAACGGGCCGTCGAGTACGCGCGCATGGTGGGCGCCGACGAGATCGAGCTCAACGCCCGGCTCACCCTGGGCGGCCTGATGGTGGACGCGGGGCAGATCGACGCCGGACTCGCCGAGATGTTCCAGGTCAGGGATCTGGTGGTGGCCAGGGACCGGTCCGTCGTGGTGGCCCGCAGCCATGTCAACCTGCCCTCGGCCCTGGAGAGCGTCGGCCGCTCGCGGGACGCGCTCGGCATCCTGCGCGAGGGCATCGAACTGACCCGGCGTACGGGCCTGCTGGAGTCCGAGGCCTGGGTCTGGGGCAACCTCGCCGAGTCGCTGATCTCCCTGGGCCGCTGGGACGAGGCCCTGGAAGCGGCGGACCGGGCCGGAGCACCGGGCCGCAGCCCCGCACCGCGCGGTGGCGCCGCACTCAAGCGCGTCACCGTCGCCCTCGCCCGCGGCGAGCGGGCCGAGGCCGCCCGGCTGCTCGCCGAGGCACGCGCCGCCTACGGCTCCCACGACCCCATGCCGCAGTACCGCCTGCCGCTGGCGGCCCTCACCGTCGGCGTCGCCGCGGCCGACGGCCGCCTCCAGGACGCCCGCGCCGAACTCGCCCGCGTCCTGGACACGGGCTTCCCGCCCGGCACCCAGCGCTACGGCTGGCCCCTGCTGCTGTCCGCCGCCGCGGCGGAGGCCGACGCACGCACCCTGCCGGAGGCCGAAGCGGGCCGCGACGACATCCTCGAACGCCTCGCCGGGGCCGCGAAGCACCTGACGACGGGCGCCCCGGTCTGGGTCGCCCACGAGCGGTGGGTGCGCGCCGAACTCCACCGCGCCCGGGGCCGGGACACCCCGCGGCTCTGGTCGGAGGCGGTCACCGCCTTCGAATGCCTGGAGCGGCCCTACGACCTCGCCCGCGTCCGGCACCGGCTGGCCGGCGCCCTCCTGGCGACCGGCGGCGAGGACGAGCGTGCCCGGGCCACGGAGCTGCTGCGCCTGGCCGGCACCGTCGCCGACCACCTCGGCGCCCGTCCGCTGGCCGACGCCGTGGCCGAGCTCGGCCGGCGCGCCCGCCTCACCCTCGGCCGCGCCGCCGCACCGGGCCCCGCGTCCCCGACCGCCGGACCCGTCGAGGCCCTCGGCCTGACCGGCCGGGAGCGCGACGTCCTGCGGCTGGTCTCCGACGGCCGCACCAACCGGCAGATAGCGGAGGAACTCTTCATCTCCCCCAAGACGGCCAGCGTCCACGTCTCCAACATCCTGGCCAAGCTCGGCGTCTCCGGCCGGGGCGAGGCGGCGGCGGTGGCCCACCGGCTGGCGCTGTTCCCCGCCGAACCGCTCCCGTCCCGTTCCGCGGAGTGAGGCTTACGCTGTAAGGACGCCGACCGACGGAGGCACGATGTTCAACGCATTCGAGGAACTGTTCTCCCCCGGCCGCAAACACACCCAGGACGAGCAGAACCGCCTCGAACTGACCCGCGAGGACGTCGGGGACGGCGACCCCGGTCACGGCCCCATAGACCTCACGTCGGGCAAGGTCGTCGTCCACCGGCCGCGTTCCGACGAGGAGGCGGAGGACCCGGGGACCCCGTCTCCGGAGGACGAGTAACCGGTCGCCTAGGGCCTGTCGTTCGGATCAGGTCGGCTGAGAGTTACTGCGCTTTCAGCCCAGCCGAGCCCCGCGACACCGGCATGATCCGAACGACAGGCCCTACTTCACCCGCAGCTCCAGGATCCGGTCGTCGTCGCCCTTCGGGTCGCCGCGGCCGTCCGTGTTGCTGGTCACCAGCCACAGCTTGTCGCCGCCCGCCGGGGCCACCGTGCGCAGTCGGCCGTACTCGCCCTCCAGGAAGGCCTGCGGGTCGGCCGCGGCCTCCGTCCCCTTCAGCGGGATCCGCCACAGCCGCTCACCGCGCAGCCCCGCCATCCACACGGAGCCCTCGGCGTAGGCGATGCCGCTGGGGGAGGCGTCGTCGGTCCTCCACTGCGCGACGGGGTCGTGGAACCCGGAGCCGCCGCCCTTGCCCTCGGCCTCGGGCCAGCCGTAGTTGTCACCCGGCTTGATCGCGTTCAGCTCGTCCCAGGTGTCCTGGCCGAACTCCGAGGCGAACAGCCGCTGCCTGCCGTCCCAGGCCAGCCCCTGCACGTTCCGGTGGCCGTACGAGTACACGGGGGAGTCGGGGAAGGGATTGCCGGGCGCCGGTTCGCCGTCCGGGGTCATTCGCAGGATCTTGCCGCCGAGGGACTTCTTGTCCTGCGACAGGCCCGTGTCGCCGCTCTCGCCCGTGCCCGCGTAGAGCATCTTGTCGGGGCCGAACGCGATCCGGCCGCCGTTGTGGATCACGCCCTTCGGGATGCCCCGGAAGACGGTGTCCGGGGCGCCCAGCTGCTCGCCGGCCGGCTTCCTCTCGTCGTACAGCATGCGCACGACGCGGTTGTCCGAGGCCGAGGTGAAGTACGCGTAGACCAGGTGGTCGGAGGCGAAGCCGGGGGAGAGCGCGATGCCCAGGAGGCCGCCCTCGCCGGACGGGGACACCCCCGGCACCTCGCCCAGCTCGGTCTTCTTGCCCGACTCGGTGTCGACCCGCGTGATCGTGGCCTCGTCGCGGGAGGAGACCAGCAGGTCGCCGCCCGGCAGCGGGGCCAGGCCCCAGGGGCTGTCCAGCCCCGTGGCGACCGTACGGAGCACCTTGACCGAGCCCTTCGCGGGGGCTGTCTTCTCGGCGGGCGACCCGGCGGACGAGGACGGCGCCGCCGTACTGGCCGGGGAGGAGCTGCCGTCCGCTCCGGACGGGTCCGCGCCGCCGGAGGAGTCGGAGGAGCAGCCGGCCGTCAGCAGGAGAGCGGCGGCCAGCACGGCCGGCACGGCTCGACGTTGCACGATCTTGGTCCCTTCGACGCGGCGGGTTCTCCTTGTCATACACCGCACGGGCCGTCCAAGTTCCCGATCGGCGAATCCCGAACCCGGGACAGGGCCGTGACCGGGTCCGGCGGCGGCCGGCAGGGGCGACCGCGCGCGTCACTCCCAGGAACCCTGCGCCGGCGGCAGCGCCCGCACCTCCGCCAGGTCCCGCTCGGTCAGCCGCAGCCGGGCCGCCCCCGCGTTCTGCGTCACCCAGCGCTCCTGCTTGGTGCCCGGCACCGGCACCACGTGCCGCCCCTGCGCCAGCACCCAGGCCAGCGCCACCTGCGCCGCGGTGACCCCGTCGCCGTGCCGGGCCGCGATCCGGCGCAGCGCGGCCACGATCGGCTGGTTGGCGGCCATCATCTCGGCGGTGAAGCGGGGGTGCCGGGCCCGCAGGTCCTCCGGCTCGAAGCCCTGGCCGGGCGTCAGCGTGCCGGTCAGATAACCGTTGCCCAGCGGCATCGCGGCCAGGAAGCCGACGCCGCGCGAGACGCACCACGGCAGCAGGGTCCGCAGCGCCTCCGGCGACCACACCGACAGCTCGGCCTCGACCGCGCTCACCGGGAAGACCTGCTGCACCCGCTCCAGTTGGCGGATCGTCGCGTCGTGCAGCCGCGCCCCCGGCCGCCGGGCCGACCGCGCGCCGACCGCGCACAGGCCGAGCGCCCGCACCTTCCCGGCCCGCACCAGCTCCGCCATCGCGCCCCAGGTCTCCTCGACGGGTATCTCGGGGTCGGCGCGGTGCAGTTGGTACAGGTCGATGACGTCCGTCTGGAGCCGCCGCAGGGACGCGTCGCAGGCACGTCTCACATAGCCGGGGCGGCCGTTGGCCACGATGTGCTGTTCCCCCACCAGCAGACCGACCTTGGTCGACACGAAGGCCTCGGACCGCCGCTCCTTCAACACCCGGCCCAGCAGCAGCTCGTTGGTGAACGGGCCGTACATGTCCGCCGTGTCCAGCAGGGAGGACCCGAGGTCGAGGGCCCGGTGCACCGCCCTGAGCGACTCGTCGCCCCGCTGCCGCGAGGCGCTGTACGCCCAGTTCATCGGCATGCACCCCAGTCCGACGGCCCCCACCGCGAGTGCCGTCGCGCCGATCGTCCTGCGCTCCACCGGTCGTGACCCTCCCTTGTCGGACCACCCAACCTAACCTTTGCCTCTCCGCCCCCTGACATAGCCTCCTGACCATGACTGCTGACGTGTGGCTGCCCATCCCGCCGGACGAGATCGAGGGCCTCCCCGAGGGCCCGGCCTACCGACACTGGGACGGCGAGGAGACGTATCCCGCCGACCCGGCCGACTGTGCGTTCTACGTCGTCCCCTACATGAAGCCCAGCGGGATCGGCGTACGCCCGCTGCCCGAGATGCGCTCCGTCCAGGTCGTCCAGACCCTCTCGGCGGGCATCGACCACGTCGAGCCCGGTCTGAAGCACCTGCCCGCGGGCGTACGGCTGTGCAACGCGCGCGGCGTGCACGAGGCCAGCACCGCGGAGCTGACCCTGGCCCTGATCCTGGCGTCGCTGCGCGGCATCCCGGACTTCGTGCGGGCGCAGGACCGCGGCGAGTGGCTCGGCGGGTTCCGGCCCGCGCTCGCGGACCGGACGGTCCTCATCGTCGGGTACGGGTCGATCGGCGCCGCGATCGAGGACCGGCTCGTGCCGTTCGAGGTCGCGCCGGTGGTGCGCGTCGCGCGCTCCGCCCGCACCACGGAGCGCGGCCCCGTGCACCCGCTCACCGAACTCCCCGCCCTGCTCCCGCGGGCCGACGTCGTCATCCTGTCCACACCGCTCACCGAGGCCACCCGGGGACTGGTCGACGCCGAGTTCCTGGCCCGGATGAAGGACGGTGCCCTGCTCGTCAACGTGGCGCGCGGACCGGTCGTGGACACGAAGGCGTTGCTCGCCGAACTGGAGAGCGGGCGCCTCACCGCAGCCCTCGACGTGACCGACCCCGAACCGCTGCCGCCGGGCCACCCCCTGTGGCATGCTCCCGGCATAGTCGTCAGCCCGCACGCGGGCGGTCCGACCTCCGCCTTCCTGCCGCGCGCCAAGCGGCTGCTGGTGGGTCAGTTGAACCGGTTCGTGAACCGGGAGCCGCTGCGCAACGTGATCCTTACGACGGGCGCGTAATCGGTTTCGGGCACCCTCCGCGACCCCCCGGATGCGGTGGGTGCGTGCATATCCGCTGGTCGTCACGGAGCGTAGAGAACCTATGTCCCTGAGTGACGAGACTGGTGTATCGTCCGACAGGGGATGCGCCGCGCACCGTACGGCGCCGGGGATGGACATCTCAGACTGTGAGGGGGGCGACGGGCGATGCACGGCCTATGGACCAACGATCCGACGCGGCGGAGCCGCCGCCGGCGACCCTGGCGCACGACCGCCCACCGGCCGGGACGGCACGGCCTCCACGGCGGCCGGCCCGCACAGCGCTGCCCCCACCCGCGGCGGCCGGGCGACCGCAACAGGCAGGACCGGCCGGCCCACCGGTGTGCGCGGGACGCGGGAGCGGTGCGGACCGGGAGGCCGCGGTGAGTCCGCCCCCCGTGCCCACGCTGGACGGAGCGCTGCGCGGCCCGGCCCCGGCCGGGCCGCTGCCGGCCCGGCCGCCGGCCGCCGGCGCACCGCCCCTCGTCCGTCAGCTCGTGCTCGCCCTGGTCTGCGCGGCCTACGCCGTCGGAGCCGCGCTCGGCTGGGGCTCGCAGTACGTCGCCAAGATCATGGGCGACTTCGGGCTGAGCGCCGCCGCGGCGGCCGCCGCCGTCTCCTGCTTCCTCTACGCCCGCGGACGCCGAGTCCGTTTTCGACCCGCCTGGCTGCTCTTCGCCCTCTCCTCGGCGATGGCGTCCCTGGGCAACCTGGTCTGGGGGTGGTACGAGGTCGTGCTGCGGGTGCCGGTGCCCAGCCCCAGCTACGCGGACCTGTTCTTCCTGTGCTTCGCCCCGCCCGCCATCGTGGGACTGCTGGTGCTGGCCAAGCGGCCGGTGACCAAGGCCGGCTGGATCTGCCTGGGCCTGGACGCCTGGCTGATCGGCGGTTCGCTGCTCACCCTGGCCTGGAGCCTGGCGCTCGCCCAGGCGGCGAAGGCCGAGGGCGGGTCCAGCGTCGCGCACTCCGCCCTCTCGGTGGCGTACCCGCTGCTCGACATCGCTCTCGTCAGCATGGTGCTGGCGCTGCACTTCAGGCGGTCGCCGGTCTGCAGGTCCGCCGTCAACACCGCCATCGGCGCGCTGGCCCTGACGGTGATGTGCGACGCCCTGTTCACCTCGCCGCTGCTGCACAACAGCTACCGCTCAGGACAGCTCCTCGACGCGGGCTGGTTCGCCGGCTCCTTGCTGCTCGCGTACGCCCCCTGGGCCGCGTCCCGGCGCGGGCGGTCGGCGCCGGACGAGCGGGGGACCGGCGGGCACACCCGCGTGGTGCGCGAGCACGTCCCCGGACAGCGCGGCGCCGGCCACCAGCCCACACCCGCCGTCGTACCGTCCGCCTCCGCCACGCCCTCCGCCCTGCCCGGGCCGGGACAGGGCGGCGAACGGGGCCGCTATCCGGCCGCCCGGCCCATCGCCGGGTCCCTGGCCGCGCTCACGCCGTACCTCGCGGCCGCCGTCTGCACCCTGGGCATCCTCTACAACGTGCTCAACGGCCGCAGCGTCGACCGCGTGGTGCTGCTGACCGGCGGCACCGTCGTGCTGGCGCTCGTCGTCCGGCAGGGCATCATGCTGCTCGACAACATCGTCCTCACCCAGGAACTGGCCCAGAAGGAGAACCACTTCCGCTCCCTGGTCCAGGGTTCGAGCGACGTCATCATGATCGCCGCACCGAACGGCATCCTCCGCTACGTCTCCCCGGCCGCCGCCGGGGTCTACGGACGGCCCGCGGAGGACCTGGTGGGCACCGAGCTGGCCGGGCTCATCCACCCCGAGGACCTCGGCTGCGTGGTGCACGAGGTACGCCGGTTCCTGGCCGCCAGCCCGGTCGAGGAACCCACCACGCGCATCGAGTGCCGCTTCCGCTCCGGAGAGGGCGGCTGGCTCAACGTCGAGTCGACCGTCAACCGGCACCACGGCGGCCTCATCTTCAACAGCCGGGACGTCACCGAGCGGGTGCGCCTCCAGGCGCAGCTCCAGCACAACGCCGAGCACGACCCGCTCACCGACCTGCCCAACCGCGCCCTGTTCACCCGGCGCGTCCAGCAGGCCCTCTCCGGCCGCCGCGCCTCCGACCGGGGCGCCGCCCTGCGCGGCACGGCGGTGCTCTTCATCGACCTCGACGGCTTCAAGGGCGTCAACGACACCATCGGGCACCAGGCCGGGGACGAGCTGCTCGTCCAGGCTGCCCGCAGACTCCACGACGCCGTCCGCAAGGGGGACACCGCCTCCAGACTCGGCGGCGACGAGTTCGCCGCCCTGATCGTCGGGGACGGCGCCCGGGACCGGGCCGCCCGCGAGGGCCACATCCGGGAGCTGGCCGACCGGCTCAGGCTCACGCTCTCCCAGCCCTACCTCATCGACGGCAACGAGGTCCGGGTCAACGCCTCCATCGGCGTCGCCTTCGCCGAACCGGGGCTGGGCGCGGGCGAGTTGCTGCGCAACGCCGACCTCGCCATGTACCGGGCCAAGGCGGGCGGCAAGGGTCGCGTCGAGCTGTACCGGCCGCAGATGCAGCAGGACGTCGTACGCAAGGCCGAGCTGGCCACCCGGCTGCGCGCCGCGCTGCACGACGGGGAGTTCGCCCTGCTGCACCAGCCGGTGGTCTCCCTCACCGACGGCCGGATCACCTCGGTCTGCGCCCAGCCCCGATGGCGCTCCTCGCAGGGTGTGCTGTTCACCCCCGCCGAGTTCCTGCGGGTGACCGAGGAAGGCGACAGAACCGCCGAACTCGACCGCTGGGTGCTCCGCGAGGCCGTGGAGCAGGCCGCCGAACGCGCGGCGACCGGGCTGTCCGTGACCGTGGCCATACGCATCGGCGCCCGCCGCCTGCTGGACCGCTCCATGCCGCTGGGCTCCGTGGAGGCCCTGCTGACCCGGCACGGACTGCCGCCCGGCTCTCTTGTGATCGAGCTGTCGGACATCGACCCACGGGTCGGCCTCGACGAGCTGGACCGCCGGCTCAACGCCCTGCGCCGGGTCGGTGTCCGGATCGCCCTGGACGGCTTCGGCAGCGGCTACGCGGCGATCACCGCGCTGCGGCGGCTGCCCGTGGACGTCCTCAAGCTCGACCGGGGCCTGGTCGAGGGCGTCGTGGAGTCCGCGCGACTGCACAAGATCACCAGCGGTCTGCTGCGCATCGCCACCGACCTCGGGCTGAAGTCCGTCGCCGACGGCGTCGACCTGCCCGAGCAGATCGTCGCCCTGCGCGCGATGGGCTGTACGCACGGACAGGGCATGGCGTTCTCCGGGGCCCTGGACGAGTACCGGCTGCGCAGAGCGCTCGGCAACGGCCACTACCCGGTGCCGCACGGACCGGCCGAACCGGCCTTCGCGGGCGGCGGCGCCGGGGTGTACACCAAGGGTGTCGGCGGCCCCGCCCCCGGCCAGGTCGTCGGCGGTGTCTCCGGGCTGCCGGCCGTCCTGAGCGGCGGCACGGCCCTCCGCTCACATAATGAGACTCCCGTCCCACCCACTTGACAGTGAGTGCGCGCCGGAGGGAAGGTCAGTGCCATGCGCACCCGAATTCTCGTACTTGGAAAGCGCGTCGGCTGAAGCTGGTGACGTCCGGACCGACTCGGACTCCCCCACACCCGGCGCGCTCCCCTCGCTTGCCTTATGGCACGAGGGGTTTTTTGTTGCACAGGCACCTGCCCGGCAGCAGCCACAGACCGCACGAACCTCGCAAAAACCCTCAGCATCGAGAAGAGAATGCCGATGACCGAGCAGGCCACCGGGGCACACCCGCAGCCCCGGCCCCGATCCGGAGGACAGTCCGCCCCCGAGCACGTCACGGGTGCGCAGTCCCTCATTCGCTCTCTCGAGGAGGTCGGCGCCGACACCGTATTCGGCATCCCCGGGGGCACGATCCTCCCGGCCTACGACCCGCTGATGGACTCCACCAAGGTGCGTCACGTCCTGGTCCGTCACGAGCAGGGCGCCGGCCACGCCGCCACCGGCTACGCGCAGGCCACCGGCAAGGTGGGCGTCTGCATGGCGACCTCGGGGCCCGGCGCCACCAACCTGGTCACCCCGATCGCCGACGCCAACCTGGACTCCGTGCCCCTGGTCGCGATCACCGGGCAGGTGGTCTCCTCCGCGATCGGCACGGACGCCTTCCAGGAGGCGGACATCGTCGGCATCACCATGCCGATCACCAAGCACAGCTTCCTGGTCACCAAGGCCGAGGACATCCCCCGGGTGATCGCGCAGGCGTTCCACATCGCGTCCACCGGCCGCCCCGGCCCCGTGCTGGTGGACATCCCCAAGGACATCCTCCAGAAGAAGACCACCTTCTCCTGGCCGCCGGTCATGGACCTGCCCGGCTACCGTCCTGTCACCAAGCCGCACGCCAAGCAGATCCGCGAGGCGGCCAAGCTGATCTCCGCGGCGAAGCGCCCCGTGCTCTACGTCGGCGGCGGCGTGCTCAAGGCCCGGGCCACCGCCGAGCTGAAGGTCCTCGCCGAACTCACCGGAGCGCCCGTCACCACCACCCTGATGGCGCTCGGCGCGTTTCCCGACAGCCACCCGCTGCACGTGGGAATGCCGGGCATGCACGGTGCGGTCACCGCCGTCACCGCGCTGCAGAAGGCCGACCTGATCGTCGCCCTCGGAGCCCGCTTCGACGACCGCGTCACCGGCAAGCTGGACGGCTTCGCCCCGTACGCCAAGATCGTCCACGCCGACATCGACCCGGCCGAGATCGGCAAGAACCGCGCCGCCGACGTCCCGATCGTCGGCGACGCCCGCGAGGTCATCGCCGACCTCGTGCAGGCGGTCCAGAAGGAGCACGACGAGGGCAACCGGGGCGACTACACCGCCTGGTGGAAAGACCTGGCCCGCTGGCGCGACACCTACCCCCTCGGCTACGACCAGCCCGAGGACGGCTCGCTCTCCCCGCAGCAGGTCATCGAGCGCATCGGGCAGCTGGCACCCGAGGGCACGATCTTCGCGGCCGGCGTCGGCCAGCACCAGATGTGGGCCGCGCACTTCGTCCAGTACGAGAAGCCCGCCACCTGGCTGAACTCCGGCGGCGCGGGGACGATGGGCTACGCGGTCCCGGCCGCCATGGGCGCGCAGGCCGGCATGCCCGACCGCACCGTCTGGGCGATCGACGGCGACGGCTGCTTCCAGATGACCAACCAGGAACTGACCACCTGCGCCCTGAACAACATCCCGATCAAGGTCGCCGTCATCAACAACGGCGCCCTCGGGATGGTCCGCCAGTGGCAGACCCTGTTCTACAACCAGCGGTACTCCAACACGGTGCTGCACTCCGGCCCGGACGACGTCAACCCGGAGGCCCGCGGCACCCGGGTCCCCGACTTCGTGAAGCTGTCGGAGGCCATGGGCTGCTACGCCATCCGCTGCGAGGACCCCGCCGACCTCGACAAGGTGATCGAGGAGGCCAACTCCATCAACGACCGCCCGGTCGTCGTCGACTTCATCGTCCACGAGGACGCGATGGTCTGGCCGATGGTCGCCGCCGGCACCTCCAACGACGAGATCATGGCCGCCCGGGACGTCCGCCCCGACTTCGGCGACAACGAAGACGACTGAGCGAGAGAGACCGAAGAGACCATGTCCAAGCACACGCTCTCCGTCCTGGTGGAGAACACCCCCGGCGTCCTGGCGCGGATCACCGCCCTCTTCTCCCGCCGCGGCTTCAACATCGACTCGCTCGCCGTCGGTGTCACCGAGCACCCCGACATCTCCCGCATCACCATCGTGGTGAGCGTCGAGGACTTCCCGCTGGAGCAGGTGACCAAGCAGCTCAACAAGCTGGTGAACGTGCTCAAGATCGTCGAGCTGGAGCCCACCCAGGCTGTCCAGCGCGAACTCGTTCTGGTGAAGGTGCGCTCCGACAACGAGACGCGCTCCCAGATCGTCGAGATCGTCCAGTTGTTCCGCGCCAAGACCGTCGACGTCTCCCCGGAGGCCGTCACCATCGAGGCCACCGGCAGCGGCGACAAGCTGTCCGCGATGCTCAGGATGCTGGAACCGTACGGCATCAAGGAACTCGTCCAGTCCGGCACGATCGCCATCGGCCGCGGCGCCCGTTCGATCACGGACCGCTCGCTGCGCGCACTCGACCGGTCCGCATAACGACGGAAACGGGCGGTCGCGGACACCGTCGGCCGCCCGTATTCCGAGACCCCGAAACTTCCCTTCCCCCTACCGGCATACGGTGGGACGCAACACCTGCACACAAGGAGAGAACCCAGTGGCCGAGCTGTTCTACGACGCCGACGCCGACCTGTCCATCATCCAGGGCCGCAAGGTCGCGGTCATCGGGTACGGCAGCCAGGGCCACGCCCACGCCCTGTCGCTGCGCGACTCCGGTGTCGACGTGCGCGTCGGCCTGCACGAGGGCTCCAAGTCCAAGGCCAAGGCCGAGGAGCAGGGCCTGCGCGTGGTGAGCCCGTCCGAGGCCGCCGCCGAGGCCGACGTCATCATGATCCTCGTCCCGGACCCGATCCAGGCCGAGGTCTACGAGAAGGACATCAAGGACAACCTGAAGGACGGCGACGCGCTGTTCTTCGGTCACGGCCTGAACATCCGCTACGGCTTCATCAAGCCCCCGGCCGGCGTGGACGTCTGCATGGTCGCCCCGAAGGGTCCGGGTCACCTGGTGCGCCGTCAGTACGAGGAGGGCCGCGGCGTCCCCTGCATCGCCGCCGTCGAGCAGGACGCCACGGGCAACGGCTTCGCGCTGGCCCTGTCGTACGCGAAGGGTATCGGCGGCACCCGCGCCGGCGTCATCAAGACGACCTTCACCGAGGAGACCGAGACCGACCTCTTCGGCGAGCAGGCCGTCCTGTGCGGTGGCACCGCGGCGCTGGTGAAGGCGGGCTTCGAGACGCTGACCGAGGCCGGTTACCAGCCGGAGATCGCCTACTTCGAGTGCCTGCACGAGCTGAAGCTGATCGTGGACCTCATGTACGAGGGCGGCCTGGAGAAGATGCGCTGGTCGATCTCCGAGACCGCCGAGTGGGGCGACTACGTCACCGGCCCGCGGATCATCACCGACGCCACCAAGGCCGAGATGAAGAAGGTCCTCGCCGAGATCCAGGACGGCACCTTCGCCAAGAACTGGATGGACGAGTACCACGGCGGTCTGAAGAAGTACAACGAGTACAAGAAGCAGGACTCCGAGCACCTGCTGGAGACCACCGGCAAGGAGCTGCGCAAGCTCATGAGCTGGGTCGACGAAGAGGCGTAGGTCTTGTCCCCGCGGGGATGCCCGGCAGGCCGGGCATCCCCGCGGGATCCACTTCCGGGTGATGCTTCCCGTCAGGCGCAGGACGGCGCCCGCCACGCCACTACACTGCTGAACACATACGCGTCAGGCCCACAGCGTCGTGCGTCTTCCACGCGGCTAGCAACCCTCCACCGCATGCGGCCGTCGGGACGGCCGTCCGCATTGGACTTGTGAGGACTCACGTGAGCTCGAAACCCGTCGTACTCATCGCTGAAGAGCTGTCGCCCGCGACCGTGGACGCACTCGGCCCCGACTTCGAGATCCGCCACTGCAACGGCGCGGACCGGGCCGAACTGCTGCCCGCCATCGCCGACGTGGACGCGATCCTGGTCCGCTCCGCGACCAAGGTCGACGCCGAGGCCGTGGCCGCCGCCAAGAAGCTGAAGGTCGTCGCCCGCGCCGGTGTCGGCCTGGACAACGTGGACGTCTCCGCCGCCACCAAGGCCGGCGTGATGGTGGTCAACGCCCCGACCTCCAACATCGTGACCGCGGCCGAGCTGGCCTGCGGCCTGATCGTCGCCACGGCCCGCAACATCCCGCAGGCCAACGCCGCGCTGAAGAACGGCGAGTGGAAGCGCAGCAAGTACACCGGTGTCGAGCTGGCCGAGAAGACCCTCGGCGTCGTCGGCCTCGGCCGCATCGGCGCGCTCGTCGCGCAGCGCATGTCCGCCTTCGGCATGAAGGTCGTCGCCTACGACCCCTACGTGCAGCCCGCGCGGGCCGCGCAGATGGGCGTCAAGGTGCTGTCCCTCGACGAGCTGCTCGAGGTCTCCGACTTCATCACGGTCCACCTCCCCAAGACCCCCGAGACCCTCGGTCTGATCGGCGACGAGGCGCTGCGCAAGGTCAAGCCGAGCGTCCGCATCGTCAACGCCGCGCGCGGCGGCATCGTCGACGAGGAGGCGCTGTACTCGGCGCTCAAGGAGGGCCGCGTCGCCGGCGCCGGCCTGGACGTGTACGCCAAGGAGCCCTGCACCGACTCGCCGCTGTTCGAGTTCGACCAGGTCGTCTGCACCCCGCACCTCGGCGCCTCCACCGACGAGGCCCAGGAGAAGGCCGGCATCGCCGTCGCCAGGTCGGTCCGCCTCGCCCTCGCCGGTGAGCTGGTCCCCGACGCGGTCAACGTCCAGGGCGGTGTCATCGCCGAGGACGTCAAGCCGGGTCTGCCGCTCGCCGAGCGCCTCGGCCGCATCTTCACCGCGCTCGCCGGTGAGGTCGCCGTCCGCCTCGACGTCGAGGTCTACGGCGAGATCACCCAGCACGACGTGAAGGTGCTGGAGCTGTCCGCCCTCAAGGGCGTCTTCGAGGACGTCGTGGACGAGACGGTCTCCTACGTCAACGCCCCGCTGTTCGCCCAGGAGCGCGGTGTCGAAGTCCGGCTGACCACCAGCTCGGAGTCCCCGGAGCACCGCAACGTGGTGACCGTGCGCGGCACCCTCGCGGACGGCGAGGAGGTGTCGGTCTCCGGCACGCTGGCCGGTCCCAAGCACCTCCAGAAGATCGTCGCCGTCGGCGAGTACGACGTGGACCTCGCCCTCGCCGACCACATGGTCGTGCTGCGCTACGAGGACCGCCCCGGTGTGGTCGGCACCGTCGGCCGGGTTATCGGCGAGGCCGGGATCAACATCGCCGGCATGCAGGTCGCCCGTGCGACGGTGGGCGGCGAGGCGCTGGCCGTGCTGACCGTCGACGACACGGTGCCCGCCGGGGTGCTGGCGGAGGTCTCGGCGGAGATCGGCGCGACGTCCGCCCGGTCCGTCAACCTCGTCTGAGGTGACCCTGCCCGGGGGCTGCCGCCCCCGGGACCCCCGCCTACGGCCCTGAACGGGCCTCGTCCTCAAACGCCGGACGGGCTGAGCGAGTCGGCCTGTCCGGCGTTTGCCGTGTCCGCCGTCTCCGCCTGTGGGCGCACCCTGATGTGCCGCAGCCCGAACGCCGCCAGCACCGCCGCCCCGAGGAGCAGCAACGCCCCCGCGAGCGCGGCACCCTGCATGCCGTCGGTGAACGCCTCGCGCGCCGCCGTGGCCAGGGCGTCTCCCGTGCGCCCGGGAAGTTCGGCGGCGACGGCCAGTGCGCCGCCCAGGGTCTCCCGGGCCGGGGCGGGCGCGTCCGAGGGGATGCCGTGGCGGTAGACGGCCGTACCGATGGAACCGAGGGCGGCCATGCCCAGGGCGCCGCCGAACTCGGTGCCGGTCTCCAGCAGTGAGGAGGCCGCGCCCGCCTTCTCGACCGGGGCCGAGCCGAGGGCCAGGTCGGTGAGCTGGGACATCACGACGACGATGCCGGCGGCGAGGACGCCGCACGCGGCCAGCACCAGCCACAGGGAGTCCGTACCGGCCAGGGTCAGCAGCCCGTAGCCGCAGGCCGCGACGACGAAGCCGGCCGTCACGAGGTACGCGCGCTGGACACCGCGCTGGGCCAGCTGGGCGGCGACGGGTGCGGCGGCGCCGATGAGCACCGACGGGAGCAGGCTCCACAGGGCGGCCTCCAGCGCGCTCTTGCCCAGGACCGACTGGAGGTACTGGGTGGTGAAGTACGCCGAGCCCAACAGTCCGAAGGCCGACACGGTGTTGAGGACCAGCGCGGGGGTGAAACCGTGGCCCCGGAAGAGGGCGGGCGAGATCATCGGCGAGGCCGCGGTGCGCTGGCGGTGCACGAACAGGGCCGCGAACAGCAGACCGACGGTGATCGAGACGACGTAGCGGACGTTCCAGCCCTCGGAGGGCAATTCCTTGAGGCCGTAGACCACGGGCAGGACCGCCGCCATCGACAGCGGGACGCTCAGCAGGTCGAAGCGGCCGGGGGAGGGGTTCTTGGACTCCGGGAGCAGCACCGGTCCGAGGATCAGGAGCAGGGCCATCGCGGGCAGGTTGACCAGGAAGACCGAGCCCCACCAGAAGTGCTCCACGAGGACCCCGCTCATCACCGAGCCGAGCGCGATCCCGGCCGTCATCACCCCGGACCACAGTCCGATCGCCTTCGCCCGCTGGGCGGGGTCGGTGAACATCGTGCGGACCAGCGCCATCGTCGACGGCATCAGGGTGGCGCCGCCGATGCCGAGGACCGCGCGGGCCGCGATCAGGGTCTCGGCGGTGTGCGCGTAGGCCGCGAGCAGGGAGGCCGCGCCGAAGGCCACCGCGCCCAGGAGGAGCAGCCTGCGGCGGCCGACGCGGTCGCCCAGCGCTCCCATCGTCATCAGCAGGCCGGCCAGGACGAAGCCGTAGATGTCGAAGATCCAGAGCTGCTGGGTGCCGCTCGGGTCCAGGTCGGCGCTGATCTCCGGGATCGCGAAGTACAGGACGGAGACGTCCATCGAGACCAGCAGCAGCGGAAGCATCAGAACGGCCAGCGCGGTCCACTCACGGCGGCCGGCCCGGGACGGGTTCGTTGTCATGCCGGTGACTGTACGCACGTCCTATACGGTTGTCTAGGACGATTGTTTAATACGTCCGTATGGACGGGTGGGTAGGGTGGCGGCATGGGACACCGTGAGGATCTGCTCGAAGGCGCCAAGCGCTGCCTGCTGCAGAAGGGATTCATGCGCACCACGGCGCGCGACGTCGTCAAGGAGTCGGGGACCAACCTGGCGTCCATCGGCTACCACTACGGCTCGAAGGACGCCCTGCTCGCGCAGGCCTACGTGGCGCTGGTCGAGGACATGGCCGACGCGTTCGAGGGCGGTGAAACCGCGGGGCTGACCACCGAACCCGGCTCCGTGGAGCGGTTCCGCGAGGTCTGGTCGAACGTCATCGCCACCATGAAGGAGCCCGGCTCCCCGTGGCGGCTCAGCATGGAGATCATCGTCATCGGCGACCAGATGCCCGAACTGCGCGACCACCTCGCGAAGGCCCAGCAGGAGGCCGGGCGCGGGTTCATCCCGCTGCTCATGGGCGGGCGGGAGGAGGACGTCTCCGGGGACGAGCTCGGCACCCTCGGCATGTTCTACGTGACGCTGATGACGGGGCTCATCGCGCAGTGGACCTTCGATCCGAAGACCGCGCCCGAGGCGGACCGGCTCGCCGAGGGGCTCCGCCGGGTGATCGAGGCCGCTACCGGAGGCGGTGCGCCTTGAGCGCCATGTGCAGCAGCAGCCGGTCCTCGCCGTCGTCCAGGTCCAGGCCCGTGAGCTGTTCCACGCGCGAGAGGCGGTAGTACAGCGTCTGGCGGTGGACGCCCAGCTCGGCGGCGGTGCGGCCGGCCTGGCCCGCGCAGTCCAGGTACACCTCCGCCGTGCGGGCGAGTTCGCGGTGGGCGGGGGACAGCAGCGCCCGTACGGCGGGATCGTCGGCGGAGCGCGGGGGCAGTGAGGTCAGCAGGCGGAACGCCCCGATCGACGTCCACTGCGCGACCGGCCCGAACCGCGCCTCCGCACGCGCCGCCCGGGCCGCCGCCGACGCCTCCGACCAGGCCGTCCCCAGATCGGCGAGCCCCGTGCGCGGCGCGGAGACACCGGCCGCGACGCCGCCCGGCGCACCCGTCGGCCCGCCCGTGCCCCCGGCCCCCGTCCCCGCCCGCTCCAGCAGCCGCCCCGCCGCCGATGCCGCCGGGGCCGGCACGTCCGCCGAGCGCAACCGGACCAGCAGCGCCAGCGACACGGCGGCGGCCCCCCACGGCACCGTGCACAGGGCCGTCGCACCCGGCACCGTACGGACCGAGGGCGCGTCGTCCGGGTCGGCCGAGGGCCAGGGCGCCACACAGACCACCGCGTGCGGGGTGTCCGCCCGGGTGCCGAGCGCGCTGCGCAGTTCCGTCACCGCCATGTCCCGCTGCCAGTCCCGCTCGGCGGTCAGCACCGCCCGCAGCTCCCGGCTCAGGTCCGCGCCGTGCTGCGCCTCGTCGGCGAGCAGCGCGCCGATCCGCGCCGTGACCTCCATCGCCGCCGCCAGCTGCCGCTCGGTCGGGCCCGGGTCGGTGTCCAGGAGCCACACGTAGCCGAGGACCACACCCCGATGGCGTACCGGCAGACAAGTGCGTCCCCGGTACACCCCCGCCTCGGGCGTCGGCGGGATGCGGACCGGGCCGGTCGCCCGGGTGATGCCGAAGCTCTCGAACCACGCCCGGACCGCCGCGGTGGAGCGCCGGGTGAGGATCGAGCGGGTGCGCACCGGGTCCAGGACGGAGGGGTCGAGGTCGCCCTCGCTGTCGTAGGCGCCGAAGGCGATCAGCTCGAAGTCGCGGTTCTCCAGGGTCGCGGGCGCGCCCAGCAGCTCGGAAACCTCGTCGACCAGCTCCTGGTAGTCACCACGGGTACCACCGGTGCCTGCGGAACCTCTGGAATCGGACGTCACCCGGGCATTCTGCCGCAAAGACGCGCGCCCTTCATACATCTGTCTGAGATCCGCGGCACGGATGCGTGACAGCTGTCGATGGCCGACGATCGGGAGGATCCTTAGATTTCACGGTGGTTCTCCGTGCCGTTCCCCCTTCGTCGGGCAGCGGCCCCTGTGTTGGTTGGTAAGTGGAGGTGCCCCGTGCTGGGTCCCGTGATTCTCGCCGCGTCGCGCAGCGACCGGATGCGTCGTCTCGTCTCGGCCGCGCCCGTGACCAAGCCGGTCGTCGACCGGTTCATCCCCGGCGAGACGGTCGACCAGATCGTGCCGATCATCCGGGAGCTGACCGATCAGGGCCTGGAACTGACGATGGACGTCGTCGGCGAGGACATCACCACCCCCGCGCAGGCCGAGGCCGCCCGCGACGCCTACCTGGAGCTGATCGACCGGCTCAAGCCGCTGGAGCTCGGCACCCGCGCCGAGATGTCGGTGAAGCTGTCGATGTTCGGCCAGGCCCTCCCGTCGCCCACCACCGCCCTCAACGGAGGGTCCTCCGGACCCGCAGCCGCATTCCACGGCGGCCACGAGCTGGCCCTCGCCAACGTCCGTCCGGTCGTGGAGGCCGCCGCCGAGATCGGCACCACGGTCACCCTGGACGCCGAGGACCACACCACCCTCGACTCGATGTTCGCCATCCACGAGGAGCTGCGGAAGGACTTCCCGCAGACCGGCTGCGTCATCCAGGCCTACCTCTTCCGCACCGAGGCCGACGCGCGCCGGCTCGCGGACAGCGGCTCTCGCGTACGGTTGGTGAAGGGCGCCTACAAGGAGCCCGCAGAGGTCGCGTACCAGCAGCGCCATGAGATCGACAAGGCGTACGTCCGCATCCTGCGCACGCTGATGGAGGGCGAGGGCTACCCGATGATCGGGTCGCACGACCCGCGCCTGATCTCCATCGGCCAGGAGCTGGCCCGCACCGCCGGGCGCAAGCTCGACGAGTACGAGTTCCAGATGCTGTACGGCATCCGCGGCGACGAGCACCTGCGGCTCGCCGCCGAGGGCCACCGCATGCGCGTGTACACCGCCTACGGCACCGACTGGTACGGCTACTTCATGCGCCGTCTCGCGGAGAAGCCGGCCAACCTCCGGTTCTTCGCCCGCTCGATGGTCACCAAGGGCTGAGCCCGCACCCGCTCGCACAACCCGCTCAGTAAGGAGTTCCGGAACTTATGGACGCTGTGACCCAGGTCCCCACCCCCGTCAACGAGCCGGTGCACGGCTACGCGCCCGGTTCGCCCGAGCGCGCCCGTCTGGAGGCCAAGCTCAAGGAGCTGGCCGACAATCCGATCGACCTGCCCTGCACCATCGGCGGGGTGAAGCGGATGGGCGGCGGTGAGCGCTTCGACGTCGTGCAGCCGCACAACCACAAGTCCCGCCTGGGCACGTACGCCAACGCCACCCAGCAGGACGCCCAGGACGCGATCGACGCCGCCCTGGCCGCCGCCCCCGCCTGGCGCGCGATGTCCTTCGACGACCGCGCCGCGATCATCCTGCGCGCCGCCGAGCTGCTGTCGGGTCCGTGGCGCGAGACCATCGCCGCCTCCACCATGCTCGGCCAGTCCAAGACCGCCCAGCAGGCCGAGATCGACAGCCCCTGCGAGCTGATCGACTTCTGGCGCTTCAACGTCCACTACGCCCGCAACATCCTGGCCGAGCAGCCCCCGGCCAACTCCCCGGGCGTGTGGAACCGCATGGACCACCGCCCGCTGGAGGGCTTCGTCTACGCGATCACGCCGTTCAACTTCAGCGCGATCGCGGCCAACCTGCCCACCGCCCCGGCCCTGATGGGCAACGTCGTGGTGTGGAAGCCGTCCCCGACGCAGACCCACGCCGCCGTGCTGCTCATGCAGCTCCTGGAGGAGGCCGGACTGCCCAAGGGCGTCATCAACCTGGTCACCGGCGACGGCATCGCGGTCTCCGAGGTCGCCCTGGAGCACCGGGACCTCGCGGGCATCCACTTCACCGGCTCGACCAAGACCTTCCAGCACCTGTGGAAGACGGTCGGCAACAACATCGAGAAGTACCGCACCTACCCGCGCCTGGTCGGCGAGACCGGCGGCAAGGACTTCCTGGTCGCCCACCCGAGCGCGGACCGCGCGGTGCTCAAGACCGCGCTGACCCGCGGTGCCTTCGAGTACCAGGGCCAGAAGTGCAGCGCCACCTCGCGCGCGTACATCCCGGCGTCCATCTGGAACGACGGGTTCAAGGAGGAGTTCGCCGCCGAGGTCGACTACCTCACCATGGGCGACGTCACCGACCTGTCGAACTTCATCGGCGCCGTCATCGACGAGCGGTCCTTCGCCAAGAACAAGGCCGCCATCGACCGCGCCAAGGAGGACGAGACCTGCACCATCGTCGCGGGCGGCTCCTACGACGACTCGGTCGGCTACTTCGTCCGCCCGACCGTCGTCGAGTGCACCGACCCGGAGAACGAGGTCTTCCGCACCGAGTACTTCGGCCCGTTCCTCGCCGTGTACGTGTACGACGACAGCGCCGACGACGCGTACGACGCGATGCTGACCCAGATGGAGGCGGTGTCGGACTACGCGCTGACCGGCTCGGTCATTTCCAACGACCGCGCGGCGGCGGCGTACACGATGGAGAAGCTGCGCTACGCGGCCGGCAACTTCTACATCAACGACAAGTCGACCGGCGCCGTCGTCGGCCAGCAGCCCTTCGGCGGCGGCCGTGCCTCCGGCACCAACGACAAGGCCGGCGCCCCGCAGAACCTGATGCGCTGGACGCTGACCCGCGCCATCAAGGAGACGCTGGTCCCGCCGACCGACTACACCTACCCGCACATGGGCTGACACCCGCGCGCAGGACGCCCGGCGGGCCAGGTCGACCGACCTGGCCCGCCGGGCGTTTTCGCAGCTGGGGGCGGTGTGAGCGAAGCCACCGTCTCAGATAGTAGGAAGTCCGAGTAATTGTGGAGACAGACGCGGCGCGCTCCCTTAACTTTGTAGGAGCCGAACGTCCCGCTCGATCGAGCGAATGGCGGTCGTGAGCCGTGCCCGTGCAGGCAACCCCTGCGGCACCGTGCTTCCCGCCCCTTCCGGCGTCTCCCCGTACCACTCACTTTCCGCGCTCTTTTTGTGCCGAAGGAGTCGATTCCCATGGCCGAGACGACCGTCCGCCGCCGAGTCCGCCACCTCTCCCGTACCAGCGACTCCGACCGCAAGAACGCCGCGGCCGCCCTCCAGCGCTCCCTCGACCGCCGGGACAACGGCGGCGCCACCGGCCACTGAGCCGCGCGGACGGCAGAGGCGTCCGCATGGCGGACGCCTCATGTCATCCCGTGGGACGAGGGGTAGGGTGCCGTCATGTCTCGCAGCCTCAATCTCGCAGTGATTCCCGGTGACGGCATCGGCCAGGAGGTCGTGGCCGAGGGTCTCAAGGTCCTCTCCGCCGTCCTTCCGCAGGATGTGAAGCTGGAGACCAAGGAATTCGACTTCGGCGCCCGGCGCTACCACGCCACCGGTGAGACCCTCACCGACGCCGACCTCGACGCCCTCAAGGCGCACGACGCCATCCTGCTCGGCGCGATCGGCGACCCGTCGGTGCCGTCCGGTGTGCTGGAGCGCGGCTTCCTGCTCAAGCTCCGCTTCGCCTTCGACCACCACGTCAACCTGCGGCCGAGCAAGCTCCTGCCCGGCGTCGCGACCCCGCTCGCCGGTCAGCCCGAGATCGACTTCGTCGTCGTCCGCGAGGGCACCGAGGGTCCGTACACGGGCAACGGCGGCACCATCCGCAAGGGCACCGAGCACGAGGTCGCCACCGAGGTCTCCGTCAACACGGCCTACGGCGTCGAGCGCGTCGTCCGCGACGCCTTCGCCCGGGCCCAGGCCCGCCCCCGCAAGAAGCTCACGCTGGTCCACAAGAACAACGTGCTGACCTTCGCGGGCCACCTGTGGACCAACGTCTTCCACCAGGTGGCCGCCGAGTACCCCGAGGTCACCACCGACTACATCCACGTCGACGCCGCGACCATCTACCTGGTCACCGACCCGGCCCGCTTCGACGTCATCGTCACCGACAACCTCTTCGGCGACATCCTCACCGACCTCGCCGCGGCCGTCTCCGGCGGCATCGGCGTAGCCGCCAGCGGGAACATCAACCCGTCCGGCGACTTCCCCTCGATGTTCGAGCCGGTGCACGGCTCCGCGCCCGACATCGCCGGCCAGGGCAAGGCCGACCCCACCGCCACGGTCCTGTCCGTCGCCCTGCTGCTGCGCCACCTCGGGTACGAGGACGAGGCGGCCCGGATCGAGGAAGCCGTCTCCGCCGACCTCGGCGAGCGCGGCGGCCTGCCCGCCCGGAGCACCTCCGAGATCGGCGACGCACTCGCCGTACGAGTAGCCGGCTGACGCCCGCCGCGCCACTCGATCGAATCCGTTTCGAAGCCGCCGGGCCCCAAAACAAGGCACCCGGCGGCTTTCTCCTGCGTCCGCCAGGTGCGACCATCGAACCCTGGACCGCATTCACCCCGTTTCACCCCTCGCGGGCCGCGCGCGATAATCGAACGCGAAGCCGCGACCTGAGGGAATGCTCGGACGTCCCAGCACCGGCCACCGGCCGTACGGGCGTGACCGCGGCCCGTCACAATACAAACCGGTGAAGGACAGCCACCCATGACGACGCCCACGATCGAGCTCAAGCCCTCCGCCAACCCGCTCTCGGACTCCGAGCGCGCGGCGATTCTGGCCAACCCCGGGTTCGGCCGCCACTTCACCGACCACATGGTGACGATCAAGTGGACCGAGGGCCGCGGCTGGCACGACGGCCAGCTCGTGCCGTACGCCCCGCTCTCCCTCGACCCGGCCACCATGGTCCTGCACTACGCGCAGGAGATCTTCGAGGGACTGAAGGCCTACCGGCGGCCCGACGGCTCCGTCGCCACCTTCCGCCCGGAGAAGAACGGCGCCCGCTTCCAGGCGTCCTCGCGCCGCCTCGGCATGCCCGAGCTTCCGGTGGACACCTTCATCGAGGCCTGTGACGCGCTGGTCAGGCAGGACGAGAAGTGGGTCCCGGCGCACGGCGGCGAGGAGTCGCTCTACCTGCGCCCCTTCATGATCGCCACCGAGGTCGGCCTGGGCGTCAAGCCGGCCAACGAGTACCTGTTCCTCGTCATCGCCTCCCCGGCCGGCGCCTACTTCCCGGGCGGCGTCAAGCCGGTCTCCATCTGGGTCTCCGAGGACCGGGTCCGCGCCGTCCCCGGCGGCATGGGCGACGCCAAGACCGGCGGCAACTACGCGGCGTCCCTGCTCGCCCAGGCCGAGGCCGCCACCAAGGGCTGCGACCAGGTCTGCTACCTCGACGCCATCGAGCGCAAGTGGGTCGAGGAACTGGGCGGCATGAACCTGTACTTCGTGTACGGGAACAAGATCATCACCCCCACCCTCACCGGCTCCATCCTGGAGGGCGTCACCCGCGACTCCCTGCTCACCGTCGCCCGCGACCTCGGCTACGAGGCGGAGGAGGGCCGCGTCTCGGTCGACCAGTGGCAGCGCGACTCGGAGAACGGCACCCTCACCGAGGTCTTCGCCTGCGGCACCGCGGCTGTGATCACGCCCGTCGGCACGGTCAAGCGCGCCGGCGCGGAGTGGCGGCAGAGCGGGGGCGAGACGGGTGAGGTGACGCAGCGGCTGCGGGACGCGCTGCTCGACATCCAGCGGGGGACTGTCGCGGACGTGCACGGGTGGATGCACACGCTGGCCTGACGGTCCCGGCGTGGGGGCGGGCCTCGCCGGGGGCTCCGCCCCCGGACCCGCGCTTCGGCCTGAACGGCCTCGTCCTCAAACGCCGGACGGACTGAGATTCTCGACCGGCGAGTCAGCCCGGGGCTGCGGCAACAGCACGTACACCACTCCGCCCACCAGCCCCGACAGCAGGAAGCTGCAGTCCACCCCGCCGGTGAGGGACAGCAGCGGGCCCTCGTACGAGGGCAGCGACACCGCCAGTACGCCGGTCACCGCGCCCACCGCCCAGGCGGCCGTCGCGGGGACGTTCCAGCCGGAGCGGTACCAGTAGATCCCGCCCCGCGCCCGGCGGTTGAAGACCTGGAGGGCGTCCGCGTCGTAGACCCCGCGGCAGCGCACCGAGCCGATCATCGTGATGACCGCCCACGGGGTGCCGATCGCCGTCAGCAGCAGCACGAAGGACGTCATCGCCGACTGCGCCTCCCAGGCGTAGTGCCCGGCGAAGACGCAGGCCGTGGCGACGACGGCGACGGCGCAGGTGGCGCGGGCGCGGGAGGCGCGCGGCAGGATGGCGTCCAGGTCCAGGCCCATCGAGTAGAGCATCAGCCCCGCGTTGCCGACCGAGCCGGCCGAGGCGGCCAGCAGCAGCGGGACCAGGTACCAGGTGGGGGAGGCGTCGACCAGCGGGCCCGCGTAGTCCAGGGCGGCACGGGCGGCGTACGCCGTGAAGGTGCCGAAGAGCTGCGGGACCAGCAGGCCCAGCATCAGCCCCAGCCAGGTGGCGTGCAGCACCCGGCGGGAGGGGACGCGGGCCGGTGAGATGTAGCGGGTGTAGTCGCCGAGCAGTGTGATGAAGGCGATCGGCCCGGACAGTCCCGCGGCCACGACGGCCAGCAGCCACGTCGGCCAGAACCCGCCCAGCAGATACCCGCCCGCCTCCGGCAGCGCGGCGGTCGTGAAGTCGGGCGCGTAGGCGATCACGCCCAGCACCAGCAGCGCCGTCATGCCGTAGGCCAGCACCCGGGACATGGCGAGCAGCACCCGGTAGCCGTAGACCGCGCCCGCGACGGTCGCGGCGGCCAGCAGCCCGTAGACGACGGCATACGTCGCACCGCCCTGCGGCAGGCCGAACAGCCGCCCGAGCACGCCCGCCATCACGTCCCCGCCGATCCACACGGTCAGCGCGGTGTAGCCGAGCGCCAGCAGCAGACCGACCACCGAGCCGACCAGCCGCCCGCGCACGCCGAACTGGGCGCCGGAGGACGTGGACAGGTTGGTGCCGGTCCGCAGGGAGATCAGCGCCAGCGGGGCCGTGAACACCGTGCCGACGACCGTCCCCGCGACCACCGAACTCACCGACGCCCACCAGCCGAGGCCGAAGGACGGCGGCAGCCAGCCGAAGACGATCACGCCCAGGCAGAGGTTGGACCCCAGCAGGATCGAGACCAGGTCCCGGGGCCCGCTGGTGCGTTCCGCCTCGGGGATGGTGTCGACTCCGCGCTGTTCTATCGGCATGGCTGGTCTCCTTCGACGGCCGCCGGATGTTTAGAGCGACGTTCAATGTGACGTCTGCACCTGCTGCTCGTCAACGGTTCCGTTGCATGTGTTTCGCGTTTAGGGTGATGTCCGTAGTTAGAGTGGTGTTCAAATTCTGGTGAGGTGAGGAGGTGTGGCGGCGTGAGACTGACCCCCACGGAACGTGACCGGCTGCTGCTGTTCGGGGCGGCCGAGCTGGCCCGCGCCCGCCGGGCCCGCGGGCTCAGGCTGAACGTGCCGGAGGCGACCGCGCTGATCGCGGACACCGTGTGCGAGGCCGCCCGCGACGGAGCGCGCCTCGCGGAGGCCATCGAGCGCGCCCGGTCCGTGCTCGGCCCGGACGACGTCCTGCCCGGCGTCGCGGACGTGGTCACCGAGGTGCACGTGGAGGCCGTCTTCGACGACGGCTCCCGCCTCGCGGTCGTCACCGACCCCGTCGGAGGCCCGGGGCTCGGCACGGACGCCCCCGGTGTCCTGTTGCCGGGACAGGCCCACGCGGAACCCGAGGCGGCGCTGCGGCTCCCGGTCACCAACACGGCGACCGTGCCGGTCTCCGTGACCTCCCACTTCCACTTCTTCGAGGCCAACCCGCGCCTGGACTTCGACCGGGAGCGGGCCTACGGCATGCGCCTCGCCGTCCCCGCCGGGTCCTCGGTCCGCTTCGGCCCCGGAGAGCGCGTCGAGGTGGGGCTCGTGCCGATCGGCGGCGCGCGCGTCGCCATCGGGTTCGCCGGTCTCGTCGACGGCCCGCTGGACGCGCCGGGCGCCAGGGAAGAGGCCCTGCGCCGGGCCGCCGCCTGCGGATATCTGGGAGCACAGCGATGAGCATCGACCCCTACGCCTACGCCGCCACCCACGGCCCGCGCGCCGGCGACCGGCTCCGCCTCGGCGACTCGGGGCTGGTGATCCGCGTCGAGTCCGACGCCCAGCGCTACGGCGACGAGTTCCTCGCCGGTTTCGGCAAGACCGCCCGCGACGGTCTGCACCTCAAGGCGGCCGCCGTCCGGGAGACCTGCGACGTCGTGATCAGCAACGTGGTCGTGATCGACGCGGTGCAGGGCATCCGGAAGGTGTCGATCGGCATCCGCGAGGGGCGCGTCCACGCCATCGGCCGGGCCGGGAACCCGGACACCCTCGACGGCGTCGACGTCGTGGTCGGCACCGGCACCTCGATCGTGTCCGGCGAGGGCCTCGTCGCCACCGCCGGGGCCGTGGACACCCACGTCCACCTGCTCTCCCCGCGCATCATGGAGGCGTCGCTCGCGTCCGGCGTGACGACGATCATCGGCCAGGAGTTCGGCCCGGTCTGGGGCGTCGGCGTCAACTCGCCCTGGGCCCTGAAGCACGCCTTCGGCGCCTTCGACGCCTGGCCGGTCAACATCGGGTTTCTCGGCCGGGGTTCCTCGTCCCACGACGCCCCGCTGATCGAGGCGCTGGCCGAGGGCGGAGCCTCCGGCTTCAAGGTGCACGAGGACATGGGCGCCCACACCCGCGCCCTCGACACCGCGCTGCGCGTCGCCGAGGAGTACGACGTCCAGGTCGCCCTGCACAGCGACGGCCTCAACGAATGCCTCTCCGTGGAGGACACCCTCCGGGTCCTGGAGGGCCGCACCATCCACGCCTTCCACATCGAGGGCTGCGGCGGCGGACACGTCCCCAACGTGCTGAAGATGGCCGGCGTCCCCAACGTCATCGGCTCCTCCACCAACCCCACCCTGCCCTTCGGCCGGGACGCGGTCGCCGAGCACTACGGCATGATCGTCTCCGTCCACGACCTCAAGACCGACCTGCCGGGCGACGCCGCCATGGCCCGCGACCGCATCCGCGCCGGGACTATGGGCGCCGAGGACGTGCTGCACGACCTGGGCGCCATCGGCATCACCTCCTCCGACGCGCAGGGCATGGGCCGGGCCGGCGAGACCGTCCGCCGCACCTTCGCCATGGCCGGCAAGATGAAGGCCCAGTTCGGCGCCGAGGACGACGACGACAACGCTCGCGTCCTGCGCTACATGGCCAAGCTGACCATCAACCCGGCCATCGCCCACGGCCTCGCCCACGAGGTCGGCTCCATCGAGGTCGGCAAGCTCGCCGACATCGTGCTGTGGCGCCCGGAGTACTTCGGCGCCAAGCCGCAGCTGGTCCTCAAGTCGGGCTTCCCGGCGTACGGGGTGGTCGGCGACCCGAACGCGGCCACCGACACCTGTGAACCCCTCGTTCTCGGCCCCCAGTTCGGCGCGCACGGCGCCACGCCCGCCGAGATATCGGTGGCCTTCGTCGCCCAGGCCGCCCTCGACCAGGGGCACGACACCCTGCCGACCCGCCGCCGCCGGGTCGCCGTGCGCGGCACCCGCGGCATCGGCCCCGCCGACCTGCGCCTGAACTCCCGTACCGGCGCGGTCGACGTCGACCAGCGCACTGGCCTGGTCACCCTCGACGGCGACCCGCTGCGCTCCGAACCGGCCGAGTCCGTCTCGCTCAACCGCCTCTACTTCCTCTGACGCTCCTCCGACCTCCAGGGACACCCCCCATGACCTTTCGCATGCCCCCCGAGTGGGCCCCGCACGAACGCACCTGGATGGCCTGGCCCGGTCCCAACGCGACGTTCACCGACGACGAGGAGCTGGCCGGAGCCCGTGCGGCCTGGGCCTCCGTCGCCCGCGCGGTGCGCCGTTTCGAGCCGGTGACGATGGTGCACGGGCCCGGCCAGGGCGACACCGCGCGCCGGCTGCTCGGCCCGGACGTCGACCTGGTGGAGCGCGAGCTGGACGACGCCTGGATGCGGGACATCGGCCCGACCTTCGTGACGGACGGACAAGGCCGGCTGGCCGCCGTGGACTGGGTGTTCAACGGCTGGGGCGCCCAGGACTGGGCCCGCTGGGAGCACGACTCCAAGATCGGCCGCCATGTCGCGGACCTCGCCGGTGTCCCCGTGCTGAGCAGCACGCTCGTCAACGAGGGCGGCGCGATCCACGTCGACGGCGAGGGCACGGTCCTGCTGACCGACACCGTCCAGCTCGGTTCCGGCCGCAACCCCGGCTGGACCCGCGAGGAGGTCGAGGCGGAGATCCACGCCAAGCTCGGCACCACCAAGGCGATCTGGCTCCCGCACGGCCTGGCCGGCGACTACGGCAGGTACGGCACCCAGGGCCACGTCGACATCGTCGCCGCCTTCGCCCGGCCGGGCACCGTCGTCGTGCACAGCCAACGCGACCCCCGGCACCCCGACCACGAGCGCTCACGGCTGTACCTGGAGATCCTTCGCGGGCAGACCGACGCCAGGGGCCGCCGCCTGGAGGTCGTCGAGGTTCCCGCGCCGACGGTCCTGAAGGACGAGGAGGGCGACTGGGTCGACTACTCGTACATCAACCACTACGTGTGCAACGGCGGCGTCGTCCTCTGCGCGTTCGGCGACCCGAACGACGAACTCGCGGCAGGCGTCTTCCGCCGCCTGTTCCCCGGGCGGACGGTGACCCTGGTGGACGCGCGTACGATCTTCGCGGGTGGCGGGGGCATTCACTGCATCACCCAGCAGCAGCCGAAGATCTAGGAGTGGACATGGCCGGTGGTGGGCGCAGACAGGCCCCGCCGCGCGAGGACGTGCTCGCCGCCGCCATGGAGATGATCGCCGAGCGCGGCCTGGAGAAGCTCACCATGGCGGCGCTCGGCCGCGAGGTCGGCATGAGCAGCGGCCACCTCCTGTACTACTTCCGTTCCAAGGACGAGCTGCTGCTGCGCACCCTGGAGTGGAGCGAGGGCCGCCTCGGCGCCGAGCGCGGCCGCCTGCTCACCCGGCCCGGAACCGCCCGTGAGCGCCTCGACGCCTACGTCGACCTGTACGTCCCCGACGGCCACCGCGACCCGCACTGGACGCTGTGGCTGGAGGTGTGGAACCGCTCGCAGAACGCCCCCGACGAGGCCCGCGACCGGCAGGCCGCCATCGAGGGCGCCTGGCACCGCGACCTGGTCGCCCTGCTCGCCGAGGGCGTCTCGCGCGGCGAGTTCCGCCCCGTGGACCCCGACCGCTTCGCCTCCCGGCTGCGGGCCCTCCTCGACGGCTTCGCCATCCACGTGGCGATCGGCCTGCGGGGCACGGACCGGGCGCAGGTGCTCGGCCACGCACGGGAGTTCCTCGCCGAGGGGCTCCTGGCACGGTCCTGATCCGGTCGCCCGCCGCTCGTATCCTGAGACGGGCCCTGGACAGGGGGGCGGAGTGTGCCAGACTGCCCCCGTGCTCTCGACCGCCACGATTATTGGCAGCAGGCGCGCCGGTCCGCAGTGACCACCAGTACGACCAGGTACGGGTGGACACCGTCGTCCTCGACCCGCGCGCAGACCTCTCGCACCCGCGAGAGGTTTTTCGCTTTCCTGGCCCACCCCGAGCCGGGAAGAGAGCGCGAGGGATCATAGACGGACGGTGGAACCGGTCATTCCGGTAGACCGAGATCCCCAACAGGAGCCTTCAGATCATGACCGCAACCAGCGAACTCGACGATTCGTTCCACGTCTTCGACACCACCCTGCGCGACGGCGCGCAGCGCGAGGGCATCAACCTCACGGTCGCGGACAAGCTGGCCATCGCACGGCACCTGGACGACTTCGGTGTGGGCTTCATCGAGGGCGGCTGGCCCGGCGCCAACCCGCGGGACACCGAGTTCTTCGCCCGCGCCCGGGAAGAGATCGACTTCCGGCACGCCCAGCTGGTCGCGTTCGGCTCCACCCGCCGCGCGGGCGCCCGCGCCGCCGAGGACCACCAGGTCAAGGCGCTGCTCGACTCCGGTGCCGAGGTGATCACCCTGGTCGCCAAGTCGCACGACCGGCACGTCGAACTGGCGCTGCGGACCACGCTGGACGAGAACCTGGCGATGGTGGCCGACACGGTCTCCCACCTCAAGGCGCAGGGCCGCCGGGTCTTCGTCGACTGCGAGCACTTCTTCGACGGCTACCGCGCCAACCCCGAGTACGCGAAGTCGGTCGTGCGCGCCGCCTCCGAGGCCGGCGCCGACGTCGTCATCCTGTGCGACACCAACGGCGGCATGCTCCCGGCGCAGATCCAGGCCGTGGTCGCCACGGTGCTCGCCGACACCGGCGCCCGGCTCGGGATCCATGCCCAGGACGACACCGGCTGCGCCGTGGCCAACACCCTCGCCGCCGTGGACGCGGGCGCGACCCACGTGCAGTGCACGGCCAACGGCTACGGCGAGCGCGTCGGCAACGCCAACCTGTTCCCGGTGGTGGCGGCCCTGGAGCTGAAGTACGGCAAGCAGGTGCTGCCCGAGGGCCGGCTGCGCGAGATGACCCGCATCTCCCACGCCATCGCCGAGGTCGTCAACCTCACCCCCTCCACGCACCAGCCCTACGTGGGCGTCTCCGCCTTCGCGCACAAGGCCGGCCTGCACGCCTCCGCGATCAAGGTCGACCCGGACCTCTACCAGCACATCGACCCCGAGCTGGTCGGCAACACCATGCGGATGCTGGTCTCCGACATGGCCGGCCGCGCCTCCATCGAGCTCAAGGGCAAGGAACTCGGCATCGACCTCGGCGGCGACCGCGAACTGGTCGGCCGGGTCGTCGAGCGGGTCAAGGAGCGCGAACTGGCGGGCTACACCTACGAGGCCGCCGACGCCAGCTTCGAGCTGCTGCTGCGCGCCGAGGCCGAGGGCAGGCCGCTCAAGTACTTCGACGTCGAGTCCTGGCGCGCGATCACCGAGGACCGCCCCGACGGCACCCACGCCAACGAGGCCACGGTCAAGCTCTGGGCCAAGAGCGAGCGCATCGTCGCCACCGCCGAGGGCAACGGACCGGTCAACGCCCTGGACCGGTCGCTGCGGGTCGCCCTGGAGAAGATCTACCCGGAGCTGGCCAAGCTCGACCTGGTCGACTACAAGGTCCGCATCCTGGAGGGCGTGCACGGCACCCAGTCCACGACCAGGGTCCTCATCTCCACCACGGACGGCACGGGGGAGTGGGCCACGGTGGGCGTCGGGGCGAACGTCATCGCCGCCTCCTGGCAGGCCCTGGAGGACGCGTACACGTACGGACTGCTGCGGGCGGGGGTCGAGCCCGCCGAGTGAGCCGGGCGCTCCGTGGGCCCGCGCTCGATCAGTCCGCGCCTGATCAGTCCGCGCTTTATGTCTGATTGAGGCCCATTCGGGTATGTTCGAACGTATGAAGGGCGTTCGTGCTCAGGTCCTCATTCGCCTCCTGGTCGTGCCGGTCGTCGCAGCGCTGGCGGTGCTGCTGGCCGGTGCGCCCGGCGCGCAGGCGCAGACCGACGTCTCGGAGATCGGCGCGGCCCTGCGGGAGAGTCCGGTGTACGTGGACCCGGCCGCCTCCGACCTGCTGTCCAAGTCGGACGCGGACGCGCTCGCCGACAAGATCGAGGACGCGGGCGAGCCCGTCTTCGTGGCGGTCCTCCCGGCCGGCTACCCGACCGAGAACCTCTTCCAGAACCTCCGTACCGACACCGGCATCACCGGTCTGTACGGCGTCCGCCTCGGCGACCGCTTCGACGCCCGCGCCGACAGCAGTGTGCTGAGCCGCCAGGGCGTGCGGAACCTGGTCACCGCGGTGCAGGGCGCGGGCGACCCCAAGGCCCAGCTGAACGACTTCGTGGACGACGCGCTGCGCAGCGTGCGCGGCTCGGCCCCCTCGTCCTGGGACTCCGGCGGCGGCTCCGCGCCCACCGGCGCCCTGATCACCGCGGGCGCGGTGGTGGTGGCCGGCGGCGCGGGCGTCTACACGCTCTCCCGGCGCAACCGCCACCGCCGCGAGCAGGAGCAGCGGGCGGCGCTGGAGCGGCTGCGGGTGGTGGTCGACGAGGACATCACGGCGTTCGGCGAGGAACTGGACCGCCTGGACTTCCACCCGGCGGAACCGGGTGCCGACGACGCGATGCGGGCGGACTACGAACGCGCCCTCGACGCCTACGAGCAGGCGAAGACGTACATGGCGGACGCCCGCAGACCGGAGGACGTGCGGGCCGTCACCCAGGCGGTGGAGGACGGCCGTTTCTCGCTCGCCCAGCTCGCCGCCCGCCGCGAGGGCAGGCCGCTGCCCGAACGCCGGCCGCCCTGCTTCTTCGACCCGCGCCACGGACCGTCGGTCGCGGACGCCACCTGGACCCCGCCGGGCGGCACCACCCGGCAGGTCCCGGTGTGCGCCGCCGACCGGGCCAGGCTGTCCGACGGCCGGGATCCGATGATCCGCGAGGTGGACACCGACGACGGCCGCCGTCCCTACTGGGACGCGGGCCCGGCCTACGGCCCCTGGGCGGGCGGTTACTTCGGCGGCGGCATCCTGCCCGGACTGCTGGTCGGCACCATGCTCGGCAGCATGATGGCGGGCCCCGCCTACGGAGCCGGTTACGGCACCGGGTACGGCGACTTCGGCGGTTACGAGGGCGGCGACGTCTCGGGCGGCGACTTCGACTCCGGTGACTTCGGGGGCGGCTTCGGCGGCGGCGACTTCGGAGGTGGCGGCGATTTCGGCGGCGGAGGGGACTTCGGCGGCGGCTTCTGAGGCGCGCGGCGGGGGTCAGCGCCTGGCCGCCGCCGGCCTCTCGGCCGCCGGACGGTCCGCGCCGGACCGCGCGGGCCGCCGCCTCCGGTTCGCACCGCCCCCGCGCCGGACGACGAGCACGGCCGCGAGGCCGACCGCCAGGCCGAGGGCGGTCTGGACGCCGAACGGCTCGCCGAACATCAGGGCACCCCACACGGCTGTGACCGGGGCCATGAGGAACATCAGGGTGTTGACCTCGGTGATGCCGGACCGGCGCAGGATCAGCCAGTACAGCCCGTAGCCGCCGAAGGTCGGCAGCACCACCAGCCAGGCGGTCGCCAGCCAGAACGAGGACCCGGCGGGCGGTGTCGCCGCCCCGACGCCCAGGGCCAGTCCGGAGAAGAGGACGGCGCTGGTCGCACAGTGGATCGTCAGGGCGACGCGGGGCGCGACCGGCTCCCGGGTGCGGCTCTCCAGGAAGGTGGCCGCCACCAGCGACAGCATCCCGAGGAACGGGACGAGATAGGCCCACCAGGCCACTCCCGCCCCCGCCGCCCCGGCGTCCGCGAGGGTCACCGTGACCACACCCGACAGCCCGAGCCACAGTCCGAGCCACTGCCCGCGGGAGACGTACTGCCGCAGCAGGGGACCGGCGAGCGCGCCGGCGACGAGTGGCTGGACGCCGTCGATCAGGGCGGTGGTGCCGCTGGAGACCCCCAGTTCGATGGCGTAGTAGACGCTGAGCAGATAGCCGCTCTGCGACAGGGCGCCGATGGCGATCTGGCGGCCGGCGCCCCGGAGCGTCAGGCCCCGCCAGGCCGTCCGGGAGACGGCCGCGGCGGCGATCAGGGCCACGGCGAGCGGCAGGAAGCGCCACATCAGGAGGGTGGGCGTGGCCGCGGTCTCCGCACCGAGCTTGGCGCCGATGAAGCCGGAGCTCCAGCACAGTACGAAGGCGGCCGAGAGCAGGAAGTTCATGTCGACTCCGTCCCAAGTAGACAGATCAGTTTAGTAATCTCGGGTGCCCACTATACAGACCGGTATACTCGGGAGCATGGGTCAAGAAGAGAAGCCGCGCCGCGTCCGGATGACGCCCGGCGCGCGACGGGTGCTGGAGGCCGCCGAGCGGCTGTTCTACGCGCACGGCATCCATGCCGTGGGTGTCGATCTGATCGCCGCCGAGGCCGGGGTGACCAAGAAGACGCTGTACGACCGGTTCGGCTCGAAGGAGCAGATCGTCGTGGAGTACCTCGCCGGGCGCGACGAGCGGTGGCGGGACCTGCTCGCCGCGCGGCTGGAGGGGGCGGGGGAGGACGCGGCCGCCCGGGTCGAGGCGGTCTTCGAGGCCTCGCGCGCGTGGTCGGCGCGGTACGGCGCCAAGGGGTGCAGCATGATCAACGCGCATGCGGAGATCAGCGACCCGGACCATCCGGCGTACCCGGTCATCACCGGCCAGAAGCGGTGGATGCTCGACCTCTTCACCGGCCTGGCCCGGGAGATCGACGCGGCCGGTGCGGACCGGCTGGCGCGGACGCTGATGCTGCTGCACGAGGGGGCGCTGGTCACCCACGGGCTGGGCGTCGTCCCCGACCCCTTCGGGACCGCCCTCGATCAGGTGCGGGAGCTGCTGCGCAGGTGAAAAGGGGCGGCGCACGGGCGGGGCGCCCCGCTACGGTGAGCCGATGCCGCCCACCACCGCGCTCCTCGTCATAGACATGCAGAACACCACGGTCGCCATGGCGCACCGGGCCGCCGAGACGGTCGCCGCGATCGCCGGACTGAGCGAGCGGGCGCGGGCGGCCGGGGTCCCGGTGGTGACCGTGCGGCAGCGGGACGCGGACATGGTTCCCGGGACCGAGGGCTGGCGGGTCGTGCCCGAGCTGGCTCCGCGGGAGGGGGAGCCGGTCGTGGACAAGACGACCCCGGACAGCTTCCTGGACACCGGCCTCGACGCGATCCTGGCGGCGCTCGGGGTCACCGAGGTGATCGTGACCGGGTTCGCCACGGAGATCTGCGTGGACACCACGGCACGGCAGGCGCTGAGCCGGGGGTACGACCTGGTCGTCGTCGCCGACGGGCACACCACCTCGGTGCGCACCGCCGCGGACACCGACGACCTCGTTCCGGCGGACCGCTCGATCGCGCAGTACAACGCCGTCTACCGCATGATCGGCTGGCCCGGCCGCCGTATCCGGGTCCGGGCCGCCGCCGAGGTGGACTTCGGCGCCCCCGAGGGGGCGCGGGACGTCAGGCCTGCCTGATCGCCGAGATGTCGAAGTTGAGCTTGATCTTGTCGGAGACCAGCACGCCGCCCGTCTCCAGGGCCGCGTTCCAGGTGAGCCCCCACTCCGAGCGCTTGATCTCCGCCTTGCCCTCGAAGCCGACGCGCTCGTTGCCGAACGGGTCCTTGGCGGCGCCGTTGAACTCCAGGTCGATGGTGAGCGGCTTGGTCGTGCCGAGGATCGACAGGTCACCGGTGATGCGGTAGTCGTCGCCGCCCAGGGACTCCGCCTTGGTGGAGCGGAAGGTCATCGTCGGGTACTCGCCGGTGTTGAAGAAGTCCGAGCCCTTCAGGTGGCCGTCACGGTCGGGGGAGCCCGTGTCGATGCTGTCCATCGTGATGTCCAGGGACGCCGTGGAGCGGGACGGGTCGGTGCCGTCCAGGTGCAGCGTGCCGGTGAAGTCGAGGAACTTGCCCTTGACGTTGGTGACCATCGCGTGGCGGGCCGTGAAGCCGATCGTCGTGTGGGCGGGGTCGACGGCGTAGTCGCCGGTCAGCGTGGAGAGGTCGGGGGTGGTGGTCATGGTGTCCTCCGGGGAAGGCTTGAAGTTGAATGTTCAACCAGTCCAACGACTTCGACTCTAGAGCTATTCCGTGCCGCCATCAACCACCCGCGCCGCACATGTTGCGGCGCCGTTCCCCTCCCGCCCCCGGCGTGATAGACGGCATGAGCATGACCCCACAGCGTCCCACCGCCCCCACCCGCCGCGCGGTCCTGCTCGCGGCGGCCGCGGCCGCCGCCCTCACCTCCGTCCCCCGTGCCGCGGCCGCCGCGGCCGACGCGGCCGACGTCTACGACGGCCTCCGCCGGCGCTGGCTGGAGATCGCCCTCGGCACCGGCTACGACCCGGCCGCCGAGCCGTACGCCTCCCGCCTCGCCGAGACCGGCGCACGCGCCCGCGAACACTGCGCGACCATGGCCCCCGCTGCCACCTCCCTGTGGCCCGGCCACCCCTTCGACCCGCCCGCCGGGATCACCTTCGCCTACGGACGCCTGTGGACGATGACCGAGGCGTACGTGCAGGAGGGCACCGGCTCCACCGGCGACCCCGCCCTCCTCGCCGACATCCTGCGCGGCCTCGACCACCTCTCGGCCACCGTCTACAACCCCGCCACCACCCGCTACGGCAACTGGTGGGAATGGCAGATCGGCAGCCCCCGGCTCCTGATGGACATCACGGCCGCCCTGTACGACCACCTCGGCACCGACCGCGTGGCCGCCGCCTGCGCCGCCGTCGACCACTTCGTCCCGGACGCGATGCTCGGCGACTACACCGGCACCTCCACCGGCGCCAACCGCGTCGACCTGTGCCGCTCGGTCGCCCTGCGCGGCGTCCTGGGCCGGGCCCCCGCCAAGCTCGCCCTGGCCCGCGACGCCCTCTCGCCGGTCTTCCCGTACGTCACCCGGGGCGACGGTCTCTACGCCGACGGCTCCTTCGTCCAGCACACCTGGGTCGCCTACTCGGGGACGTACGGCCAGGTCATGCTGGACGGCCTCGGCCGGCTGTTCACCCTGCTGGCCGGCTCCGAGTGGGAGGTGACCGACCCGGGCAGGCAGATCGTCCTGGACAGCGTGGAGCACGCCTACGCGCCCCTGATCCACGACGGACTCGTGATGGACACCGTCAACGGGCGGGCCGTCAGCCGGGGTTACCTCCAGAGCGACGACCTGCACGTCATGCGCAGCGACCACTTCCACGGCCAGCAGATCATCGCCGCCATGGCGGTCCTCGCGGGCGGCGCGAGCGACGCCGAGCGAGAGCGCTGGTACGCCCGGATCAAGGGCTGGATCGCACGGGACACCGTCACCCCGCTCCTCACCGCGCCCCAGTTCCCGGTCGCCGACCTGGCCCGGCTGCACGCGATCGCCGACGCGCCCGGCGAGGCCGCTCCCGAACCCGCCGGGCACCACCTCTTCGCGGCCATGGACCGCGCCGTCCACCGCCGCCCCGCCTTCACCGCGGGCCTCGCCATGGCCAGTGACCGCATCGCCCACTACGAGTGCGGCAACGGCGAGAACCCGCGCGGCTGGCACACCGGATCGGGCATGCTCACCTGGTGGGCGAACGGGACCACCGCAGACCAGTACACCGACTGGTTCTGGCCCACCGTCGACTGGTACCGGCTGCCCGGCACCACCGTCTCCACCAAGCGCCTGCCCGACCGCGCGGGCGGTGAGTGGGGCGAGCCCAAACCGGACGTGCGCTGGGTCGGCGGCACGACCGACGGCACATACGCGGCCGTGGGGCAGCACCTCAAGGGCCTGGGCTCGACCCTGGAGGCCCGCAAGTCCTGGTTCTTCCTCGACGACGCCGTGGTCTGCCTGGGCGCCGGCATCACCTGCGCGGACGGAGTCCCGGTCGAGACCGTCGTGGACAACCGCAACCTGGGGGAGGGCGGCGACCAGGTCCTCGCACGCGGCCGGAACTGGGCCCACCTGGAGGGCCACGGCGGCTGGATCGTGCCCGAGGGCGGCCTGCGGACCCTGCGCGAGGACCGCACCGGCGCCTGGTCCGACATCAACACCACCAGCACGACCGAGCGCCGCACCCGCCGCTGGCAGACCCTCTGGCTCGACCACGGCACCGACCCGGCCGACGCCGGCTACGTCTACACCGTCATGCCGGGCGCCTCCCGAGCGGCCGTCGCCCGCCGCGCGGCCGACCGCCGCCGGGTCACGGTCCTCGCCAACGACGCCCGCCGCCAGGCGGTGACCGTCCCCTCCCTCGGCCTCACGGCCGGCAACTTCTGGCAGGCCGGCACGGCGGGCCCGCTCACCGCCACGGCCGGGGCGAGTGTGCTGGTCCGCCGCCGGGGCCGTACCGCTACGCTCTGCGTGAGCGAGCCGCCGCGCACGGGAGAGCCCCTGGAGATCATCTGGGACCACCCGGTGAGAGCGGTGCCGTGGGCCGACGAGACGGTCGAGGTCCTCGCGACGGGCCGCCGGCTGCACCTCCGGGTCACTCCAGGGGTGGTATGCGCCACCCATGAATGTGAGGTGGCTCTCAGCTGACGGGTTTGTGCGACCTCTACAAGGTGGAGGCCCCCTGAGCAGTCGAAAAGGCTGCATGCGGTGGGGGTTCTGTTCAGTGCTACCAGGAAAACGGGCCGGAGACTGTACGGAGTCGACGGCTCGCAATCCTTGGTCGGGTTCGTAGAGTCGCTACATGACCGTTTTGGATGAGGCGCCGGGTGAGCCGACGGACGCGCGCGGGCGAGTGGCCGAGCTGCACGAGATCCGTGCGCAGGCGCTGGCCGGACCGAGCGAGAAGGCGACGGCGGCGCAGCACGCCAAGGGCAAGCTGACGGCACGTGAGCGGATCGAGCTGCTCCTGGACGCGGGTTCCTTCCGCGAGGTCGAGCAGCTGCGCCGGCACCGGGCGACCGGCTTCGGCCTGGAGGCCAAGAAGCCGTACACCGACGGTGTCATCACCGGCTGGGGCACGGTCGAGGGCCGCACGGTCTTCGTCTACGCCCACGACTTCCGGATCTTCGGCGGTGCGCTGGGCGAGGCCCACGCCACGAAGATCCATAAGATCATGGACATGGCCATCGCGGCCGGTGCCCCGCTGGTGTCGCTGAACGACGGCGCCGGCGCCCGTATCCAGGAGGGCGTCAGCGCGCTCGCCGGCTACGGCGGCATCTTCCAGCGCAACACGAAGGCGTCCGGGGTCATCCCGCAGATCAGCGTGATGCTCGGCCCGTGCGCGGGCGGCGCGGCCTACAGCCCCGCCCTGACCGACTTCGTCTTCATGGTCCGCGACACCTCGCAGATGTTCATCACGGGTCCGGACGTGGTCAAGGCGGTCACCGGCGAGGAGATCACGCAGAACGGCCTGGGCGGCGCGGACGTGCACGCCGAGACGTCCGGCGTGTGCCACTTCGCCTACGACGACGAGGAGACCTGCCTCGCCGAGGTCCGCTACCTCCTCTCCCTCCTCCCGCAGAACAACCGGGAGAACCCGCCCCGCCACGAGTCCTCCGACCCCGCGGACCGCCGCTCGGACGTGCTGCTCGACCTGGTCCCGGCGGACGGCAACCGCCCCTACGACATGACCAAGGTCATCGAGGAACTCGTCGACGAGGGCGAGTACCTGGAGGTCCACGAGCGCTGGGCCCGCAACATCATCTGCGCCCTGGCCCGCCTGGACGGCCAGGTCGTCGGCATCGTCGCCAACCAGCCGCAGGCCCTGGCCGGAGTCCTGGACATCGAGGCGTCGGAGAAGGCCGCGCGCTTCGTCCAGATGTGCGACGCCTTCAACATCCCGATCATCACCCTTCTGGACGTACCCGGCTTCCTGCCCGGCGTCGACCAGGAGCACGGCGGCATCATCCGCCACGGCGCCAAGCTCCTCTACGCCTACTGCAACGCGACCGTGCCCCGGATCTCGCTCATCCTGCGCAAGGCGTACGGAGGTGCTTACATCGTCATGGACAGCCAGTCCATCGGCGCCGACCTCACCTACGCCTGGCCGACCAACGAGATCGCCGTCATGGGCGCGGAGGGTGCCGCCAACGTCATCTTCCGCCGGCAGATCGCCGGGGCCGAGGACCCCGAGGCCATGCGGGCCCGCATGGTCAAGGAGTACAAGTCCGAGCTGATGCACCCCTACTACGCGGCCGAACGCGGCCTGGTCGACGACGTCATCGACCCCGCCGAAACCCGCGAGGTGCTGATCAGGTCCCTGGCGATGCTCCACACCAAGCACGCCGACCTGCCGTCCCGCAAGCACGGCAACCCGCCGCAGTGATCCGAGGAGCCACTTCCATGTCCACTCCCGACATCCGCGTCGAGAAGGGCCACGCCGAGCCCGAGGAAGTCGCCGCCATCACGGCCCTCCTCCTGGCCCGCGCCGCCGCCCGCCCCGCCGAGATCGCCCCCACCCACGGCGGCGGCCGAGCCCGCGCGGGCTGGCGCCGCCTGGAACGCGAGCCGGGCTTCAGGGCGCCGCACAGCTGGCGCTGACCCGAGATACGAGCGAGGCCCCTCCGTCAGGAGGGGCCTCGCTCGTTCAGGGGCGCGGGGAACTGCGCGACCAGCCACGTACTACGCGCACCCGGCAACGAAACCGCCCCCGGCAGCCCAGTGGCCGCAGGGGGCGTCGCGCAACCCGGCGCTGACGGGGTGCCGCCTGCGCCCACCCGTGCCGCCCTGGGGGCACCTCCCAGGCCCTCGAGGCACTGGGGGAGGTGACGACTGCCCGCAGGCGGAGGGGAGGGGGCGGCACGACTGCCCGCAGGCTAGCGCAGGCGGGCCATCAGCGCGTGCTCGACCAGCGTGATCAGCGCCGACTTGGCGTCGGCGCGGTGCCGCGCGTCGGTCGTGATGATCGGGGTGTCCGGGCCGATCTGCAGCGCCTCCCGGACCTCGTCCGGGTTGTACGGCTGCTGACCGTCGAAGCCGTTGAGCGCGATGACGAACGGCAGGCCGCTGTTCTCGAAGTAGTCGACCGCGGGGAAGCAGTCGGCGAGCCGCCTCGTGTCGACCAGGACGATGGCCCCGATGGCGCCGCGCACCAGGTCGTCCCACATGAACCAGAACCGGTCCTGGCCGGGCGTACCGAAGAGGTACAGGATCAGGTCCTGGTCGAGCGTGATGCGTCCGAAGTCCATGGCGACCGTCGTGGTCGTCTTGTCCCCCGTGTGGGTGAGGTCGTCGATGCCCGCCGACGCGGATGTCATCACGGCCTCTGTGCGCAGCGGATTGATCTCCGAGACAGCGCCGACGAACGTGGTCTTGCCCACGCCGAAGCCGCCCGCCACCACGATCTTCGCGGAAGTGGTGGAGCGGGAAGGACCGCCGCTAGAGCTTGCGAAGTCCACTGAGCACCCTTTCGAGCAGTGTCACGTCTGGCTGGCCGCCGGCGCTCTCGTCGCCGCCGGGCTGATGGATGGCGACCAGTCCCGCCTCCGCCAAGTCGGCGACGAGGATCCTGGCCACGCCGAGAGGGATCGTCAGGAGGGCCGAGACCTCGGCCACCGACTTGATCTCCCGGCAGAGATTGCAGATCCGCTGATGCTCGGGCAGCTGGCCCTGCATCTGGTGCGGCTGCGCGATCGTGTGCACCAGCGCCTCGATGGCGAGCTGGTACCGGGGCCTGGTGCGGCCGCCCGTCATGGCGTACGGGCGCACCAGGGGGTTGTTCGACGCCCCGGCGGGCGCCGGCTCAGGGGTGCGGCGCTGCGGCTGCACGGGCTGGATGCGCGGAGCATGCGGCTGGTCGTACGGCGCAGGGCCGGGGCCCTGCGGCGCGTACGGCTGCCGGTGACTCGGCACGGAGGGGTAGCCGTATCCGTGCGCCGAGCCGTCGCCTTGGCCCTGGCCAGGGCCGTACGACCAGTTGCCCGATGACGGACCGCCTGGGGGTGTTGCCACTTTTTCCTCCTCCGACTGTGCCTGGCACCCATCGCTGTGGAGCCGCGTCCCGAAACTTTACGGCCACGGGACGCCAAAACGCACCGTCTGTCCTTTAGTTGAGAAGGCTCCCTTGGAGCTCAGCCCGCAGATCGGGGGTCAAAACCGTGCCCGCTCGGTCCACCAGAAGGGCCATCTCGTACCCAATGAGACCGATGTCCGCCTCGGGGTGTGCGAGAACCGCGAGGGACGAGCCGTCGGAGATGGACATGATGAAGAGGAATCCGCGCTCCATCTCCACAACCGTCTGGTTCACGCTGCCGCCCTCGAAGATGCGCGAGGCGCCGGCGGTCAGCGAGGTCAGGCCGGAGGCGACGGCCGCGAGCTGATCGGCTCGGTCGCGAGGGAACCCTTCGGACATCGCCAGAAGGAGTCCGTCGGCGGAGACCACCACCGTGTGGGACACCCCCGGGGTGTTGTCCACGAAGTTGGTGATCAACCAGTTCAGGTTCTGCGCCGCCTGGCTCATCGGGCTCACACTAACGCTCCTGGTTGTAGGTGCTGTCAGGACCACGGTGTTCATTCCTTGTGTCCTGGCCGTTCGTTTCACTGCCTGCGTTGCGGCCTCGCTCGACGCCGCGCCGCAGGTTGCTCAGCCTGCCCCGGACGTCCTCCGGAGCGCGGGAGATCTGGGGGCCTCCCTGGGGAGTGGTCTCGGCCGCGCCCTCGACCAGGTTGGCCTTGGGCACCCGCCGCGGCAGACCCGAGGAGGTCACCCCGCCCGCCTTGGGTTTGCGCAGCGCCGAGGCCTGCTGCCAGCGGTCGTCGTTGGCCGACCGCCAGGTGTCCTCGCCGCCCGCCCCCGGTGCGGCGGCCGGCGTCTCCTGGCCCACGTGTCCCGCGTCGCCCGCGGTGGGGCCGCGGCGGGGAAGACCCGCGTCGGTCAGCTCGTGGGCGGCGGAGGGGGCAGGCCCTGGACGGTCGAAGCCTACGCGGTCCGCCTCGGTCACGTCAGCGGCCTGGGCGGATTGCGCCTGGGGGGCACCCGCGGCGTACTGGTCCGGATAACCGTTCTGGTATCCGTCCTGCTGCGGCCAGTCGTCCTGGTGGCGCCGCTGCTCGAAGGGCGAGTAGTTCCCGGACTCCGGCAGGCCGCCGTTCGGCGCGTAGTACTGCTCGTCGTACGACGCCTGCTGCGGTTCCTGGTAGGCCTGCTGCGGGTCTGCGTACGCCGACTGCGGGTCGTAGCCGCCGTTCGGCTGCTCCTGGTAGCCGCCGTTGGGCTGCTCCTGGTAGCCGCCGTTGGGCTGCCCCTGGTAAGCGCCGTTCGGCTGCTGCTGGTAGCCGTCGAGGGGCTGGTCGTACCCGGGCTGCTGACCGGTGAACTGCTCCGGGAAGGCGGTGGCCTCGCGGCTTCCGCCGTCGCCCTGGTCGGCCGGACCCGGCAGCTCGGGATGCGACTGGGCCTCCAGGGCCGCGCGGCGCTCCTCGCGCATCAGCGAGCGGCCCACCGGGTCCAGCTCGCGTATGTCGTCCGGGACCTCGGCGTACCGGCTGTCGTCGAAGCCCAGCTCGGCGGCGGTCCGCATGGGCTGGCCGACCTGGCCGAAGCTCTCGCCCTGGAAGTTCTGCTCCGGGATGATCTGCGAGACGGTGAACTCGTCGCGCGGCTGCTGCTCGCCGCCGCCACCGCCGTGGGTGATGGCGTCCGGGAGCATGACCAGCGAGGTGGTGCCCGCCTGCTCACCGGAGGGGCGCAGCTGGACGCGGATGCCGTGCCGGTCGGACAGCCGGCCGACCACGAACAGTCCCATGCGCTGCGAGATCGCGGCGTCCACGGTCGGCGGGTTGGCCAGCTTGTGGTTGATGTCCGCGAAGTCCTCGGCGGTCAGGCCGATGCCCTTGTCGTGGATCTCCACCATCACGCGGCCGTCGGGCAGCCGGGTCGCGGTGACGCGGACCTTGGTCTGCGGCGAGGAGAACGTGGTGGCGTTCTCGAGCAGCTCGGCGAGCAGGTGCACGAGGTCGGTCACGGCGCGGCCGTGGATCTCGGCCTCCGGCACGCCGGACAGCTCGATGCGCTCGTACTGCTCCACCTCGGAGGAGGCGGCGCGCAGCACGTCGACCAGCGGGACCGGCTGGTCCCATCGGCGGCCGGGCTCCTCGCCGGCGAGGACCAGGAGGTTCTCGCCGTTGCGGCGCATACGGGTGGCGAGGTGGTCCAGCCGGAAGAGGTTCTCCAGCTGGTCGGGGTCGGCCTCGTTGTTCTCCAGGTCGGTGATCAGGCTCAGCTGGCCCTCGATCAGCGACTGGTTGCGGCGCGACAGGTTGGTGAAGATCGCGTTGATGTTGCCCCGCAGCAGCGCCTGCTCGGAGGCGAGCCGGACGGCCTCGCGGTGCACCTGGTCGAAGGCGCGGGCGACTTCGCCGATCTCGTCGGTCGAGGTGATCGGGATCGGCTGCACCCGGGTGTCGACCCGGCCGGGGTCGGTGCGGGAGAGCTGGTCGACCAGCATCGGCAGGCGCTGCTCGGCGATGCCGAAGGCGGCGTTGCGCAGCTGGCGCATGGAGCGGCTCATTCCGCGGGCCACCATGCCGGCCAGGACGAACGCGGCGAGCAGCGCGATCACGACCGCGGCACCCGTGATGTAGGCGTCACGCTCGGCGTCGTCGGCGATCCCGGACGCCTCGGACACCGCCTTGTCGGCCAGGTCCGACTCGATCTTCTGGTACGCGTCGAACTTGAGGGTGTTGACCGCCCACCAGTTTTCCGGCGTGATGCCCTGCCGGGCCAGCTCCGCCCGGGCGCTGGTGTCCGTGGACGCGAGTCCGGCCAGCTCCGAGATCATCGTCGTCGGGTCGGACGGCGGCGGCACGTAGTCCGGGTCCTTGGCCTTGGCCTCCTTGGCCATGGCCGCGCCGTCCTCCTTGAGCTTCGCCTCGGCGTCCTCGAGCTTCTGCGCGTCCGCCTCGGTACCGCCGCCGATGTACTCCTCGATCGCGATGCGCTCCAGGTAGGCGTACGAGGAGAGCGCGACGCGCTGGCTGGCGAGGTGGCTGGGCTCCGGACCCGGCTTGACCAGCATGTGCATGCCGATGGAGCGCTCCAGCGAGAGCGCCGCCTTCGTCAGCGAGATCGCGTAGACGGTCCGGCCGTAGGAGGTGATGTTGCCGGTGCCCAGGCCCAGCTCGTTGGCGAACTCCATCAGGGGGTGGGCGACGCCGGTGTAGCCCTCCTCGGTCTCCACGCCCTTGAGCTTGGAGGTGTACGCGGCCGCCCGCAGCGTCTGGAGCTTGGGCTCCTGCTCGCGGAAGACCTTCAGCCGGCGCTCCAGGCCCGCCTTGGCGGGCATGCCCTGGGCCGCCTCGTCGAAGACGTCGGCCGCGTCGTCGGTGGCCTGGCGGGCCTTGCCGACGGTGGCGTCCTTCTCACCCTTGCCCTGCAGCAGGGGGGCCGCCGTGAGGTCGCGCTCGTTGTAGAGGGCGTTGGCGTAGCCGAGGGAGGCGCGCACCAGACGCGCGGTGCTCTCGGCGTCCTCGGCGTCCTGCCACGTGTCGATCGAGCTCTTCACCTGGAAGCCGCCCATGACGAGGCCGACCAGCACGGGTATGAGCAGGATGGCGTTCAGCCGGGTGGTCACCCGCCAGTTGCGCGGCGTGAAACGGCTACCGCTCGGCGCGGGCTCGGCCTTGGGTTCCGCGGCGGGGACGGGGGCGGGCGCCGCTGTGCGCGGCGGCGGGGTGAAGTTGCCCCGGGCCGATGGCTCGGGACTGTTCTTGCTTCGCCTCACTCGACCAACAACCTCTCGGCGGTCGGCACCTGTGTCGTGCCGCTGTGTCTCAGAACCCACTCCGTCAGTCATCGAGTACGCGCTACTGCTGAGTACGTCTTAGACCATGGGGCAGTTCTGGCATTCCAGCACGGCGACCAGCGCTCTTCCAAACAGTGGAACGCGGGGGTTACACGTGATGTAAGCCTCGCGTAAAACGGTCATAAAGAGAGAGGTCCGTCAAAAGACGGGGCGTTCGTGCGCGCAGCGAGACCAGTTGACCGCGTCGCGTGTCGGTACCACCCGATTCCTCTGCCGAAACGTTATGAACAGCGGAGCCGACCGTGTCAAAGGACACAGCCGGCTCCGACTCGTCTACGACAAGTGCCGTAGAAGCCTGCCGACTTGGCTGCGGCGGTGGGCGGACCTACCGCAGGCGGGCCATCAGCGCGTGCTCGACCAGCGTGATCAGCGCCGACTTGGCGTCGGCGCGGTGCCGGGCGTCGGTCGTGATGATCGGGGTGTCCGGGCCGATCTGCAGCGCCTCGCGCACCTCGTCCGGGGAGTAGGGCTGCTGACCGTCGAAGCCGTTGAGCGCGACGACGAACGGCAGACCGCTGTTCTCGAAGTAGTCGACGGCCGGGAAGCAGTCGGCCAGCCGGCGGGTGTCGCACAGCACGACCGCGCCGATCGCGCCGCGCACCAGGTCGTCCCACATGAACCAGAACCGGTCCTGGCCCGGCGTGCCGAACAGGTACAGGATCAGGTCCTGGTCGAGCGTGATGCGGCCGAAGTCCATGGCGACCGTCGTGGTCGTCTTGTCCCCGGCGTGCGTGAGGTCGTCGATCCCCGCGCTGGCCGAGGTCATCACGGCCTCGGTGCGCAGGGGGTTGATCTCGGAGACGGCGCCCACGAACGTGGTCTTGCCGACGCCGAAGCCGCCGGCCACCACGATCTTCGCGGAGGTGGTCGCCCGCCCTCCGTCAGAGCTTTCGAAGTCCACTGAGCACCCTTTCGAGCAGTGTCACGTCCGGCGCACCGCCGTTGTTCTCGTCGCCGCCAGGCTGGTGGATGGCGACGAGCCCGGCCTCCGCGAGGTCCGCGACCAGGATCCGCGCCACACCGAGCGGCATCGCCAGCAGGGCCGACACCTCGGCCACCGATTTCACCTCGCGGCACAGGTGGCAGATGCGCTGGTGCTCGGGGAGCAGTCCCATGAGCGCTGCCGGGTCGGCCGTCGTACTGATCAGCGCCTCGATGGCGAGCTGGTAGCGCGGCCTGGTCCGGCCGCCGGTCATCGCGTAGGGACGTACCAGCGGCTGGTCGCCCTCGTCCTCGTACGGCTCCGCGTACGGATCATGAGAGGCGGTGGGCGGGGTCATGAATCCTCCGGGCGGGACAGCAAGTCGGTCAGTCAAGCCGTCTGACGAGGCCGGTGGGGGGATTGTGGCGGCCGGACGGTGATTTGGTAACACGGGTGGTGCCGGGGCCGATCAGTGGAGCAGACTGCCTTGTAGTTCGGCGCGCAGGTCGGGTGTGAGGACCGCGCCCGCGCGGTCGACCAGGAGCGCCATCTCGTAGCCGACGAGGCCGATGTCGCACTCCGGGTGCGCGAGGACGGCCAGGGACGAGCCGTCCGAGACGGACATGAGGAAGAGGAACCCCCGCTCCATCTCCACGACCGTCTGCGCCACGTTGCCGCCCTCGAAGATCCGGGAGGCCCCGGCCGTCAGTGAGGTCAGCCCCGAGGCGACGGCCGCGAGCTGGTCGGCGCGGTCGCGAGGGAAGCCCTCCGACATCGCCAGGAGGAGTCCGTCGGCGGACACGACGACGGTGTGGGACACCCCTGGGGTGTTGTCCACGAAATTCGTGATCAACCAGTTGAGGTTCTGTGCCGCCTGGCTCATCGGGCTCAACTAACGCTCCTGCTGGTGAGTGGGCCGCGGGTAGCTGCCGGTCTGGTTGGTACCGGCCTGACGGCCCTGTGCGATTCCCCGACGGAGATTGGTCAGCCGGCCGCGCACGTCGTCGGGCGCACGCGAAACCGCCGGACCGCTCTGGTGCGACTGCTGCTGAGCCGTCCCCGGGACGAGGTTGGCCCGGGGGACCCGGCGCGGGAGGCCGGAGGTGGTGACCCCGCCCGCGGCCGGCTGCCTGACGCGCTCCGCCTGCCGGACGAGGTCGTCGTTCGGCGAGCTGCGCCAGGCGGAGGTGGCCGGCCGCTGGGGGGCCGCCGGGGTCTGGGGCTGGGCGGCCTGCGGCTCAGGGGTCGCGGCCGGGGCGTCCTGCGGCGCCCTCGACTCGCGGTCCCCGTGGAACCAGTTGGTCTCCAGCGTGTCGTACAGCGGCGTACGCCCGTCACCGGGACCGGTGGCCGGGGGCAGCGCCCATCCGTCTCCCGGCCCCTGCGGGGGAGTGCCGTTGGTGTTCTGGGTCACGGGATCCGGTGCGACCGGTCGCTGCGGGGCCGGCGGACGCGGGGCGCCGAAGTCGTTCCCGCCCTGCGTGTCGCCCACCTGAGGACGCTCGAACTGTCCGGTGGGCGCCGGGTTCTGACGGGCCGGCAGGTCGTGCCGCCCGGTCGAGCCGTTGTCGTAGCCCTGGGCGCCGGCGAACCGGTCGGCCGGGGCCGAACCGTTCGGGGCGGCCTGGGCGGGCTGCCCGCCGAACACGTCCGAGCGGACGAACGGGCCGCCGCCCTGCTGCGGGGCGGCCGGCTCGGGCCGTGCGAACTGGTCGTTCTGCGGCGCGTCCTGACCGAACCGGCCCTGGTCGTACTGGCCCTGGTCCGGCCGGCCCTGGCCGTACTGGCCCGGTCCGTACTGGTCCTGCCGGTACTGGTCCTCGTACTGGTTCCGGCCGTCGTACTGGTTCCGGCCGTCGTACTGGTTCTGGCCGGGCTGGGCGAACTGGCCCGTGTCCTGCGACTCGTCACGGCGGGGCGCCGGAGCGTCGAAGTCGGGGCGGGCGAACTCGGCCGTGGCGGCGGGGGACTGCGGCTCGCCGAACCGGGGCACGGCCGGCATCTCCGCGGTCGATCCAGGGCCCTGCCGCTCGTCGAGGCGCGACGTCCGGTCGGTGCGGGAGCTGTCCGGCTCGTCGTGACCGCGCGGGGCGTCCAGCGAGGCGCGCGGCACGGGCGGCTGCGCGTTCTCGTCGCTCCAGCTGGGCACCCGCGGCTGCGGGTTGCCGCCGGGCAGCTCGGCCCGCGGACCGCCGCGCGGCGGCAGCTGGGGACGACGGCCCTGCTCGGCGTCGCCGTTGCCGCCGCGCTTGGCGCGCTGCGGGGGCGCCGCGGGGGCGCGGGTGCCGCCGAACATGTCCTGGCCCTGCGAGGCGTTGCCGGCCGGCGCGTTGCCCTGCGGCGCGTTCATGCCCGCGGCCTGCAGGCCCTGCGGGGCGCCCGGCGCCTGACCGGCACCGGCTCCCGCGCCGGCCGGGGCCGGACGGTTCTGCTGGCCCGGAGCCGTGGGGGTGCCCGGGGTCTGGGGCCCGCGCGGGCCACCCGGCGCACCCGGTCGGCCACCCGCGTCGCGCCCGGGCAGTGCGGCCCGCGGCCCCTGGCCGGCACTGAGCCGGCCGCCCGGGGCACCGGCGCCGAGGGCACCGCCACCGCCGAAGGCGCCGCCGCCCGCGAGGGCACCGCCGCCCTGTCCGCCGCGGCGGGCCGCCGCGACACCGGCGGCGGCCTGCGCGGCGGCCGGACCGCCGTTGCCCGAGCCGGGCTGGCCCTGCTTGGGCTGCGGCTTGCGGCCGCCCTGGGCGACGTCGACGGGCAGCATGACCAGCGCGGTCGTACCGCCGGAGTCGGACGGACGCAGCTGGATGCGGATGCCGTGGCGCTGCGAGAGGCGGCCGACCACGAACAGGCCCATGCGGCGGGAGACGGAGACGTCCACGGTGGGCGGCGAGGCGAGCCGCTCGTTGATCGCGGCCAGGTCCTCCGGCGAGAGACCGATGCCGGTGTCGTGGATCTCGATCAGCACCCGGCCGTCGGGCAGCGCGTGACCGGTGACCTTGACCTTGGTCTGCGGCGAGGAGAACGAGGTCGCGTTCTCCAGCAGCTCGGCGAGCAGGTGCACGAGGTCGTTGACCACGCGGCCGGCGACCTCGGTGCTCGGCACGGAGGCCAGCTCGATGCGCTCGTACTGCTCCACCTCGGAGGCGGCGGCACGGAGCACGTCGACCAGCGGGACCGGGCGGGTCCAGCGCCGGCCCGGCTCCTCACCGGCGAGGACGAGGAGGTTCTCACCGTTACGGCGCATGCGCGTCGCGAGGTGGTCGAGCTTGAACAGCGAGGACAGCTGGTCCGGGTCGGCCTCGCGGGACTCCAGTTCGGAGATGAGCGAGAGCTGACGCTGGATGAGGCCCTGGGAGCGGCGCGAGAGGTTGGTGAACATCGCGTTGACGTTGCCCCGCAGCAGGGCCTGCTCGGCGGCGAGGCGGACCGCCTCGCGGTGCACGTCGTCGAAGGCCGCGGCCACTCGGCCGATCTCGTCCCGGGAGTGCACACCGACCGACTCCACCGAGGTGTCGACGTCCTGCGGGTCGGTCTCGGAGAGCTGCTTGACCAGCTCGGGCAGGCGGTCCTGGGCGACCTTGGTCGCGGTGTCCTCCAGGCGGCGCAGCGAGCGGATCATGGACCGGGCCACGACGAACGCGCCGACCAGGGAGACGCCGAGCACGAGCAGGATGAGGACACCGGAGATGATGGCCTCTTGCTCGGACTCGTTGCGCAGCTCTCGGGCCTGCTGCTCCATGTCCTCCAGCAGCTTCAGCTCGATGTTCTTCATCTGCTGGATCTTGGTGGAGCTGTCGTCCAGCCAGTCCTGGTAGGACCGGGACCTCAGACCCGCCAGGCCGTCGGTCTTGCTGAGGGCGCGGCCCGCGTACTGGTCGGACGCCTCGATCACCGGGTTGCCCTCGGAGATCGGCTTGAGCAGGTCCTCGGCGCCCTCGCCGTAGATGCTGGTGAAGCTGCGCAGCTCGGAGGTCTGGCTCTGCAGCGCGGACTGGGCGTACAGCCGGTCGTTCTCGGCGAGGTCGCCCTTGTCCGTGTTGTTCGCCGGGAGCGCCGCGGCGAGGACCGCGCGCTGGATCGACGCGTACTCCTTGGCCGAGGAGAAGGCCGACAGGGCGCGGGTGCGCTGGATCATGTCGGGGTTGCTGGTCGCCTCCGCCATGTCCTGCGAGAGGTCGAGCAGGTGGGTGATCAGGCGGTGGTAGGCCTCGACGGTCTGGGTCGAGTTGTCGTTGGCCGTGTACGCCGTGCTGCGGACCTTGGTCAGGTCGTTCAGGTCGCTCGCGATGCCGACGAGGCTGTCCCGGACGCCGACGAGCTTGCCGTCCTTGCTCGCCGCGTCGATCTGCTCGGACTTGTCGAGGAAGTTCTTCAGGGCCCGGTCGGTCTGCTCGCGGTCGCCCTTGACGGCGATCGCGCTGGACTTCGAGCCGTGGGCCAGCGGGCCGGCGGACTGGTCGCGCTCCTCCTGGAGCGCGGCGGCCAGCTCCGTGGCCTGCTTGGTCATCTCGGTCAGCAGCTTCATGTTCTCGAGCTGCTGGATGTCGTCCATCGACTGGTTGATGCGCAGTGCGCCCAGCGAGGTCGCCGCGACCACCGGAAGCGCCAGCAGCGAGACCAGACGGGTGGAGATCCGCCAGTTGCGCAGGGCTATTCGCGGGCCGGGGCCGGTCGAGCCCTTGGCCGGCTTGGTGGGCGGCTGCTGGCCGGGAGCGGACGGGCCCGCCGCCTGACCGGCGCGCTCGCCGCCGTCGCCGGACTGGGTCTGGCCCGGGTTCTGGGCGTGCTGGGGCGAGGAGCTGACGGCCTTGGGGCCAGTCCCGCCCTGCGGCTCCGGCTCCGCCGAAGCGCTGCCATCCCTCTTGAAACGTCCCTGCACTAGCGTCGCAACCTCTGGACCAGGCGCCCGTCCGCGTGAACGGCTGGGCACGGTGTCGGCGTCGAAGGGGCGCCCTGAATTCGCCCCTGTGTTGGTCGTGAGTGACCGGCGCTGGTTCCCCCTTCTCGCCGCCGCTCGGCGCTGGTGTGCGCCCCCTGTGCGCCGGCTCGATCCCGCGGCGGTCCGTGGAATTCCAGCACAGTGCAGGATCTCCAACAAGGCCCGTGGGGCAGGCCGTGAGATACGTGACACCACGTGAGGGCCGGGTCACCAGCCGTAGAAGATCATCACCCGTAAAGCGGACGTATGCACGCGAGTCGCCGAGGCGTGAAGGGTGTCCCAGTCGACATGATCAGCAGCGGAATGATGGCTTCAGGTGTGCAATGTCTGTTTGGTCCGAGTGGTATCGGCGTCGCAATTGACCGGTTTGACCCTTGATAAGTGAGCAAACTCACACTCGGATCGTGGGCTCCCCCACGGTTGGCGGGGAATGGCGTGTTTAGCCTGACGCTTTACAGAGAAGGCAAAACCGACAACCCGCGCCCTTGCAGGGGCTTTCGCCGCCCCTCGGGCGCCCGGACACGACAGGGCCTCGTACAACCGTGAAGACGACGATGATGTTCCACAAGATCGCCAACCCGCGACGCACGACACTGGCGCACCTCGAGGGCGCCGACGAACTGCAGACGCCGGAACAGCCGGAGCACGCCGTCGAGCTCCCCGCCCAGACCGCCAACCCCCGCCGCACGATCCTCATGGAGGCCCCGGTCGCGGCGTCGGTCGCAGAGTAGTACGGCACCGAGCCGGAGACCGTTCAGCGGCTGCCCGCGCCCCTGAGGGCCTGCCCGGCGGATCATGCCGGAGACGCGGGGTGTGGCACGCCCATCTGCACTGGTGAGGCACCGCGTCTTTCCTTCGGCCTGATCCGCCGGGCAGGCCCGCCGCGTTAGCCTGGAGCGTCAGACTCCAGCCAGCTCAGTCAAGGGGCCAAGCAACCCGTGCGCATCGCCAGGTTCTCCATCGACGGGAACGTCGCCTTCGGCGCGGTCGAGGGCGACCAGCCGGACCAGCTCGTCCTCGACATCATCAAGGGCATCCCGTTCGCGGACTACGAGCTCTCCGGCACCAAGGTGCCCCTGAGCAAGGTGCGGCTCCTGCCGCCGGTACTCCCCAACAAGGTCGTCGCCTTCGGCCGCAACTACGCCGAGCACGCCCGCGAACTCGGCAACGAGGTGCCCGACGCCCCGTTCGCCTTCTTCAAGCCGTCCACCTCCGTGATCGGCCCCGGCGACGCCATCCAGTACCCCTCCTTCAGCGAGGAACTGCACCACGAGGCCGAACTGGCCGTCGTGATCGGCCGCATGTGCCGCGAGGTCCCGCGCGAGCGCGTGCAGGACGTGATCTTCGGCTACACCTGCGCCAACGACGTCACCGCCCGCGACGTGCAGCGCCGCGAGAAGCAGTGGGCCAGGGCCAAGGGCTTCGACTCCTCCTGCCCGCTCGGCCCCTGGGTGGAGACGGACCTCGACCTCGCGACCGCGGGCGACCTGACCATCCAGCTCACGGTCAACGGGGGCCAGCGGCAGCTCGGCCGCACCAGCGAGATGATCCACTCCATCGCGGATCTGATCGTCAACATCTCCGAGGCGATGACGCTGCTCCCCGGCGACGTGATTCTCACGGGCACCCCGGCCGGCGTCGGCCCCCTCAACGTCGGCGACGAGGTCGCCGTCACCATCGAAGGCATCGGCACTCTCACCAACAAGGTTGTCAAGCGTGGCTAGCGCACCCGGCTCCCCCGTACGCGTCCGTTTCTGTCCGTCCCCCACCGGCAACCCCCACGTGGGCCTGGTCCGCACCGCCCTGTTCAACTGGGCCTTCGCGCGCCACCACCAGGGCACGCTGGTCTTCCGCATCGAGGACACCGACGCGGCCCGCGACTCCGAGGAGTCGTACGACCAGCTGCTCGACTCGATGCGCTGGCTGGGCTTCGACTGGGACGAGGGCCCCGAGGTCGGCGGTCCGCACGCGCCGTACCGCCAGTCGCAGCGCATGGACATCTACCGGGACGTCGCCGGCAAGCTCCTGGACGCCGGCCACGCCTACCGCTGCTACTGCTCCCAGGAGGAGCTGGACACCCGCCGCGAGGCCGCCCGCGCCGCCGGCAAGCCCTCCGGCTACGACGGCCACTGCCGCGAGCTGAGCGCCGCCCAGGTCGAGGAGTACGTGTCGCAGGGCCGGGAGCCCATCGTCCGCTTCCGGATGCCCGACGAGGCGATCACCTTCACGGACCTGGTCCGCGGAGAGATCACCTACCTCCCGGAGAACGTCCCGGACTACGGCATCGTCCGCGCCAACGGGGCGCCCCTCTACACGCTGGTCAACCCGGTCGACGACGCCCTGATGGAGATCACCCACGTCCTGCGCGGCGAGGACCTGCTCTCCTCCACCCCGCGGCAGATCGCCCTGTACAAGGCGCTGATCGAGCTGGGCGTCGCCAAGGAGATCCCCGCCTTCGGCCACCTCCCGTACGTCATGGGCGAGGGCAACAAGAAGCTGTCCAAGCGCGACCCGCAGTCGAGCCTCAATCTCTACCGCGAGCGCGGCTTCCTCCCCGAGGGACTGCTCAACTACCTCTCCCTCCTCGGCTGGTCGCTCTCCGCCGACCAGGACATCTTCACGGTCGAGGAGATGGTCGCGGCCTTCGACGTCTCCGACGTGCAGCCCAACCCGGCGCGCTTCGACCTGAAGAAGTGCGAGGCGATCAACGGCGACCACATCCGGCTGCTCGAGGTCAAGGACTTCACCGAGCGCTGCCGCCCCTGGCTGAAGGCCCCCGCCGCCCCCTGGGCGCCCGAGGACTTCGACGAGGCCAAGTGGCAGGCGATCGCGCCGCACGCGCAGACCCGCCTGAAGGTCCTCTCCGAGATCACCGACAACGTCGACTTCCTCTTCCTGCCGGAGCCGGTCTTCGACGAGGCGAGCTGGACCAAGGCGATGAAGGAGGGCTCGGACGCCCTGCTGCGCACGGCCCGCGAGAGGCTGGACGCCGCCGACTGGACCTCCCCGGAGTCCCTCAAGGAGGCCGTCCTGGCCGCCGGCGAGGCCCACGGCCTCAAGCTCGGCAAGGCCCAGGCCCCCGTCCGCGTCGCCGTCACCGGCCGCACGGTCGGCCTGCCCCTCTTCGAGTCCCTGGAGGTCCTGGGCAAGGAGAAGGCGCTGGCCAGGATCGACGCGGCGCTGGCGCGGCTGGCGGCGTAGCCGCACGCACTCGCGCCCGAGGGGCGGCTCCCGGACTTCCCGGGGCCGCCCCTCGGGCGTACGGCGGACACGGCCGGTGTCCCGGCGTTACCGTCGGATCATGAGCATCCGCGCCGTGGTCTGGGACGTCGACGACACCCTCTTCGACTACACCACCGCCGACCGCGAGGGCATGCGCGCCCATCTGGTCGCCGAGGGGCTGCTCGCCGGGTACGGGTCGGCCGACGAGGCCCTCGTGCGCTGGCGGGAGATCACCGACCAGCAGTGGGCGCGTTTCTCGGCGGGCGAGGTGGACTTCGTCACACAGCGGCGCGACCGCACCCGGGTCTTCCTGGGCCGGCCGGAGCTGACGGACGCCGAGGCCGACGACTGGTTCCAGCGGTACGTCACGCACTACGAGGCCGCCTGGTCCCTCTTCCCGGACGTGATGCCCGTCCTGGACGCCCTCGCCGACAGCCACCGGCACGCCGTGCTCTCCAACTCCAGCCTCACCGTCCAGGACCGCAAGCTGCGCGTCCTCGGCGTGCACGACCGCTTCGAGGCCATCCTGTGCGCCGCCGAGCTGGGCGTCTCCAAGCCGGAGGCCGGGGCCTTCCTCGCGGCCTGCGACGCGCTCGCCCTCGGTCCGGACGAGGTCGCCTACGTGGGCGACCACCCGGAGATCGACGGACGCGGCGCCGCCGACGCCGGGCTGCTCTCCGTGTGGATCGACCGCGGCGGCGTGTACGCCACCGTCGACCCGCCGGCCGGACCGCGCCGGATCGCCTCGCTCGCCGAACTTCCCGCGCTCCTCGGCGGCGATACCCGTTTTGGAGCCCCGTCCACCTTCGGGTAATGTTCTTCCTGCGCCGCCGGAGAGCGGGCCGAAGGGCCGGGAACCGGAAGCGCAACGCTAGAACAAGAACCCCTTCGGGGCTTGCGTTCCAGTGGCCTATGGTGTAATTGGCAGCACGACTGATTCTGGTTCAGTTAGTCTAGGTTCGAGTCCTGGTAGGCCAGCTCGCAGAGCTATATCTGCAAAGCCCCCGTTGTGTAGCGGCCTAGCACGCTGCCCTCTCAAGGCAGTAGCGCCGGTTCGAATCCGGTCGGGGGTACAGATCCTTCCCGCGAGGACAGTTCGGGTCGCTCCCACTGTCCTCGATGCAGGATCGCTAGGGCCCCCGTTGTGTAGCGGCCTAGCACGCCGCCCTCTCAAGGCGGTAGCGCCGGTTCGAATCCGGTCGGGGGTACGAACTGGTCTAAACCACATTGGTCTATGGTGTAATTGGCAGCACGACTGATTCTGGTTCAGTTAGTCTAGGTTCGAGTCCTGGTAGACCAGCTCGGATCTGCGGCGATGCAGCATTGAACGCCTGCAAGATCCACGCCCCCGTTGTGTAGCGGCCTAGCACGCCGCCCTCTCAAGGCGGTAGCGCCGGTTCGAATCCGGTCGGGGGTACGCGAGTCCCAAGGGGGCTTCCGCTGAGGCGGGAGCCCCCTTCGGCGTTCCCCGACGCCTACTCGATGCCGTACCGCCGCGCCGACTCCTCCTCCTGCGCCAGCCGGTGCAGGGCCCGCAGCACCGGCTGGAAGAGCACCGCCGCCGCGACCGCCATCTCGACCTTCTCCGCCTCCGAGGCGTGGGTCTCCATGAAGTCCAGGTCCCGCCGGGCCACCTCCAGCATCAACTCGCCGTACGGCGCCATCACTTCCGCGTCCCACGGATAGCCGGGGCGGCGCAGTGCGGCCACCGCCACCACCAGGGAGCGGTGCACGGGGGAGAGCGGTGCCAACTCCCGGGAGGTCTCCCAGCCCAGCAGCTCGAGCAGCCGGTCCGCCTCGGCGCGCGCGGCTGCCACCGCCGGGTCCGCGTCGTCCGGCTCGGCGTCCTGCGGCAGCGCCCACAGGGCGGCCCCCAGCCGGATGGTGCGCCCCAGCAGGAGCGCAAGGGCGCGGTGCGCGGGCACGTGGGGCTGTGGCACGAGGCGTACGTCGTGCCCGAGGGGTCGTACGAGTCGATCTACGCGGACATGCCGCCCTTCGGGCTCGCGGCGGCGCACGGACGGGTGCCGCTCGAACGGCGGGGCAGGCGCGCGCAGGACCGCTTCGCGCACCGGTCGCGGAAGAGCGCGCAGGAGGCGGCGGGGGAGACCGTGGGGGAGCGGGCGGACAAGGGGGCCGTCGCCCCGGAGAGGATGCCGGAGAAAGCCCCCGGGGCCTGAGGACGGCGCGGGACCCGCCGCGGCGTTGAGGCGGGCCCGTTGGCCGGTCAGAGGTGTCCTGCGAGGATCAGCCGTTGCGGCGCAGCGCTTCGGAGAGGCGGCCGGCGGCGTCGATGATCGCCTGCGCGTGCATACGGCCGGGGTGGCGGGTGAGGCGCTCGATGGGCCCCGAGACGGACACGGCGGCCACCACGCGGTTGGACGGGCCGCGCACCGGCGCGGAGACGGACGCGACGCCGGGCTCCCGCTCGCCGATGGACTGGGCCCAGCCCCGGCGGCGCACTCCGGACAGCGCGGTCGCCGTGAAGCGGGCGCCCTGGAGACCGCGGTGGAGGCGCTCCGGCTCCTCCCAGGCCATCAGGATCTGCGCCGAGGAACCGGCCTTCATGGTGAGCGTGGAGCCGACCGGGACGGTGTCCCGAAGGCCCGACAGGCGCTCGGCCGCGGCCACGCAGATGCGCATGTCGCCCTGACGGCGGTAGAGCTGGGCGCTCTCGCCGGTGACGTCGCGCAGGTGGGTGAGGACCGGGCCCGCGGTGGCGAGCAGGCGGTCCTCGCCGGCCGCCGCGGCCAGCTCGGCCAGGCGCGGGCCGAGGATGAAACGGCCCTGCATGTCGCGCGCCACCATACGGTGGTGTTCCAGCGCCACGGCCAGGCGGTGGGCCGTGGGTCGTGCCAGTCCGGTCGCACCGACCAACCCCGCGAGGGTGGCCGGGCCGGACTCCAGAGCGCTCAAGACGAGGGCCGCCTTGTCGAGAACGCCGACGCCGCTACTGTTGTCCATGACACGATACTCCCGTCTCACTCTGTGAAACGCAAGTTCAATTTTCCATGGAACGCGCCACCCTGGACGGCAGGAAGTCACAACGGCCCGTGACGAGAGGGCCTGGTGGCGGTTGCCCGGAAACACAGGGGTGCGGGCACCGCTTCCCCAAGATCTCTAGTTGGGTCGGCGCCTCGTCGCCGACCGAAGGGAAAGCGATGGGTAGGACACTCGCGGAGAAGGTCTGGGACGACCACGTCGTCCGGCGCGCCGAGGGCGAGCCCGACCTCCTCTTCATCGATCTGCACCTGCTGCACGAGGTGACCAGCCCGCAGGCCTTCGACGGCCTCCGCAAGAGCGGCCGCCCGGTGCGGCGGCTCGACCTGACCATCGCCACCGAGGACCACAACACCCCGACGCTCGACATCGACAAGCCCATCGCGGACCCGGTCTCCCGGGCCCAGCTGGAGACGCTGCGCAAGAACTGCGCGGACTTCGGCGTACGGCTGCACCCGCTGGGCGACGTCGAGCAGGGCGTCGTGCACGTCGTCGGCCCGCAGCTGGGCCTGACCCAGCCGGGCACCACCGTGGTCTGCGGCGACTCGCACACCTCGACGCACGGCGCCTTCGGCGCGCTGGCGTTCGGCATCGGCACCTCCCAGGTCGAGCACGTGCTGGCCACCCAGACGCTGCCCATGGCCCGCCCGAAGACCATGGCGATCACGGTCAACGGCGAACTGCCCGACGGCGTGACGGCCAAGGACCTGATTTTGGCGATCATCGCGAGGATCGGCACCGGCGGCGGCCAGGGCTACATCCTGGAGTACCGCGGCGAGGCCATCGAGAAGCTCTCGATGGAGGCCCGGATGACCATCTGCAACATGTCGATCGAGGCCGGCGCCCGCGCGGGCATGATCGCCCCCGACGAGACCACCTTCGCCTACCTCCAGGGCCGCCCGCACGCCCCCGAGGGCGCCGACTGGGACGCGGCGGTCGCGTACTGGAAGACGCTGCGTACGGACGACGACGCCGAGTTCGACGCCGAGGTGGTCATCGAGGCCGCCGAGCTGGCGCCGTTCGTCACCTGGGGCACCAACCCCGGCCAGGGCGCGCCGCTTTCCGCCGCCGTCCCCGACCCGGCTTCCTACGAAGACGCCTCGGAGCGCTTCGCCGCCGAAAAGGCCCTGGAGTACATGGGCTTGGAGGCGGGGCAGCCGCTGCGCTCCATCAAGGTGGACACCGTCTTCGTAGGTTCCTGCACCAACGGCCGCATCGAGGACCTGCGCGCCGCCGCCGAGATCGTCCGGGACCGCAAAGTCGCCGACGGCGTACGCATGCTGGTCGTGCCGGGCTCCGCGCGGGTCGGTCTGCAGGCCGTCTCCGAGGGCCTGGACGTGGTCTTCAAGGAGGCCGGCGCCGAATGGCGGCACGCGGGCTGCTCGATGTGCCTGGGCATGAACCCGGACCAGCTGGCCCCCGGTGAGCGCTCCGCGTCCACCTCCAACCGCAACTTCGAGGGACGCCAGGGCAAGGGCGGCCGCACCCACCTGGTGTCACCGCAGGTCGCGGCCGCGACGGCGGTCCTGGGCCACCTGGCCTCCCCGGCCGACCTGTCCGCCGCCGACGTCCCCACGCCCGCTGGAGTCTGAGAGTCATGGAAGCGTTCGTCAAGCACACCGGCCGGGCCGTCCCGCTGCGCCGCAGCAACGTCGACACCGACCAGATCATCCCCGCCCACTGGCTCAAGAAGGTGACCCGGGACGGGTTCGAGGACGGGCTCTTCGAGGCCTGGCGCAAGGACCCGGAGTTCGTGCTCAACCGGCCCGAGCGCGAGGGTGCCACCGTCCTGGTCGCCGGCCCCGACTTCGGTACCGGCTCCTCCCGCGAGCACGCCGTCTGGGCCCTGCAGAACTACGGCTTCAAGACCGTGATCTCCTCCCGCTTCGCCGACATCTTCCGGGGCAACTCGCTGAAGAACGGCCTGCTCACGGTGGTCCTCGACCAGGAAATCGTGGACGCGCTGTGGGAGCTGGTGGAGCGGGACCCGCAGGCCGAGATCACCGTCGACCTGGAGGCCCGCGAGGTCCGCGCCGACGGCGTCACGGCCTCCTTCGAGCTGGACGAGAACTCCCGCTGGCGGCTGCTGAACGGGCTGGACGACATCTCGATCACCCTCCAGAACGAGGCGGACATCGCCGCGTACGAGGCGAAGCGCCCCTCGTTCAAGCCGCAGACCGTCCAGGTCTGATCACCCGGAGCCCGCGCGAGCCTCCCCGGGGCTCCGCAAGGTCGAGTTTCGGCCACCCGACATCCCCGCCGTACCCCCGATCAGCCCGATCGGGGGTACGGCCGTTTTTCATTCCGTCCGCGCCCGCCCGAGACCGATGTGACGCACAACTTCCCACGTTAGAGGCGTGGTTGCCGGGGTACGCAGGTGATGGAGGACCGGCTTCCGAGTGCGTCAGGAAGGCCGTTCGAGGCGGCAGTTGCCCCCTGCGCAGGCGACAACTCGCCCCAGATGGCACAATCTGTGCATGGAACACGACGGCCAACTCGAGCTCTATACGGCGGTCGCGGTCCGGCTCAAGGAAGCGCACACAAGAGTGCGCGCACTGCAAGTCCCGGAGGGCGTACGGATGGCGCTGACCCGGAAGCTGCTGGTCATTACGGCCGCGGCCAAACACGATCTCGCCGGTGCGGCAAGGCGGCTGGATCGGTTCACCGCCGACCTCGACGCGGGTCGATTCCCCGAAGAGGAAGGCTGAACCGGCCAGGGCGGCCCGAGTCCGTTGCGGCACAAGGGTGATTAGCCCGTTTCGTGTTTGATTTGCGGTATATATCTGCCTAACGTGCGAAAAAGCTTGAACACATTCGTTCTGGCGATGTCTCCGAAGGGGAAGACGTGAACAAGGCGCAGCTCGTAGAAGCGATTGCCGACAAGCTGGGCGGTCGGCAGCAGGCCGCCGACGCTGTCGACGCGGTCCTGGACGCCCTCGTCCGTGCCGTCGTCGCGGGCGACCGGGTCTCGGTCACCGGCTTCGGTTCCTTCGAGAAGGTCGACCGTCCCGCCCGCTACGCCCGCAACCCTCAGACGGGCGAGCGGGTTCGGGTCAAGAAGACCTCCGTGCCGCGCTTCCGCGCGGGCCAGGGCTTCAAGGACCTGGTGAGCGGCTCGAAGAAGCTTCCGAAGAACGACATCGCGGTCAAGAAGGCCCCCAAGGGCAGCCTGTCCGGCCCGCCGCCCACCATCTCCAAGGCCGCGGGCAAGAAGGCCGCCGCGAAGAAGACCACGGGCGCCGCGAAGAAGACCACGGGCGCGGCCAAGAAGACGTCCGCGGCGGCGAAGAAGACCACCGCGAAGAAGACCACCGGAGCGGCGAAGACGACGGCGAAGAAGACCACCGCCAAGAAGTCCGCGGCCAAGACCACCACGGCGGCCGCGAAGAAGACCGCCGCCAAGAAGGCCCCCGCGAAGAAGGCGACCGCCAAGAAGGCCCCGGCCAAGAAGTCGACGGCCCGCAAGACCACCGCCAAGAAGGCCACCGCCCGCAAGAAGTAGCAAGCAGGCGGAACCCGCGGCAGCGGGCGAACGGGCACAGGGCACTCACGCGCCGGGCCGGACTCCCTCGGGAGTCCGGCCCGCGGCGTGTCCGGGTCCGGCGGCAAGCCCCCGGTTCAGAACGTCTGCAGCGTCACCAGCGTGATCCGGCGGCTCGCGCCCGTGTCCGCGCCCGCTTCCGTGTCCTCGGTCTCGATCCGCACCCGCTGCCCGGGCCGCAGCAGCCGCAGGCCCCCCGCGTCGAAGGCCGCCGCGTCGAAGGGCAGGGGCGTGCCGTCGTCGAGCAGCACCTGCCCGCTGCGGCTTTCGGGGTCGTATGTGTACGCGGTCGCCTGCATGCCGGCAGCCTACTGCCCGGCGATCAGCAGCCGCGCCGCCACCGCGGCCGTACGGGGCCCCACCCCGAGCGTCAGCGCGGTGCGGAGATCACCGCCGGTGTCGACGTCCTGCCGTACGGAATCCACCGCGCCGGGACGCAGTTCCACCGCGCCGGACGCCCGGTGGCGGGCCCGTGAATCCGTGCCGAATGCGGGGGCCAATTCGTGGCCCGGCAGCGCGGCCAGCAAGGTGGTGCCGATTCCGGCCGCGTCCGGGAGAAAGGCACGTGGGAATTGCGCGGCCGCGGCCAGTACCCGCGCCAATTCGGCAGGCCGCAGTGCGGGGAGATCGGCGTTGAGCGCGGCCACCGGGCTTTTGGGCCGGGCCGCCCGTACCACGGCCGCACCGTGCGCCAGCGCGGCGTTCAGACCGCCGCCCGGCTCGTCCGCGACGATGACCGCGCCGAGCGCCGCCAGCTCCCGTCCGGCCCGCGTGTCGTCCGTGACGACTGCCACATCCACGACCGCCGGGCAGGCCAGCGCGGCTGCCACGGTGTCCTGTGCGAACGCCAGCGCGAGTCCCGGCCGCACCCCGTCGTCCGCGGTGTCCGACAGCCTGCTCTTGGCCCGGGCAAGGGGCTTCACGGGTACGACCAAGGTCCACTGCACGAGCGTTCCGTCCTTCTCTCGTCGCCGTCATTGTCACCTGCGAGACCTGGCGGTTCACTCTTCGGGGCGTACGGTGTTCTCGACAGACGGACGGCCCGGGGCGACACTTGTCCGGCCCCAGGCCCTGGAGGAAAGGTGTCCGCGTGCCCCGCCGCAGAATCGGCTTCTGGTACCGCTTGGCCGCGGTGATCTGCAAACCGCCGCTGGTGGTTCTGATCAAGCGGGACTGGCGGGGAATGGAGAACATTCCGGCCGAGGGCGGATTTATCACCGCCGTGAACCACAATTCGCACGTCGACCCCTTCGCGTACGCGCACTACCAGTACAACACCGGACGCGTCCCGCGATTCCTGGCGAAGAGCGGCCTTTTCAAGAAGGGCTTCGTCGGCGCCGCGATGCGGGGGACCGGACAGATCCCCGTCTACCGCGAGAGCACCGACGCGCTGAGCGCCTACCGGGCCGCGATCGACGCCGTGGAGCGCGGCGAGTGCGTCGCGTTCTACCCCGAGGGCACCCTCACCCGCGACCCCGACGGCTGGCCGATGACCGCCAAGACCGGTGCCGCGCGCGTCGCCCTGCAGACCAAGTGCCCGGTGATCCCGGTCGCCCAGTGGGGCTGCAACGAGCTGCTGCCGCCGTACGCCAAGAAGCCGAACCTCCTGCCGCGCAAGACCCACCAGGTGCTGGCCGGTCCGCCGGTCGACCTGACGCGGTTCTACGGCAAGGAGATGACCACGGAACTCCTGAAGGAGGCCACCGAGGTCATCATGGCCGCCGTCACCCGCCAGCTGGAGGAGATCCGCGGCGAGAAGGCGCCCGACACCCCCTACGACCCGCGCCGCGAGCGGATCGAGCAGCGGCGCCGCACACAGGCGCAGTCGCGGTCGGCGCAGTCGACGCCGACCCGGACACGGACCCAGGGACCGCAGGCAGAAGGGCAGAGCACGTGAGCAAGCCGGTCAAGGCGGCCGTCTTCGGCACCGGATCCTGGGGCACCGCCTTCGGCACGGTTCTCGCCGACGCGGGCTGCGAGGTCACCCTGTGGGGGCGCCGCGCCGCACTCGCCGACGCCGTCAACTCCACCCGCACCAACCCGGACTACCTGCCCGGCGTGGAGCTGCCCGAGAACCTGCGCGCCACCACCGACGCCGCCGAGGCCGCGCGGGACGCCGACTTCACCGTCCTCGCCGTCCCCTCCCAGACGCTGCGCGCGGGCCTCGCGGACTGGACGCCGCTGCTGGCGCCCGGCACCGTCCTGGTCTCGCTGATGAAGGGCGTCGAACTCGGCTCCGCGATGCGGATGAGCGAGGTGATCGCAGACGTCGCCAAGGTCGGTGCCGAACGCATCGCGGTGGTCACCGGACCCAACCTGGCCCGGGAGATCGCCGCCCGCATGCCGGCCGCCGCCGTGGTCGCCTGCCCCGACGAGTCCGTCGCCCAGCGCCTCCAGACCGCCTGCCACACGCCCTACTTCCGCCCCTACACCAACACCGACGTCGTCGGCTGCGAACTGGGCGGCGCCGTGAAGAACGTGATCGGTCTCGCCGTCGGCATCGCGGACGGCATGGGCCTCGGCGACAACGCCAAGGGCTCCCTCATCACCCGCGGCCTCGCCGAGACCACCCGCCTGGGAATCGCCCTCGGCGCCGACCCGCTGACCTTCTCCGGCCTGGCCGGGCTCGGCGACCTGGTGGCGACCTGCTCCTCGCCGCTGTCCCGCAACCACACCTTCGGCACCAACCTCGGCAAGGGCATGACCCTGGAGGAGACCATCGCGGTCACCAAGCAGACCGCCGAGGGCGTCAAGTCCTGTGAGTCGGTGCTGGACCTGGCCCGCAGGCACGGCGTCGACATGCCGATCACCGAGACCGTCGTCGCCATCGTGCACGAGGGCAAGTCCCCGGTGGTCGCCGTGAAGGAACTGATGTCGCGCAGCGCGAAGCCCGAACGACGCTGAGCGACGCCGGGCGAGGCCCCCCGGGTGAGGAGCGGAACCCGCGCGCCACGCGGCCCGCCGACGCTGTCTCACCGCACCGCGGGCGGGTACTCTCGACGCGATATGAGCACCGAGAACCTCCCCCAGAGCCCCGAGCAGAGCCCCAAGCGGCCGCCCCGCAAGCCGCGTGTGGCCGTCGTGTTCGGCGGGCGCAGCTCCGAACACGGGATCTCCGTGGTCACCGCCGGCGCCGTCCTCGCGGCCATCGACCGGACGCGCTACGACGTCCTGCCGATCGGCATCACCAGGGACGGCCGCTGGGCCCTCACCGCCGACGAACCGGAACGCATGGCGATCACCGAACGCCGTACGCCCGACGTCGAGGAACTGGCCGAGTCGACCGAGGGCGGCGTGCTGCTGCCCGTCGACCCCGCGAGCCGTGAGGTCGTCTACAGCGAACCGGGCTCGGTGCCCAAGGCGCTGGGCGAGGTCGACGTCGTCTTCCCCGTGCTGCACGGCCCCTACGGCGAGGACGGCACCCTCCAGGGCCTGCTGGAGCTGTCCGGGGTGCCCTACGTCGGCGCGGGCGTGCTCGCCTCCGCCGTCGGCCAGGACAAGGAGTACATGAAGGCGGTCTTCACCTCCTACGGGCTGAAGGTCGGCCCGTACGTGGTGATCCGGCCCCGCGAGTGGGAGCAGGACCGTTCCGGCGCCCGCGGGAAGATCGTTGACTTCGCCGGCGAGCACGGCTGGCCGCTGTTCGTGAAGCCCGCGCGCGCGGGTTCCTCGATCGGCATCACCAAGGTCGACGACCTCGCGGGGCTGGACGAGGCGATCGAGGAGGCCCGGCGGCACGACCCGAAGATCCTGGTCGAGGCGGCGCTGCGGGGCCGGGAGATCGAGTGCGGGGTGCTGGAGTTCGAGGACGGGCCCCGGGCGTCCGTCCCCGCGGAGATCCCGCCGCCCTCGCAGCACGCGTACTACGACTTCGAGGCCAAGTACATCGACTCGACCCCCGGCATCGTGCCGGCCCCGCTCACGGCCGAGGAGACCGCCGAGGTCCAGCGCCTCGCCGTGGCGGCGTTCGACGCGGCCTCCTGCGAGGGGCTGGTGCGCGCGGACTTCTTCCTCACCGAGGACGACGAGTTCGTGATCAACGAGATCAACACCATGCCCGGCTTCACGCCGATCTCCATGTACCCGCAGATGTGGCAGGCGAGCGGCGTGAGCTACCCGGAGCTGGTGGACCGGCTGGTCCAGGCGGCACTGCGGCGGTCCACGGGACTGCGCTGACGCCTTCCGCCCCGCCGCACCCGCGCCGTGCACGGCCGAGAAGGCGATCCCCTCGGGGGTCGCCTTCTCGCAGTATGATCAGCGGGTTTCCCGTCCGGTCCGGGAACCGCCGCCGAATCGCAGTCGTCTGCTGAGGAGCAGCCCGCTGTGGCGATCAACAGGGCGAGAGCGAGCGGACCGCACAGCAGGCGGCGAGTGGGCGGAGAGGGGCTAGAGATGGACGACCGGACAGGTCAGGGTGCGCGTGATGCCGTCCACCTGCTGGACCTTGGCGACCACCATGCGACCCAGTTCGTCGACGGTGTCGGACTGGGCGCGGACAATGACGTCGTAGGGTCCTGTCACGTCCTCGGCCTGGATCACTCCAGGGAACTTGCTGATCGTCTCGGCGACGGTCGACGCCTTGCCGACCTCCGTCTGGATCAGGATGTACGCCTGTACCACGGAACCTCCAGAGCGGCCACGAGGATCATGTGGGGAAAAGGAACGCCACGGTATCGCGTAGCCGCTCTCCGCGGGGAGACCCGCGGGCCCCGGACCTCGCGCGTCGGGGTGCCTGAGCAACACGAGTTGACGATCACGCCGACCGTGGCGACGGTCCTTTCGACGGTAACGAGGACAGAGATGACGCGCGACCGGGCACGGACAGGGACGGAAGGGGAGCCAAGGCGATGAAGGGCACTGTTGGTGAGCTGGGGGAGTTCGGGCTCATCAGGGAGCTCACCTCCCGTCTCACCACCACCCCCGCGGTCCGGGTCGGCCCCGGCGACGACGCCGCGGTGGTGGCCGCGCCCGACCGCAGGGTGGTGGCCAGCACCGACATCCTCGTCGAGGGGCGGCACTTCCGCCGGGACTGGTCCACCGCGTACGACGTGGGCCGCAAGGCGGCGGCGCAGAACCTGGCCGACATCGCCGCCATGGGCGCCGTGCCGACCGCGCTGCTGCTCGGCCTGGTCGTGCCCGCCGAACTGCCGGTGACCTGGCCGACCGAGCTGATGGACGGGCTGCGCGACGAGTGCCAGGTCGCGGGCGCCTCCGTGGTCGGCGGCGACGTGGTGCGCGGCGACACCATCACCGTGTCCATCACCGCCCTCGGTGACCTGCGCAACCAGGAGCCCGTCACCCGGGGCGGCGCCCAGCCCGGCGACCTCGTCGCGGTGACCGGCTGGCTGGGCTGGTCCGCCGCCGGGTTCGCCGTCCTGTCCCGCGGCTTCCGCTCGCCGCGCGCCTTCGTCGAGGCCCACCGCCGCCCCGAACCGCCGTACCACGCGGGTCCGGCCGCCGCGGGCCTGGGCGCCACCGCCATGTGCGACGTGAGCGACGGACTGATCGCCGACCTGGGACACATCGCCGAGGCCAGCAAGGTCAGGATCGACGTGCGCTCCGGGCAGATCGACATCCCCTCCCAGATGAACGACATCGGGCAGGCCGTCGGCGTCGACCCCATGCAGTGGGTGCTCACCGGGGGCGAGGACCACGCGATCGTGGCGACCTTCCCGCCGGACGTGAAGCTGCCCGCCCGCTGGAAGGTCATCGGCGAGGTCCTCAACCCCTCCGCGCTGCCCCAGGTGACCGTGGACGGGGCACCGTGGACCAGCAAGGGCGGCTGGGACCACTTCGGCGGGGACGTGGAGTCGTGACCGCACCGCCCCTGGTCCTCACCGTGGCGGGCTCCGACTCCGGCGGCGGCGCCGGCATCCAGGCCGACCTGAAGACGATGCTCGCCCTCGGCACCCACGGCATGAGCGTCCTCACCGCGGTCACCGCGCAGAACTCCCGCGGCGTGCAGGGCGCCTGGGAACTGCCGGTGGACGCGGTGCGCGCCCAGTACCGCAGCGTCGTGGACGACATCGGCGTACAGGCGGTCAAGACCGGGATGCTCTCCTCCGCCGAACTCGTCGAGACCGTCGCCGAGTTGCTCGCCGGCACCGACGCCCCGGCGGTCGTCGACCCGGTCGGCGTCTCCAAGCACGGGGACGCGCTGCTCGCAGCCTCGGCCCTGGAGTCGGTCCGCACCAGGCTCCTCCCGGCCGCCACCGTCGCCACGCCCAACCTCGACGAGGTAGCCCAACTCACCGGCGTACGCGTCGAGTCCGACACCGACCTGCGCCGGGCCGCGGCCGCCGTGCTGCAGTACGGCCCGCGCTGGGCGCTGATCAAGGGCGGCCACCTGGCCGGTGACGCCGTCGACCTGCTCACCGACGGCTCCGAGGAGCACTGGCTGCGCGCACCCCGCCTCGACAACCGCCACACGCACGGCACCGGCTGCACCCTCGCCTCGGCCGTGGCGTGCGGGCTGGCGAAGGGGCAGTCGGTGCCGGAGGCGGTGAGCGCGGCCAAGGAGTACGTCACCGGGGCGATCGCGGCCGGGTTCCCGCTCGGCGGCGGGATCGGGCCGGTGGACCACGGCTGGGCCCTCAGGCGGGATACTCTCTGAGTTCGATGCCGGTGGCCGCCTTCTCCGTCAGCCGCTTGAAGAAGCCCGCCATCAGGCGGTGGCTGAGCAGCCGGTACATGCGGTCGCGGCTGCGGATACGGCGCTCGGTGGGCGGGGCGAAGAACGGGCCCGCGTTGCCGGAGATCTTCTGGCAGCCCTTGGCGAAGTCCCGGATCCGCGTCTCGTACTCGGCGAACGCGGTGCGGTGGTCGCCACCGGCCAGGGCGAGTTCCCCGGCGAGGACATGGGCGCCGACGATCGCGACGCCCGTGCCCATGCCGCCCATGGTGGCGCCGTACCCGGCGTCGCCGAGCAGCGCGACGCGCCCCTGGGTGAGCCGGTCGACGTGGATCTGCGCGATCGCGTCGAAGTACAGGTCGTCGGCGTCCTCCAGCGCCTTCAGCACGCTCGGCGCCTCCCAGCCCATCCCCGTGAACCGCTCCCGCAGGATCCGCTTCTGCGCGGCCACGTCCCCACGGTCGTACGCCAACGGCTCCGAGCGGAACACCAGGAGGGCGCCCGCGCGCTCCGGGTCCCCGTCGTAGTTGCCGACGCAGACCGCGCGGCCCGGCTCGCTGTACAGGCGGCCGGTGCGGTCGAGGCCCAGGTGGTTGGGGACGCCGAAGCCGGCCACGTAGTGGTCCTGGAAGCGCAGGTACCGGGACTCGTCGCCGAAGACCAGGCGGCGGGTGCGCGAGTGCAGGCCGTCGGCGCCGACGACGAGGTCGAAGCGGCGGGGCGCGGCGTGCTCGAAGGTGACGTCGACTCCGTCCCCGGTGTCGGTGAGCGTGTCGACCGAGTCGCCGAAGGCGTACTCGACGGTGTCCTCGGTGCGTTCGTGGAGGATCCTCGCCAGTTCGCCGCGGAGGATCTCGACGTCCCCGCTCATCATCTCGGGGGGCAGGTCCACGCGCGGCGTGCCGTCGGCGTCGACGACGCTCTGGCGGCCCATGTGGGTCTGGCGGGCGTGGATCTCGTCCCAGATTCCCATGGCGGTGAGCACTCTCCGGTGCACCTGGCCCCGGAAGTCGACGGCGAAGCCGTCCCCGCGCAGTGCGGGTGCCTTCTCCACGACGGTGACCCGGGCACCGTACCGAGCGAGGCAGAGGGCGAGGGCGGGCCCGGCGACGCCGGCGCCGGAGACGAGGACGGTGAGGTGGCCGAGGCGGTGTGTATGCGTCATGGCACAGAGCCTCGGCGGCACCGCTTACCGTTGGCCCACCGTCCGCCTACCGGGGACTGACGGCGGCTGACCGCACGGCCGCAGGGGTGGGCCGGGGGGCGGGGGTGTCGTCCCCGAGGCCGCGGGCGGTGTTCCCCCGGTGCGTGTGGCGGGCCGCCGGAGTCGGCTCGGGGAGCCGCGCGAGGACCTGACGGGTGTGTTCCGGGGGTGGTCGCCGCCTGCCCCTCGCCCACCGCCGTCTACCGTTCGCCCATCGCCGCCGCACGCAGGCCCCGTCCGCGCTCGAAGGCGCGGTCGTACGCCTCGGGGGTGAGCCGGGCGCGGACGTGCCGCTCGGCGCGGGCGGCGTCCGGGTCGCCGGGGGCCGGGGCGCCGCGCAGACCCGTGGCGGCGCCGAGGAGTTCGGCGGCGCGCTCCGGGGCCGGTGCGACGACGGCCAGGGACTCGGCGACCTCCGCCAGGGCGAGCACGTCGGGGGAGTCGCGGGCGAGCACCCGGGCCTGCTCCAGCCAGTCGGCGGCGGTCTCCGCGTCGCCCTCCGCGGCGGCCGTGCGGCCCAGGCCCACCAGGATGCGGACCGACTCGCCGGTGCTGAACCAGTTGTCGGCGCACAGCCGCAACGCGTCCTCGTACTCCGCGCGCGCGCGTGCCGTGTCGCCGGAGAGCCGGGCCACGTCGCCCAGGCCCCGCCGGGCGCTCGCCACCTTGTCACCGGCCCCGGCCGTGCGGGCGAGGGCCGCGGAGTGCGTGAAGTGCGTGGCGGCCTGCTCGGTCTCGCCCCGGTGCAGCAGCACGAGCCCGCGCGAGCGCAGCAGGTCGGCGGTCTCCTCGGGCGCCTCCAGCTCCCGCACGTGTGCCAGGCCCTCGTCGAGCAGTTCGAGGGCCCGGTCGTACGCGCCGCGCCGGTTGGCGAAACCGCCCAGCGGGTCGAGGCAGTTGGCCATGCCCCAACGGTCACCGGTGGCGCGGAACCCCTCCAGGGAGCGGGCGAAGGCGGCCTCCGCCCCGGCCGCCCGGCCGGCGAACAGCTCCTGGTAGCCGATACCCATGTCGAGCAGGGCCAGCCCCCAGGGGGCCTTCCCGACCTGGACCCTCGGCACGGCGTCCGCCACGAGTACGGGCCCGCAGGTGAGGGAGTGCAGGACGACCGCGAACGGCAGCCGCAGCGGCCGGTCCAGCGACTCCATCAGCGCCGACACCCGCGCGACCCGCCCGGTCCCGGCCGGATCACCGTTCCCGTCCCCGTCCCAGGAGACCGTGTTCATGGCGCACAGCGCGTACTCCTCGGCCAGTCCCTCGGGCGGCTCCTCGCCGACCGCTGCGAGCAGCGCGCGGGCCCGCGGCACCTGTTCGCCGTGCAGGCCGCGCAGCCGGCGGAACCAGGTCAGCGCGGCCATGAGCCGCAGGGCCTCGCGCGGGTCGGTCTCCGTGAGGTGCCGCTGGGCCGCGTCCAGATTGCCCAGCTCGGCGGCGAGCCGGGCCAGCCAGGGCAGTTGGCCGCCGGTGCGCAGGTGCGGCTCCGCCCGCTCGGCCAGGTCCAGGAAGTACGCCGCGTGCGCGTCGCGCAGTCCGGCGCGGCCGGTCAGGCCCTCGGCCGCGAACGCGCGGAGGGTCTCCAGCATCCGGTAGCGGCCCTCGGGCAGGTGCTCCAGGAGCGACTTCTCCACCAGCGAGGCCAGCAGGTCCTCCGGGTGCGGCACCCCGCACACCGCCTCCACGGCCTCCAGCGTGGCGCCCCCGGTGAACACCGTGAACCGCCGGGCCAGCTCCCGCTCCTCCTCGTCCAGCAGCTCCCAGCTCCACTCGACGACGGCGCGCAGCGTGCGGTGGCGGGGCGCCTTGGAACGGTCGCCCCGGCTGAGCAGACGGAAGCGGTCGTCCAGGCGGTCGGCCAGCTCGTCCGGGCCGAGGGTGCGCAGCCGGGCCGCGGCCAGCTCGATGGCCAGGGGCAGCCCGTCCAGGCCCGCGCAGATCTCCGGCACGCGCGTGTGGCCGTCGAAACCGGGGCGCACCGCGCGGGCGCGTTCCAGGAACAGCTCGACCGACGGGCGCGGCGACAGCGGCGGAACCGGCACCAGGGTCTCGCCGGTGATCCCGAGGCTCTCCCGGCTGGTGGCGAGGATCCGTACGCCCCGGCAGGTGCCCAGCAGCAGTGCCGCCAGTGCGGCGGCGGCGTCGACCAGGTGCTCGCAGTTGTCGAGCACGAGCAGCGCCTCGCGGCCCTCCAGGGCGGTCAGCAGCCGCTCGGTGGCGTCCACGCCCGCGGTGCGGAAGCCCTCGCGCACACCGAGCGCGGTGAGCACGGCGTACGGGATCTGCCCGCCGTCGGTCAGGGGCGCCAGCTCGACGAAGCAGACGTCCGCCGGGGAGACCGACGTCTCGCACCGGCTCGCCGCCTCGATCGCGAGCCGGGTCTTGCCGGTGCCGCCGGGGCCGGTGAGCGTGACCAGGCGCGCGTCGGCGAACAGGGCGGTGATGCGGTCCAGCTCCGCGTCCCGGCCGACACAGCGGGTCAGCTGGGCCGGCAGCCGGGGCCGGCGCGGGGCGGCGGTGTGGCCCCGCAGCAGTTCACCGTGGAGGGCGGACAGCTCGGGCGAGGGGTCGGTGCCGAGCTGCTCGGCCAGCGTGCGCCGCGCCTCCTCGTACACGGTCAGCGCCTCGGCGGACCGCCCGCCCGCGTGCAGGGCCCGCATCAGCTGCCCGTACAGCCGCTCGCTCAAGGGATGCGCGGACAGCAGTCCCCGCAGCTCGGGCACCAGCTCGGCGCCACCCCCGAGCGCCAGATCCGCCTCGACCCGGTCCTGTACGGCGGTCAGCCGCAGCTCCGTGAGCCGGGCCGCCTCGGCGGGCGCCTCCGGCAGGTCGGGCAGCGCGGGACCGCGCCACAGCGCGAGCGCCTCACGCAACCCGGCCGCCGCGCGCGCGTGGTCACCGGCGGCGAGAGCGGCGCGCCCCTGATTGCACAGACGTTCGAATACGTGACTGTCGACGGACGCGGGCGGCGTGACGATGCGGTATCCCGCGCCGCCGCCCTCGACGGGTATGTGCGGGGCCAGCCGCCCGCGAAGGCGCGAGATCTGCGACTGGAGGGCGTTCGCGGCACCGGCGGGCGGCTCGGTGCCGTACAGGCCGTCGATCAGCCGGGCCGCGGGGACCGTGCGGCCGGCGTCGAGGAGCAGGAGCGTCAGCAGCGCTCGGGGCCGGGGACCGCCGGGGTCGACGGGGGTGCCGTCGTCGGTGCGGATGTCCAGGGGGCCGAGAATCCCGAAGCGCATTCCCGGAATTCTGGCACGGCAAAAAGCCGGCCCACACGAGGTGGACCGGCTCCATGCAGCGGACCAGGCAGTGGCCGCGCGCTCAGCTGATGCGTCAGCGCGAGACCTTGCCGGCCTTGATGCACGAGGTGCAAGCGTTCACGCGCTTCGGCGTCCCGCTCACCACGGTACGCACACGCTGGATGTTCGGGTTCCAGCGACGGGACGTACGGCGGTGCGAGTGCGAGATGTTGTTGCCGAAGCCCGGCCCCTTGCCGCAGACGTCGCAGTTGGCAGCCACGGGTCACTCCAAAGACTTCAGATGCACTTACGGTTGATCCCGGCATGCCGGGATCAAGCTCTCGGAGTCGCGAACGGTCCGGGATCTGAGTGGCGGTGCCAGGGGGAGAGCCCGATCGGGATCGGGCAACCGGAGCAGCATACAACGGCTGCTCCCGTACAACGAAACTACCACGGCAGCTCAGGGGCTCGTCCCGGCCCTCTTCCGACGGGCCGGGTCCCAAGGTCTACGCTGCCAGCCACGTCCGCAGCTCAGGGAGGCGCAGGTGGCGCAGGTACCGCAGAGGTTCTTCGACGCTCTGGCGGTGCGTACCTGGTGCGGTCTGTCGCTGCGCGCGCTGGGACGGGCGCGCGAGGAGATCGACGCGATCAACGTCTATCCCGTCGCCGACGGGGACACCGGCACGAACCTCTACCTGACCGTCGAGTCCGCCGTCGCCGCCGTCGAGGCCGTCTTCGCGGCGCACGAGGTGGACGAGGGCCCCCGGGACGCGGGCAAGGCGCCCCTGGACGCGTACGACGGGCCCTCGCTGGCCGACGCCGTGGGCGCCATGGCACACGGCGCGCTGATCGGCGCGCGGGGCAATTCCGGCACCATCCTCGCGCAACTGCTGCGCGGCATGGCCCAGGTGCTCGCCGCGCGGGGTGACTCCGCCCACACCGAAGGCCCCGGACTGCGGCTGGCCCTGCGGCACGCGGCCGCCTCCGCCCGGCAGGCCGTGGCCCACCCGGTCGAGGGCACCGTCCTGACCGTCGCCTCGGCCGCCGCGGACGCGGCCGACGGAGCCGAGGGCGACTGCGCCGAGGTGGCTCGCGCCGCCTACGAGGGTGCCCGCGCGGCGCTCGCCGCCACCCCGGACCAGCTGCCCGTCCTGGAGCGCGCCGGAGTGGTCGACGCGGGCGGGCACGGACTGGTGACGGTCCTCGCGGCCCTGGTGGAGACGTTCACGGGCCGGTCGCCGGGTCCGGTCGCGGCGCCGCACGCGCGCGTGGAGCACGCCGCGCGGGAGGAGCACCCCGCCGACGAGGACGAGAACGGTCCCGCCTTCGAGGTGATCTACCTCCTGGAGGCCGATGACCCGGCCGTGGCCCGCCTGCGGCAGCGGCTCGACGCCCTCGGGGACTCGCTCGTCGTGGTCGGCGGCGACGGACTGTGGAACGTCCACGTGCACGTCGACGATGCCGGCGCCGCCGTGGAGGCGGGCGTCGAGGCCGGGCGGCCGTACCGGATCCGCATCACCCACTTCGGGTACGGCGACGCGCACACCACCGGGACCGAGCGCCCGCCGCGGGAGCGCACCCAGCGCGCCGTGGTGGCCGTCGTACCGGGGGAAGGGCTGGCGGCGCTGTACGCCGAGGCCGGCGCGACCACCCTCCTCGCCCGCCCCGGGGAGCCGCCCGCGAGCGGTGAGCTGGTCCAGGCCGTGCGGCGGGCCCACGCGCGCGAGGTGGTGCTGCTGCCCAACGACGCCGAGCTGCGCCACACCGCGGCCGCGGCGGCCGAGCAGGCCCGCACCGAGGGCGTCCGCGTCGCCCTCATCCCGACCCGCTCCGCCGTCCAGGGCATCGCCGCGCTCGCCGTGCACGAGCCCGAGCGCCGCTTCGACGAGGACGTGGTGGCGATGACCTCGGCGGCCGGCGCCACCCGCCACGCCGAGGTCACCGTCGCCGAACGCCAGTCCTGGACCACGGCCGGCATCTGCCAGGCCGGTGACGTGCTCGGCCTCATCGACGGCGACGTGGCCGTGATCGGCGCGGATGTCTCCCAGGTCGCCGCGACCGTCCTGGACCGCATGCTGTCGGCCGGCGGCGAGCTGGTCACCCTGGTCCTCGGCGACGAGGCGCCCCCGGCCGTCGCCGACCAGCTGGAAGCCCGGGTCCGGGAGGCCTACCTCGCCGTCGACACGGTGGTCTACCGGGGCGGCCGGCAGGGCGCCCTGCTGCTCGTCGGCGTGGAGTAGGCGGAACGCCGGGAGACCGGTACGGCGCTCCCCTGGGCCGTTGTCAGTGACGTGGTGTGCAATGGATCTCGTGCCCGCACTGCAAGAACCCCTGAAGAAGGTGCTCGGCCCCGCCACCGCGAAGGTGATGGCCGAGCACCTCGGCCTGCACACCGTCGGCGACCTCCTCCACCACTACCCCCGGAGATACGAGGAGCGCGGTCAGCTCACCCACCTCGCCGACCTGCCCATGGACGAGCACGTCACCGTGGTCGCCCAGGTCGCCGACGCCCGGCTGCACACCTTCGCCTCCTCGAAGGCCCCGCGCGGCAAGGGACAGCGCCTCGAAGTGACCATCACGGACGGCAGCGGCCGCCTCCAACTGGTCTTCTTCGGCAACGGCGTGCACAAGCCCCACAAGGAACTCCTGCCGGGCACCCGCGCGATGTTCGCCGGCAAGGTCTCCGTCTTCAACCGCCGACTGCAACTGGCCCATCCGGCGTACGAGTTGCTGCGCGGTGACACGGAGGGCGAGGAGACCGTCGAGTCCTGGGCGGGCGCCCTCATCCCGCTCTACCCGGCCACCGCCAAGCTGGAGTCCTGGAAGCTCGCCAAGGCGATCCAGACGGTGCTGCCCAGCGCCCGGGAAGCCGTCGACCCCCTGCCAACCTCCCTGCGCGAGGGCCGGGGCCTGCTCTCCCTGCCCGAGGCGCTCCTCAAGATCCACCGTCCGCACACCAAGGCGGACATCGAGGACGCCCGGGCCCGTCTGAAGTGGGACGAGGCCTTCGTCCTCCAGGTCGCCCTCGCCCGCCGCCGCCACGCCGAGACCCAACTTCCCGCCGTTCCCAGGAAGCCCGGCCCGGACGGCCTGCTCACCGCCTTCGACGACCGCCTCCCCTTCACCCTCACGGACGGCCAGCAGAGGGTCTCCCGGGAGATCTTCGACGACCTCGCCACCGACCACCCGATGCACCGGCTGCTCCAGGGCGAGGTGGGCAGCGGCAAGACCCTGGTCGCCCTGCGCGCCATGCTCGCCGTCGTCGACGCGGGCGGGCAGGCCGTCATGCTGGCGCCCACCGAGGTGCTCGCCCAGCAGCACCACCGGTCGGTCGTCGAGATGATGGGCGAGCTGGCCGAGGGCGGGATGCTGGGCGGCGCCGAGCACGCCACCAAGGTGGTGCTGCTCACCGGCTCCATGGGCGCCGCCGCCCGCCGGCCCGCCCTGCTCGACCTGGCCACCGGCGAGGCGGGCATCGTCATCGGCACCCACGCCCTGATCGAGGACAAGGTCCAGTTCCACGACCTCGGCCTGGTCGTCGTAGACGAGCAGCACCGCTTCGGCGTCGAGCAGCGCGACGCCCTGCGCGGCAAGGGCAAGCAGCCCCCGCACCTGCTCGTCATGACCGCCACGCCCATCCCGCGCACCGTCGCGATGACGGTCTTCGGCGACCTGGAGACCTCCGTCCTGGACCAGCTCCCGGCCGGCCGGTCCCCGATCGCCAGCCATGTCGTCCCGGCGGCCGACAAACCCCACTTCCTCGCCCGCGCCTGGGAACGGGTCCGCGAGGAGGTCTCGAACGGCCACCAGGCGTACGTCGTCTGCCCCCGCATCGGCGACGAGGACGACGACCCGAAGAAGAAGACCGCGCCGCGCACATCGCCCGAGGACGACGCCGGGAAACGGCCCCCGCTCGCCGTCCTCGACGTCGCCGAGCAGTTGGCCAAGGGGCCGCTGCAGGGGCTCAGGGTGGAGGTCCTGCACGGCAGGATGCAGCCCGACGACAAGGACGCGGTGATGCGCCGCTTCGCCGCCGGGGAGACCGACGTCCTGGTCGCCACCACCGTCATCGAGGTCGGCGTGAACGTCCCCAACGCCACCGCGATGGTGATCATGGACGCCGACCGTTTCGGCGTCTCCCAGCTGCACCAGCTGCGCGGCCGGGTCGGGCGCGGTTCCGCCCCCGGCCTGTGCCTGCTGGTCAGCGAGATGCCCGAGGCGAGCGCGGCCCGACAGCGGCTGAACGCCGTCGCGAGCACCCGCGACGGCTTCGAGCTCTCCCGCATCGACCTCGAACAGCGCCGTGAGGGCGACGTCCTCGGCCAGGCCCAGTCCGGCGCCCGCACCTCCCTGCGCGTCCTCGCCGTCATCGAGGACGAGGAGATCATCGCGGAGGCCAGACAGGAGGCCGCGGCCGTCGTCGCCGCCGACCCGGAGCTGACCGGCCTGCCGGGGCTGCGCACGGCCCTGGAGGCGCTGCTGGACGAGGACCGGGAGCAGTACCTGGAGAAGGGCTGACAGACTGGCAGCGGACACCGTCCGTCCACCCGAGTACACCGACAAGGACGCAGAAATGACCCGCGTGATCGCCGGCAAGGCCGGCGGACGTCGCCTGGCCGTCCCGCCGGGGACCGGTACCCGCCCCACCTCTGACCGCGCGCGCGAGGGCCTGTTCTCCACCTGGCAGTCCCTGCTCGGCGGCCCGCTGGACGGCGAGCGGGTCCTCGACCTGTACGCGGGGTCCGGCGCCGTCGGCCTGGAGGCGCTCTCGCGCGGCGCGGGGCACGTCCTGCTCGTCGAGGCCGACGCCCGGGCCGCCCGCACGGTCCGGGAGAATGTCAAGTCCCTCGGTCTGCCCGGCGCCGAGGTCAGGGCGGGCAAAGCGGAACAGATCATCCGCACCCCGGCCCCGGACGAGCCGTACGACGTCGTCTTCCTGGACCCGCCGTACGCCGTCTCGGACGACGATCTTCGGGAGATCCTGCTCACACTCCGTACGGAGGGGTGGCTCGCGACCGAAGCGCTCGTCACCGTGGAGCGCAGCACCAGGGGCGGCGAATTCCGCTGGCCGCACGGCTTCGAAGCGATCCGGGCCCGTCGCTACGGCGAGGGAACGTTTTGGTACGGTCGCGCCGCCTCTACGTGCGAAGACGCACGATGACCGGACCGGAGAGCGAGGGAACACAAGTGCGCCGTGCCGTCTGTCCCGGGTCGTTCGACCCGATCACCAACGGACACCTCGACATCATCGCCCGGGCCTCCAGCCTCTATGACGAGGTCTACGTCGCCGTGATGATCAATCAGGCGAAGAAGGGCCTGTTCGAGATCGAGGAGCGGATCGACCTCATCCGCCAGGTCACCGCCGAGTACGGGAACGTCCGCGTCGAGTCCTTCCACGGCCTGCTGGTCGACTTCTGCAAGCAGCGCGAGATCCCGGCCATCGTCAAGGGCCTGCGCGCGGTCAGCGACTTCGACTACGAGCTGCAGATGGCCCAGATGAACAACGGCCTCTCCGGTGTGGAGACCCTCTTCATCCCCACCAACCCCACCTACAGCTTCCTGTCGTCCTCCCTGGTCAAGGAGGTCGCGACCTGGGGCGGCGACGTCGCCCACCTGGTGCCGCCGCTGGTCCTGGAAGCCCTCACGGAGCGTCTGCGCAACCGCTGACCGCCCCGTCGCGCAGCCCACGGAGACTGACAACCCGTCACCCGGTGTCCCCGGGACACCCCAGGGTCGTACAGTCGTCCCGTCCGTCTCCAACACAGCTGTAGAGAGTGGCGAGCACACGGTGGACGTGCAGAACAAGCTCGACGAGATCACCGCGATGGTCTCCGGCGCCCGCGCCATGCCCATGTCGGCCTCGTGCGTGGTCAACCGCGCCGAACTGCTCTCGATGCTGGAAGAGCTGCGCGCGCAACTGCCCGGTTCCCTCGCCCAGGCGCAGGAGCTGATCGGCGACCGCGAGCAGATGGTCGCGCAGGCCCGCCAGGAGGCCGACCGGATCATCGAGAGCGCGCACGCCGAGCGCGGCTCACTGATCGCCGACACCGAGGTCGCCCGCCGCTCCCAGGCCGAGGCCGACCGGATCCTCGCCGAGGCCCGCCAGGAGGCCGAGGAGATCCGCGCCGAGGCCGACGACTACGTCGACTCCAAGCTCGCCAACTTCGAGGTCGTCCTCACCAAGACCCTCGGCTCCGTCGGCCGGGGCCGCGAGAAGCTCCTCGGCACCGGACCCGGCCTCGACGAGAACGGCTACGAGGACGAGGACGCCCCCGAGCGCAGCCACGACCCGGAGACCCTGCGCCGCGACGCCGACGCCTACGTCGACACCAAGCTCGGCGCCTTCGAGGCCGTACTGGCCAAGACGCTGGACGCGGTCGGCAAGGGCCGCCAGAAGCTGCACGGCCGCATCGCCAGCGACGACCTGGGCGCCCTCGCGGACGACATGACCACCGTCCAGCACTCCAGCGACGCCGACTACCTCGCCGGCCTCTCCGACGCCCCGGCCCCGGCCGCCGCCGAACAGCCCCTGCAGCCCCAGTACGGCGAGCGGCAGCCCGCCGCCGCCCAGGTGCCGGCGCAGGCCGTGCCCGAGATGCCGGCCCAGGACCCGGCGTACGGCTACGCCCCGCAGCAGCCCGATCAGTACGCGGCCTACCAGCAGACCTACGACGCCGGTCAGGATCCGTACGGCTACCAGCAGCAGGGCGCCGACCCGTACGCCTACCAGTACGGCGGCGGGCAGCACGGGTACGACGCACAGCAGGGCTACGCCCAGCCCCAGCCCCCGCAGCAGCCCCCGCACGCCCCGCAGGCCCAGCCGCAGGCGCTCGACGAGACCAGCCTCTTCGACACCAGCATGATCAGCGCCGAGCAGCTGCGGGCGTACGAACAGGGCCGCGGCCACTAGCGGCAGGGGGGCGCCCCGGCCCGGATTGGGCCGAGAGCGAATGGTCCAGTATCCTGGCTCTTCGGTCGCGCGTACGTCCGCGATCGCCGCTGCCCGGGAACACCGAAGGGCGGCGCCCCCAACCCACGAAGACCGAAAGCAGGAATGGTTCTGAACGCGCGCCTCGACCACCGCGACCCCCTCGTGTTCGACACACACGAGCTGGGACGGCGGCCCGGTGCGCTCCAGCGCCTGACCCGCACGGTCGACGCTCCCAAGGACTTCGGTCTCCAGGGAGTCATCGGAGTGCCGGAAGGCGCCCCCGTGGAACTCGATCTGCGGCTCGAGTCGGTCATGGAAGGGGTGCTCGTCACAGGCACCGCCCGTGCCAGGGCCGAGGGGGAGTGCGTAAGGTGTCTGGAGCCGCTGGAGCAGCAGCTCGAAGCGGACTTCCAGGAGCTGTTCTCGTACCCTGACGCCGACGACCGTGGCCGCCCCGTGGCGGAACCGGGCGACGACGCCGAGGACGACGAGGACAGGTTCTTCGTCGAGGACGGACTGATCGGCCTCGAACCCGTGCTGCGCGACGCGGTGGTGCTCGCACTGCCGATGCAGCCGGTGTGCCAGGAAGACTGCCGGGGTCTGTGCTCCCAGTGCGGAGTGCGCCTGTCGGACGACCCGGACCACCACCACGACGCCGTCGACATCCGTTGGGCGGCATTGCAGGGACTCGCCGGTTCACTCGGAGACGGCGAGAAGGACGAGATGAGCGGCGACGGGGCAGACTCCGCGGACGCCGCCGAGAAGCAGGAGAAGTAGCCGTGGCTGTTCCGAAGCGGAAGATGTCGCGCAGCAACACGCGCCACCGCCGGTCGCAGTGGAAGGCTGCGGTCCCCACCCTGGTTGCGTGCGAGCGCTGCCACGAGCCCAAGCAGCAGCACATCGCGTGCCCGTCTTGCGGCACTTACAACAAGCGCCAGGTCCTCGAGGTCTGAGCGGCTGGTGAGAGGCACTGTGTCAGTCCCCAAGAAGGCGGAAGACGCCAAGGCGGACCCACCCGCCAAGAAGAAGGCGGACACCCAGGCCTCGTCCCACACGCTTCTGGAAGGGCGGCTCGGCTATCAGCTCGAGTCCGCCCTTCTGGTGCGTGCACTGACCCACCGTTCCTACGCGTACGAGAACGGCGGTCTGCCGACGAACGAGCGGCTGGAGTTCCTCGGGGACTCCGTGCTCGGCCTCGTCGTCACGGACACGCTGTACCGCACCCACCCCGACCTGCCCGAAGGCCAGCTGGCCAAGTTGCGGGCCGCGGTGGTCAACTCGCGTGCGCTGGCGGAGGTGGGCCGCGGGCTCGAACTCGGCTCCTTCATCCGGCTCGGCCGCGGTGAAGAGGGCACGGGCGGCCGGGACAAGGCGTCCATCCTCGCCGACACCCTCGAAGCGGTGATCGGCGCGGTCTATCTCGACCAGGGCCTCGACGCGGCCTCCGAACTGGTGCACCGCCTGTTCGACCCGCTGATCGAGAAGTCCTCGAACCTCGGTGCCGGCCTGGACTGGAAGACCAGCCTCCAGGAACTCACCGCGACCGAAGGGCTCGGCGTCCCCGAGTACCTGGTCACGGAGACCGGCCCCGACCACGAGAAGACCTTCACTGCTGCCGCCCGCGTCGGAGGCGTCTCGTACGGCACCGGCACCGGCCGCAGCAAGAAGGAGGCGGAGCAGCAGGCCGCGGAATCCGCGTGGCGGTCCATCCGGGCCGCGGCGGACGAGCGCGCCAAGGCGACGGCGAACGCCGTCGACGTGGACCCCGACGGGGCGTCCGCCTCCGCCTGACCCGTCCACCGCACGGTCCGAACGCCCGCCCCGCCCGAGGGGCGGGCGTTCGGCTCGCCACCGGCCCACCCGAGGGGAAGCCATGCCCGAGTTGCCCGAGGTAGAGGTCGTACGGCGCGGTCTGGAGCGCTGGGTCGCCCACCGGACCGTCGCCGACGCCGAGGTGCTGCACCCGCGCGCGGTACGCCGGCACCTCGCGGGACCCGACGACTTCGCCCACCGCCTGGAGGGCCACCGCGTCGGCACACCCAGCCGCCGCGGCAAATACCTGTGGCTGCCCCTGGAGGACACCGACCAGGCGGTCCTCGCCCATCTCGGCATGAGCGGCCAGCTCCTGGTCCAGCCGCACGAGACACCCGCCGAGAAGCACCTGCGCATCCGCGTCCGCTTCGCCGACGCCCTCGGCACCGAACTCCGCTTCGTCGACCAGCGCACCTTCGGCGGCCTCTCCCTGCACGAGACCACCCCCGACGGACTGCCCGACGTCATCGCGCACATCGCCCGCGACCCGCTGGACCCCCTCTTCGACGACGAGGCGTTCCACCTCGCCCTGCGCCGCAGGCGGACCACGATCAAACGGGCCCTGCTCGACCAGTCCCTGATCAGCGGCGTCGGCAACATCTACGCGGACGAGGCGCTGTGGCGCGCCCGCCTGCACTACGAACGCCCCACGGCGACCCTCACCCGACCCCGCACCACCGAACTCCTCGGCCACGTCCGGGACGTGATGAACGCCGCCCTCGCCGTGGGCGGCACCAGCTTCGACAGCCTGTACGTCAACGTCAACGGAGACTCCGGCTACTTCGACCGCTCGCTCGACGCGTACGGCCGCGAGGGCCTGCCCTGCCGCCGCTGCGCCACACCGATGCGCCGCCGGCCGTGGATGAACCGCTCCAGCTACTTCTGCCCGAAGTGCCAGCGGGCGCCGAGGGTCACGCCGTAGGCGTCCGCTGTGCGTCGTACCGCTCGCGCGACGCCAGCACCTCGTCCATCCGCCCCTCGACGCACTCGATGAGCGCGAGCAGCCGCCCGGCCACCTCGCGCCCGAGCGGCGTGAGCTCGTAGTCCACACGGGGCGGGTTGGTCGGCTGCGCCTCGCGGTGCACCAGTCCGTCGCGCTCCAGCGCGTGCAGGGTCTGGGCCAGCATCTTCTCGCTGACGCCGTCCACCCGGCGCCGCAACTCGTTGAACCGGAAGGAACCGTCGTACAGCGCGCCGAGCGTCAGCGCGCCCCAGCGCCCCGTGACATGCTCCAGAGTGCCGCGCGAGGGACAGGCCCGGGAGAACACGTCGTACGGCAGATCCTGCTCCGCCGTGCGCTCCTGCGTGGTCGACATGCCTCCAGCGTACGTGAGCACAGCGCTGCACCGCAGACCGCGCTGAGCGGGGGACAGTGCCGGGGCAGCGCCAGGACCGCCGTCCGGGGTGGTCAGTAGCCGAAGAAGTGCGGGGCCGGGTCTCTGACCTGCGGCCACGTAATCGATCAACGCTGCGACCTGCGACTTAGCTGTCGGTGGTTGTCAGCGTTGGTCGTCGTTGAGCACCCTCCGACGGCCCCGAGACGGCCCATCCATAGCTTCCGCCGGAAGCGTGATCACCTTGCCTTGTGGCGAGCATCTTCTGGCGATTGAATAGCGCCCCGTGGATTCGGGGATTGCGGCAGTGCTCGGTGCAGCAGTAGGTGCGGCAGGTGGTCTGGGAGCTGGTTGGTTCGCGCTCCTTGGCCAGCGACAGCAACGGCGCGCAGAACAGGCTCATTGGCGTGATGACATGCGGCGTCAGGCTTATACCTCGCTGCTGGACTGTTGTGAGCGGTTAGCGAATGGTTGGTGGATTGCCGCTGAGGCCCTGCGACCCGGGCGCAGTGACCGGGACCTACGAGAGGAACGGTTTCTCCGCACCCATGAGCTGTGGACAGAATTCAGCGCTGCCGTGGCTGCTGTCTCCGTCGCGGGTCCAGGGCGGGTGGTTCAGGCGACAGAGCCTTTGATCGAAAGCATGTACGAGCTGGACTCAGCGGGGAAAGAGTGGTTCGACGCGGTGCAAGCCGACAGGCAAGCACTGCTTGACCTCGCTGTGAGATTCGATGCCGCGATGGCGGCGATCCAGGCTCCTCGGACCACCTTTCGGCAGGCCGTTCGAGAAGCCCTTGACACTGACTGAGCGGTGCCTTGTCCGGGTAAAGCCGTGGAGCCGACCGCCCCAGCCACAGAGGGTTTCCCCATCCCACGCCCCCGCAGTCGCCTGCGCGCCGCCGGGCGCGGCCAGCCGGGGCGAAGACAGGAGGCGGGCCGCGCCGCAGAGGCGGCGCGCTCCCGCGCCGTGCGCGGGGGCCTTGATGAGGTAGAGAAACCTGTAACTCGTGCCGGGGTGGCTTCGTGCTTCCGGCTATGCGCGGTCCAGCTCCGAGTGCAGCGTCTTAAGTACAGACTCGGGGTCCCCGTTGTAGACAAGGTGCGGCTCGTCGGGCTCTGGGGCCATGAACCGCTTGCGATAGCGGATCAGGTCGCTTTCGGCGAAGTAGATCGAGTTCGGGTCGTCCTCGTGCCGAGCATTGCGCTTACTGACGCGCGACCACAGCTCTTCGTGACTGGCCTCCAGGTAGACGACCACCGAAATCGCGCCACCTTCGGTAGCGATCGATCGCCAGTGGGCACGGTCTTCCGGCGTCCAAAAGCCGTGGTCGACCACCACGTCGTGACCGGCCTGGAGCTCCTCGCGGAGTTGGACGGCGGTCTCTTCGAGGATCGGCCGCTCAAGGGTCGGGAACGTCCCTCGGGGGAAGTCGACCCCGTACACCCCATGGCGCCGGAACATCTCTTCGTCCGGGCAGAGCCTGACGAACCCTCGTGCTGTTAGCGCACGGGCCAGAGTCGTCTTCCCTGAGCCGGGGAGCCCCACCATGAGAACACAGAACGGCTGGCGCGCGCCGTTCACTGGGTGACTTCCGATTCCGTCTGCCACGTACGACCGGGGCCGCCGAGGTCGACGCCGTATTCAACGACGGCGCCTTCGCTGTCGACGAACCTCGCAGTCATGACGACCACCGGGTCCCGCGGGGCCTTCTGGGGGTCCAGCTCCAACAGCTTCGCGTCCTCGGGGGTGAGCAGTCGAGCCGACGCGGTGTCGAACCGGTGCGTGATGGGGCGACCGGTTGCCTGCGCGATGAGTTGCAGTGACGTTCCCCCGGTCAGCCGCTCGCTGCTCGTGAGCTGTGGGATCAGCTCTCCGTACCGGACGGGAATCCATGACGTCGAGTGCGCGACGATGCCGTGTCGGTCACGGTAGACCCGGCTGCGTCGGATCACGTTCGAGCCGGGCTTGAGGTCCAATGCATGGGCCACCTCTGCGGGCGCCGGCACTACCGAAGCCCGGTGCGAGTCGGACCGTTCGCCGGTTCCCCAGCTGGACCCGGTGCGACGGCCTCGGTCCTGGCGCTGAGCCCCAGAGGACATAGGGGCGGGGCGGTCTAGGACCTCGGTCCCGATGCCGTGGATGCCCCTGACCAGGCCCTCGTTTCGCAGCTTCCGCAACGCCTTCTCGGCTGTCGCGGCACTGACGCTCCACTCCTGCGAAAGGTTCTTGATGCTCGGCAGAAGCGAGCCCGGCTGGAGTTCGCCGGACGTGATCAGCTCCGCATAGTGGGCGGCAATCTGCGCATAGGGCGCTCGATTGTCTGCCTGGTCCGCCATATTGCGTCAGCTCCCTTGTCTCAGTGGCTACTTCCCTAGCGTACCGCTTGACACCCTAAGGTGCCCTAGGGAACCTTAGGGATGTAGCACCGCATGGATGAGAGATCCGGCACAACAACGCCTGCCCAGGGACGGCGCCTCAACCGCCAAGAAGAACCGCCGCCCCTGGCTCCCTCGAAGGGAAGTCCCATCATGCCCGTGATGCCTGTTGGCTCGCACCCGGCGCGGTTAGCCGCCCCGCTGTCCCGCCGTGATGACGCTGTGGTCGTCCCTTCGCCGTGCTGGGCCTGCGGTGCGGTGGGAGGGCTCGACTGGATCAACGTTAACGGCGTCGGCGTCCTGGTCCACGGTCGGGAGCGCTGCCCGGTGGCCGTGCCCTTCGTCTGGGAGACGGGCCAGCCGCTGGCCTCGCTGTCCGAGGCGGTGGCCGCATGAGCGCCGCAACGATCACCGGGAACGAGCGGCTGCGTGCCGCCATGGTCGCCGCGAACGTGACGATCGAGGGCCTGGCCGATCATCTCGGCATCGATCCGAAGTCGGTCGACCGCTGGCTGAACTCGCAGCGGACCCCGCACGCCCGCAACGCGGAAGCCGCCGCCAAGCTCCTCGGCGCGGACGCCTACCACCTGTGGCCCAAGCTCGGCGAGCGTCACCGCTCCACGCCGACCGCTCAGGATGAGGTCGTCGCCTGCTACGCGATGCGCTCCACCGTCCCCTACGGCCTGTGGCGCTCCACCCTGGCGAATGCGACGACGGTCATCGACCTGGCGGTGTCCAACCTGCTGTTCCTGGCCGATGCGGTCTGGGACCTGCCGACCCTGCTGGCCGACAAGGCATCGGCCGGTGTTCGCGTTCGCATCGTCACCCCGGAGGACCCGGCCGGACCGGTCACCGGACTGGGCGACGTGTTCCCCTCACTGCTGACGGTCCCGGGCCTGCGCCTGTCGACGCACCCCGGTCTGCGGGCCGACGTGATGCGCGTGGACGATGACCTGCTCGTCACCACGCCGATCGACGGGCTCACCCCGGCACTGGCTCCGGTCCTGCACCTGCGCCGCCTGGGGTCGGCACCGATGGTCGGCGGCTACCTCGCCACCCTCGATCACCTCTACGCCACGGCCACCCCGACCCGGCCCGCCACCCTTCACCTTCGGGCGGTGGCCGCGTGACGCATTTGCCCGTCCCCACGGCTGCCGTCGCTGACGTGGCGTCGGCCGTGGGCACCGACCCCCTCACCCTCGCCGACCTTCTGAGGGTCGCCAACACCCCGGGCTTCGACCGGTGGCGCGAGCAGATCCAGCGCACGGGCGGCTGCTCCAATCCGATCCACCTGCAAGGCTCCACGGTCACCCGCGACGCCAAGACCGGCGACGTCCTCTACTCCTACTCCACTGAGCAGGAGCCCGGCGGACGCCTACGCGTGGCCTGCGGCAACCGCCGTGCCTCCCGCTGCCCCGCCTGCGCCTGGACCTACGCCGGGGACACCTACCACCTGATCCGCGCCGGGATCACCGGTGACGAGGGCAAGGACGTGCCCACCACCGTCCGGGATCACCCCCGCGTCTTCGCCACCCTGACCGCGCCCTCCTTCGGCCCGGTCCACAACCGCCCAGCCTCGGGACGCTGCCGCTGCGGTGCCCAGCACGCCGAGACCGACCCCGCCCTCGGCACTGCCCTGGACCCGGAGCGGTACGACTACGCCGGGGCGGTGCTGTGGAACAACCACGCCGGGGACCTGTGGCGCCGCTTCACCATCTACCTGCGCCGGGAGATCGCCGCCCGTGCGGGCATCACCCAAGCCGCCCTGCGCGAGGAATGCCGGGTCTCCTTCGGCAAGGTCGCCGAGTTCCAGAAACGCGGTGCCGTCCACTTCCACGCCGTGGTGCGCCTCGACGGACCGGACGGCCCCGACACCACCCCGCCGGCATGGGCCACCGTCGCTCTCCTGGATGCTGCGATCCGGGCCGCCGCCGCCCGCGTCGCCGTACCGGTCCCGGCCGCTGGGGACTTCCCCGCCCGCACCCTGCGCTGGGGAACGCAAGTCGACGTACAGCCCATCGGCGCCCTGGGCCACGAGGAACTGACCGAACAGGCCGTCGCCTCCTACGTTGCCAAGTACGCCACCAAAGCGGCCGAGACGACCGGCACCGTGGACCGCCGCATCGGGGAGCTGGCCGAACTCGACCGGCTTGACCTGCCCGCGCACACGCGGCGGCTGATCGAAGCGTGCTGCCTGCTCGATGCCGCCTACCCTGACCGGCTGTTGGCCCGGTGGGCTCACATGCTCGGCTTCCGCGGGCACTTCTCCACCAAGTCCCGCCGCTACTCCACCACCCTCGGCACCCTGCGCCAGACCCGCGCCGACTACCGCGCCCGCCAGGAACGCCGCGAACGCGGACTCTCCGAAGACCTGGACGACACAGACGGCTCGACCCTCGTCCTCGCCCACTGGACCTACGCCGGACAAGGCCATAGCCCCGGCGAATCCTGGCTCGCCGCCAGCATCGCCCGCGACCTGCGCCTGAACCGAGACACAGCACGCGAAGCACTCGCTGACCTGCACGACATGGACGACATGGAGGTGTGGGCATGAAGCGCTCGCTGCCCGACCGCTACCTGACCCCCCTCGACCTGGCCGACCTGCTCGGCATCCCGGTCGAGACCGTCTACCAGTGGCGCCGCAAGCAGACCGGACCACGCGGCTTCCGCGTCGGCCGGCACCTTCGCTTCGACCCTGAAGACGTCCGCGTCTGGGTCGAGACCCAGATGGAGAGGGCCGCCTGATGGCCGGACACGTCCAAGACCGCTGGTACAAGGTCGAGACTGGCATCGACGGCAAGACCGTCAAGGTCAAGACCGACCGCTTCGGCGTCGGCCTGCGCTACCGAGCCCGGTACGTCGGCCCCGACGGCTCCGAGAAGTCCAAGAGCTTCCCCGACAAGCAGAAGCGCAAGGCGGAGCAGTGGTTGGCCAACATCGAGGCCGACATGTCGCGCGGCGACTACGTGGACCCCGTGGCTGGCAAGGTCACGTTCGAGCAGTACGCCACTGAGTGGATGGCCTCGCAGATCACCGACCCTCTGACCCGTGAGTCGGTGGAGAGCCGTCTCCGCCTGCACGCGATCCCGTACTTGGGCTCACGGCCCCTGGCGTCATTCACGCCCACGCATCTGCGGGTCTGGCTGCGGACGCTGGAGGATCGTGGGCTCTCCGCCGGGTACCGACGCGGCATCTTCGCCCACGTGTCGACGGTGTTCACCTCGGCCGTGGAAGACCGGATCATCCGCGCCAACCCGTGCAGCGCTCGGTCCGTGCGGGCGCCGCGTCTGGAGCCTCGCAAGGTCAAGCCGTGGCCTGCTGAGCAGATCATGAGTGTGCGCTCGGCCCTGCCGGACCGCTATCAGGCGCTCGTCAACGTCGCTGCCGGGTGCGGACTCCGACAGGGAGAGGTCTTCGGCCTGGCCGTGGAAGACGTCGACTTCCTCGGGGGAGTGGTCCACGTCGTCCGGCAGGTCAAGCTACTGCGTCTGCACCGGCCGGTGTTCGCTCCGCCGAAGGGTGGCAAGGAGCGTGACGTTCCTCTGCCTCAGTCTGTCGCCTTCGCCCTGGCCGCTCACCTCAAGCGCCACCCCGCTACGCGGATCACGCTGCCGTGGAAGAACCTCGACGGACCGCCCGTCACGGCGTCGCTCATCTTCACCGGCGCTGCCGGGCTGCCGCTCGACCGGAACCGCTTCAACGATCGCGTCTGGCGGCCGGCGCTTCGGGCCGCGAGTGTCGAGACCGGTCGGGACAACGGCATGCACGCCTTGCGGCACTTCTACGCCTCGGTGCTCCTGGACGCGGGGGAGAGCATCAAGGCTCTCAGCGAGTACCTGGGTCACCACGACCCCGGCTTCACGCTGCGGACGTACACGCACCTGATGCCATCGAGCGGGACCCGGACCCGGGCCGCTGTGGATCGCGTCTTCTCGGACGGGGACCCCGCCGCTGACGGCCCGGACACGGCCCACGAGGGTGTCTAGCCCTCTGACCTGCGGTTATCTCAGTAGCCGAAGTCCTGCGTCCACCAGGGGCCGCCGGAGCCGAAGTGGACGCCGACTCCCAGGGTCTTGAAGTCGCAGTTCAGGATGTTGGCCCGGTGGGCGGGGCTGTTCATCCAGGCGTCCATCACGGCCTGGGCGTCGGCCTGGCCGCGGGCTATGTTCTCGCCCCCGAGGCCGGATATGCCCGCTGCCGCCGCACGGTCCCAGGGGGTCGCGCCGCTGGGGTCGGTGTGGTCGAAGAAGCCCTGGGTGGCCATGGCCCGGCTGAAGTCCTCGGCCAGTTCGCGCAGGGCGCTGTTCGCGGCCACCGGGCTGCAGCCCACCTTGGCCCGTTCGTCGTTGACCAGCTTGAGGACCTGCGCCTCGGCGACGGCCCCCTCGGAGACGGCGGCGGGCGCGCTGGGCTTCGCGGGCTCCTGGGTGCCCGGGCGCGAGGGCACGGGCTTGGGCTTCGCGCTGGGAGTCGTCTTCGGCTTCTCGGTCTTCGACGGTGTCCCGGCCGGGGCGGCGGGCTTCGTGGCCGGCGCCGAGGCGGAGGGCGAGGTCGGCGAGGAGGACGGGGAGTCCTCGGCGGACTCCTCCTTCTCCTTCGACGGCGACGGGGAGGCATGGGAGGGCGAGGAGGAGCGGTCGGTGCCGCGGCTCGTGGCGGCGTCGTCGCCCCGGCCGGTGTCGGCGCTGCCCGAGGTACCGCCCTGCTGCGACGGACTGTTCGTCGGGACGTCCTGGGCGTGCACCCGGTCGCCCCCGCCGCTGCCGCCGAGCCGGTAGTTGTCGAGGCCGGGCACCACGCCGGTGGCCACCGCCACCGTGCCGATGGCGACCGCGGCGGAGACGCCGAGCAGACCGGTACGGACCGGAGTGGCCGCCCTCTTCCGACGGCGCCGGCGCCCTGTGCCGGACGCCGAGCCGCCGTCGGGCGTGTATCCGTCACTCGGGAAGGCCACGGTGCGGCCGGCCTGCGGGCCCTCGCCCTCCGGGTCGTCCGCGAACAGGTAGGCGTCGCTCTTGGCGCGGACCTCGGCGTAGGCCTCGGGGTTCAGATAGGGGGCGATTCCCATCGTGGGGGCCTCGCCCGCGTCCGGCGCCAGCGGGTCGTGGCCCGCCGTACCGTCCGTCTGATGGCCCCCCGCGGCGCGGCCCGTGGCGGCGCGGCCGGCGGCGGAGCGTCGGTGGCGTCCCATGTCCTGGCCTTCCTCGTCCTTGTCCTCGTCCTCGCGCCGGGCGTGCCCTGCGGTCGACTGTGCTCACGATCAACACGGAACTCACACGTTCGAGTGAGTTTCAAGTGGGATTCACTGGGTCGGGACGGTACCGCATGGCGCCAGGGGGCGAAGTGTCCCGTGAGACATTGACTGGTTAGGTTGCGGTCATGAGCGAGGATGTACGGCTGGTCGCGTGGGTGCGCGGACAGGTCCAGGGCGTGGGTTTCCGCTGGTTCACGCGGGCCAGGGCGCTGGAACTCGGCGGGATGAGTGGTTTTGCTCTCAATTTGGGCGACGGCCGCGTCCAGGTCGTCGCGGAGGGCCCGCGCGAGCGCTGCGAGGATCTGCTCGCGTGGCTGCGCGGGGACGACACGCCCGGACGCGTGGACGGAGTCACCGAGATCTGGGACACACCCCGCGGGGGCTACGACGGCTTCGCCATCCGCTGACGACCCGCCGCGCGAGAGCCCGCGGGGGCGGGGAGCGGCCCTCCCCGCCAGGGCGGCCCGGGCGAAAACGGGCAGGTGGTTGCCAAGGGCGGCCGCTCGTGGCAGGCTCCGCACGCAGAATGATCGCCACGCCCCCAGGGGCCCGCAGGAGTCGCAGCGCCGCCGTTCCCCGGCCGCATGCCCCCGGGCGCCCGCCAATACGGGGCGTGATCGTGTTGACCGTCAAACTTTTTGGTGAGACGCTGAAAGCCCCGCGCACCTTAGCTGTTTGGCATGGTTGAACGGCAGCAAAAACTCCATAGTGCCAAGCACCGCGGGTGCGATTCCCCTACGACCCACACCGCTTCGGGCGGTCACTCATTGTGGAGGACCATCCATCATGGCAAAGGCGCTTCTCGGTTACGTCGGCGGCTCCGACCCTCGACTCCTCGCCGAGATGCGACGGCTCCAGCAGCGCGTCCAGGACCTGGAATCCGAGCTCGGACGAATCCAGGCGGAGAACGACGCGCTGGCGGCTGCCGCTTCTCACGACAGGATCATGGAGAGCATGGAGAGCGTTGACGCACACCAGGCGGAGCCTGCGCTCACCTGATCACTGCATCGCTCCACTACGGCACAGCAGTGGTCGGGTTCGCCCGTACAACCGCTGAGGTGTCAGAGTCTGCAAGGGACGCTTCGGCGTCCCTTCTTTCTTTCCCGCCCCCGTCCCGCCCGCCGTGTCCGTCCCCGCGCAACCTTTCACCCTCTTCAACGTCTGATGTGCCCTGCACGTTCACCGGTGAAACCGCGTCGGTTCACCGGTTCGTGGAGTGAGACACACCCGAGAGGTAAAGTCCGACGGCGTGCACCTGAAGGCCCTGACCCTCCGCGGGTTCAAGTCGTTCGCCTCGGCGACCACGCTCCGGTTCGAGCCGGGCATCACCTGCGTCGTCGGCCCGAACGGCTCGGGCAAGTCCAACGTCGTGGACGCGCTCAGCTGGGTCATGGGCGAACAGGGCGCCAAGTCGCTGCGCGGCGGCAAGATGGAGGACGTCATCTTCGCCGGCACCACCGGCCGCCCGCCGCTCGGCCGGGCCGAGGTGTCGCTGACCATCGACAACTCCGACGGGGCCCTGCCCATCGAGTACGCCGAGGTCACCATCACGCGGATCATGTTCCGCAACGGCGGCAGCGAATACCAGATCAACGGCGACACCTGCCGCCTCCTCGACATCCAGGAACTCCTCTCCGACTCCGGCATCGGCCGCGAGATGCACGTCATCGTCGGACAGGGCCAGCTCGACTCCGTACTGCACGCCGACCCGATGGGCCGCCGGGCGTTCATCGAAGAGGCCGCCGGCGTCCTCAAGCACCGCAAGCGCAAGGAGAAGGCGCTCAGGAAACTGGACGCGATGCAGGCCAACCTGGCCCGCGTCCAGGACCTCACCGACGAGCTGCGGCGCCAGCTCAAGCCTCTCGGCCGGCAGGCGGCGGTCGCCCGCAGGGCCGCCGTCATCCAGGCCGACCTCCGTGACGCCCGGCTCCGGCTCCTCGCCGACGACCTCGTACGGATGCGCGAGGCGCTCCAGGCCGAGATCGCCGACGAGGCCGCGCTCAAGGAACGCAAGGAGACCGCCGAGCAGGAGCTGGGCCGGGCGCTGCGCCGCGAGGCGGACCTGGAGGACGAGGTACGCCGGCTCACCCCGCGCCTCCAGCGCGCCCAGCAGACCTGGTACGAGCTGTCCCAGCTCGCCGAACGCGTGCGCGGCACGATCTCGCTGGCCGACGCGCGCGTGAAGAGCGCCACCTCCGCGCCGCCCGAGGAGCGCCGGGGCCGCGACCCCGAGGAACTGGAGCGCGAGGCCGCCCGCGTCCGCGAGCAGGAGGCCGAGCTGGAAGCGGCCCTGGAGGCGGCCGAACACGCCCTGGAGGACACGGTCGCCCACCGCGCCGACCTCGAACGCGAACTGGCCCAGGAGGAGCGCCGCCTCAAGGACGCGGCCCGCGCCATCGCCGACCGCCGCGAGGGCCTGGCCCGGCTGAACGGCCAGGTCGGCGCCGCCCGGTCCCGCGCGGCCTCCGCCCAGGCCGAGATCGAGCGGCTGGCCGAAGCCCGCGACGCGTCGCGGGAGCGGGCCGCCGCCGCCCAGGAGGAGTACGAGACCCTCCAGGCCGAGGTCGACGGACTCGACGCCGACGACCAGGAACTCGCCGAGCGGCACGAGAGCGCCAAGCGGCAGCTGACCGAGGCGGAGGCCGCCCTCGGCGCCGCCCGCGAGTCGGCCACCGCCGCCGAACGCGAACGCGCCGCCACGCAGGCCCGGCACGAGGCCCTCGCGCTCGGGCTGCGCCGCAAGGACGGCACCGGCGCACTGCTCGCCGCCAAGGACCGGCTCACCGGCCTGCTCGGCCCCGCCGCCGGGCTCCTCACCGTGACGCCGGGCCACGAGGCCGCCCTGGCCACCGCCTTCGGCGCCGCCGCCGACGCCCTCGCGGTGACCTCCCCGGCGGCCGCCGCCGACGCCATCCGCCTGCTGCGCAAGCAGGACGCGGGCCGGGCCGCCCTGCTGCTCGCCGGCGCCCCCGACGACGTACCGCACGAGACGCGCGTCGACGGACCGCCGTATGCCGCCGACCTGGTCCGCGGACCGGCGGACCTCATGCCCGCCGTACGGCGGCTGTTGCGGGGGATCGTCGTCGTCGCCACCCTGGAGGACGCCGAGGATCTCGTCTACGCGCGCCCCGGCCTGACCGCCGTCACCGCCGAGGGCGACCTGCTGGGTGCCCACTTCGCGCAGGGCGGGTCCGCCGGGGCGCCCAGCCTCCTGGAGGTGCAGGCGTCCGTGGACCAGGCCGCCGCCGAGCTGACGGAGCTGGGCGTGCGGTGCGAGGGGCTGGCCGCGGCGCAGGACGCGGCCGCGGCACGGCGCCGGGAGTGCGCGGCGCTCGTCGAGGAGCTGGGGGAGCGGCGCCGGGCGGCCGACCGGGAGAAGTCGTCCGTGGCCCAGCAGCTGGGCCGGCTCGCGGGACAGGCACGCGGCGCCGCCGGGGAGGCCGAACGGTCCGCCGCCGCGGCCGAACGGGCGCAGGAGGCGCTGGACAAGGCGCTCATGGAGGTCGAGGAACTGGCCGAGCGGCTCGCCGTCGCGGAGGAACTGCCGGTCGAGGAGGAGCCCGACACCTCGGCCCGCGATCGGCTCGCCGCCGACGGTGCCAACGCCCGCCAGACCGAGATGGAGGCCCGCCTCCAGGTCCGTACCCACGAGGAGCGGGTCAAGGGACTGGCCGGACGGGCCGACTCCCTGGACCGGGCCGCCCGTGCCGAACGCGAGGCACGCGCGCGCGCCGAGCAGCGGCGGGCCAGACTGCGGCACGAGGCGGCCGTCGCCGAAGCGGTCGCCACCGGCGCCCGGCAGCTGCTCGCCCACGTCGAGGTCTCGCTGACCCGCGCCGACCAGGAGCGCACCCTCGCCGAGGCGGCCAAGGCCCGGCGCGAGCAGGAACTGACCGCCGCGCGCACCGCAGGGCGCGACCTCAAGGCGGAGCTGGACAAGTTGACGGATTCAGTTCACCGGGGCGAGGTACTCGGCGCCGAGAAGCGGCTGCGCATCGAGCAGCTGGAGACCAAGGCGCTGGAGGAACTCGGTGTGGAACCGGCGGGGCTCGCGGCCGAGTACGGCCCCCATCAAGAGGTGCCGCCCTCGCCCCCCGCCGAGGGCGAGGTGCTCCCCGAGGACCCGGAGCACCCGCGCAACCGCCCGCGTCCGTTCGTCCGCTCCGAGCAGGAGAAGCGGCTGAAGGCCGCCGAGCGCGCCTACCAGCAGCTCGGCAAGGTCAACCCGCTGGCCCTGGAGGAGTTCGCGGCGCTGGAGGAGCGGCACCAGTTCCTCAGCGAGCAGCTGGAGGACCTGAAGAAGACCCGCGCCGACCTGCTCCAGGTCGTCAAGGAGGTCGACGAGCGCGTCGAGCAGGTCTTCACCGAGGCCTTCCGGGACACGGCCCGGGAGTTCGAGGGTGTCTTCAGCCGGCTCTTCCCGGGCGGGGAGGGGCGACTGTTCCTGACCGACCCCGACAACATGCTCACCACGGGTGTGGACGTCGAGGCCCGGCCGCCGGGCAAGAAGGTCAAGCGGCTCTCTTTGCTCTCCGGCGGGGAGCGTTCGCTGACCGCGGTGGCGATGCTGGTGTCGATCTTCAAGGCCCGGCCGAGTCCGTTCTACGTGATGGACGAGGTCGAGGCGGCGCTCGACGACACCAACCTGCAGCGGCTGATCCGGATCATGCAGGAGCTGCAGGAGGCATCGCAGCTGATCGTCATCACGCACCAGAAGCGCACGATGGAGGTCGCCGACGCGCTCTACGGCGTGTCCATGCAGGGCGACGGTGTGTCGAAGGTCATCAGCCAGCGGCTGCGGTAGCTGCGGCAGTTCCCCCAGCAGTTAGCTTCAACTCTTGAATGAGTAACCCCGCTCGGCATCTCCAAACTCACACCTCTCGTCCTATTGACTTCGAAACTTGAAGGCATAGTCTCTGCAACGTTGCTTTTACCTTCAGGTCCCTTCGTCGGTACCTCGAAGAGAGAACCGCCCCGGCAGCGTTGCCGGTAGCCCGAGGAGTTCACGTGGCCAGCACATCGCAGGCGCCCAATTCAGGAGCCAGGACGGCTCATCCCGATCATCTCGGGCACGTCATCT
>NZ_JBVISR010000015.1:0-213041 GCF_055575415.1 Streptomyces sp. NPDC034099 | reverse complement strand
CTTGCGTTTCCGACTCTATCAGATCTTTCCGACCCGATTTCCTCGGTGCTTTCCAGGTTCCCGCTTTCGCGTTTCCCTTTCCGGCGGTTCCGACTTTATCAGAAGTTCCGAGCCGGTCTTACCGGCCGTTCGTTTCCGATTCATCGGGAGAGTGCTTCGTTGAATTCAAAGATTCGTGGAAGCTAGTAGATGTTCGCTGTTGCCCTCTGGGGTGAACCCGTCTCCAGGCAACTGTTCGAATCTACCTCCCCGCTCGCTCCGTGTCAACGGCTCGGGCGGGAACGAAGAGGACAGTAGCAGCTCGCCGGGGGTGGTTGCACATCAGGCGGCTGTGGGCACCGTGGCGCTGCGTTCGGCCGCCTCGACATCGCCCGTGTCGCCGGCGCGCACGGCCCGGCCGCCCAGGACGTAGACGTAGGCGAGGAAGGCCAGCTCGGCGACGACTCCGATGGTGATCCGGGCCCAGGTGGGCAGGCCGGACGGGGTGACGAAGCCTTCGATGGCGCCGGACACGAACAGGACGAGGGCCAGGCCCACCGCCATGCCGATGGCGGCCCTGCCTTCTTCCGCGAGCGCGATGCGGCGGGTACGGGGCCCCGGGTCGACAAGGGTCCAGCCCAGGCGCAGACCTGCGCCCGCGGCGACGAACACCGCTGTCAGTTCGAGCAGGCCGTGCGGCAGGACCAGGCCCAGGAAGGTGTCGAGGCGGCCGGCCGACGACATCAGGCCGAAGCCCACGCCGAGGTTGAGCATGTTCTGGAAGAGGATCCAGATGACGGGCAGCCCCAGGAAGACGCCCAGGATGAGGCAGAGCGCTGCGGCCCAGGCGTTGTTCGTCCACACCTGTGCGGCGAACGAGGCCGCCGGGTTGCTCGAGTAGTACGTCTCGTACTGGCCGCCGGGGCGGGTGAGCTCGCGCAGCTCGCTCGGTGCGGCGATGGTGGACTGCACCTCCGGGTGGGTGCCGATCCACCAGCCCAGGAGGGCCGCGACAGCGGTCGACAGGAGGGCGGTGGGAACCCACCAGTGGCGGGCCCGGTAGACGGCCGCAGGGAACTGCTGGGTCAGGAATCGAGTGACGTCGCGCCAGGAGGCGCGTCGGGTGCCGGTCACGACACTGCGCGCGCGGGCCACCAACTGGCTGAGCCGTCCGGTCAGCTGGGGATCGGGTGCGCTGGACTGGATCAGGGACAGGTGAGTGGCCGTGCGCTGGTAGAGGGCGACGAGTTCGTCGGTCTCGGGACCGGTCAGCCGGCGCCTCCGACGGAGGAGGGCGTCGAGGCGGTCCCACTCCGCGCGGTGGGCGGAGACGAAGACGTCGAGGTCCATCGGTGTGCCTGCTCCTCGGCTATCGTCGGCGGCTCGTCGTGGATCAGCTTGTCGTACTGCGGCGCGGTGCGTCCTCAGCTTGGCAGACTGGCGGGGACGGGGGCAGTCAGGGGAAGGACGGCGGGCGTGAGCGAGCTGGTGACGGGCGAGGCGGTGGCGCTGGAGCTGCGCCCCGCGAGGCTGCCCAGCAGGGCACTGGCCGTCCTGCTCGATCTGGCGGTGGCCGTGGCCGTCTATGTGGCGGTGACCGTCGCGCTGATGGCGTCCACCTCGTCCCTGGACGTGGCGGCACAGACCGCGCTGTCGATCGCGACCTTCGTCCTCGTGCTGGTGGGCGGACCGATCGCCGTGGAGACGCTCAGTCACGGGCGGTCGCTCGGCAAGATGGCGTGCGGGCTGCGGGTGGTGCGGGACGACGGCGGGCCGATCCGGTTCCGGCACGCGCTGGTGCGGGGCCTGATCGGCGTGATCGAGATCCTCATGACGCTCGGGGTCATCGCCTGTGTCGCCTCGCTGGTGTCGGCGCGGGGACGACGGCTCGGCGACGTGTTCGCGGGCACGCTCGTCGTGCGGGAGCGGGTGCCGTTCTCGTCGGCGGGCTTCATGCCGCCGCCTCCGCCCTGGCTGGCGGGGCGTTTCTCGGATCTCGACCTGTCCGCGGTGCCCGACGACCTGTGGCTCGCCGTCCGGCAGTACCTGGCGCGGACGGGGCAGCTGGATCCGCGCGTCGGCTGGGCCATGGCCGAACGGCTCGCCGCCGATGTGGCGGCCCGTACGGGTGCTCCGGTGCCGCGGGAGGTCCCGCCGCCCGCGTATCTGGCGGCGGTGCTGCAGGAGAGGCAGGCACGGGAGGCCTGGCGGGCGTTCGGCGGCGTTCAGGCGGCTGACGGGGCTGCCGCGTCGGTGCCGGTGGCACCGGCGGCTCCTGCTCCCGCTGCCCCGCCTCCCCCGCCGGTTGCTCCACCGACCGCACAGCCTTCCGCCACGTCACCGGGGGGCCGCCCTGAGGTGCCGCGGGACGTGCCGTCGGACGGCCGCTCGGGCACCGGGTTCGTGCCTCCCGCGTAGGCACGGGCACCCCGCGCCCGGCTCCCGCTCACGGGAACACGGACGGTGGTGTCTCCAGGTCCTCCAGTTCGACGCCGGGGGCCGCGAGTACGACGTCGCCGGCGAGGTGCACGGAGTGCTGCTCGCCCGTGTCCAGGGCTGTGACCTGGTATTCGTCCACGGTGAGGGGGCCGTTGTCAGTGGCGTGTGCTTCTCTGTTCAGCAAGGCCCAGGACTGGTCCACGGTGCGGGGGGCGAGGACCGGGTCCGTGAGGGCGACGAGGCGTACGCGGGTGGCTGATGCGGAGGGGGTGAGGCGCAGGAGACGGGTGACGGCGACGAGGAAGGCCGGGGACGTGCCGGTGAAGGCGTGGGCGCGCGCATTGCCTTCGGTGGCGTGGGTTCCGGTGGGGTCGGTACGGACCCAGGTGACGCCGTCGATGGCGGCGCCGCGTACCTGCCAGTCGGCGGCGTGGAGTTCGAGGCGGATGGGGCGGCCGAGTTCGTCGAGGGCGAGGTCGACGGAGCCGTGGTGGTCCCCGGTGGGCGTGGTCAGCCGGGAGACGTAGCGCCAGCCGGACGGGCCGGGGGCGCACTGGAAGTGTTCTTCCGCGAGGGGGGTGTGGTCGTGCGGATCGTGGAGCGAATAACGGCCGCGGGGCATGGGTGTCCTGGAGGGTGACGGGCTGGTCCGGTCGCTGATGCGGTCGCGGCGCCAATGGGGCAGGCCCCCGGCACGGGGGTGCGGGGGCCTGCCTCGGAGGAACCGGTGACTCAGTAGCGGTAGTGGTCCGCCTTGTAGGGGCCCTCGACCTTGACGCCGATGTACTCGGCCTGCTCCGGGCGGAGCGTGGTCAGCTTGACGCCGAGGGCGTCCAGGTGGAGCCGGGCGACCTTCTCGTCCAGGTGCTTGGGCAGCACGTAGACGTCGGTCGGGTACTCGTCGGGCTTGGTGAACAGCTCGATCTGGGCCAGGGTCTGGTCCGCGAAGGAGTTGGACATCACGAACGACGGGTGGCCGGTGGCGTTGCCCAGGTTCAGCAGGCGGCCCTCGGAGAGGACGATGAGGACCTTGCCGTCGGGGTAGGTCCAGGTGTGGACCTGCGGCTTGACCTCGTCCTTGACGATGCCGGGGGTCTTGGCGAGGCCGGCCATGTCGATCTCGTTGTCGAAGTGGCCGATGTTGCCGACGATGGCCTGGTGCTTCATCTTGGCCATGTCCGAGGCCATGATGATGTCCTTGTTGCCGGTCGTGGTGACGAAGATGTCGGCCTTGTCGACGACCTCGTCCAACGTCGTGACCTGGTAGCCGTCCATCGCCGCCTGCAGCGCGCAGATCGGGTCGATCTCGGTGATGATCACGCGGGCGCCCTGGCCGCGGAGGGACTCCGCGCAGCCCTTGCCGACGTCGCCGTAGCCGCAGACGACGGCGGTCTTGCCGCCGATCAGCACGTCGGTGGCGCGGTTGATGCCGTCGATCAGGGAGTGGCGGCAGCCGTACTTGTTGTCGAACTTCGACTTGGTGACCGCGTCGTTGACGTTGATCGCCGGGAACAGGAGGGTGCCGTCGCGGTGCATCTCGTACAGGCGGTGGACGCCGGTCGTGGTCTCCTCGGTCACGCCGCGGATCTCGGACGCCAGCTGGGTCCACTTCTGCGGGCTCTCGCTGACCGTGCGGGTGAGGAGTTCGAGGATGACGCGGTGCTCGTCGGACTCGGCGGTGTCGACCGAGGGGACCTTGCCGTCCTTCTCGTACTCGACGCCCTTGTGAACCAGGAGGGTGGCGTCACCGCCGTCGTCCAGGATCATGTTCGGGCCGCCGGTGGGGGTGTTCGGCCAGGTCAGCGCCTGCTCCGTGCACCACCAGTACTCCTCGAGGGTCTCGCCCTTCCAGGCGAAGACCGGGACGCCCTGCGGGTCCTCGGGGGTGCCGTTCGGGCCGACGGCGATGGCGGCGGCCGCGTGGTCCTGGGTGGAGAAGATGTTGCAGGAGGCCCAGCGGACCTCGGCGCCGAGGGCGACCAGGGTCTCGATGAGCACGGCGGTCTGCACGGTCATGTGCAGGGAGCCGGTGACGCGGGCGCCGGCGAGCGGCTGGGCCTCGGCGTACTCCTTGCGGATCGCCATCAGGCCCGGCATCTCGTGCTCGGCGAGAGTGATCTCCTTGCGGCCGAACGCGGCCAGGGAGAGGTCGGCGACCTTGAAGTCCTGTCGGTTGTCGACAGTCGTCATTACGGGCTGCTCCTCGGGTTGGGTCGAGGTGGGTACGGCTGACCTGCGCGGCGGCGGACACAGGGGTGCCCAGAAGAGGACACAGGCATGCCCGCGTGCGCGCAGCGCAGTCCGTCGGAGGCCCTCTCTCCCTCGGCCGGTCCGTCCTGGACCGCCCGACCGCCATCAGCAGCGACGTCTGGCTCCGTCCCAAGCTACACCGCGGGCGCCCGCCGTCCCCAGTCCGCCTCCGAACACTTCCGGACGTTCACGCAGGGTGATGACGGTGGTGGGCCCGTCGGTCAGTGGGCGGCCGGCGAGGTGGTGGGGCCGCCGGGGGTCGCCTCGGGGTCGGGGCCCTTGGCGGCCTCGGACTCGCTGTAGATGTCCGGTTCCAGGTAAATGACGCGGGCGATCGGGACCGCCTCGCGGATGCGCGACTCGGCGGCGTCGATCGCGGAGGCGATCTCCGTGGCCGTGCCGTCGTGGCGGACGGCGATCTTGGCGGCCACGAGCAGCTCCTCGGGGCCCAGGTGGAGGGTGCGCATGTGGATGACGCCGGTGACCGTGTCACCGGCGACGATCGCGGACTCGATCTGCTGGACCGCCTCGATGCCCGCGGCCTCGCCGAGCAGCAGGGACTTGGTCTCGACGGCGAGGACGAGCGCGATCAGGATGAGCAGGATGCCGATGCACAGGGTGCCGATGCCGTCCCAGACGCCGTCGCCGGTGAGCAGGGCGAGGCCGACACCGCCGAGGGCGAGGATCAGGCCGACCAGGGCGCCGAGGTCCTCCAGGAGGACGACCGGCAGCTCCGGCGCCTTGGCGTGGCGGACGAACTCCTTCCAGGACTTCTTGCCGCGCAGCGGGTTGGACTCCTTGATGGCGGTCCGGAAGGAGAAGCCCTCGGCGATGATCGCGAAGACCAGGACGCCCACCGGCCAGTACCAGTGCTCCAGTTCGTGCGGGTGCCTGATCTTCTCGTAGCCCTCGTAGACGGCGAACATGCCGCCGACCGAGAAGAGCACGATGGAGACGAGGAAGGCGTAGATGTAGCGCTCGCGGCCGTAGCCGAAGGGGTGTTGCGGGGTGGCCTGGCGCTGGGCGCGCTTGCCGCCCAGGAGCAGCAGGCCCTGGTTGCCGGAGTCGGCGAGGGAGTGCACGGACTCGGCGAGCATCGACGACGATCCGCTGAAGAGGAACGCCACGAATTTCGCTGCCGCGATCGAGAGGTTGGCGAGCAGTGCCGCCACGATCGCCCTGGTTCCGCCTGACGCGCTCATGTGTCGCGTTGTCCCTTCGCCTGCGTCTGTTTCGACTGCGTCCGCTTCGTCTGCGTCTGCTTCGTCTGCATCTGCTTCGTCTGCGTCCGTGCGCCGGTGGGCGCGGTCGGTGGGTGACCGGCCTTTGCCCCTCCTTTGCGGTGCGCCATTGTTGCAGCCCGTGTGGGCCCCGACGTGCCGGATGCCCCGTCGGGCGCCGGTCAGACGCGCACGGTGGCCCGGAAGAGCGTGCCGGTTCCGGACACTTCGGCCTTTTCGTGCGCCGGGACGAAGACGGAGCGGCCCGGGGCGAGTTCGTGTTCGCCGGCCCGTACGGTGCCCGCCGTGCAGAGCAGGATCTGCGGGGCGGGGAGGGTGAGGTCGTGGGCGCCGGACCCTTCCGGCAGGACGTAGCGGGACAGGCGGAACTCGTCGATCGGGGTGTCGTAGACCTCTTCGCCGTCGGGGGACGCCTCCGGGCGCAGGATGCCGGGGTCGCCCGCCTCGAAGCGGACGATGCGCAGGAGTTCGGGGACGTCGACGTGCTTGGGGGTGAGGCCGCAGCGCAGGACGTTGTCGGAGTTGGCCATGATCTCGACGCCCAGGCCGTTGAGGTAGGCGTGCGGGATGCCGGCGCCGAGGTACAGGGCCTCACCGGGCTGGAGCCGGACGTGGTTGAGGAGCATCGCGGCGAGGACGCCGGGGTCGCCCGGGTAGTGGTGGGCGATGTCGGCGTACGGCCGGTAGACGCCGCCGAGGCGGTCGCAGGCGGCCGCGGCCTCGGTGACCGTGTGGGACATCTCCTCGGGGTCGGCGGTGAGGACCGCGGTGAGGACCTCGCGCAGGGCGGCGTCCTCGGGGTGGGCGCGCAGCAGGTCGACGTACGGCTTGAGGGAGGCGACGCCGAGGCCGTCGAGCAGGTCGGCCGTGTCGGCCGGGGCACGGAAGCCGCACAGGCCGTCGAACTCGGTGAGGGCGCAGATCAGTTCGGGCTTGTGGTTGGCGTCCTTGTAGTTGCGGTGCGGGGCGTCCAGGGGGACACCCCGGCGCTCCTCGTCCTCGTAACCGGCCCTGGCCTGGGCGAGGTCGGGATGGACCTGGAGGGAGAGCGGGGCGCCGGCGGCGAGGAGCTTGAGGAGGAAGGGCAGCCGGGGACCGAACCTGGCCACCGAAGCGGCGCCCAGTTCCTTTTCGGGGTCGGCGTCGACGACCTCGGCGAGCGTGCCCCGGCCCGTGCGGGAGGGGGCGCCGGGGTGGGCGCCCATCCACATCTCCGCCTGCGGTTCGCCGGTCGGCTCGGTCCCGAGGAGGGTCGGGATCGCGGTGGTGGAACCCCAGGCGTAGGGGCGGACGGTGTTGTCGAGGCGGTCCATGAGCTCTCTCTGCCGGTGCGTGCGGGTGCGTGGGGATGGTGCGCCGGGGTCAGGCTCCCGAGGCGAGCGCCAGGTAAACGGCGGCGAAATCCGTGATGGCGATCAGTTCGGCGAGGGTCTCCAGCTCAGCGCCCGCTTCCGGTTCCAGTTCGCTGATCGGCGTGTCGTGGCCGAGGGCCAGGTCACGGGCGTTGGGGGCGGCGGTGAGTCCGCCGCTGGGACGGTCGCGCAGCAGCACCACGCGCGCGCGCAGGGCGGCCGGCTCCTCGACGCGGTCGCGGAAGAAGTCGTCGGGGTCGGCTCCGGCGGCGAGCCGGCCGGCGAGCAGGGCGCTGTGCGCGGCGAGCGCCTCGGGCAGCTCGGCGACGACCGCGGGGGTGCCGGACAGTTCGGCCAGGGCGGCGGCGAAGCGGCGGCCGGCGGGTCCGGCGGAGGTGCCCTCGGTCCAGACGACGGGGAGGGACTCGGCCAGCTCGGACGCCAGCGTCTTGGCGGGGTTGCTGTAGGTCACGATGGCGGGCCCGCAGCGTTCGGCGACGGCGTCGAGGCGGTCGGCGACCTTGTCGACGGCCTCGGGCGGCGCCTCGAGCAGGCCGGTGCGGTCCAGCAGCGCGAGGAGCGGGGTGAGCAGCGCCCACAGGACGCCGGGGGCGGCACCGGCGAGGGGCTCGTCGTGGTCGTACGGCGCCGTCGCCATCGGGATGAACAGGCCGCGCGAGGTGCTCACCGCATCGTTGAGCGGGGAGCCGGCCGGGGCGACGGCCACGACCGTGCAGCCCCGGCGGTAGGCCTGTTCGGCGAGCAGGGACAGGCCCGGCTCGGCGCCGTCGGGGGTGGCGATCAGCAGCAGGTCCACGGAACCGGCCCAGCCGGGCAGTTCCCAGCGCAGGGCGCCCGCGGCGGGGGCCACGCCGGTGGGGGCGAGGCGGGTGACGGGGCTGCCCGCGCCGGCGAGGGTGCCGAGGAGGTCGGCGGCGTGGGTGGCGGCGGCGCCGGGCCCTGCGATCAGCACGGCGCGGGGGCGGCCGTCCGGCTTGAGGCTGCCGACGCCGGCCTCGGCGGCGTGCCGGGCGGCGGTGCGGACGCGGGCACCGGCCTCGGCGGCGCCGCGGAGCAGACCTCGGCGGTCGGCCTCGGTGAGGCGCTCCGGGGCGTCGAGGAGCGATTCGTCGAGCATGGCGGCAGGTCTCCGATCGCCGGGGCGTTCGTTCGATTGCGCGGGGTCGTCGCCGGGTTGCCGGTGGCCTGGCCGGCGGTTACTCGGGGCGGCGGGCCTCGTCGACGAGGAGGACGGGGATGCCGTCGCGCACCGGGTACGCCAGGCCGCAGTCCTGGCCGGTGCAGATCAGCTCCGCGTCCTGCTCCTTGAGGGGGGCGTGGCAGGCGGGGCAGGCGAGGATCTCCAGGAGGCCGGCTTCGAGCGGCATGGGGGTTCCCTTCGGGGGCGGTGGGGCTTGTGTGGATGTGCTGGTCAGGGTACCGCCGGGGCGAGACTCGTGCGGGTGACCTGGCGTTGAACCCGGCGTTGGTGCTGGGAGGGACGCGCGGCCCGGCGCTTACGGGGTGCCGCTGCGCCCACCCGGGCCGCCCCAGCGGCACGACTGCCCGCAGCGGCGGCGAGAGGGCGGCACCACTGCCCGACGGCGGCTATGCCCGGATGATCGCCAGTGCCTCGTCCCGCACCTTGGTCATCGTGGCCTCGTCGCGGGCTTCCGCGTTGAGGCGGAGCAACGGCTCGGTGTTGGAAGGGCGGACGTTGAACCACCAGTCGGCCGTCGTGACGGTGAGGCCGTCCAGCTCGTCCACGGTGACGTCGTCGCGGCCCTCGTACGCGGCCCGGATCGCGGCGAGGCGGGCCCGCTGGTCGTCGACGGTGGAGTTGATCTCGCCGGAGCCGGTGTAGCGGTCGTACGCGGCGACCAGGGCGGACAGCGGGCCGTCCTGCTCGCCGAGGGCGGCGAGGACGTGGAGGGCGGCCAGCATGCCGGTGTCGGCGTTCCAGAAGTCGCGGAAGTAGTAGTGCGCGGAGTGCTCGCCGCCGAAGATGGCGCCGGTCCTGGCCATCTCGGCCTTGATGAAGGAGTGGCCCACGCGCGTGCGTGCCGGTGTGCCGCCGTGCTCCCGCACGACCTCCGGGACGGACCAGGAGGTGATCAGGTTGTGGATGACCGTGCCCTCGCCGCCGTTGCGGGCCAGTTCGCGGGCGGCCACGAGGGCGGTGACGGCGGACGGCGAGACCGGGTCGCCGTTCTGGTCGACGACGAAGCAGCGGTCGGCGTCGCCGTCGAAGGCGAGACCGAGGTCGGCGCCCTCCTCGCGGACGCGCTGCTGGAGGTCGACGAGGTTGGCCGGGTCGAGCGGGTTGGCCTCGTGGTGGGGGAAGGTGCCGTCCAGTTCGAAGTACATCGGCACCAGGTCGAGGGGCAGGCCGGCGAAGACCGTGGGGACGGTGTGACCGCCCATGCCGTTGCCCGCGTCGACGACGACCTTGAGGGGCCGGATGGAGCTGAGGTCGACGAGGGAGCGCAGGTGGGCCGCGTAGTCGGCGAGCGTGTCGCGCCGGGTGACCGTGCCCGGACGGGACGCGGGCTCCGGGGCGCCGGAGTCGCTCCAGCGCTCCACCAGGGCGCGGATCTCGGCCAGGCCGGTGTCCTGGCCGACCGGGGCGGCGCCCGCGCGGCACAGCTTGATGCCGTTGTACCGCGCGGGGTTGTGCGAGGCCGTGAACATCGCGCCCGGCAGGTCGAGCGCGCCGGACGCGTAGTACAGCTGGTCGGTGGAGCACAGGCCGATCTCGGTCACGTCGGCGCCACGGGCCGCCGCCCCGCGCGCGAAGGCGCCGGACAGACCCGGGGACGAGGGCCGCATGTCGTGGCCGACCACGACGGCGCCCGCGCCGGTCAGCTCGACGAAGGCCGCGCCGAACAGCTCGGCCAGCGACTCGTCCCACTGGTCCGGGACGACACCGCGCACGTCGTACGCCTTCACGATCTGCGACAGATCAGCAGCCACGGCCAACCTTCCTGAAAGTCCTGTCGGAGCCCACAAACTACCCCGTGGGGTCCGGCGGGCTCCCCGGGCGGTTGCCCGAGGTCAGGGCAGCATCCAGCCCAGCACCGCCGTGGACTGTCCGACCACGATCAGGCACATGATCAGCAGCAGGCCCAGGCTCCAGGACAGCACCTTGCGCAGCAGGTCGCCCTCGCGGCCCGCGAGTCCGACGGCGGCGCAGGCGATCGTGAGGTTCTGCGGGGAGATCATCTTGCCGAGGACGCCGCCGGAGCTGTTGGCGGCGGCCAGCAGTTCGGGCGAGAGGCCGGACTCCCGCGCGGCGGTCACCTGGAGGGCGCCGAAGAGCGCGTTGGCCGAGGTGTCGGAGCCGGAGACGGCGACGCCGAACCAGCCGAGCACCGGGGAGAGGAAGGCGAGTCCGGCGCCCGCCGCGGCGACGAAGTGACCGATGGTGGCGGCCTGACCGGAGAGGTTCATGACGTAGGCGAGGGCGAGGACCGAGGTGACGGTGAGGATCGCGAAGCGCAGTTCGTGCACGGTCGCGAGCCACTCCTTGACCGCCACACGCGCGTGCACGCCGAGGACGACGGCCGTGGCCAGTCCGGCGAACAGCACGAGCGTGCCGCCGGTGGAGACGATCGGCCAGGAGAAGACGTTGCCGCCGACCGGCTTGCCCTCGGGGTCGACCACGTCGAGGAACGGCCAGTCGTAGGTCTGCGTGGCCTTCGCCAGCCAGTCCTTGACCGCGGGGATCTGCGCCACGGAGAAGACGGCGACGATCAGCGCGTAGGGCGCGTAGGCGCGCACCACCTCCCGGGCGGGGTCCCGCTCGTCCAGTTCCTCGCTGCGTACGCCGGTCAGTACGGACGCCCGTACGGGCTCGGCGGCGGGCCTGCGGGAGTGCGGTACGGCGACCAGGGCGGCGGCGCCGATCAGGGCGGCGGCGATGTCGGCGAGCTGGGCGGAGACGTAGTTGGAGGCGACGAACTGGGCGACGGCGAAGGCGACCCCGCAGGCCAGCGCGGGGATCCAGGTCTCGCGCAGGCCGCGCCGCCCGTCCACCAGGGCGACGAGGAGCAGCGGTACGACGAGGGCCAGCAGCGGGGTCTGGCGGCCCACGACGGAGGCGACGTTGTCCAGAGGCAGCCCGGTGACCTGAGCCAGTGTCACCACCGGGGTGCCCATCGCGCCGAAGGCGACCGGCGCGGTGTTGGCGACCAGCGAGACGACGGCGGCGCGCACGGGGTCGAAGCCGAGGGCGACGAGCATGACCGAGCAGATCGCGACGGGCGCCCCGAACCCGGCGAGGGCCTCCAGCAGGGCGCCGAAGCAGAAGGCGACGACGAGGGCCTGGATGCGGGGGTCGTCGGACAGCCGGCCGAAGGAGCGGCGCAGGATGTCGAAGTGCCGGGTGCGGACCGTCATCCGGTAGACCCACAGGGCGTTCACGACGATCCACAGGATGGGGAAGAGGCCGAAAACCGCTCCCTGGACGGCGCTGGAGGCCGTCTGGTCCAGCGGCATGCCGTAGGTGAGCCAGGCGACCAGTACGGCGGCCAGGAGACCGATGAGGCCCGCCAGGTGGGCCTTCATGCGGACGCCGCCCAGCAGGACCAGGACGATCACCAGTGGCGCGGCCGCCACCAGGGCCGACAGGCCGAGCGAACCGGCGACGGGTTCCAGTTCCTGCACGTACACGCACGCCTCCCCGGATTCCGCCATGCGAAAGCGATGTCTCGCGGCTTCCGGAATGGTCGTGTCCGCGACAACGAGGCGTCAATGGGTGTGCAGCAACGGATGTGACCGGGGACACGGCGAGTGAAAGGCGAGAACCCGTCGGGCGGGGCTCAGTTGTCCGGCGAGCGCAGCACGCGCAGATGACCTCGGCGCGCGACCTCCATCGGGTCGGCCGTCCGCGCGCCCCCCGCCTCGGCCGCCCGCTCCTGGGGCCGGGCCGCCTCGCGGACCGCGTTGGCGAGCGCCTCCAGGTCGTCGCCGCTGGGGCGGGCCGGGGCGGATCCGTCGAGCAGGCGGACGACCTCCCAGCCGCGGGGGGCGGTGAGGCGCTCGGAGTGCTCGGCGCACAGGTCGTAGCAGTGGGGTTCGGCGTAGGTGGCGAGCGGGCCGAGGACCGCGGTCGAGTCGGCGTAGACGTACGTCAGCGTCGCGACGGCGGGACGGCCGCAGGCGGTGCGCGAACAGCGACGTACAGGGCTCACGATGTTGGACGGTACCGCACTCTTGAGCGGGCCGCGACGACTCTCCACCAGGTCACACCCCCGTGTCGTGGCGTGAAACGACCTGCGGACCCTCCGGAACGGCCCCCTTTGACCTGCGCGGACGCCCGACTCGTCGGTCCCGCGCGACGCGCCGGGCGGTCACGACCTGATACAAACAACGACATTTGCCGTGAGTTCCGCGGTCGCGGAGAGATACGGAATCGAGCCCAACCTTGGCTGGAATGGTCATCCGGCGACAAGCGGAGCGGGCCGCCGCCACGCCGCCCGCGGTGCGCGCGCGGTCGGGCACGCCGCCTCGGCGGGGACTACCCTTCACCAGTGATGGACAACCCCGTGACGCCCCGTGAGGCCGGCCGCCCAGGACCCCGCCGTCGTGATCGCCACGGTCGGGGCATGCGCGGCCCGGTCGCGCCCCCGCAGGTGCCGCTCGCCGCGAGCCGTGGCGAGGTGTTCGCAGACCTCGTGCAGGACTCCGTGGAGCGCCTGGAGCGGCGGTGGCCGCAGCTCGCCGACATCGACTTCCTCGTCCTCGACGTGCCACGCCCGCCCGCGGCCGGGGAGGCGTGGCACGACGAGGCGGTCCCGCTCGGGGGCACGGTGCCCTCCCGGGACGGGCGGCGGGGGCGGGTCGTGGTGTACCGGCGGCCGGTGGAGATCCGGACCAAGGGGCGGGACGAGCGCGCGCTGCTGGTGCACGAGGTCGTCGTCGAGCAGGTCGCGGAGCTGCTGGGGCTGACGCCGGAGACGGTGGACCCCCGGTACGGGGAGGACTGAGCGGCGGGGGCCCGGCCGCCCCCGCCGCTACTTCTGCAGTACCGACAGGTCCTCGTCCGCGTTCGGCACCGAGACCGTGCCCCGGTCGTCGGGGAGGGTCTGGACGGTGAAGGCCGCCACGTCGTCGTCCGAACCCGTCAGGGTGCGGGACGCGTGGACCGGGCCGCCCGAGACGGTCTCGACGGTCAGCGCGTAGGAGCCCTTGAGTCCAGTGGGGACCGGTGCCTCGACGTTCTGGGTGGTGCCGGCCTTGATCGTGTACGTCTTGGTCGCCGGCGTGCCGCCCTCGGTGCCCGCCGACGCCGTGACCTTGACCTGCGTGGCCTCGCCGGGCGCGGACAGGGCCAGGGTCGTGCTCTTGGCGCGGTTGTCCGCGACGGTCGCGCGCGCCCCGACCGGGTCGGAGGCCGGGATGAACGCCGACTCCTGCTCGTCGCCCTTGCCCCGCACGACCCGGACCGCGGCCACGACCGGCACGGCCCGGTCCGTCGGGGTCAGCACCAGCGAACCCGCCTCGCCGCGGGTGACCTCGCCGAGGTCGACGCCGGTCGTCATACCGGCCTTGACGTGCACCGTCTCATGACCGGCGGGCGTGATCAGCCCGGACGGCGAGGCGAGCCGCACCTTCAGGTCGGCGTCGGTGCCGCCGGGCGTGAACAGCACCAGGCGTACGGCGGTGGCGTCCTTCGGAATGCCCGGCAGCACGAGGTCGCTCGCCGGGTCGGCGGCCGCGGTCAGCCAGTCGCCGCCGGTCTTGTCGTCCAGGGCCTGCACCGCGGCGCCGACCCGTCCGCTGCGCACGCCGACGTGCACGGTCAGGTCGGTCTGCTTCACCTCGCTCAGCGTGGACAGCAGGATGGACTCACTGCTGTGCGGCGGCACCGTGACCCCCTCCCCCACCGTGGTCTTCAGGGCACCGTCCTTGCCGTACAGCTCGACGTCCACGACGGCCGCCGAGTCGTCGGGGTTCGTCAGGTGCACGTAGTCCGTGCGGCCGGTCGTCGTGGCGGCGCCCGGGAACCAGAACTCCGTGTCCGGGGCACCGCAGTTGACGCCCTGCAGGCCACGGCCCGTCCCGGCGGCGACCTCCGTGGTCTGCTGGACCGTCCAGCCCGGCGCGTGGCCGCCCTCGGCGGTGCCGATCAGCGCGGGGGTGTCGGCGCCGGTGGTCTTCCCGGCGACGGGTGTGCCGGGTGCCTCGGGCTGGAGGACCGGCTTTTCGCCCTTCTCGCCCTTCTCGCCCTTCTCGTCGGACTTGCCGTCCTCGGTGGCGTCGGCCGGCTCCGCCGTCGTGAGCGTCGCGCCGCCCTTCTCGTCCGCGCCCTTCGTGACGGGCGTGAAGGACGTGTACGCGGTCTCGGCGAGGTCGGAGGTGCTGGGCGCCGGGCACAGCAGGCTGGTGCGCTCCACGGGCAGCCGGGCGGCCGGTGCCGCGGTGTCCGTGCCCGAGTCTTCCGGGGCGGACACGGCCGCGAAACCGGTGACGGCGGCGAGCGCCGTCGCACAGGCGATCAGGGACAGGGTCGTGCGCTTCACTGCTGGCTCCCGTCGGGACGCTCACTGCCCGTGCCGTGGGGCTGCTGGGGCTGCTGGGGCTGGGAAGGGTCATACGGCGCGTCGTATCCGCCCTGGCCGTACGCCTGGTCGAAGGCGGGGTCGTAGCCGCCCTCCTGAGTCTGCGTCGGCCCGCCGTAGGCGTAGGGGTCGTACTGGCCCGCCCCGTACTGCGCGCCCTGGCCGTCGTGCCCGCCCTGGTAGGCGTCCGGCTGGTACGGGTCCGCCGCCTGGTACGGCTGCTGCCCGTACGCGCCCTGGTCGTACTGCTGGGCGCCCTGGTACTGGTCGCCGTAGCCGCCGCCGTAGGAGCCGTAGTCGGCGCCGGTGTACCCCGTCGCGTCCCACTCCCCGTACGCGGGCTGCTGCGGGACCGGCGCGGGTGCCTCCGCGGGCGGCTCGGGCATCTCGGCGGCGTCTCCCGCCGCCTCGGGACCCGGTTCACCGGCCGCCGCCTCGGCTTCGGCCTGGGCCCGCAGTCGCCGCGCCCGGCGTCCTTCGCCCTCGACGGGCTGGGCGGGGACGAGCGGCTCGTCGGGCAGGTCGTCGTCGACGTCGCGGCGCCTGCCGGGCAGGGCGAGGACGACCAGGACCAGGCCGAGGAGTCCTTGGGCCCACAGCCAGGCCGTGTGCGTGAACGGGTCGTCATAGGTGACGTCCAGGCGGCCGCCGGAGGCGGGGAGTCGGAAGCCCTGGGCCCAGCCGTCGACCGTGGTGCGGGTGAGCGGTTTGCCGTCCAGGGTGGCGGTCCAGCCCTCGGCGGCGGTGTCGGCGAGGCGCAGCACACGGCCGTCGGAGCCCGCCTTGATGTCGGTGTGGATCTCTACCGGACCGGCCGCCACGGGCTCGGGCTCGCCGCCACCGGACGTCCCGGCACCGGACTTGGTGCCGGACACGATGGTCGCGCGCGCGACCTCCTGGTCCACCCGCCACAGTCCACTGCCGTCCTGCTGGCTGAGCCTGCTCAGTCCGGGCGTGGCGTCCAGGACGCGGGTGACCTCGCGGGGTGCGCCCTTGTGCACGAGCACGTAGCGCACGGCGAAGCCGCCGAGCTGGTCGGCCTGGTCGGCGCCGGAGCCGGCCACGAGGTTGGCGACGACCTTGTCGAGGGTGCTGTTCCCGCCGTCCCCGGAGGCCAGTTCGCCGTCGCCGAGGCGGGCGCCGGAGCCGCGGACCAGCATGTAGCCCACGTGCGCGGCGGAGTCGCTGTCGAGGACGAGGGTGCGGGCCTGGTCGCGGGTGTGGCTCTCCTCGGCGACGAACGCGGGCACCTGGACGGGGTCGCGTCGCTCAACGGGGCCGTCGGCGCCGCCGATCATCCAGCCGGCGGCGGCGATCAGCGGGCCGAGGGCGGAGGCGAGGGCGATCAGGGCGGCGACGGGCTGGCGCCAGCCGAAGCTCTGCTCGGCCACCCGGAAGCGCGCCCCGTCGGCGCCGAGCGTCGCGGCGGACAGCAGGGCGATGCCGTAGACGAGGGTGGCGGGTCCGGCCCAGGCGGAGCGGTTGGCCAGGACCGAGAAGACGAGGGCGACCAGGGCGACGGCCCAGGCCGTCCGGATGCCCAACTGCCGCTCGGAGCGCAGCAGGGCGGCCAGCGCGGCCAGCAAGACGCCGACGAGGAACAGCCCGCCCACCGTGCCGGGGCCGCCGGGGCTGGCGCCGAGCAGATCGAGCGCGGAGGCGGCCGAGGCGCCGTACTCGAGCCCGGCCTCGTCGAAGAAGCCGAACGGCAGCAGCGACAGCGACCAGGGCGCGAGCAGCAGCAGCGGAGTGCCGAGCTGGGCGAGGAAGCGCGGCCCGTACGCCGTGATCTCGCCGCGGCGCAGGACGAGGACGCCGACGCCGAGGACCAGCGCGACGGGCCACACGACGGGCGTGAAGGCGGTGGTGATGGTCAGCAGCAGGGCGTACGCCCAGGTGGCGCGCCAGCTGCCGCGGACGCCGGAGGAGCTCGTCAGACCGGCCGCCGCGACACCCGCGCGCGCGACGAGCGGCAGCAGCACGGCGAGGACGGCGGTGCCGATGCGGCCACCAGCGAGCGCGCCGGTGGCGGCGGGCAGGAAGGCGTAGGCGACGGCGGCCCAGGCGCGCAGCAGCCGGGACGGGACCAGCGGCCGGGAGGCGAAGTACGCGGTGGCACCGGCCAGGGGCACCGAGCAGACCAGCAGCAGGGTGACGGCGAGTCCGGTCGAGCCGAGCAGCACGGAGGCGAGCGTGGCGACGAACGCGAGGTAGGGCGGCGCGGAGGCGGTGCCGCCGGTGCCGACGGTGTGCCAGGCGTCCATGTACCGCGACCACAGCTCGCCCGCGCCGGCCGGTGCGGGCAGCAGCGCGCCGCCGGACAGGGCACCGCCGCCGAGGAGCGCGCGGCAGGCGGCCAGGGAGACGAGCAGCAGCACCAGGAAGAGCACCGGTCCTGGTTTGCGGGCGATGCGCTTGAGGCGGGCGAACTGCTCGATCTCCAGGAAGTCGGCGTCGTCGCCGCCCGGTCCGGACTCGATGGCGCTGCCGTGCCGTCCGGCGCCCGCGGCGGCCTCGGTGTCGGAGCTGCCGAAGAGGTCGCCCGCGACCTGCTCGACGGTGGCGCGGACAGTCGCGCCGGGGGGCGGGAACAGGGGCCGCAGTTCGTCCTTCTCGACCTGCGGGCGGCCGCGTTCGCGCCGGCCCGCGATGATCCGCTCGGGGCGCAGCAGGACGCCCAGCAGGCCCCGGATCTCGTCGAGGGCCTGCCCGGGGACCTTGCCGACGAGGTAGGCGACGGTCCGCAGCAGCGTGCCGAGGACGATGCGCAGCAGCACCCAGGGCAGGGCGGCGGTGCGGACGTTGACGAGGAGGGTGTGGACGGCGCCGGCCTTGTCCACCTTGTGCGGTGAGGCCGTGGTGCGGCCCGCGCAGTCGACGGCGCGGCGTTCGCGCGAGGCCGCCTCGGCGTGGCGGACGACCGCCTCGGGGGCGACGAGGACACGCAGTCCGGCGGCGTGGGCGCGCCAGCACAGGTCGACGTCGTCGCGCATCAGGGGCAGCCGGCGGTCGAATCCGCCGAGCCGCTCGAAGACGTCGCGCCGGATCAGCATGCCGGCGGTGGACACCGACAGCACGGTCCTGACGTGGTCGTGCTGGCCCTGGTCCTGCTCGCGGCGGTCCAGGCCGGTCCAGCGGCGGCCGGAGTTGGCGATGGAGACGCCGACCTCGAGCAGCTGCCGGCGGTCGTACCAGCCGCGGAGTTTGGGCCCCACGACGGCGACGTCGTCGCGGCCGAGTTCGTACTCGGTGTCCACGACGCGCAGCAGCTGGGCGAGGGCCTCGGGTTCGGGCGCGCAGTCGTCGTGCAGCAGCCACAGCCAGTGGACCGGTTCTCCGTGGGGGAGATCCGGCAGGTCGTATGCGTCGTCGCGCCAGGTGCGGGTGACGGGGTCCCAGCCGCTGGGCCGCCTCAGGTACGGCAGGTCCTCGGGGGTGAGCACGGGGGCGGTGCGGGCGGCCTCCTCGACGGCCTGGCCGAAGCCGGTGCGCCGGGCGAGGTGGAGCACGCGGTCGTCGCCGAGGGCGTCGGCGATGAGCCGGGAGGACTCGTCGGCGCTGCCGGTGTCGGCGGCCACGGCGTACTGGACGGGGCGCTCCTGGCCGAGCAGCCCGGCGAGCGCGTCGGGCAGCCAGCGGGCTCCGTCGTGGGCGACGAGAACCGCGGTCACCACGTGACGCGGGAACTCAGGTGTGGCAGCGAGGTCGTGGGCTGCCGTGTGACTCTGCACGGACATCGAGGTACGGGCCCCGGTTCGGTGGACTGCGGTGGACGCCCGTGCCTGTGGGAACGGCGGGGCGTCTCGGACGAGCGCCCACACTATCGGCTGGACACAGGGGCGGCCCGCCGCCTGTGGACAACCCACCGGCGACGGGCCGTTCCCGCTGTTCGGACCGTTTCTGCCGCCGCGTCAGGCCACGACCGTCAGACCGCCGCCTTCTTCAGCCGGCGGCGCTCCCTCTCGGACAGGCCGCCCCAGATGCCGAAGCGCTCGTCGTTGGCAAGGGCGTACTCGAGGCATTCGGAGCGGACCTCACAGGCGAGGCAGACCTTCTTGGCCTCGCGGGTGGAGCCGCCCTTCTCGGGGAAGAAGGACTCGGGGTCGGTCTGGGCGCACAGTGCGCGCTCCTGCCAGCCGAGTTCCTCGTCCGCGTCGTCGACCAGCAGTTGCTGCACCAGCTCGGTCATGTGCGCCCCTCGTCTGTCTTTCGCGTCCCCGTGATCTAGCCGTTACCGATTCCGGCTGAACGACACGAGTGAAATTACAAGTGTGCTGCTCCGGGCGAGTCAAGCCGAGATCTGCTATTGGGCCCCTTATTCACTCTGCGGAACCAAGGCCATGCAGTAAGTGTTCAAATCGCCATAAACCTTGACATACCAAAGAGGCCCGAAGGACACCCGTCCCGATCCACACCTGCACCAGGAAGGACGCCCCGGCGTTCGATCCCGTTCCGATACACGCGCCGAAGCGAACCTGATCACATTCGGATCACGGGATCGCAACGAGGGTTGTGCACCCGGCTTGTGCGCCATGTGTCCCGGAAGTCGTCTGAGCAAACCTTTCACCAGCGCGATCAACCGGATGAGGTGAAACATGTCCCACATAACGGGCATCGAGTTGACAGTGCTGGTGTGAGCCGCTGTCCTTGAGGGCATGCTCGCGAACTTGGCGCTCACCTCGACCCGCACCGCCGGGTCCCACGGTGCTGCCCGCGCTCGCTGTAGCTGTTGCCGCTGTTCCAGCTGTTGAGCCAACCGCGCTCCGGCTGTCCCCGAGTCCACGCGACTCGACTGCCGCGTTCCCGCCCCACCAGGGCGTCTCTTCGTCATTCGCTCCGCTCCCCGCACTCTTCCGCCGAGGAACCACCGCACCCATGAACAGCGACAGCGACCTCCAGATCGCCGGCGACATCCTCGAAGTCCCCCACCTGCTCCAGGCCCCGCGCGAGCACCCGGCCACCGTCGCCGAGTTCGCCGGTCTCGTCCGCTCCCTCGCCGCCGACCGCTCCGCGTGGGAGCACCTCGTCCGGTACGACGCGACGACACGCTGGTACCACCGGCTGCGCACCGGGCCCGGGTACGAGGTCTGGCTGCTGTCCTGGGTGCCGGGACAGGGCAGCGGACGCCACGACCACGGCCACTCCTCCGGCGTGTGGACGGTCCTGGAGGGCACCCTCACCGAGCACACGGCGCGCGGCACGCACGCGTTGGGCGAAGGTACGCAGCGCGTGTTCGCGCCGGGGTACGTGCACGAGGTGGTCAACGACGCGCTGGAGCCGGCGGTCAGCCTGCACGTCTACTACCCGGGCCTGACCGAGATGCCCATGCACGCCCCGCAGTGCTCGGCCGCCGCCGCGCCCGAGGACGCCGAGGCCGACGCCGCACCGGCACGGTGACAACTGGCTGACGCACTGTCGTACCCGCCTGCAAGACCGTCCCACCCGTCACCCGACCACCACCCCTCAACGAGTCGGCCTGGCGGCTGACACACTGGTTCAATGCGCATTGTGGTTCTGGCAGGCGGCATCGGTGGTGCCCGGTTCCTGCGTGGTCTCAAGCAGGCCGCGCCGGACGCGGACATCACGGTCATCGGCAACACCGGGGACGACATCCACCTCTTCGGGCTGAAGGTCTGCCCGGACCTCGACACGGTGATGTACACGCTCGGCGGCGGCATCAACGAGGAGCAGGGCTGGGGAAGGGCCGACGAGACCTTCCACCTCAAGGAGGAACTGGCGGCGTACGGCGTCGGCCCCGAGTGGTTCGGTCTCGGTGACCGCGACTTCGCCACGCACATCGTGCGGACACAGATGATCACCGCGGGCTTTCCGCTCAGCGCGGTGACCGAGGCGCTGTGCGACCGCTGGAAGCCCGGTGTGCGGCTGATCCCGATGACCGACGACCGCGTGGAGACGCACGTGGCGGTCGAGCTGGACGGGGAGCGCAAGGCGGTCCACTTCCAGGAGTACTGGGTGCGCCTGCGCGCATCCGTCCCCGCCGAGGCGGTCGTGCCGGTCGGCGCGGAGCAGGCCAAGCCGGCGCCCGGCGTCCTGGAGGCCATCGCCGAGGCGGACGTGATCCTCTTCCCGCCCTCCAACCCGGTCGTCTCCGTCGGCACGATCCTCGCCGTGCCCGGCATAAGGGAGGCGATCGCCGACGCCGGGGTACCGGTGGTGGGCCTGTCCCCCATCGTCGGGGACGCGCCCGTGCGCGGGATGGCCGACAAGGTGCTCGCCGCGGTCGGCGTGGAGTCCACGGCCGCCGCGGTCGCCGAGCACTACGGCTCGGGCCTGCTCGACGGCTGGCTGGTCGACACGGTCGACGCGGACGCCGTCACCCGGGTGCGGGCGGCCGGCATCCTCTGCCGCGCCGTGCCGCTGATGATGACCGACCTCGACGCGACGGCGCAGATGGCCCGCGAGGCGCTGACACTGGCCGAGGAGGTGCGGGAGGCATGAGCGACGCGACACGCGACGGCGCCCCCGGCCGCGGGGACGGCTACCGGGTGTGGGCCCTGCCCGGCCTGCCCGAGGTGCGCCCCGGCGACGACCTGGCCAAGCTGATCGCGGCCACCGAGCCCGCCCTGGCCGACGGGGACGTGCTGCTCGTCACGTCCAAGATCGTCTCCAAGGCCGAGGGCCGGGTCGTGGAGGCCGCCGACCGGGAGGCCGCGATCGACGCGGAGACCGTACGGGTGGTGGCCCGGCGCGGCCCGCTGCGCATCGTCGAGAACCGTCAGGGCCTGGTCATGGCGGCGGCCGGCGTCGACGCCTCCAACACCCCGCCCGGGACCGTACTGCTGCTCCCCGAGGACCCCGACGCCTCCGCGCGCGGCATCCGCGAGGGGCTCCGCGACACGCTGGGCGTGAATGTCGGCGTCATCGTCACCGACACCTTCGGGCGGCCCTGGCGGGCCGGGCTCACGGACGTGGCGATCGGCGCCGCCGGCGTCCGCGTCCTCGACGACCTGCGCGGCGGCACGGACGCGCACGGCAACCCGCTCGGCGCCACCGTCGTCGCCACCGCCGACGAGCTGGCCGCCGCGGGCGACCTGGTCAAGGGCAAGGCCGCGGGCCTGCCCGTCGCCGTGGTGCGCGGGCTGCCGCAGGTGGTCGCCGAGGACGACGGCGAGGGCGCGCGGGCGATGGTGCGCGTCGCGCGCGACGACATGTTCCGCCTCGGCACCTCGGAGGCGGTACGGCAGGCGGTCACGCAGCGGCGTACGGTACGGGCCTTCACGGACGAGCCGGTCGACCCCGACGCCGTGCGCCGGGCGGTGGCCGCGGCGGTGACCGCGCCGGCGCCGCACCACACCACGCCGTGGCGGTTCGTGCTGCTGGAGTCCGAGGACTCCCGCACCCGGCTCCTCGACGCGATGCGGGACGCCTGGATCGCGGACCTGCGGCGCGACGGCAAGAGCGAGGAGTCCATCGCCAAGCGCGTGCGGCGCGGCGACGTCCTGCGCAACGCGCCCTACCTGGTCGTCCCCTGCCTGGTCATGGACGGCTCGCACACCTACGGGGACGCGCGGCGCGACGGGGCCGAGCGGGAGATGTTCGTGGTCGCCACCGGCGCGGGCGTGCAGAACCTGCTGGTCGCGCTCGCCGGGGAACGGCTGGGTTCCGCGTGGGTGTCCTCGACGATGTTCTGCCGGGACGTCGTGCGGGAGGTGCTGGGGCTGCCGGGCGACTGGGACCCGATGGGGGCGGTGGCGGTCGGGCATCCGGCCGAGGAGCCGAAGGCCCGGGCGGAGCGGGACGCGGGGGCGTTCATCGAGGTGCGGTGAGGCGTCCCTCCAAGCCTCTACCCTCGTAGAGGCCCACCCCTCCTCTCAAGGACCTCTCCCGTGGCAGGACGCTTCGCTCCCCGCCCCACGCGCGCCACGGTGCGCGGCGGCGAGACCGTCGTGCCCTCCGCCGCCGTACCCCGGCAGGCGCTCGCGCCGGGCCGGGTGCGGGTGTGGGTGCCGGACGGGCCACTGGACCTGGGGCTGGTGCTCGGTCCGCTGCGGCGGGGGCCGGGCGATCCGACGTTCCGGACGATGCCGGACGGGTCGGTGTGGCGGGCCAGCCGGACGCCCGCCGGGCCGGGCACGCTGCGGGTCACCGCGCGCGGCGGTGAGCTGCGGGGCGAGGCCTGGGGGCCGGGGGCCGAGTGGCTGCTGGAGCAGTTGCCGCGGATGCTGGGCGCCGAGGACGAGCCGGCGGCGTTCGTGCCGCGGCACCGGCTGCTGGCGTTGACCGCGCACCGGCGTCCGGGGCTGCGGCTGGTGCGGACCGGGCTGGTGCTGGAGTCGTTGATCCCGTCGGTCCTGGAGCAGAAGGTCACGACGCTGGAGGCGTACCAGGCGTGGCGGCTGCTGGTACGGAAGTTCGGGGAGCCGGCGCCGGGGCCCGCGCCCGGGCGGATGTGCGTGATGCCGTCGGCGCGGACGTGGGCGCTGATCCCGTCCTGGGAGTGGCATCTGGCCGGGGTGGACAACAAGCGGGCGTCGACGATCCTGCGGGCCGTGCGGGTCGCCGCGCGGCTGGAGGAGGCGGCGGGGATGGAGCCGGCGGCCGCGCGGGAGCGCCTGGAGCTGGTCTCCGGGATCGGGCCGTGGACGTCGGCGGAGACCGTGCAGCGCAGTCATGGGGCGCCGGACGCGGTGACGGTGGGCGACCTGCATCTGCCGGGGATCGTGGGGTTCGCGCTGGGTGGGGACCGGTATGCGGATGACGCGGAGATGCTGCGGTTGCTCGAGCCGTACGCGGGTCAGCGGCATCGGGCGGCTCGGCTGGTGCTGTTGAGTGGGCGGGTGCCGGGGAGGCGGGCGCCGCGGATGGCTCCGCGGGGGATTGAGCGGCTGTAGGTGGTCCGGGGTTCACCTCCGCTCGGGGTGCGTGGGGGGCGGGGCGCGCAGCCCGGCGTTGCGGAGTGCCGCTGCGCCCACCCGTGCCGCCTGGGGGTACCTCCCAGGCCGTTCAGGCACTGGGGGAGGCACGACTGCCCGCAGCTACGGCGGCTGGCGCCTGCCCGCAGCGGCGGCGGCGTGCTGCTACGAGGCGTCCGGGGAGAAGCGTAGGGATGCCGGGGGGATGTGGGCGTTGCACCAGATTCGGGCGCCGGAGCGGAGTTCGTTGTCGGCGCCGATGACCGCGCCGTCGCCGATGACCGTGTCGGCGAGGACCGAGCGGGTGCCGACGCGGGCCCGGGTGCCGATGAGGGAGTCGGTGATGACGGCCCCCGGCTCGATGACGGCGCCCGGCAGGATCGTGCTGCCGAAGACGCGCGCACCCTCCGCCACGAAGGCGCCCTCGCCGACCACCGTGCCGCCGGACAGCTTGGCATCGGGAGCGACCTGTGCCGTGGGCAGGACGAGGCGGTCGCCGCAACGGCCCGGCACGGCCGGGGACGGGGCACGGCCCAGGACCAGGTCGGCCGAGCCGCGGACGAAGGCCGCCGGGGTGCCCAGGTCCAGCCAGTACGTGGAGTCGACCATGCCCTGGAGGTGCGCGCCGGTGGCGAGCAGCTCGGGGAAGGTCTCGCGTTCGACGGAGACCGGGCGCCCCGTCGGGATCGTGTCGATGACGGAGCGGCGGAAGACGTACGCCCCGGCGTTGATCTGGTCGGTGACGATCTCCTCCGGGGTCTGGGGCTTCTCCAGGAAGGCGAGCACCCTGCCCGTGTCGTCCGTGGGGACCAGGCCGTACGCCCTCGGGTCGGTCACCTGGGTCAGGTGCAGGGAGACGTCCGCGCCCGTCGTCTCGTGGGTGCGGACCAGCGCGCCGATGTCCAGGCCCGTCAGGATGTCGCCGTTGAAGATCAGCACCGGCTCCTCGGGGCCCGAGTGCAGCCGGGACGCCACGTTGCGGATGGCGCCGCCGGTGCCGAGCGGCTCCTCCTCCGTGACGTACTCGAGGTGCAGGCCCAGCGCCGAGCCGTCGCCGAAGTACGGCTCGAAGACCTCGGCCAGGTAGCTCGTCGCGAGCACGATGTGCTCGACGCCGGCCGCCTTGGCCCGCGCCAGCTGGTGCGTGAGGAACGGCACTCCGGCAGCCCGGACCATGGGCTTGGGCGTGTTCACCGTGAGCGGGCGCAGCCGCGTGCCCTTGCCGCCGACCAGGAGGATCGCTTCTGTCACCTGTCGTCTCTGCTTCCTGCCGGGACCGGCCGAACTGTCTTTCGGCGGGCCAGTGTATGCAGACCGTTCCCGCGCTCAGCGGCCCTGGTACTTCGCCGCCTTCGAACGGGCCGTGCCGAGCTTGGCGTAGAGCTTCTTGCCGGGGCAGTTGGTGGCGAAGCCGTCACGGTGACCGGAGATGACGTTCAGTCGTACTTTCTTGCCCTTTCGGTAGAGGTTGCCACCCCCGGACTTCAGGTATGTCTTCCCGCGCGGATTCATGCCGTAGAGCCCGACCTTCCACGCGGTGAGCCGGGCGATCGCCTTCAGCGCGGCCGACGACGGCTTCTTCGAGCTGTAGGTGCCGAGCACGGCGATTCCCATGCTGTTGGAGTTGAACCCCAGGGTGTGGGCGCCCAGCACCGGCTTGGACACGCCTCCGGCCCGGCCCTCGTAGATGTGTCCGCACTTGTCGACGAGGAAGTTGTAGCCGAGATCACGCCAGCCCATGCTGTTGACGTGGTAGCGGTAGATACCGCGGATGACGGACGGCGCCTGGGAGCAGCGGTAGTTGTTGCCGGTGGCCGAGTGGTGCACGAAGGCCGTCTTGACCTTCTTCGTGTACACGTACCCCTGCTCGCGCAGCTTCTCGTCGGCGCCCCAGCCGCGGCGCGTGGTGATGCTCGGGCGGGGACCGACATGCGGCTCGGCCTTCTGCCGTGCGGAACCTGCGGGAACTGCGGAACGTGCGGGAAGCGCCGGAAGCACGGCGGGTTCCGCCTGGGTCCGCGCACGGGTCGTCGCCTGCGGGGTGTCCCCGCCGGGGTCGACGAGTTCGAGGCGCAGGCCGGTGGGGAGCGGCGCGGCGGACCGGGTGGTGCCGGGCGGGTTCTCGGCCCGTACCCGGGCCTCGACGCCGTCGGACTCGCCCACCCACAGGGGTGCGGTGGCGCCGCGGACACGGCCCGAGGTGCTCTCCGCCGTGTCCGGGTCGGCGGCGTGGTCGGCGTTGTGGGTCTCCAGTTCCTGCCAGCCGGACCAGGTGCCGGTGGCGACGGTCCGGGTACGGACCTCGACGCGGCCGTGGAGTTCGGTGGCGGGGCTGTCCCAGACGACGCCGACGAGCGAGAAGCGCCGTACGTCCCGGCGGCGCAGGCCCTGTTCGGCCGTGCCGGGTGCACGGTCGCGGGCGAGGGGGGCGAGGGGCAGCGACTGGGTGCCGCCGGGGGCGTACGCCCCGGGCCGTGCGGTCGAACTCGTCGCGGGTGGGGCCGAGGAGGTGGCGGCTGCCGCGGGCGGGGCGAGCGGGAGGGCGAGGGCCGCCGCGCACGTGACGCCGGTCGAGGAAGCTAGGAATCCGCGCATGCCCCTGATCCTGGACATGGTCAGACAAACATGTCCACTTGGGACCTGACGGGCCGTAGGGTGTTGTGGTCCGATCCGGTGGTGGTGCGGTACGCCGTCCGCTCGGTGCCCGTTGCCCGGCCCGCGTACGCTTGCGCGGGTGAACGCGACCGACCGCACCCCTGCCGACCTGCTGAGTTCCGCGCTCGCCGCGGACCCGGGACGCCCCCTGGTGACCTTCTACGACGACGCCACGGGCGAACGCGTCGAACTGTCCGTGGCCACCTTCGCCAATTGGGTGGCCAAGACCGCGAACCTCCTCCAGGACGAACTGTCCGTCGAACCCGGCGACCGGGTGGCGCTGCTGCTGCCCGCGCACTGGCAGACGGCCGTGTGGCTGCTGGCGTGCGCCTCGGTGGGTGTCGTCGCCGACGTGGCGGGCGATCCGGGGGCGGCGGACGTGGTCGTGAGCGGGCCCGAGCCGGAGTCGCTGGAGGCGGCGCGGGCGTGCTCGGGCGCGCGGATCGCGCTGGCGTTGCGACCGCTGGGGGGCCGGTTCGCGCCGGCGCCGCCGGAGGGCTTCGCCGATTACGCGGTGGAGGTGCCGGGTCAGGGGGACCGGTTCGTGCCGTACGTGCCGGTGGACCCGGAGGCACCGGCGCTGATCGTGGCCGGGCGGGAGTTCAGCGGGGCGGAGGTCGTGGAGCGGGCTCGGGCGGAGGCGTCGGGGCTGGGGCTCACGGGGCCGGGGGCGCGGATCCTGTCGGGGCTGCCGTACGACACGTGGGAAGGGCTGAGCGCGGGGTTGTACGGGCCGCTGGCGAGTGGGGGGTCGGTGGTGTTGTGCCGGCACCTGGAGCTGGCAGGGGCGGGTGTGGTGGATCAGCGGATCGAGGCGGAGCGGGTTTCGGCGACGGCGCGGTGAGTTTCTGCCGGGTGGGTGGTGAACCGGCGTTGAGGTGACGCCGGCGAGTTGACCGGTGCCGGGCCTGTGCTCGGCGTCGGTCTCGGCGCGAGGTGGGGGCGCAGCCCCGCGCTGACCCGTGCTCGGTGTCGGTGTGGGCGCGGGGTGGGGTGCGCGGCCCGGCGCTGGCGGGGTGCCGCCTGCGCCCACCCGTGCCGCCCTGAGCGGCACGAATGCCCGCAGCCTGCGGGGGGCGCCCCTCGTTCGGCCTACGTCCGTTCCGTCTTCCACCCCCGCTCGGGGCATGGTCGTACCAGCGCGTGGGTGTGGACGGAGGCAGGCGTGGGTGATGACGCGGGTACGGCGGCCTCCCGCGGGGACCCGGGGGACGGGGCGTCCGCGAGCGGGGCCGGGCTGAAGCGGCGGCGGCGCAGGCGGCGGCTGGGGATCGCCGGGATCGTGGTCGTCGTGCTGGCCGGGGGCGCGGTGGGCGTCGGGTGGGCGGTGTACGCCAAGCTGAACGGCAACATCACGTCGGACGAGGCGGCCGCGGCCGAACTCGCCCGGTACGAGAAGGAGCGGCCCACCGCGCTGGTGCGCGGCGCGCAGAACGTACTGCTGATCGGGTCGGACTCGCGGGCCGGGGACGGCAACGCGCGCTACGGGCGGGATTCCGGGACCGAGCGGTCGGACACCACGATCCTGCTGCACCTGGCCGCGGGCCGGGACAGCGTCACCGCCGTCTCCCTCCCCCGCGACCTGATGGTGCACGTCCCCGGCTGTCACCGCCCGGACGGGTCCCTCACCGAACCGGCGCTCCAGCAGTTCAACTACGCCTTCGCGGCGGGCGGTTCGGCATGTTCGATCCGTACGGTGGAGAAGCTGACCGGCATCCGCGTCGACCACCACGTGGTCGTCGACTTCGCGGGCTTCAAGGAGATGGTGGACGCGCTCGACGGTGTCGAGGTGTGCCTGCGGAAACCGGTCGACGACAAGGACGCCAAGCTGAAACTGCCCGCGGGTCGGGTGACGCTCGACGGGGAGCAGGCGCTCGGGTACGTCCGGGCCCGCAAGTCGCTCGGCGACGGCAGCGACACCGACCGGATGGACCGGCAGCAGCGCTTTCTGGGCGCGCTCGTGAACAAGGTGCAGAGCAATGACGTGCTGCTGAATCCGGTGAAGCTGTATCCCGTTCTGGACGCCGCCACGTCGTCCCTCACCACGGACCCGGGCCTGGCGAATCTGCGCGGTTTGTACGACCTGGTGCGCGGGCTGCGCGGGATTCCCACCGAACGCGTGCAATTCCTGACCGTCCCGCGGGAGTCGTACGCGGCCGACGCCAATCGGGACCAGCTCGTGCAGCCCGACGCCGAGAAGCTGTTCACCCGCCTGCGGACGGACGAGCCGGTGACGATCACGGCTTCCCGGCAGGACTCGACGGGCGGTACGGCGCATTCCGGCGAACCCGATGACGCCGATTCCCCGGCGCCGACGTTCAGCGGGAACACGGCAGACGAGAACATCTGCGAGTAAAGCGCACTCCAAGAAGGGGCAACCCCGGGTGCAAGAAGGCATGCACGTGCGGACAATTGTCCGATAAATGCGCCGTATTGCCCAGTTGTAAAGGTCGTGGAATGCGTCACTGCCGTCGCCCCGCGCCCGACGGGACGGTTAATGTGAGCGATCCGGTGTGCCCGGCCGCGGAGTTCTGCCCTGGCCACGCACTGAACTGACGTGAGCGAGACCGGGCGCCCGGAGGGGAGGGCGCCGCGTGGCCCCGACGGAGGATTCGGACAACCGTGGACGCGCAAGGCCGTGGGCGGGCGGAGGACATCGACCCCGCAGACCAGTGGGTGCTCAATCCGGACACCGGCGACTACGAACTGCGACTGCCCCCTTCCGCACCGCAGTCACCGATCCCGGCCCCCCGCCGGGCCTCGCCGGCACCGGCCGCCCCCGAGGTCCCCGCGCCCCGCAGGCGCCGTGCGGCGCCGGAGGAGCCGCCGCCGGGACGGCGCGGTCGCCGGCGGCCGGCGAAGAAGAAGTCGCGGGGCAGGAAGATCCTGCTGTGGACCGGCGGGACGATGGCGTTCGTCATCCTCGCCGCCGGCACCGCCGGATACCTCTACCTGCAGCACCTCAACGACAACATCGACTCCCTCCCCGACGACGGCGCGAGCACCGGTGGCTTCCAGAAGGACCAGGCCATCAACATCCTGCTGATCGGCACCGACAAGCGCACCGGCTCCGGCAACGACGGCTACGGCGACAAGGGCAGTGCCGGCCACGCCGACACCACGATCCTGCTGCACGTCTCCAAGGACCGCTCCAACGCCACCGCCCTGAGCATCCCCCGCGACCTGATCGTCGACGTCCCCGACTGCCCGACCACGCAGGAGGACGGGAGTACCAAGGTCATCCCGGGCTCCACCGGCGTCCGCTTCAACACCAGCCTCGGCCAGGGCGGCCGTACGCCCAGCTGCACCATGCGGACCGTCACCGAGCTGACCGGCGTCAAGCCCGACAACTTCATGGTGGCCGACTTCAACGCGGTCAAGACGCTGACCTCGGCGGTCGGCGGCGTCGAGGTCTGTCTGGCGAAGGACATCGACGACCCGGACTCGCACCTGAACCTGCCCGCGGGCAAGCACACCGTCGAGGGCGAGCAGGCCCTCGCCTTCGTCCGCACCCGGCACTCCGTCGGCTTCGGCGGCGACCTGAGCCGCATCGAGATCCAGCAGCAGTTCCTCAGCTCGCTGATGCGCAAGCTGAAGTCCAACGACACGCTCACCAGCCCGACGAAGATGGTGAAGCTGGCCGAGGCGGGCACCGAGGCGCTGACCGTCGACGCCAAGCTGGACAGCATCGGCAAGCTGAAGGACCTCGGTCTGGAGCTGGGCAAGCTCAACACCAAGAACCTGACCTTCGCCACCGTGCCGGTGAAGGACAACCCGGCCGAGAAGACCCCGGTGACCGTCGTCCTCAAGGACGGGCCCGCCCAGCAGGTCTTCGACATGGTCAAGAACGACGTCTCCTTCACCGAGGTCAAGAAGAAGGAGAAGGAGAAGCAGAAGAAGGAGGACGCCGCGGTCGCCGCCCGCCTGGAGGGCGAGAAGTCCGAGCCCGGCGAGATCCGCGTCCGCCTCCTCAACGGCGGCGCCTCGTCCGGCAGCGCGGGGCGGGAGCTGACCTACCTCCAGAACGAGGCGGGCGTCACCAAATCCGAGAACGCGGGCAACGCCCCCGCCGAACTCGCCAGGACCACCCTGGAGTACGCCCCCGACCAGGCCGACCAGGCCCGCGCCCTCGCCGAGATCCTCGGCCTGTCCGGCGCCGCCATGAAACCCGGCGAGAGCGTCACCAACTCCCAGGGCCTGCCCACCATGACCCTCACCCTCGGCAAGGACTTCAAGGGCGCCGGAGTCAAGCTCGACGCCACCTCCGCGAAGGCACCGGAGGACCTCCAGAAGTCCACGGCGGACAAGGTCGAGTGCGCGAAGTGACCTGAGGGGCCCCACGACCGTCTGACAGTACGACAGTCCATCGGTCAACCGGTCCAACCGCGAACAAACCACCGGGCGTCGTACAGCCAACGCGCCGCTTCGTACGTCCAACTGTGCGAACAGGTCGCGTGCGGGAGCACGTTCGCGGGCCCGAGGGTGGGAGAGGCATGACGCAGAGCAGTGTGCGCGGGGAGGGAACGCGACCCGACACGGTCCGGCACGCCCGCGGCCGGCGAGCCGGACGCGGCGGACGTGAAGAGGGCGGCACCGGCGGGCAGGGCGGCTCGGGCGGCCACGGGGGCGGCGACGGCAGACGCTCCGGGCGGCGGCGCGCCGGCGGGCGCCGGCACCGGGCGCTGAGGTGGTCCGCGACGACCCTCGCGGTGCTGATACTCGGCACGGCCGGCGCCGGATACCTCTACTACCAGCACCTGAACGGCAACATCGACAAGGGCGAGCGCAGCAGCGGCGACTCCAAGGCGCACAAGGCCGAGCCGAACGCGGCCGGACAGACGCCCCTGAACATCCTGCTGCTCGGCTCCGACAGCCGCGCCTCCGACGCCAACGTGGCGCTGGGCGGCGGCAAGGACCACCGCGACAACCCGCCGCTGGCCGACGTGCAGATGCTGATCCACCTGGCCGCCGACCGCAAGAGCGCCGCGGTGGTGAGCATCCCCCGGGACACCCGGGTCGACATCCCGGCCTGCAAGGACCCCGACACCGGGAAGCAGTTCCCGGCGACCAACGACATCATCAACACGTCGCTGGCCCGCGGCGGCGCCGGCTGCACCCTGGCCGCCTGGGAGAACCTCACTGGGGTCTACATCGACCACTGGATGACGATCGACTTCGCGGGCGTGGTCTCGATGGCGGACGCCATCGGCGGGGTCGAGGTGTGCGTGAACCAGAACGTGTGGGACCGCCCGCTGCCCGGCGTGCCCGGCGGCTCCGGCCTGAAGATGACCGCCGGCCGGAAGAAGGTCCAGGGCGAGCAGGCGCTGCAGTGGCTGCGCACCCGGCACGCCTGGGGCAGCGACCCGCTGCGGGCCCGGGCCCAGCACATGTACATGAACTCGATGATCCGCACGCTGAAGAGCCAGAACGTCTTCACGGACGCGGGCCGGCTGATGGACCTGGCCGAGGCCGCCACGAAGTCGCTGACGGTCTCCGAGGAGATCGGCACCGTCAAGAAGCTGTACGACCTGGGCACGCAGCTCAAGACGGTGCCCACGGACCGCATCACCATGACGACGATCCCCACGGTCGAGGACCCCGAGGACCGGAACCACCTGCTTCCCGCCCCCGACGCCGACAAGATGTGGGCGATGCTCCGCGACGACGTGTCCTTCGACGACAAGGGCACGAAGGAGAAGAAGGGCACGGGCAAGGGCGACGGCGGGGACGCCGCCGGGGACGGCGCCGCCGGGCAGGACGACGCCGGGCAGCCCTCCGACGAGCCCGCCGCCGACGCCGAGATCGGTGTCCGCGTGCAGAACGCCACCCGCTCGGCCACTCTCGGCCCGGTCACCGGCCGGGCCGGTGCGATCGCCGGGTCGCTGGTGGAGAAGGGCTTCGCCAAGGCGACCACGGACACCTCGGCGGCGCATTCCGAGGAGCGGACCGTGGTGCGTTACCCGAGCGACGAGCTGGCGGGCGACGCACGGCGCGTGGCCGAGGCGATGGGGATTCCGGCGAACTCGGTGCGCAAGTCCGCGGACGTGTCCGGGATCACTCTCGTCGTGGGAGCTGACTGGCGCGAGGGCACGTCCTATCCGAAGCAGAAGACGCCCGAGGCCGGAGACCTGCCGGAGACGAGCGACGCCATCAACGGCTCGGACACCAGCAAGTGCATGGACGTCTACAAGCCGTATCGATGGTAGGAGTTCACGAAAATAGGAGGGAATGGGGCGGGAATGCCCTGTTGTAGGGGTGACGATCGTGACACCAGTGTCGTTCGACGCGGAACCGGGCGGATAGTGTGAGCGCTCCAGTGCCCCCTGCCGCGAGGTCCGCCCTGGCGTCGTGCACTTGTTGACTCTTTACCGTGCACCTTCAGGGGAAGGTGCCGCGTGGCCCCCGACGGAGGATTGGGAGACCGTGGACGCGCAAGGACGTGGGCGGGCAGACGACGTGGATCCCGCAGACCAGTGGGTGCTGAATCCGCAGACCGGTGAATACGAACTGCGACTGTCCCCCTCCGCACCGGAGTCGTCCGTCCCCGGACCTCGCACGGCGGGGCGCCGTACGGCCGCTCCCGGGCGCGAGGTGCCGCCCCAGCGGCGGCGCCGTCCGGAGCCCGGGGCGCCGGTGCCCGGGCGGCGCGGACGCCGGCCGGAGAAGAAGAAGTCCCGGGGCAAGCGGGTCCTGCTGTGGACCGGCGGGAGCATGGCCTTCGTCGTCCTCGTGGCCGGTGCGGGCGGCTATCTCTACCTCAAGCACCTCGAGGGCAACGTCTCGACGACGGACGTCGGCACCGCCGGAAGCAGCAGCTTCAAGAAGGACGAGGCCTTCAACATCCTCATCATCGGCACCGACAAGCGCACCGGTGAGGGCAACGAGGGCTACGGCGACAAGGGCAGCGTCGGGCACGCGGACACCAACATCCTGCTGCACGTCTCCGAGGACCGCTCCAACGCCACCGCGCTCAGCATCCCGCGCGACCTGATCGTCGACATCCCGGACTGCGAGACCACGCAGGAGGACGGGACGAAGAAGGTCATCCCCGGCTCCCCGGGCGTCCGCTTCAACCAGAGCCTCGGCGACCTCGGCCGGGACGCGGGCTGCACGATGCGCACGGTGGCGGAGACGACCGGCATCAAGCCCGACCACTTCATGATGGCCGACTTCAACGCGGTCAAGACGCTGACCTCGGCGGTCGGCGGCGTGGACGTGTGCGTGGAGCACGCCGTGGACGACCCGAAGTCCCACCTCAAGCTGCCCGCGGGCGAGTCCACGGTCAAGGGCGAGCAGGCCCTGGCCTTCGTCCGCACCCGGCACGCCTTCGGCAACGAGGGCGACCTGGACCGCATCAAGGTGCAGCAGCAGTTCCTCGGCTCGCTCATGCGGAAGATGTCCTCCAGCGACACCCTCACCAGCCCCACCAAGCTGGTGAAGCTCGCCGAGGCCGCGACGAAGGCCCTCACCGTGGACAGCGCCATCGGCAAGGTGGGCACGCTCAAGGACATGGCCCTGGAGCTGAAGAAGGTGCCGCCGAAGAACATCACGTTCACCACGGTGCCGGTGATCGACAACCCGGCCGAGAAGGTCAAGGCGACGGTGGTGGTGAACGAGTCGAAGGGCCCCCAGGTCTTCGACATGATCAGGAACGACATCTCCTTCACCGAGGTCAAGCAGAAGCAGAAGAAGGAGAAGGCCGCCGTCGCCGCCCGGCTCAAGGGCGAGAAGTCCGAGCCCGGCGAGGTCCGCGTCCGGGTCATGAACGGCGGCGCCCCCACCGGCAGCGCCCAGCAGGAACTCGCCTACCTCCAGACCCAGGCCGGGGTCGCCAAGTCCGAGAACGCGGGCAACGCCCCCGCCGAACTCGCCAGGACCACCCTGGAGTACGCCCCCGACCAGGCCGACCAGGCCCGCGCCCTCGCCGAGATCCTCGGCCTGTCCGGCGCCGCCATGAAACCCGGCGAGAGCGTCACCAACTCCCAGGGCCTGCCCACCATGACCCTCACCCTCGGCAAGGACTTCAAGGGCGCCGGAGTCAAGCTCGACGCCAAGTCCATCGAGACGCCGGACCTGGACAAGTCCACGGCCGACCAGAAGCAGTGCGCCAGTTGACCTGAGGGGCCTGTCGTACGTCTCACAGGACGGCGACGGGCCCACGCGGTGGCCCGGGGGCGGGGAGGGACGCGGAAGTGACGCGGAGCAGTGTGCAGGGGGAGGACACGGACGAGGGCGCGACAGACGCCCCCGATCGTGAGGAGGCCGTCCGGGGGGACGGCGACAACGGTGTCGAGGACGCCAGGAGCAACACGAGGGACGACGGCGGCAGCGACGACGGCGAGCCCGAGGGCCCCCGCCCGACGCGGCGCCGCCGCCGGGTCCTGCGCTGGACCGCGGCGGTGCTCGCCGTGGTCCTGGCCGGCACGGCCGGGGCGGGTTACCTCTACTACGAGCACCTCAACGACAACATCAAGCAGGACGTCCTGAACCTGGGCGACAGCAAGGTCGCCGCGCCGACGCCGAACGCGGCCGGGCAGACCCCGCTGAACATCCTCGTCATCGGCTCGGACGCCCGGGACAGCGAGGAGAACCAGCAACTGGGCGGCGCCCGCGAGACGTTCGGCTCCACGCCGCTGGCGGACGTGCAGATGCTGGTGCACCTGTCCGCCGACCGCAGCAACATGTCGGTGGTCAGCATGCCGCGCGACACGCTGCTGGAGATACCCAAGTGCACCGACCCGGACGACGGCGAGGTCCACCCGGCGAGCGAGGGCAGGGTGATGACCAACCAGAGCCTCGGTCACGGCGGTCCCGGCTGCACCGTGGCCACCTGGCAGGAGCTGACCGGCATCCACATCGACCACTTCGTGATGGTCGACTTCGCGGGCGTGGTCTCGATGGCGGACGCCGTCGGCGGCGTCCCGGTCTGTGTGGACGCCAACATCCACTCGCGCGACGGCTCGGGCCACGGTTCCGGTCTGAAGCTGGCCAAGGGCACCCACCCGGTCAAGGGCGAGCAGGCACTGCAGTGGCTGCGCACCCGGTACGGCTTCGAGGACGGCAGCGACCTCGCGCGGGCCAAGGCCCAGCACATGTACCTGAACTCGATGGTGCGGGTGCTGCGCGAGAACGCGACCCTGAGCAGCCCGAACAAGCTGCGCAGGCTCGCCGAGGAGGCCACCGCGGCGCTCACCGTCGACCCGGGCCTGGACTCCGTCAAGAAGCTGTACGACCTCAGCAACGAGCTGCGCGGGGTGAAGCCCGAGCGCATCACCATGACCACGATGCCCAACCGGTACGTGGGCGCCCGCGTCGAGCCGACCGAGGACGCGGAGCGGCTGTTCCGGCTGGTGCGCGAGGACATCGCCCTCGACGGCAAGGACGCGAAGAAGAAGCCCGACACGGAGCCGGAGCCCCCGGCCGACCCGGCCGCGCCCGACGACGAGATCGCGGTGCAGGTCCGCAACGGCACCCGCACGGACGCACTGGGCACGGCCCCCGGACGCGCGAACACGGTCACCGGGCTCCTGGTGGACCGCGGCTTCACGAAGGCCGTCGCGGACCCGTCGGTGCTGCCCAGCGAGGACCGTACGGTGGTCCGCTACCCGAGCGCCGACCTGGAGGGCGACGCCCGGCGCGTCGCCAAGTCCCTGGGAATCCCGGCGAGTTCGGTGAAGCGGTCGACGGACGTCTCCGGCGTGACCCTCGTCGTGGGCGCCGACTGGCGCGAGGGCTCGGCGTACAGGACGCCCGAGAGCGACGACAGCATCCCCGATTCGGCCGAGGCCCTCAACGGCGCGGACGACAGCGCCTGCATGCACGTGAACCCGGCGTTCACCTGGTCCTGACGGACGGCGTCACCGAGCGGCGGCGGCGTCCGGGTCCGGCCGGACCGCCGGGCGCCGCGAGGCGATGACCTTCCTGGCCAGCGACTTGGGACTGGTCAGGAAGCCCCAGCCCCAGGACATGTGCATGGTCGCCAGCGCCACCGGGATCCACGCCCGCGCCTTCAGCCCGAGCCCCTTGCCGGCGGGCAGCGAGCCGGCCACGATCGCCGCGAGGTAGCCGCCGGGCACGACGAAGCCCCACGGGGTCAGCGCGGCACCCACCACGACACCGGCGGCGATGGCGCACACGGCGGTCGGCGGGGCGAGGTAGCGCAGGTTGATGGAGCCGGAGTGGTAGCGCGCGACGACGTGCCGCCAGCGGCCGTAGTCCTTGTACTGCTTGGCCAGCGCCCGCATGCTCGGCCGGGGGCGGTAGGACACCCGCAGCTCGGGTGAGAACCAGATCAGGCCGCCGGCCTCGCGGATGCGGAAGTTCAGCTCCCAGTCCTGGGCGCGGATGAACTCCTCGTTGTACCCGCCCAGCCGCTCCAGCGCCTCGCGGCGGAACACGCCGAGGTAGACGGTCTCGGCGGGCGCGGCCTGTCCGCCCGTGTGGAAGGCGGCGTTGCCCACGCCGATCTTCGACGTCATCGCGGCGGCGACGGCGTCTTCCCAGGCGTTCTCGCCCTCGGCGTGCATGATGCCGCCGACGTTCTGCGCGCCGGTCTCCTCGAGGAGCCGTACGGCCGTGGCGATGTAGTCCGGCGAGAGCATGCCGTGGCCGTCGACGCGGACGACGACCGGATGGCGGGAGGCCTTGATCGCGGCGTTCAGCGCGGCGGGCGTACGGCCGGTGGGGTTCGGCACGGTGTGGACACGGGGGTCCTCGGCGACGAGTTCGGCGGCGATCTCCTCCGTGCGGTCCGTGGAGGGACCGACGGCGATCACGACCTCCATCTCACCGGCGTACTCCTGGGCGAGGATGGCGCGGACGGCGCCGCGCAGATGCCGCTCCTCGTTCAGGACGGGCATGATCACGGAAACGGCGGGCGGCCGCACGTCGGACTTGGCGTTCATCGGTGCTCACGTTACCGCGAACGGGGGACACGGGTGCGCGCCGCAGGGGTCGCAGCCCCGGGCAGCAGATCGTATGGGCCTACGGTGCTCACGAATCCCACGTCCGGCCTCACGGTGCACGCCCAGGGCCCCGTCCCCGCGGAGGTGTCCCCTTGCCCACGCCGCCCCGCTCGTCCCGGGTCCCGGCCTCGACCACCCGGGGCGGACCTCCGCCGCAGCGCGGTGGCCCCCGCCCGCCCGGGCGTCCGCCCAGGCCCCCCGTACGGCGGAAGAAGCCGCGCTGGGCCATGCGGGCGGTGACCGCGCTGTCGGTGGTGGTGCTGGCCTCCGCCGGGATCGGGCACGCGGTGCTCTCCGGTCTGGACTCGGACATCTCGCGGTTCGACGCGTTCAAGGACATGAAGAACCGGCCGCGGGCGGGCGACGGCATGAACGTCCTGATGGTCGGCACCGACGGCCGGGACGAGATCACCGAGGAGGAGCGGCGCAAGTACCGGCTGGGCGGCGCCCCCTGCCACTGCACCGACACCATCATGATCGTGCACATCTCGGAGGACCGGGAGCGCGCGAGCGTGGTCAGCCTGCCGCGCGACTCGTACGCCGTCACGCCCGGCCACACCGACCGCACCACCGGCGAGCACCACAAGGGGCACCCGCTCAAGCTGAACGCGGCCTACGCCGAGGGCGGCCCGCAGCTGACGATCCGCACCGTGGAGAACATGACCCGCGTGAAGATCGACCACTATCTGGAGGTCGACTTCACCAGCTTCATGAAGACGGTGGACGTCCTCGGCGGGGTGAAGATCTGCACGGTCCAGCCGCTCAAGGACAGCTACACCGGGCTCGACCTGCCGGCCGGCACCCACACCCTGATGGGCGGGCAGGCGCTGCAGTACGTGCGGGCCCGCCACCTCGACGGCGCCTCGGACCTGAGCCGGATGAAGCGCCAGCAGCGCTTCCTGGCCGCCCTGATCGACCGGGCCACCTCCTCGGGGCTCCTGCTGAACCCGCTGAAGTTCCGCGACATCACCCGGGCCGTGCTCGGCTCGGTCCGGGCCGACCAGGGCTTCGGCACCGACGAGCTGCTGACGCTCGGGCGGGCGATGCGGAACTTCTCGCCGTCGTCCTCCGAGTTCACCACCGTGCCGATCGGGCAGATGGGCTACGCCGTCAAGGGCGTCGGTTCGACCCTGAAGTGGGACCCGGCGAAGTCGGAGCGGCTCTTCGACGCCCTGCGCGAGGACAAGCCGCTGGCCGCGCCCAAGCCGAAGCCGAAGGGGCCGCCGCCGGTGCGGGTCCCGGTGGACCCGAAGCAGATCCGCGTCCAGGTGGAGAACGGCACCCGCACCCCCGGGCTCGGCAAGCGGGTGGACGACGCGCTGGCCTCGACCGGGTTCCGCACCACCAAGGCACCGAGGAACGCCAGGGACCGGGCGGTCGAGCGGACCGTCGTCGCCTACGACCCGCGCTGGGACCAGTCGGCGAAGTCGCTGGCCGCGGCCCTGCCCGGCAGCGAGCTGAAGCCGGTCAAGGGTCAGGGCGCGACGCTGAAGGTGATCGCGGGCGCCGATTTCAAGAAGGTGGCGAAGGTGCGGCCGGCCGACCCGCCGCAGGAGTCGGGCACGGTGGTGCGGGGCGACGAGGTGGTCTGCGGCAAGGAGTGAGGCGCGCCGGGTCCACCGGCGCGCGCCCGCTCAGTTCCCGGAGACGGTGACCTTCTCGTCGTTCTTCAGCTCCTCGACGAGCTTCTTCACCTTGGCGTCGTCCCACTTCAGGTTGCCGCCGACGCTGCCCGAGATCGGCATGTTCATCGAGGTGCCCTCGCCGCCGCTGACGCTCTTCATCGCCCAGAACATGCTCGCCAGGTCGAACAGGCCCATGTCCTTGTCGACGATGAGGGAGTCCAGACCGGCGCCCATGGTCGGGTAGAGCTTGAACGGGTTGAGGACCGTCGACGGGGTGGCCACCTGGCTCGCCAGCGCGGACAGGAACTTCTGCTGGTTCTTGGTGCGGTCCAGGTCGGAACCGGCCAGCGCGTACCGGGTGCGGACGAAGGCGAGGGCCTCCTCGCCGTTCAGGGTCTGCTTGCCCTTCGTGAAGTCGGCCCCGGACTTCTTGTCCTTGATGTCCTGCGGGATGTCCATCTCCACGCCGCCGACCGCGTCCACGATGTTCGCGAAGCCGGCGAAGCCGATCTCCACGTAGTGGTCCAGGCGCAGCCCGGTGTTGTGCTCGATGGTGCGCACCAGCAGCTCGGGGCCGTCCTCGGCGTAGGCGGCGTTCAGCTTGGTGTGCCGGCCGGTGCCCGGGTACTTCTTGCCGGACTCGGAGCCGACGAAGCTCGGGATCTCCACGTCCGAGTCGCGGGGCAGGGAGATCAGCGTCGACCCGTTGTCCCCGGTGTGCAGGATCATCATCGAGTCGGTGCGCTTGCCCTCGGCGGAGCCGGTGTGGAGGTCCTTCTTCTGGTCGGCGGTCATGCCCTCGCGGCTGTCGGAACCGACGATCAGGTAGTTGGTGCCCTCGCCCGCCCCGGGCCGCTCGATGACCTTGGACAGGTCGACCTCGCGGTTGAGCTTGGAGTCGGCCCAGAAGTAGGTGCCGACGGTGGTGACGACCAGCACGGTCACCACCGTGATCGCGGTCCACTTGATCCGGCGGCGCCAGTCCGGCGCGGGCCGGTCCCGGACCTGGCGGCCGGGGCCCTGGCCGCCGCCACCGCCGCCGTAGACCTGGCCGGTGTTGTAGCCGCTGTCGTACCCGTCGCCGTGTCCCTGGCCGTCGGTGTACGACGGCTGCTGGGGCACCCCGGCGCCGTACGGCGGGGCCGACGAGCCCGGTCCGGGCGGCGGCGTCGCGCCACGGCGGACCTGACGCATCACACGTGCGCTCTCGGGCCGCGCGCTCGCGCTGCCGCGTCCGTATCCGCTGCCGCGGTTGTCACCGGACCATCCCTCGGGCCAATCATTCATGCGCACCAGTGTGCAGGCCCGCACTGCGGGGGTTACAAGGTATGTCGGAAAATCAGGGCAGTGCTGTTGCGAACCCGACACAAAAACACGCCGGTGTAGCCCCGGCATAAGGTGGAGGGCATGACAGACCAGGCAGAACAGGCCTCGGCCGCGCAGCAGGCGCTCCCGGAGATCCCGGGCAAGCCGACCTCGGCCTCCCGCACCACCCTCAGCCACATCATGACGCACGGCGACACCAACCTCCTGGGTACAGTGCACGGCGGTGTGATCATGAAGCTCGTCGACGACGCGGCGGGCGCCGTGGCCGGACGGCACTCCGGCGGGCCCGCCGTCACCGCGTCCATGGACGAGATGGCGTTCCTCGAACCGGTCCGCGTCGGCGACCTCGTCCATGTGAAGGCACAGGTCAACTGGACCGGCCGGAGTTCCATGGAGGTGGGCGTCAGGGTCATGGCGGAGCGCTGGAACGAGTCCACGCCCGCCACCCAGGTCGGCTCGGCCTATCTGGTCTTCGCCGCCGTGGACGCGGACGGCAAGCCCCGCACGGTGCCGCCGGTGCTGCCCGAGACCGAGAAGGACAAGCGCCGCTACCAGGAGGCCCAGATCCGCCGCACCCACCGCCTGGCCCGACGCCGCGCGATCATGGAACTGCGCGAGCGACGGGTGGCGGAGGGGTACGCGGACTGATTCCTCCCGGGCGCCGCGGCGCGCGGGTGCCGGTTACGGCAGGTTGCGCGCCATGACGATCCGCTGGACCTGGTTGGTGCCCTCGTAGATCTGCGTGATCTTGGCGTCGCGCATCATGCGCTCCACCGGGTAGTCACGGGTGTAGCCGTAGCCGCCGAGCAGCTGGACCGCGTCGGTGGTGACCTCCATGGCCACGTCGGAGGCGAAGCACTTGGCGGCGGCGCCCTGGAAGGTGAGGTCGCCGTCACCGCGCTCCGACTTCGCGGCCGCGGCGTACGTCAGCTGCCGGGCGGCCTCGATCTTCATGGCCATGTCGGCGAGCATGAACTGGATGCCCTGGAAGTCGGCGATCGGCTTGCCGAACTGCTTGCGCTCCTTGACATAGCCCTTGGCGTAGTCGAGGGCGCCCTGGGCGATGCCGAGGGCCTGGGCGGCGATGGTGATGCGGGTGTGGTCCAGCGTCTTCATCGCGGTGGCGAAGCCGGTGCCCTCCGCGCCGATCATGCGGTCGGCGGGGATGCGGACGTTGTCGAGGTAGACCTCGCGGGTCGGCGAGCCCTTGATGCCGAGCTTCTTCTCCGGAGCGCCGAAGGACACGCCCTCGTCGGACTTCTCCACGACGAAGGCGGAGATGCCCTTGGAGCGCTTGCTCGGGTCGGTGACGGCCATCACCGTGTAGTACTCGCTGACGCCGGCGTTGGTGATCCAGCGCTTGACGCCGTTGAGCACCCAGAAGTCGCCGTCGCGGACGGCCTTGGTCTTCATGCCGGCCGCGTCGGAGCCCGCGTCGGGCTCGGAGAGGCAGTAGGAGAACATGCCGTCGCCCTTGGCGAGCGGGGTCATGTACTTCTTCTTCAGCTCCTCGGAGCCGGAGAGGATCACCGGGAGCGAGCCGAGCTTGTTCACGGCCGGGATGAGGGAGGAGGAGGCGCAGACGCGGGCCACCTCCTCGATCACGACGACCGTGGCGAGCGCGTCGGCGCCCGCGCCGCCGTACTCCTCGGGGACGTGGACCGCGTGCAGGTCGTTCGCGGTCAGGGCGTCCAGGGCCTCCTGCGGGAAGCGGGCCTCCTCGTCCACCGCGGCGGCGTACGGCGCGATCTTCGCCTCGGCCAGCGAGCGGACGGCGTCCCGGAGCATGTCGTGCTCCTCGGACGGGCGGTACAGGTCGAAGTCAGCCGATCCGGCCAAGGTGTCTCACGCTCCAAAACGCTGTGCTGCTGGGCACGCTAACTACCGTTAAGTAACCCAAATTTTAGAGCCCCGGCCGTGCCGGTGGATAGGTGAGCTTGACGACAGCCGACCGAAGGGCCCGTGCCGCGTCCCGGATATGCTCGGGCGCGCAACCGTGCCGTACACCTCTGGAGCACCCATGGCCCTGAAGATCACCGTGATCGGTACCGGCTATCTCGGCGCCACCCACGCGGCGGCCATGGCCGAACTCGGTTTCGAGGTGCTGGGTCTCGACGTGGTGCCCGAGAAGATCGAGACGCTCCAGCGGGGCGAGGTCCCGATGTACGAGCCGGGTCTTCAGGAGCTGTTGCGCAAGCACGTCGCCGGCATCGAGGGCTCCAGCGGGCGGCTGCGCTTCACCACCGACTTCGCCGATGTCGCGGCCTTCGGCGACGTGCACTTCCTGTGCGTGAACACCCCGCAGAAGCACGGCGAGTACGCCTGCGACATGTCGTACGTCGACGCCGCGCTGGCCTCGCTGGCGCCGCACCTGACCGGCCCGGCGCTGGTCGTCGGCAAGTCGACCGTGCCGGTGGGCTCCGCCGACCGGCTGGCCGCCTACCTGGCCGAGCACGCGCCGGCGGGCCACGAGGCCGAGCTGGCCTGGAACCCGGAGTTCCTGCGCGAGGGCTTCGCCGTCCAGGACACCCTGCACCCCGACCGGCTGGTGGTCGGCGTGCGCAGCGAGCGGGCCGAGAAGCTGCTGCGCGAGGTGTACGCGACGCCGATCGCGGAGGGCTCGCCGTTCGTCGTCACGGACTTCCCGACGGCCGAGCTGGTGAAGACCGCCGCGAACTCCTTCCTCGCCACCAAGATCTCCTTCATCAACGCGATGGCGGAGGTATGCGAGGCGGCCGGTGGCGACGTCGCCAAGCTGGCGGAGGCGATCGGGTACGACGACCGGATCGGCAAGAAGTTCCTGCGGGCCGGGATCGGCTTCGGCGGCGGCTGTCTGCCCAAGGACATCCGCGCCTTCATGGCCCGCGCCGGTGAGCTGGGCGCCGACCAGGCGCTGACCTTCCTGCGCGAGATCGACTCCATCAACATGCGCCAGCGCGGCCAGATGGTGGAGCTGACCCGGCAGGCGCTGGGCGGCGGCCCCTTCCTCGGCAAGCGGATCGCGGTGCTCGGCGCCACCTTCAAGCCCGACTCGGACGACGTCCGCGACTCCCCCGCGCTGAACGTCGCCGGGCAGGTCCACCTCCAGGGCGCCCAGGTGACGGTGTACGACCCCAAGGGCATGGAGAACGCCCGGCGGCTCTTCCCGACCCTCGGCTACGCCGACTCGGCGCTGGAGGCGGTGCGGGGCGCGGACGTGGTCCTGCACCTCACCGAGTGGCGGGAGTTCCGTGAGCTGGACCCGGAGGCGCTCGGCGAGGCCGCGGCGGCCCGGGTGATCCTGGACGGGCGCAATGCCCTGGACCCGACGCTCTGGCGGAAGGCCGGCTGGACGTACCGGGCGATGGGCCGCCCGACGGCCTGACGGCTGCCGGAGGCCCGTGAAGGCGACGCCGGTTCGGCCGAGGCTCAGTCGGCCGAACCGGCGTCGTCCGCATTCTGCCCCACGAAGCGGCGCGGCGACCGGTGAACCCCTTGTGGTTTACGCCTCCTTGGCCCGGTACCGGCGCATCTTGGCGCGCGCCCCGCACACCTGCATCGAGCACCAGCGGCCTCGTCCGCCCGGGCTGCGGTCGTAGTACGCCCAGTGGCAGTCGGCGGCCTCGCACGCCTTGAAGCGACTCCAGGTGCCCGCTACCAGCGCCTGGGCGACGGCGGCGGCGACGCGCGCGGTGAGGGAGCCGTCACGGGCGGGGACGAGGGCGGCGGAGCCGTCGGCCGGGTCGACGGCGACGACCAGCGGAGCGGCGGCCAGCAGCTCGCCCAGCGGGGTCACCGGGCGGTGCGGCGGATGGCCGGCGTGGGCGAGCAGGGTGGCGCGCAGCGACTCGCGCAGCTCACGGGCCGCGGGCAGGTCGTCCTCCGTCAGTCCGAAACGCGCCCGGTTCTCCGGGGTGTCCAGCGAGTCGGCGCCCGTCTTGATGTCCAGCAGCGTGTTCACCAGGGCCTCGACCAGTTCCAGGCCGCCCGGTGCGGGCGATCGCTCACTCATGCTTGCGACGTTACCCCCAATAGGGCAGCATGCAGTAACCGTTACCGGTTACCCGGACAGTACTGGTAACCACCGGTGAGCCGAAGACCGCGTGCTTCAAGGAGGAAGTCATGGCTGTCGCCGAACTGGGTGTCGTCGTCCTGGACTGTCCCGAGCCCCGTGCACTGGCCCGCTTCTACGCCGACGTGCTCGGCGGCACCGTCGAGGGCGAGGGCGACTGGGTCGACCTGAAGCTGCCGGGCGGACAGGCGCTGGCGTTCCAGGCCGCCCCCGGGTTCGTGCCGCCGAAGTGGCCCGCGCCCGACGACTCGCAGCAGTTCCATCTCGACCTGACCGTCCCGGACCTGGACGCGGCCGAGAAGGCGGTGCTGGAGCTGGGGGCGAGGCCGCTGGACGCGGAGGACCGCACCCGTACCTTCCGGGTTTACGCCGACCCGGCCGGGCACCCGTTCTGCCTCTGCGCCTGCTGAGCGCCGATCCGCCGATTCGCCGATCCACCGGTCCCGGGAGGTACCCGCATGGCACCCGCGGCACGTTTCCGTTCCGTCGTCGTCGACTGTCCCGAGCCCCGTGAGCTGGCCCGCTTCTACGCGGCGGTCGGGGGCGGCACGCCCGACGAGGAGGACCCGGACTGGGTGGTCCTCCAGGTGCCGGGCGGACCTCGTCTAGCCTTCCAGCGGGCTCCGGGCCTCACCCCGCCCGAGTGGCCGCGCTCGGACCGCAACGCCCAGCAGTTCCATCTCGACTTCGAGGGCGGGGCGACCTGGGCGGAGATGGACGCCGCGCACGAGCGGGTGCTCGCGCTGGGCGCCCGGCCGCTGGACCTGGAGGACCGGGAGAAGAAGGACTTCATGGTGTACGCCGATCCGGCGGGGCACCCGTTCTGCCTGTGCCGGATCGAGCACACGTGACGCCCGCGCGGTCTATCCGTCCAGGTCGGCGATGGTCGCCGTGGACGGCTCGCGGCGCAGTTGGGCCGCCTTCGCGGTGAAGGCCGCGGCGCGCAGGACGCGCTGGACGTTGCCCCAGGTCAGCAGGGCCACGTCCGCCTCGTCCCAGCCGCGCCTGAGCAGTTCGGCGATGAGCCGGGGATAGCAGGAGGCGTCGCCCAGCTCCAGGGGGTGGGCGGTGCCGGTGTCGAAGGTGCCGGACAGGCCGACGCTCTGCGGCCCGGCCACCGTCCGCACGTGGTCGAGGTGGTCGGCGACGTCCCGGACGGTCGGGCCGGTCTGCTCGGCGGTCAGCGGCACCATGCACAGGCCGCCGGCCGCGCCCAGCTCCACCAGCAGGTCGTCGGGGAGGTTGGCGGGGTGCGGACGCAGGGCACGGGCGGCGGAGCGGGTGCACAGCGCGGGCGCCTTGGACACGGCGAAGGTACGGCGGACGGTCTCCGCGGAGGCGCCGGAGAGGTCGGCGACGACACCGAGGCGGTTCATCTCCCGGACGACCTCCTCGCCGAACCGGGTCAGCCCCGCCTCGCTCGCCCAGCTCACCCCGGACAGCGTCAGGGCGCGCAGGCCGAGGGCGTGCAGTGAGCGCAGGATGCCGAGGCAGTCGCCGAGGGCGGCGGCGCCCGCGGGACCGGGCAGCACGGCGACCCGGCCGCAGTTGCGGGCGTCGATGGCCTGCCCCGCGTCGTAGGCCAGGCGCAGTCCTTCCGGGTGGGCCCGCACGACCGTCTTGACCAGGTCGAGCTGCTCCAGCGTGGCGCCGACCGCGCGGTCACCGTCGAGGGACTCGGGCAGGTGCAGCGACCACAGCAGCGCGCCCACGCGGCCCGCGCGCAGCCGCGGCACGTCGGTGTCGACGGCGCTCTCGCCCAGCTCCAGGTCGTACCAGGGCAGGTGCCTGAGCGCCCAGGGCAGGCCGTTGCAGCCGTCGGCCACGGGGTGGGCGGTCAGCACGGCCAGCGCCCGGGTCAGCGGCTCGTCGTCGGGGTCGGACACGGGCGCGTAGGGCTCCGGCGGAAAGGCCTCCGCGGCGAGCGGCAAGGGCAGGTCGTCGAGCCCACCGGCCTCGGTACCGGTGTGCAGGTCGTCCTGGAGGTCTGCCATGACGGGCTCCGAACGGTCGTCGTGAGGTACGGCCACCGTCGCACGGAGCGGAAAGGGCTTCCTGGTGGATGGAGCGTTCGGGGGTACGCGGCTCAGCCCCCGGACGTACCTGGGCGGGGCGCCGGACACACCGGCCGCCCCGCCCTGCCAGAGGTGACGGCTCAGCCGTCGAGCTCCTCCAGCGACGCGTTGGACGGCTCCCGCGCGGCCTGAAGTCCCCGGGCCACCTCTTCGGCGGCGTCAAGGACGCGGACCGCGTTCTTCCAGGTCAGCTTGGCCAGGTCGGCCTGGGACCAGCCGCGGTCGAGCAGCTCGGCGATCAGGTTCGGGTAGCCGGAGACGTCACCGAGGCCGTCCGGGGTGAAGGGCGTCCCGTCGTAGTCGCCGCCGATGCCGAGGTGGTCGACGCCCGCGACCTCGCGCATGTGGTCGAGGTGGTCGGCGACGGTGGACACGGTGGCGACGGGACGCGGGACGCGCTCCTCGAAGGCGGTGTGCACCTTCATCGCCTCGGGGCTCGAGTCGAGGTGGTGGAAGCCGTGCGCGCGCATGTTCTCGTCGGCCTCGGCGGTCCAGTCCACGGCCGCCTGGAGCACGAACTTCGGCACGAACGTCACCATCGCCATGCCGCCGTTGGCGGGCAGCCGCTCCAGGACGTCGTCGGGGATGTTGCGCGGGTGGTCGCAGACGGCGCGGGAGGAGGAGTGCGAGAAGATCACCGGCGCGGTGGAGGTGTCCAGCGCGTCCCGCATCGTCGTCGCGGCGACGTGCGAGAGGTCGACCAGCATGCCCTCGCGGTTCATCTCCCGCACGACCTCGCGGCCGAAGGCGGACAGACCGCCGACGCCGGGCTCGTCGGTCGCCGAGTCCGCCCACGCCACGTTGTCGTTGTGGGTGAGCGTCATGTAGCGCACGCCGAGCGCGTACAGGGCGCGCAGCGTGGCCAGCGAGTTGTCGATGGAGTGGCCGCCCTCGGCGCCCATCAGGGACGCGATCCGGCCCTCGGCCCGCGCGGCCTCCATGTCGGCGGCGGTCAGCGCGGCCCGCAGCTCCCCGGGGTGGCGGTCGATCAGCCGCCGTACGCAGTCGATCTGCTCCAGCGTCGCCGTCACCGCGCCCGGCAGGTCGGAGCGGACGTACACCGACCAGTACTGCGCGCCGACGCCGCCGGACCGCAGCCGGGCCAGGTCGGTGTGCAGGTGGGCGGACTGGTCGGCGGCGATGTCGCGGGCGTCGAGGTCGTAGCGGACCTGTTCGCGCAGCGCCCAGGGCAGGTCGTTGTGCCCGTCGACGACCGGGAACTCGCGCAGCAGCTCGCGGGCCCGGTCGAGGGAGGCCGTGGAGGTCGTGGAGGTCGTCATGTGCGTCCCTTCCGTCCCTTCCGTCACTTGCCGAATCCGAAGCCGGCCGCGGAGCCCCCGACCTTGTTGCGCAGCCGCTTGCCCTTCTCGGTGGCCTGGTCGTTGAGCTCCTGCTGGAACTCGCGCATCCGGCCGAGCAGCTCCTCGTCGTGGGCGGCGAGGATGCGGGCGGCCAGCAGACCGGCGTTGCGGGCACCGCCCACGGAGACGGTGGCGACGGGGACACCGGCCGGCATCTGCACGATGGACAGCAGGCTGTCCATGCCGTCCAGGTACTTCAGCGGCACCGGCACGCCGATGACCGGCAGCGGGGTGACGGAGGCGAGCATGCCGGGCAGGTGGGCGGCGCCCCCGGCCCCGGCGATGATCGCCTTCAGCCCGCGTCCGGCGGCCTGCTCGCCGTACGCGATCATCTCGTGCGGCATGCGGTGCGCGGAGACGACGTCGACCTCGTGAGGGATCTCGAACTCGTCGAGGGCCTTGGCGGCGGCCTCCATGACGGGCCAGTCGGAGTCCGACCCCATGACGATGCCTACGACCGGGCTCACCGGGCTGGCCTGGCTCATTCGGTGATCGTCCCTCTCAGGTAGCCGGCAGCGTGACGGGCGCGCTCCAGCACGTCGTCCAGGTCGTCGCCGTAGGTGTTGACGTGGCCGACCTTGCGGCCGGGCTTCACGTCCTTGCCGTACATGTGGATCTTGAGCTGCGGGTCGCGGGCCATGCAGTGCAGGTACGCGGAGTACATGTCCGGGTAGTCGCCGCCCAGGACGTTGACCATCACGGTCCACTTCGCGCGCGGGCGCGGGTCGCCGAGGGGGAGGTCGAGGACCGCGCGGACGTGGTTGGCGAACTGCGAGGTGATCGCGCCGTCCATCGTCCAGTGGCCGGAGTTGTGCGGGCGCATCGCCAGTTCGTTGACGAGGACGCGGCCGTCGCGGGTCTGGAACAGCTCGACGGCGAGGTGGCCGACGACGCCCAGCTCCTTGGCGATGCCGAGCGCCATCTCCTCGGCGCGCAGGGCCAGCGCCTCGTCGAGGTCGGGCGCCGGGGCGATCACCGTGTCGCAGACGCCGTTGACCTGCTGGGACTCGACGACGGGATAGGCCACCGCCTGGCCGTGCGGGGAGCGGACCACGTTGGCGGCCAGCTCGCGGACGAAGTCGACCTTCTCCTCCGCCAGCACGGGCACCCCCGCGCGGAAGGGCTCGGCCGCCTCCTCGACGGAGTCCACGACCCACACGCCCTTGCCGTCGTACCCGCCGCGCACCGTCTTCAGGACGACGGGGAAACCGTCGCCCTCGTCCGCGAAGGCGGCCACGTCGGCCGGATCGCGCACGATCCGGTGCCGCGGGCAGGGCACACCGATCGCGACGAGCTTCGCGCGCATCACGCCCTTGTCCTGGGCGTGCACGAGCGCCTCGGGACCGGGACGGACGGGGATGCCGTCCGCCTCCAGGGCCTTGAGGTGCTCGGTCGGCACGTGTTCGTGATCGAAGGTGATCACGTCACAGCCGCGCGCGAACTCGCGCAACGTGTCCAGATCGCGATAGTCGCCGACGACGACTTCGTTCACGACCTGCGCCGCAGAGTCCTGAGGAGTGTCACTGAGAAGCTTGAACCTGATGCCCAACGGGATGCCCGCCTCGTGTGTCATACGAGCGAGCTGGCCACCGCCGACCATGCCGACTACAGGGAACGTCACACCCCTAGCGTATCGGCCGCGTGGAGCCCACCTGTTTACCGGCCGTTTCCAGCCGGTCCAGACGCCCGTTCCGGCTCCCGTGGGACAGTCCGCAGGAAGATCGCGCGTCCGGGTGGTTAGCATGAACGGATTGACGCCAACCGATGGACGGGGGCCTGCACGGCCATGGGACATGGTTCCTCGGGTGCTCACACGGCTCCCTCCGCGCCCGCGGCGCAGCGCGCCGGGATGCGGGAGCGGGTCGACCGGTTCGTGCGTGAGGTCGTGAAGTTCGGCGCCGTGGGCGGCGCGGGGGTGCTGGTCAACCTCCTGGTCTTCAACTTCGTGCGGCAGGTCACCGACCTCCAGGTGGTGCGGGCCAGCATCATCGCCACGATCGCCGCGATCGTCTTCAACTACGTGGGCTTCCGCTACTTCACCTACCGCGACCGCGACAAGAGCGGCCAGACCCGCGAGATGTCGCTGTTCCTGCTGTTCAGCGCGGTCGGGCTGGTCATCGAGAACGGCGTGCTCTACACCGCGACGTACGGGTTCGGCTGGGACAGCCCGCTGCAGAGCAACATCTTCAAGTTCCTCGGCATCGGCATCGGCACGCTGTTCCGCTTCTGGTCGTACCGCAGCTGGGTCTTCCGCGCGCTGCCCGCCCGTGAGCCGGTGACGCGGGCGGAGACCTTCCTGGAGCACGAGCACCCCACCGCGGTCCCCCGCGCGGACGGCGCCCCCGCCGGCCACCGCTGACCCGCCCGCCTCTGTCCGGGGGCCTCAGCGCACCGTCTCCCCGCCGTCCGCCGAGGACTTCTTCGAGGGCGGCGTACGGGACAGGAACAGCCCGAAGACCGGTGGGCGCCCCTGGAGCAGCTCCAGGCGGCCGCCGTCCGCCTCGGCCAGGTCGCGGGCGACGGCGAGGCCGATTCCGGTGGAGTTGCGCCCGCTGATCGCGCGCTCGAAGATCCGCGCCCCCAGGTCGCCCGGGACGCCGGGGCCCTCGTCGGTGACCTCGACCACGGCCTGGTTGCCGGTCACCCGGGTCCGCAGGGCCACCGTGCCGCCGCCGTGCATCAGGGAGTTCTCGATCAGCGCGGCCAGCACCTGCGCCACGGCGCCCGGGGTGCCCACGGCCGTCAGATGGCGCTTGCCGGAGCTGACGATGGCCCGGCCCTCGCCGCGGTAGGCCGGTCGCCACTCGGCGATCTGCTGCTGGATGACGTCGTCCAGCTCGAAGGTGACGGCGGAGCCGCTGCGCGGGTCGCGGGAGTTGGTGAGCAGCCGGTCCACGACGTCGGTCAGCCGCTCCACCTGCGACAGCGCGATCGTCGCCTCCTCCTTCACCGTCTCCGGCTCGTCGGTGAGGGTGATCTCCTCCAGCCGCATCGACAGCGCGGTCAGCGGCGTACGCAGCTGGTGGGAGGCGTCGGCGGCCAGCCGGCGCTCGGCGGTGAGCATCCGGGCGATGCGCTCCGCGGAGGAGTCCAGCACGTCCGCGACCCGGTCCAGCTCGGGGACGCCGTACCGCTTGTGCCGCGGGCGCGGATCGCCGGAGCCGAGGCGTTCGGCGGTCTCGGCGAGGTCGGTGAGCGGGGAGGCGAGGCGGTTGGCCTGCCGGATCGCCAGCAGTACGGCGGCGATCACCGCGAGCAGCGCCACCAGGCCGATGATCAGCAGGGTGCGCCCGACCTCCCGGGTGACCGAGGAGCTGGGCTCCTCGACGAGGACCGTCTCGCCCTCCTCACCGGTGGCCCTGCCCCGGAGGACGTCTCCGGACGGCTTGTCGCCGACCTCGATGACCGGCTCGCCGGGGATGCGGATCACGGCGTACCGGGCGTCGCGGATCTGCTCGCGCAGGAAGTCCTCGTCGACGGATCCGGTGCCGATGAGCCGGCTGTCGACGATGCTGGCCAGCCGCACCGCCTCCAGGTCGACCCGTTCCTGGGCGGTGCTGCTGATGGTCCGGGTCTCGACGATGACGAGGGAGACGCCGAAGACGGCGATCACGACGAGTACCACGGCGAGCGTGGACTGGATCAGTCGACGGCGCATGTCCTCTTACCCGGAAGGCCCCCGCGGGGCTCGCTCAGTTCTTCTCGAAACGGAAGCCCACGCCGCGCACGGTGGCGATGTAGCGGGGGTTGGCCGCGTCGTCCCCCAGCTTCTTGCGCAGCCAGGAGATGTGCATGTCGAGGGTCTTGGTCGACGACCACCAGGTGGTGTCCCAGACCTCGCGCATCAGCTGGTCGCGGGTGACGACCCGGCCGGCGTCGCGCACCAGGACCCGCAGCAGGTCGAACTCCTTCGCGGTGAGCTGGAGCTCCTCCTCGCCCATCCAGGCACGGTGCGACTCGACGTCGATGCGCACGCCGTGGGTGGCGGGCGGCTGCGGGGCCTCCACGGCGCCGCGCCGCAGCAGGGCCCGGACCCGGGCGAGCAGCTCGGCCAGGCGGAAGGGCTTGGTGACGTAGTCGTCGGCGCCCGCGTCCAGGCCGACGACGGTGTCCACCTCGTCGGCACGCGCGGTCAGGATCAGGATCGGCACGGCATGGCCCTCGGACCGCAGCCGGCGGGCGACCTCCAGACCGTCCATGCCCGGCAGGCCCAGGTCCAGCACGACCAGGTCGATGCCGCCCTGCAGCCCGGCGTCGAGTGCGGTGGGTCCGTCCTCACGCACCTCGACCTCGTACCCTTCCCTGCGCAGTGCGCGGGCCAGCGGCTCCGAGATGGACGCGTCGTCCTCGGCGAGCAGTACACGGGTCATGGCCTGATGGTAGACCGCTCGGAGCAACGCCCGGGGCAAGATCGCTGCCACGGCCGGCGTACAAGGGACAAGCCGGACACCCGCCGGACACCCCCCGGACGGACGCCGCACGACCCGCCCCGTCGACCCCGGGTCCGGACCTGGGGCTGTGGGGTGCCATCCTGTGATGGACCTTCGAAAGATCGTTCGCGGTTCCACTATTACCTGTGATCCGTGTCTCAAGTCCTTCCATACCGGGCGGTGTCCTGCCGTATGGTGAATCAGCGCCTGTAGCACCCCGCGGACCTTTGGCGACAGTTCGACGCTGAAGGTCACTTTTGTGTGCGGGCCGGCCCCCACGGCCGGCCTTGAAAGGAATGACCTGTGGCCGGGCCTCACCGCGTGCAGTGACGCGCGCCGAGGCGTGGATCCCGGTGGCCGCCGCCCACCGCTTCGCAATCCGGAGCGGAATCCCCCAGGCGTGGGAAGGGCGGGGAAGGCCGCCGGTGCCGGCCGCCCCCCACCGGGCGCGCATCGCCTCATGAGCGCGTCCCGACCAGCAAGGATCGACCATGGCGTCCAGCCTGACGAAGGACTCGGTCACCCCGGGCACCCCCGGCTCCGAGAAGACCTTCTTCGGCCACCCCCGCGGACTGGCCACACTCTTCATGACCGAGATGTGGGAGAGGTTCTCCTACTACGGCATGAGGGCTCTGCTCCCGCTGTACCTCGTCGCCCCGGGTGGCCTCGGCCTCGGCGCCGGCACCGCGACCGCGATCTACTCGGTGTACCTCTCGCTGGTGTACCTGCTCACGATGCCGGGCGGCTGGTTCGGCGACCGGGTCTGGGGCCCCCGCAAGACCGTCGCCATCGCCGGCGGTGTGATCATGCTCGGCCACCTCACGCTGGCGCTGCCGTCCTCCGGCACGTTCTACGCGGGCCTGGGTCTGGTCGCCATCGGCTCGGGTCTGCTGAAGGCCAACATCTCCACGATGGTCGGCCAGCTCTACGACGGCCCCGACGACCCGCGCCGCGACGGTGGGTTCACCGTCTTCTACATGGGCATCAACCTCGGTGCCTTCGCGGCACCGCTGACCATCGGCACCATCGGCGAGAACGTCAACTGGCACCTGGGCTTCGCGCTCGCCGCGGTCGGCATGGGCCTGGGCGTGCTCCAGTTCCTGATCGGCAGCCGCCACCTGGCCCCGCACTCCAGCGTGGTCCCGAAGCCGCTGTCCGTGGAGGAGAAGACCTCGACGCTGCGCAAGGCCGCCTTCTGGGCCGCGCTGGCCGTCGTCTTCTACGCGATCGTCGGCTTCTCCGGCCACTACACCCTGAACTGGATCCTGGTCCCGCTGACCCTGCTCGGCGTGATCATCCCGGTGCTGGTGCTGACCAACATCAAGCGCGACAAGTCCCTGGACCGCGCCGAGCAGTCCAAGATGTCGGCGTACATCTGGTTCTTCGTCGCCGCCGCCGTGTTCTGGATGATCTACGACCAGGGCGGCTCGACCCTGTCGCTGTTCGCCGACTCCTCGGCCGACAACAGCGTCTTCGGCTGGGACTTCCCGGTCTCCTGGTACCAGTCGGTCAACCCGGTCATCATCATGGCCCTGGCCCCGGTCTTCGCCACGCTGTGGCTGGCGCTCGCCCGCCGCGGCAAGGAGCCGAGCACCGTCGTCAAGTTCTGCGGCGGCCTGGTCCTGGTCGGCGCGTCCTTCTTCCTTTTCCTGGCCCCGCTGGGCATCGCGGAGGGCGGCCACAAGGCGGCGGCGATGTGGCTGGTGGCGATCTACTTCGTCCAGACCTGCGGTGAGCTGATGCTCTCCCCGGTCGGCCTGTCGGTGACGACGAAGATGGCGCCGGTGAAGTACGCCTCGCAGATGATGGGCGTCTGGTTCCTGGCCGTCACCGCCGGTGACGCCACGACCGGTCTGCTCTCCATCGCCGGCGTCGACCTCAACAAGACGGGCATCGTCGCCGCCGAGGCGACCCTCGCGGTGGTCGCGGGCATCGCGATCTGGATGTACCGCAAGCGCGTCAAGGAACTCATGGGCGACGTGCGCTGAGCCCTGCGGGCGGCCGCCTTTCGCGGAGGGGCACCTCATCCGGTGGATGAGGTGCCCCTCCCGGCTTTTCAGCGGGTCACGGCACCCCACGAGACCGGGCCATGGGGGCACGAACGAGCAACGCAGGGACGGCCCCTCGGAGGCCGCAGGCGCCAGGACGAAGCCCGGGCGGGCAGCGGGCGGCCGGGGAGGGCCAGGCGAAGCCCGAGGAGAAGGCCGGGGCAGCCCCGGGCGAGGGGGCCGGGGAACACGGTCCCCACCAGGGATCCCAGGGCAGGCAGCAGGCAGTCCAAGGGTCAGGGCGGAGCCCAACGAGGGCCGGGCACAGCCCGGCGAGGGTGCAGGGGGACACGGTCCCCACGGGATCTGGGGCGGGCCCCAGGGACGTCGGGACACGCTCCCCACTGGGGCCCAGGGCGAAGCCCCGGCCGGGGGCCGGGACGAGGTCCCCAGAGGGCTGGCTGCTCGGCCTGCCGAGACGGTCGGCGTAGGGGTGCAGGGACGAAGTCCCCGCCGGGGTCTGGGGCGGAGCCCCAGGAGGCCGACTGCTCGGCCTACCGAGACGGTCGACCAAGGGGTGCAGGGACAAAGTCCCCGCCGGGGTCTGGGGCGGAGCCCCAGGAGGCCGGCTGCTTGGCCTGCCGAGAAGGGTCGGCGGGTGGGCGAACCGGCGCGAGCGCGGCAGGCTCGCGCCTACGCCGGGGCGCCCAGCTCCGCCCACACCCGCTTGCCCGCGACCCCCGGCGTCCGCACGACGCCCCAGTCCAGGCACAGCCGCTGCACGATGAACATCCCGTGGCCGCCCGGGCGCCCGGCACGGTGCGGAGTCCGCGGCGACGGCTGCCCCGTACCCCGGTCGGAGACCTCCAGCCGGATCACCTTCTTCTCGCAGGTGATCCGCAGTTCGTCCGGCCCCTCGGCGTGCAGGCAGGCGTTGGTGACCAGCTCGGACACCACGAGCAGTACGTCCTCGGCGGCGGCCCGCTGGTCCGCGGTGGCGGAGGGCAGCCAGCCCCAGGCGTACAGCGCCTCGCGGGTGAAATCACGGGCCAGCGGGACGACCCCGGTCGCGTCCTCGAAGGTCAGTCTGCGGGCCTGCCGTCCGCCGCCCTCCCCGGACGCGGGCGGGGACGCGGACGCCGCTCCCGAGGCAGCCGCGGGCGCGGGAGCGGAGGCCCCCAGCATCGCAGCCTGCCCGGCGGGCACTCCCCCGTCGGACCCCCCGGTCGCGCCCCCCTCGGACGCCCCGGAAGCGCCGCTGGGCTCCGGACCGCGGTCGCCCGGCGAGTAGGGCCGGGTGGTGCTCATCAGCGCTTCACCTCACCGATTCACCAGTTCATGTTTCAAAGTCGTAGACAGCAAAGTCGTACACAGCCGGTTCAGGGTCTCTCCTGCCCGACGGGGCCGTACGAACACCCCTGTATTGCGCACGAAACCCGGTGCGCTCGAAAACACCCGCCCCGGGATGCGCACGCGCCCCTCCGTCGGCCGGACAAGGACGGCTCAGTCGGACGCGTCGGCCAGAGCGGCCTCAAGCGTGTCGTGAAGGGTGAAGACCGCTTCGGCCCCCGTGATCTCGAACACGCGGGCCACCACCGGCTGCATGGCCACCAGATGCACTCCGCCTCCCGCGGCCTCCGTCTTCAGCCGGGCACCGAGCAGGACGTTGAGCCCCGTGGAATCGCAGAACTCCAGCCGTGAGCAGTCCACGACGAGCCGGTTGAATCCCTTGGCGAGACACTCCTCCAGCGGCTCGCGCAACAGATCGGCGGTGTGGTGATCCAGCTCACCCGCCGGTGTCACGACGGCACTGGGGCCCTCTTCCCGTACCTCGACCAGAAGCCGGCCCGACTGGGCACTGCCGACCGTCCCGCGGTCCATGCCGTTTCTCTCTCCCGAGGTCGTGACTGCTGCTGACGCCCTCGAACACTACGCCAACCCACCGCACTCCGACACCCGAACAACCGCACACAAACGGACATACCTGCACATAACACACTTGCGGTCGGCTCGGTAAACCCGGTAGGGCTAGTAGGACACGTAAACCGACACGGCCGGCTTTGGAGGCGCCGCACACCGCAGTGCACGTATTTGGCTTCGGCAGCCGCATGCCGAGAACGATGGAGGACATCATGTCACCCCGGCTCGACGGATCGCGTACCCACCAAGCGACGTCGACACTCCCTCCGGAACATCTGGATCCCATCGAGCACCACGACGCCGCCGTCGACCACGACGGCGTACTCGCCGGGCTTCCGGACATCCCCGCGTACGACGAGGTCGCTCCGGCGGACGCCAGGGCCCTGTCCAAGACCCTTTTCGAGCGGCTGGAGTCGCTGGAGGAAGGCACCCACGAGCACGCGTACGTACGCAACACGCTCGTCGAGCTGAACCTCGCGCTGGTCAAGTTCGCCGCCTCCCGCTTCCGCTCGCGCAGCGAGCCGATGGAGGACATCATCCAGGTCGGCACCATCGGCCTGATCAAGGCGATCGACCGCTTCGAGCTGTCGCGCGGTGTGGAGTTCCCCACGTTCGCGATGCCGACCATCATCGGCGAGATCAAGCGCTTCTTCCGCGACACCTCGTGGTCCGTGCGCGTCCCGCGACGCCTCCAGGAGCTGCGGCTCGACCTGGCGAAGGCCGGCGACGAGCTGGCCCAGCGCCTTGACCGCGCCCCCACGGTGACCGAGCTGGCCGAGCACCTCGGCCTGTCCAAGGACGAGGTCGTCGAGGGCATGGCGGCGTCCAACGCCTACACCGCCTCCTCGCTGGACGCCCAGCCCGAGGAGGACGACGCGGAGGGCGCGCTCGCCGACCGCATCGGCTACGAGGACCACGGGCTCGAGGGCATCGAGTACGTCGAGTCGCTGAAGCCGCTGATCGCCGAACTTCCCTCGCGGGACCGGAAGATCCTCTCGCTCCGTTTCGTCGCCGGCATGACCCAGTCGGAGATCGGCGAGGAGCTGGGCATCTCCCAGATGCACGTCTCGCGGCTGCTGTCGCGGACCCTCGTACGGCTGCGCAAGGGGCTCACGGTCGAGGAGTAGTCCCCGGCACCACCGTGTGACGCTTGCCCTCCAGGGGGCGGTCCGAGGCAGGGCCGCCCCCTTCGGGCTGCCGTGGCCCCTTCACACCGAGTGGGCGATCAGGGCGGCCGTCGGCAGGAACGGCACCAGGACGCACAGCAGCCAGAACGAGCGCGGGGCGAGGGCGGTCCTGCGCCGCAGGGGCTGGTTGGCCAGCCACCAGATGATCCCGAACAGCGCGACCACCGGGACGATGACCACCAGCATGGGCAGCAGGCCGTCGTTCTCCGTCGGGTTGCGCATGGGCCCGCCGAACTCGGCCAGCGGCCCGTTCGCCAGCAGGTACCAGACGAGCCAGATCGGCACCACGGCCGGAACGCCGAGCAGCAGGTTCACCAGGAACGGCGCCCCCCACGCCCGCCAGTGCCTCGCCATCCGCCCCGTCCCCCGGTCCCGTCGACGCTCGATGTGCTCACACCTTACGTACGCCCCGCCGCCACACTCCCGCGACCAGCGGCACCCCCGGCCGGTAGGCCAGGTGCACGTGGCTCGGGGCTTCCAGCAGCGTCAGGTCGGCGTACGCGCCCGGGGTGAGGCGGCCGACGTCGTCGCGGCGCAGGGCCGCGGCACCGCCGGCGGTGGCCGACCAGACCGCCTCGTCCGGCGTCATCCCCATGTCCCGTACGGCGAGCGCGATGCAGAAGGGCACGGAGGACGTGAAGGACGAGCCGGGGTTGCAGTCGGTGGAGAGCGCGACCGTGGCACCGGCGTCGATGAGGCGCCGGGCGTCGGGCCACTGGGCGCGGGTGGAGAACTCGGCGCCGGGCAGCAGGGTCGCGACCGTACGGCTGCCCGCGAGGGCGTCCACGTCGGCGTCGGTGAGGTGGGTGCAGTGGTCGGCGCTGGCGGCGTCGAGCTCGACGGCGAGCCGGACGCCGGGGCCGTAGGAGAGCTGGTTGGCGTGGATGCGGGGGTGCAGTCCCTTCGCCCTGCCCGCGGTGAGGATCGCGCGGGCCTGGTCGCCGTCGAAGGCGCCCTTCTCGCAGAACACGTCGATCCAGCGGGCGTGCGGGGCGCAGGCGTCGAGCATCTCGCCGGTGACCAGGTCGACGTAGGCGGCGGGGTCGTCGGCGAGTTCGGGGGCGACGACGTGGGCGCCGAGGAAGGTGACCTCGTCGGTGTGGCGGGCGGCGACGCGCAGGGCGCGGGACTCGTCGGCGGTGGTCAGGCCGTAGCCGGACTTGGTCTCGAAGGTGGTGGTGCCCTGGCGCAGCGCCTCCGCGAGGTAGCGGGTGAGCCCGGCCTCCAGTTCCGCGTCGCTCGCGGCGCGGGTGGCGGCGACGGTGGTGCGGATGCCGCCCGCGCTGTAGGGACGGCCGGACATGCGGGCGTTGAACTCCTCGGTGCGGTCGCCCGCGAAGAGGAGGTGGGAGTGGGAGTCCACGAAGCCGGGCAGGACCGCCCGGCCACCGGCGTCGACCCGATTGTCAGTGGCGGGTGCTTTGCTTGATTCACCGGTCCACACGACGCGGTCGCCCTCGATGACGAGGGCCGCGTCCCGGACCAGACCGAGCGGGGAGTGGTCGCCGAGGGAGGGGTCGTTGGTGACGAGTGCGGCGATGTTGGTGATGACGGTGCTGCTGCTCATGGTGTCCGTGACGTCCTCGTGGGGGCGGGGTCGGGTGGTCAGGCGCGCAGGGCTTCGACGGCCCGCGCCAGGGCCTGCGGCACATCCGGTACGAGGGCGTGCGCCCCGTCGCGTACGACGTGCCGCCCGCCCACGACCGTGTGCCGTACGTCCGCTGCCGTCGCGGCGAATACGGCCGTCTCGGCGCCGAGCCTGGGCAGCGGCCCCGCGGTCCTGACCGAGTCCAGCGCGATCGTCGTGAGGTCGGCGCGGGCTCCGGCCTCGATGCGGCCGGTGTCGTCCCAGCCGAGGGCGGCGTGGCCGTCGGCGGTGGCGGCACGCAGCAGTGCGGCGGCGGTCCAGTGGCCGCGGGCGCGGGTGCGCAGGCGCTCGTTCAGCTCCATGGCGCGCGCTTCCTCCAGCAGATCGACGACGGCGTGGCTGTCGGAGCCGAGGGAGAGCGGGGAGCCCGCCCGCTGGAGGGCGGGGGCGGGTCCGATGCCGTCGGCGAGGTCCCGTTCCGTGGTGGGGCACATGCAGGTGCCGGTGCGGCTGCCGCCGAGCAGGGCGATGTCCTCGTCGGTGAGGTGGGTGTTGTGGACGCCGGTGGTGCGGGCGCCCAGCACACCGTGGTCGGCGAGGAGCCGGGTGGGCGTGCAGCCGTGGGCCTGCCGGCAGGCGTCGTTCTCTGCGGTCTGCTCGGACAGGTGCACATGCAGCGGGGCCCGCCGCGCCTCCGCCCACTGCGCCACGGTCTCCAACTGCTCCGCGGGCACGGCCCGTACGGAGTGGATCGCGGCCCCGATCCGTGCGTGATCCCGTTCCTTGAGAACTGAACAGCGTTCGGCCCAGGCCTGAGCCGTGCCGTCGGAGAAGCGGAGCTGGTGGGTGTTGGGGGGCTCGCCGAAGCCGGAGGACAGGTAGCAGGTGTCGAGGAGGGTGATGCGGACACCGGCTTCGGCGGCGGCCTCGATCAGGGCCTCGCCCATCGCGTTGGGGTCGGCGTAGGGGGTGCCTCCGGGCGCGTGGTGGACGTAGTGGAACTCGCCGACGGTGGTGATGCCGGCCAGTGCCATCTCGGCGTACACGGCGCGGGCGAGGGCGCGGTAGGTGTCCGGGGTCAGCCGGTCGGCGACGGAGTACATCACCTCGCGCCAGGTCCAGAAGGTGCCGGAGCCGACCTGCACGGTGCCGCGCAGGGCCCGGTGGAAGGCGTGCGAGTGGGCGTTGGCCAGTCCCGGCAGGGTCAGTCCGCGCAGGATCTCGGCGCCGGGCGGCGGGGTGGCGACGCCCTGGTGGACGGCGGTGATGCGGCCGTCCGCCACCTGCACGGCGACGTCCGGCTCGACATGGGTGCCGAGCCAGGCGTGCTCCAGCCAGTACGTGCGGGTCCGCTCGGAGGTGGTCACGTGCAGGCCAGCCCTTCCAGTACGTCGGCGAGTGCGTTCACCCCGGCCACGCAGTCGTCCTCGGCGGCGTACTCGGCCGGGGAGTGCGAGACGCCGGTGGGATTGCGTACGAACAGCATGGCGGTCGGGATGCGGTCGGAGAGGATTCCGGCGTCGTGTCCGGCGCCGGTGCCGAGGACGGGGACCTTCAGTTCCGTCTCCGTGCCCAGGATGCGGGCGAGTTCGTCGCGCAGGGCGTGGTCGAAGTCGACGACGGGCGTGAAGGACTCGCGGACGACGTCGAGGTCCACGCCGTGGGCGGCGGCGTACTCGCGGGCGGCCTTCTCGATGCCGGTGACCACGGTGTCCAGGCTCGCCTGGTCGGCGGCGCGGGAGTCGAGCCAGCCGCGCACCAGGGAGGGGATGGCGTTGACGCCGTTGGGTTCGACGCCGACCTTGCCGAAGGTGGCGACGGCACCGGCGAGTTCGGCCTCGCGGCGGGCGGCGAGGACGGTTTCGGCGTACGGCAGCATCGGGTCGTGCCGGTCGGCGATGCGGGTGGTGCCGGCGTGGTTGGCCTCGCCGCGGAAGTCGAACCGCCAGCGTCCGTGCGGCCAGATGGCGGAGGCGATGCCGATCCGGTCGCCGGACAGGTCGAGGGCGCGGCCCTGTTCGACGTGGAGTTCGACGAAGGCGCCGATGCGGGCGAGCCGTTCGGGATCGGGGCCGAGGGTGTCCGGGTCGTACCCGGCGGACTCCATGGCCCGCGGGAGGGTGATGCCGTCGCCGTCGGTGAGGCGGTGGGCCTGCTCGACGGTGAGCGCGCCGGAGGTGAGCCGGGAGCCGACGCAGGCGAGGCCGAAGCGGGCGCCCTCCTCGTCGCCGAAGTTGACGATGCCCAGCGGCCTGGTGAACCGCGCTCCCCGCCCGCGCAGTTCGTCCAGGGCGGCGAAGGCGGAGACGACGCCGAGGGGGCCGTCGAAGGCGCCGCCGTCGGGCACGGAGTCCAGGTGGGACCCGGTGACGACGGCGTTCCCGGCGGCCGGGTCGCCGAGCCAGGCCCACTGGTTGCCGTTGCGGTCGGTCTCGTAGGTGAGCCCGCGTGCCTCGGCCTGCTCCTGGAACCAGGTCCGGCAGTCGGCGTCGGCGCCGGTCCAGGCGTAGCGGCGATAACCGCCGGAGGCGGAGCTGCGGCCGACCGGCAGCAGCTCCGCCCACATGCTGTGGAAGCTCACGCGCCGTCACCTTCGCGCGCGTCGCTGCCCTCGCGGCCCTCGCGCATCGGCACCCGCACGCCCCGCTCCCCGGCGACCGACTCGGCGATGTCGTACCCGGCGTCGACGTGCCGGATGACGCCCATGCCGGGGTCGTTGGTGAGGACCCGGCGGATCTTCTCCCCGGCGAGCGGGGTGCCGTCGGCGACGGTGACCTGCCCGGCGTGGATGGAGCGGCCCATGCCGACGCCGCCGCCGTGGTGGAGGGAGACCCAGGAGGCGCCGGAGGCCACGTTGACCATGGCGTTGAGCAGCGGCCAGTCCGCGATGGCGTCGGAGCCGTCGAGCATGGCCTCGGTCTCGCGGTACGGGGAGGCGACGGAGCCGCAGTCGAGGTGGTCGCGGCCGATGACGATCGGGGCGGCCAGCTCGCCGCTCGCGACCATGTCGTTGAACCGCTCACCGGCCTTGTCGCGCTCGCCGTAGCCGAGCCAGCAGATGCGGGCGGGCAGGCCCTGGAAGTGGACCCGCTCCCCCGCCATCTTGATCCAGCGGGCCAGGGACTCGTTCTCCGGGAAGAGGTCGAGGATCGCCTTGTCGGTCTTGGCGATGTCGGCGGGGTCGCCGGACAGGGCGGCCCACCGGAAGGGGCCCTTGCCCTCGCAGAACAGGGGGCGGATGTAGGCCGGTACGAAGCCGGGGAAGGCGAAGGCCCGGTCGTACCCGGCGAGCTGGGCCTCGCCGCGGATGGAGTTGCCGTAGTCGAAGACCTCGGCACCGGCGTCCTGGAAGCCGACCATGGCCTCGACGTGCCGGGCCATGGACTCGCGGGCCCGGGTGGTGAAGCCGGCCGGGTCCTTTTCGGCGGCGTCGGCCATGTCCTCGAAGGCGATGCCGGTGGGCAGGTAGGCCAGCGGGTCGTGGGCCGAGGTCTGGTCGGTGACGATGTCGATCGGGGCGCCCATGGCGAGGAGCTGCGGGACCAGCTCGGCGGCGTTGCCGAGGACCCCGATGGACAGCGGCTTGCGCCGGTCCCGGGCCTCGGTGGCCAGCTGGAGGGCGTGGTCGAGGGAGTCGGCCCTGACGTCGAGGTAGCGGTGCTCGATGCGGCGGTCGATGGCGCGCGGGTCGCAGTCGACGCAGATCACGACGCCGTCGTTCATGGTGACGGCCAGCGGCTGGGCGCCGCCCATGCCGCCGAGGCCGGCGGTGAGGGTGATGGTCCCGGCGAGGGTGCCGCCGAACTTCTTGGCGGCGACGGCGGCGAAGGTCTCGTAGGTGCCCTGGAGGATGCCCTGGGTGCCGATGTAGATCCAGGAGCCGGCCGTCATCTGCCCGTACATGGTCAGGCCGAGGGCCTCCAGGCGGCGGAACTCCTCCCAGTTGGCCCAGTCGCCGACCAGGTTGGAGTTGGCGATGAGGACCCGCGGGGCCCACTCATGGGTCTGCATGACGCCGACCGGGCGGCCGGACTGGACGAGCATCGTCTCGTCCTGCTTGAGGGTGCGCAGCGTCCGCACCATCGCGTCGAAGGAGCGCCAGTCGCGGGCCGCCTTCCCCGTGCCGCCGTAGACGACGAGCTTGTCGGGGTGCTCGGCGACCTCCGGATCGAGGTTGTTCTGCAGCATCCGCAGGGCGGCCTCCTGCTGCCAGCCCAGCGCGCTCGGCTCGGTACCGCGTGGCGCTCGGACAGGACGAGGTCCGGACATGGTCTGCCTCCTGGTGGCTTGCTCCCGGCGGATTGTTGCTACGGATATTCATATCCTCGCCTCCTGAATAGAGCTAGTCAACAGGGCCGTGCCCCGCGCGGTGCGGGTGCGAGTGCGGGAAGAGGGCGTCAGGGCAGGCTGCAGCGTCGTGGAGACGCACGTGAGTGACGGCGCGGCGGCCGTCGGGCAGGGGCTGCTCGGGGGCCTCGATCCCCGGTGACGGCGCGGGGGACGCCCATGCTGCCCGCCTTGGCGGGGCGAGCGGCTCCGCGGCGCGGGCGGCTTCGCTGGTTCCGGCGTCGGCGCGGGCAACCCCAGGGGCCGAAGCGCCTCGACATCCCGGCCCGCCACTACCGGGCGGGCGCCGCGCACCGCGCCCGCGCATGCGGGCCCATGCTGCCCGCCTTCGCGGGGCGAGCGGCTCCGCGGCGCGGGCGGCTTCGCTGGTTCCGGCGTCGGCGCGGGCAACCCCAGGGGCCGGAGCGCCTCGACGCCCCGGCCCGCCGCTACCAGGCGGGCGCCGCGTACCGCGCCCGCGCATGCGTCAAGACCGGCACCCGTGTCAGACGGGCACCGCCCTCAGACCCGCACCGCCGTCAGACGGAGACCACCGTCTTGCGCCTCGCTCCACCCGGTGCCGCGTCGCCCGCCGCGATGCCCGTGCTGCGGTAGGCCTTGACCGTCTTGCCCGCGGGGCGGCCGGCGTTGTCGGCGAGCCAGTCCACCCGGACCCACAGCAGGGCGTCCTCGGCCTGTTCGCGGCGGCCGATCCAGGCGGACTTGAGCCACAGCCCGGCGCCGCAGCCGGCCAGCAGCAGCCCGCCGGCCGCGGGCACGGCGAAGGCGCCGCCGAGGGCGGCGAGGAAGGCGAGGAGCAGCCACCAGCGGTGGCCCCGGCGCCAGTTGCGCACGGTGACCCGGCGGTCCTGAAGCACGTCGTGCTTGCCCGCGCGGGCGGCCGAGCCGGCCAGGGCGGTGTAGCGCCGCCGCCGCACCCACGCCACGACGGCCGCGGCGACGATGAAGAGCGCGGCGCCCGCCAGCACCCCGATCCGACGTCCGGTGAGCCCCGGCACCAGCACGCCGATGCCCGCCGCGAAAACGCCCAGCCACCACAGTGGTGCGGCGCCCGCCCGTACGACGACGGCGACCCGAGCCAGCCCCACCTGTCCTCCGCGCGCCACGTCCTGCCTCCTGTCTCGTTCCTGCCTGTGCGATGCGTCTGAAGGGTGTGTCAGGCGCCGCACTGTAACGGGGCAAGCTGAGACGAACCTGAGAACCCGTCCGCCGTCCGGGTCACCTCCGGGGCACTCCCGGGGAACTCCCGGGGAACTCCCGGGTCAGTCCACGAAGAGCCCCCGCGCCGCGGCCTTGGCGTCGAACTCCTCCAACCGGGCCTGCGCGTCCGGCAGGTCGTCGCACATCGCCTCCAGCAGCACCCGGCCGAGCAGCATCGGCGCGCAGGCGGTGTCGAAGGCGAGGCCGGTTCCGACGGCGGCGGGCAGCAGCAGGTCGGACACCTTGGCGACCGGCGCGAAGGCGGAGTCGGCGACGGTCACCACCGTGAGCCCGGCCTCCTTGGCGTGGGCGAGCGCCTCGACGACCTCGCGCGGGTGCCGGGGCAGGGCGAAGCAGAGCAGCGTGCGCGCCCCGGCCCGGACGGCGGCGTCGACGCGGTCGTGGAGCATGGTGCCGCCCTCGCCGAGGAGCCGGACGTCCGGGTGGACCTTGGCCGCGAAGTAGGCGAAGCCGTGCGCCTGGGCGGCGGCGGCCCGCAGGCCGAGCACCGGCAGCGGCCGGCTCCCGGCGAGCAGCCGGCCCGCCTCCCGCACCGGCGCCGGGTCGGCCAGTACCTCCGCGAGGTGCCGCAGGTTCTCGATCTCGGCGGCCACGGCCTGCTGGTACTCGTTGACGGCGCCGGTGTCCGCGACCGGTTCCGCGGGGGCGACCTCGCGCAGATGGCGACGGAGCGCCGGGTAGCCGTCGAAGCCGAGGGCGACGGCGAAGCGGGTCACCGACGGCTGGCTGACCCCGGCCACCTCGGCCAGCTCGACGCTCGACAGGAAGGGCACCTCGGACGCGCGGCGCACCATACTGTGCGCGATGCGCCGCTGGGTCGGCGTCAGCCGGTGCCCCTCGAAGAGCGCCTGGAGCCGTGCGGCCGGGCTGTCGGTCCCGTCCGTCCCACCTCGCGCACCGGCCCCGCTGGTCCCGCTCATGGCCTGCTCCCCCTAGGTCTATTCACGTCACCCGGTCACTGCATACCGTTATACAGCGAGGCGCCGGAGGGCACGATGCCGAGGGACGGCCGAGAGCGTCCGCTCCAGTGCCGCCGGGGCCGTTCCCCGGGCCCTCGCCTCCTCGCCTCAGGCGGTACCGCCAGGTCAGAAACGGACCGCGAGACGTGCGGGCCCCCGGAGGCTCAGCAGTCCGTTCCAGCGGACCTCCTCGGCCTGTTCCAGGCCGGGGAAGCGGCGGACCAGCTCGCCGATGGCGATCCGGGCCTGGATCCGGGCCAGCGCGCCGCCGATGCAGTAGTGGGCGCCTCCGCCGAACGAGACGTGACGACGGGCGTTCTCGCGGTCCAGCCGCAGGCGGTCGGCGTCCGGGCCCCAGAACTCCTCGTCGCGGTTGGCCCCCGCCAGGCTCGCGAGGACCACCGAACCGGCCGGGATCTCGTGGTCGCCCAGTAGTTGGGCGTGGAGCGTGACGCGCCGGGCGAGGTGGACGGGCGGCTCGTAGCGGAGCAGTTCCTCGACGGCGTTGCGATCGAGGCCGGGTGTGGCGCGGAGGAGGCCGAGCTGGTCGGGATGGCGCAGCAGCGCGAGGATCCCGCCCGAGATCAGGTTGACGGTCGTCTCGTAGCCGGCGACGTAGATCATCGCGACCTGGGCGACCAGTTCGTCGTGGCTGAGCCGGTCGCCGTCGTCCTCCGCGTCGATGAGGGCGGTGAGCAGGTCGTCGGCGCGGTCCCGCCGCTTGCGGGAGATCGCGTCGGAGACCAGGTCCACCATCTCGGCGTCGGCTGCCTCGACATCGGCCTCGGCGCCGGCCCCGGGCTCTCCCAGTCGGATCAGCAGGCTGGTCAGCTCGCGCAGGCGCACGGTGTCGACCGGGGGCATGCCGAGGATCCGGGTGATCACGGCGAACGGGAGGGGGAAGGCGAGGGTTTCCACGAGATCCCCTCCCCCGGCCGAGTCCAGGCCGTCCAGCGCCGTGTCGACCAGGTCGCGCACCACCGGCTCGATGCCGCTCATCGCGCGGGGGGTGAACGCCTGGGAGACGAGCCTGCGCAGCCTGGTGTGGTGCGGGGGGTCCTGGTCGATCAGCGCGAGCCCCTTGAGGCGCGGCGACCGGCGGGCGTCGTCGGCGCCCCGCGCGTTGCGTTTGTCGACGGAGTGGTCCGCGCGCAGCAAGACCTCCACGTCCTTGTACCGGGAAACCACCCAGAATCCCCCCGGGTGCGCATGCACCGGTGCGTGCCGGCGTATCTCGGCGTAGTGGGGGTGCGGGTCCTCCATGAATCCGTCGGAGAGCGGATTGAACATGACCGGTGTCCGACGCGTCGCGCCGCTCATGAGGTGTGTCCTCTCTCGATGTGGGGCGGTAAGGGGACGGGCGTGGGCGAGGCCGGCGTCCTGCCGCGCCGGTACGCCGCCGCGGCGAGCGCGCCCACGGTCAGCGCACCGCCCACGGCGACGCCCTTGCGCAGGCCCGTGCCGAAGGGGGAAGCAGGCGCGGGGGCAGGGCGGTGGCCGGCGGTCCGGGGGTACGGCCCCACGGCTTCCGCGTAGCGGCGCCGGCAGACGTCGGCGATCCGTGCCCGCCGCTCGGGCGGCAGCGCCGACAGGCGCTCCAGGAACATCGCCTCGTAGCGGTCGACCTCGCGTCGAAGCTCCGTGGCGGCCGCGTCCCCGAAGAGTTCCACGAAGGCGGCGTAGACGTTCAGGGTGCCCGCGGCGACGTCCTGCTCGTAGTGCCGCAGGTCGTTGGCGATGTCGGCGAGCACCTCCACCGGCCAGAGCAGGTCCCGGGTCGCCGGATCCATCGGACGCCCGCGCAGGGCGAAGGTCATGGCGCGCAGCAGGCGCACGTCGGTGGGCCGCAGCTCGACCATGGCGAGGACGTCCTCCCGGGTGGCGGTGCCGCGCGACGTGGTGCCGTTCTCCAGCCGGATGAACCGCTCCGCCTCGTCGACGAGGAAGGCCACATCGTCGTTCCACGCCCTCAGGAGCCGCAGCGCCTTCTCGAAGGCCCTCTTGTAGGTGTGGAACGCCTCGTAGTCGCTGCCCCGCACGGCGTCGAGGTCCACCGCCGCGTTCCGTTCGGCCAGCGAGTCGACGCGATAGACCAGGTACTCGACGCCGAGCAGCACGGGCGTCAGCCGCAGGCGCTGTCGGCGCGGCACCTCGTCCACTACGTAGTACATCCCCAGGACGTAGTCCCGCACGATGCCCGCGGCCTTCCCCAGGGGAGTCGCCGCCAGGCCGGCCGGAGTGTTCATCTGGCTTCCCTTCCGCAGGAGTTCGGATCTCGGGCGTCGAGGCCCCAGGCGACCGCACAGCCGACCGTCAGTCCCAGCAGGCAGCCCCCCGCGACGTCGGCGGCGTGGTGGGCTTCGGCCAGGACGCGGGAGACGCCGACGGCCGACACGAGGAGCGCGCCCGCGCCCAGGGACAGCCACCACCGCCACGTGCCCCCGCGCACCATCACCAGCACCACCACCAGGACGAGGGTCGCGGAGGCCATGTGGCCGGACGGGAAGCTGAACCCGGCGTCCTGGGGCCCGCCGTCGGCCGGGACCGGGGCGGGCCGCCCCACCAGGGGTTCGAGCAGCATCTCGGCGGCGAACTGCACGCTCAGTGCGGCCAGCACCCAGAGGGCGGCGCCGAGGCGCCGACGCCACAGCAGCAGGCCGAGGACCCCGAGCACACCCGCGGCGAGCAGGGCCGAGCCCGCCAGGTCCGCCCACCCGCCGGCGCCCGCCCAAGGCCCGTCCGGCGCCCCGAGCGAACGCTCGGCCCAAGCGCGGGCGTCGGCGTCGAACGTCCTGAGGGCATCGCTCCGGGCCGTCACCTGCACGGTCAGCACCAGGAGCGCCACCGCCGAGACCGCCGATGCGACGAGGAGCCGGGAGGCGGCCACCGCCCGGGCCGGGGCCTCGGCCCCGGTCACGGGGCGGGCTCGGCGGGGGTGCCCGCGGCCGAGTCGGCGTCGCCGGGCTTCCTGGCCGTGACGACCTTGTAGCGCCAGGCGCCGGCGTCGAACATCCGGATCTGCGCCGCGGACGCGATCAGGTTGTCGGCCGGTACCGGAGCCAGCACTCCGATCCGCCGGAAGGCCGGGGCGGTGGGGCCGAGCAGCCGCACCAGCCATCCCAGCCGCCGCAGCGAGGGGGCGACATGGTGGGAGATGTCGAGGATTCGTATCTCTTCGAAGCCCTGCTTGCGCAACAGCCGCTCGTACTCGGCCTCCGAGAGCAGACCGGGCATCGCCCACCCCTGGCACCAGGTCCGCAGCTCGTCCTCCTCGGCCGGGGTGAGCGCGGGGTCCTCGCGGACCAGGTACTCGGCGATCATCAGCCGGCCGCCGGGAGCCAGCACCCGGTGGGCCTCGCGGACGAAGGCCTCCTTGTCGTCGACGTGAACGACGCTCTCCAGCGCCCATACGACGGTGTGCGAGCCCGCGGGGAGCCCGGTGTCGGTGAAGTCGGCCTCCACGAACTCCACGTTGTCCTCGACGCCCGCCCGACGGGCAGCCTCCCGGGCGGCCGTGACCTGGAAGGGGGTGATGTTCACGCCGGTCGCCCGGCAGCCGAACCGTTCGGCGATGCGGATCACGCACCCGCCGATCCCGCAGCCGGCGTCCATGATGCGGTCCTCGGGGGTGATCCCGACGACGGACGCCAGGTAGCCGGTCATACGCCGCAGTGCGGTGACGTGGTTCCGGATCCCCTGGTCGTAGAAGCCGAAGTGCAGGGCCCCGGCCTTCTCGCTGCGCCACAGGTGGCGGTAGTCCCAGCGTGTTCCCTCGAAGTAGTCGACGACCTGTTGGCGGCTCGCGTTCACGGGCATTCCCTTCCTAGAACCGGCGCCAGGGCGACATGCCGGCGGCTCGGAGACGGCGGTGGAGGAGGACGCAGTAGGCGGCGTCGAGGAGGAACGTCCACCCGTACATCACGTTGATCAGCGGGGTCAGCGGGTACGAGCGGTTGCCCAGCGCCTTGCGCCCGAAGTCGGACCAACTCGTCGGCCAGGTCCGCTGCGGCGAGGTGGTGACGGTGAGTGCCGTGGCGATCCAGGCGCACAGCGTGCCCAGCCACTTGCCGAGGGCGATGTACATCGACTGGCCGGCGGGCGACCCGCGGTCCTCCAGCATCTTGATGTACAGGATCGACATCATCAGGTTGATCCCGAACCCGGTGTACTCCCCGTCGGGATCGGCCAGGTCGATGAAGGCGTGGTAGTTGACCGACAGGGCGACGGCCACGAACAGGCCGAACAGCGGGCGGAAGTAGCGCCCGAGCGCGCTGTCCGGGAACTGCGCCGCGCCGTACTTCCACACCTGCCAGGCGATCACGGCGTCGACCAGGAACCCGAAGATGCTCGCGGTGTGGAAGTAGTCACCCAGCGGGTCGAGGAGGAAGCCGTAGGCGAACTCCCAGGTCAGGTTGGCGAAGAGAGCGGCGAGCGGCACGCCGTAGGTCTGGTCGGCGAAGCCCCGGTAGATGATCGCCACGTAGGCGACCAGCCAACCGACCACGCACAGCATGCCGAACAGGACGACGGCGCTCGACACTCCGTCGGCCGCGGCCTCCTCCTCGTGCCGTTCGGACGCCGGTTCCGGATAGTCGCCCCAGGCGGGGGCGCAGTGGAGTGCCACCGCCCGCTGGAGCCGTTCCCGGTCCGCGGCGCCGACGGACTGCAGCCGTTTCTCCAACTGGGCCCTTAAGTCGGCCACTTCATCGCGCAGCCGGTCCGCGGCCGCGGCACCGTGGGTGTCGATGAAGGCCGCGTAGATGTTGGTGCGCTTGATCGCCTCGGGGCCGGTCGCGTACCGCGTCACGTCCCACGCGACATAGGCCAGGGTCTCGGCGGGCCGGAGCGCCTCGCGGAGCGCCTCGGCACCGGGGCGGTCCCACGACCGGCCGAGGTCGCGGACGAGGCGCAGTTCGCTGGGGGCCAGTTCCATGAGGCGCCGCAGCTGCCTCGGTTCCGCGACCCCCCGGCGGACCGCGAATTCGGTTTCGGCCAGTTCCGCGATGTCCTGATGCAGCTGCGCGCCCTCGGGAATACGGGCGCAGAGACGTGCGAGAACTCTTTCGATACAGGCGTCCCTAAGCCCTGAAAGTTGGCCGAAAATCCGCCCTCCCACAGGCTCCGGAGCAAGGGACGCGAGACGTCCGCGTTTCATCGCGGATGCCAGGTAGCGCACTGTCAAGCGCGCGGGCGTGGCCTGAAGTTGCCATTTCAGGGAGGACCCGAGGACAGGGCGGTGGATGCCTTCACCGACGGCCGTTTCGGTACCGCGGCGCAACGGCGGGGCGACTTGGGCGACGGCCGAGGTCAACAGGCGTTTGACCCGCCCAGAAGCCGACAACCTCAGGGTTCTGATGCTGCTCAATCCAGCCTCCTAGAGCCGAAACCGCATGATCCATATGGCCTGCGGGCGCACAACCACCGTGGCGGAAGGGGAAATTCCGGGTTGCGGCCGTCCGAACGGGTGGTCAATATGGTGTACCATATCGACTTCTACAGCTCAGGCTCAGCTGCAAGACCTGCCGCAAATGGTTGTCGTCCAGACCACGGGGGTATGCATTGGACGCCGTTTTAGAGCATTCGCTGTCCGCCGCAGAAGCAGATGAATTACACGCGACAGCCCGTGCCGCGCTGACCGCCCAAGGATCGCCTTCGATTCCCTCCTTCTACAAGGGAGTGGAAGAGTACGCCCGTCGAATACCGGCGTCGCTGCGTGCCGTTCTGCAGGAAATCCGGGAATCCCCCACGCTGTGCGCGCTGCGCATCTCGGGCGTTCGGGTGGACCCGGACCGGTGCGGGCCCACCCCGCTCACCTGGCAGGAAGGCCTGGACGACACCCGCCAGGATCCGGAGGAGGCGCAACTGGCCCTGGCGGCCTCCTGCTTGGGCGCGATCTTCGCGTGGCCCACCATCCAGCGCGGACGGATGGTGCAGAACCTGGTCCCCGTCGAGAGCGACCGCCAGGAGCAGAGCGGTCACGGCTCGGTCGCCCTGGAGTGGCACACGGAGGACGGCTTCCACCAGGACCGGTGCCGCTACCTGGCACTGCTCGGCATCCGGAATCCCGACGGCGTGCCCACCACGATCGGCAGCGTCCACGCCGTGCGGCTGAGCGAACGCCACCGGTCCGTGCTGCGCGAGAAGCGCTTCCTGATCCGCCCGGACCTGGAGCATCTGCGCCAGCTGGCCGACTACGCTCCCGGCAGCGAGATCCTGCGGCGCGCCCACGCGATGAACGAGGACCCGGAGCCGGTCGCCCTCCTCTTCGGCACTCCCGGCTCCCCGTGCCTGCGGATCGACGCGCCCTACACCACCGCGTTGCCCGGCGACGACGAGGCCGCCGAAGCCCTGGCCGCGATCGTCGACGAGCTGAGCCGCGCCCAACGGAACCTGGTGGTCGGCGAGGGAGACGTGCTCATCGTGGACAACTACCGCGCCGTGCACGGCCGTCGTGCCTTCCAGCCGCGATACGACGGCACGGACCGCTGGCTGAAGCGGCTGAGCGTGGCCGGCGACAGCACGGTGACCGGCCCGGCCGACCATCGGTCGCTGTCCCGCAGCGCACCTGGCCGGCCGTCATTTCTCTGAGCAAGAGGTCCTGGCGACCGGCCGCACCACGTCCGTACCCAGTCAGTCGATGACTCGTTCAGCGAATACACGGGGGAAGTGAACGCTCATGTCATTGCCCGTAGGCAACACCCAGGAGGACGTGGACTATCCCGTCCCGATGGAGAATTTCCGCCGCCAGGTGAACGAACGGCTGCGTTCCTCGGTGGACTCGGTGGGGCCGCCCAGGCTGCGTGAGGCGATGGCCTATTCCTTATTGGCCGACGGAAAGCGTATCCGGCCCACCCTGTGCCTGTTGGCCTTCGAGATGTTCGACACCGATGTGGCCACTGCACTGCCCACGGCCTGTGCCCTGGAAATGCTGCACACGGCGTCGCTCATCCACGACGACCTGCCGTCCATGGACGATGACGACTTCCGCCGCGGCAGCCCCTCCAATCACCGGGTTTTCGGTGAGGGAATGGCACTGCTGGCAGGAGACGCGCTTCTCGCGTACGCGCTGGAGTTCATTCTCCACAACGCCGAAACCCTGCGTCCGGAGAAACTTCTGGGCGTCATGGCCAAACTGATCGAGGTGGTCGGCCCGTCCGGGCTTTCCGGCGGCCAGGCGCTCGACCTCCATTGCCAGGGACTCGACCAGGTCGACCCGTGGACCGTGGAGGAGATGCACATCAAGAAGACCGGGGCGCTCATCGAGGCCTCGGTGGTCACCGGGGCGATACTCGGAGGCGCGTCACAGGAGGACATAGCGCGTCTGACGACGTATGCCAGAGACCTCGGGCTCGCCTATCAGATCGTGGACGACATACTCGACGAGACGTCGACCTTCGACGAGTTCGGCAAGGAGGTCGGCCAGGACCGGGCCGCGGGGAAATGGACGTACCCCCGGCTGATGGGCGTGGAGAAGGCGCGGCAGCGGGTACGCGAACTGATCGCGCACGCCGTGTCGGAACTCGACGCCTTCGGCGAGCGCGCGTCCATGCTCCGGTGGGCCGCTCAGGTCGTCCACGACCGGGCCGCCGCATGATCGGCGCCGACGGCTCCGGGGAGGAGCTGGAGACCACTCCCGTCTCGGCCCTCCCGCCGAACCCCGCGGGGGCGAACATCGCCGCTTCCTGGTACGCGGCGATCAGAGGTTCGCGGCTGGGCAAGGGACCGCACCGGATGCGGCTGTTCGGACGCGAGGTGGTGCTGTGGCGTGACGGACGGGGAACGGCACGGTGCGTCACGGCGCACTGCCCCCACCAGGGCGCCAACCTGGGTCTGGGCGACGTCGTCGACGGGCAACTGCGCTGCCCCTTCCACCACTGGCGGTTCGACGGGAACGGCGCCTGCTCCGCCATCCCGGGCGTCTCGCGCATCCCCACGACCGCCCGGACGCGGTCCTACCCGACCCGCGAGGCGCACGGATTCGTCTGGGTCTGGTACGGATCCGCCGAGCCCCTCTTCGAACTGCCGGAGTTTCCCGCCCTTTCCGACAGGCCCCGCCGCTACCTCGGCTTCCACTACGACGACGCGACCACCGGGACGGTCCGGCAGCTGCTGGAGAACGCGGTCGACCACCAGCACTTCAGCGCCCTGCACGGACTCGACCTGGAGGAGGTGGATTTCCGCGTCCTGACCGCCCAGTCCGAGGCGGCGGACAACGGCCCGCCGCTGTCGCGGGACGACGCCTGGTTCGGCGTCCGGTTCTCCGGACGGCCGTGGCGGCCGCCGCTGCGCCGCGCCCCGTTCGCCTGGCTGACCGCCGTCGTCTCCACGTTCGCGATGGGCCGCCGCATGCAGTTGCTGGTCGACGGCTGGCCCGGTGGGCAGCGCTTCACGGCGTACGTGGACGGCACCGAGATCTACAAAGTGATCATGGGGATCGTCCCCGAGGGGGACCGGGCCACTCGGCAGGTCGGATGGGCCGGCGTGCGCCGCACGGGACGCTGGCACCGCACCCTCTTCCACTACGTCCTGTTCTGGGTCCAGAACCGGGCGGGGACCTTCCAGGACGTGCCCGTCTACGACTCGACCCGCAACGCTCAGCCCACGGTCTACGTGCGCTACGACAACGGGCTCCTCCGGTTCCGTCGCTACTACCAGTCATGGGTCGACCGCGCGGCGGCCGACGGAAAGGCCGGCACATGAGTCCCGCGCCGGTGCGGGGCCGGCCGCCCCGCGATCTCGAAGCCCCCCGCGACCTGGCGCGGGGATGGTACGTGGCCGAGCGCTCCACCCGGGTGGGACGGCGGCCCCGGCCGGCGGTCGTGGCCGGCACGGAAGTGGTGGTGTGGCGCACGGGCGACGGCGCTGCCGTGGTCATGGACCGTTTCTGCCCCCACCAGGGGGCCGCACTGGAGCTGGGCCGGGTGGTGGACGGGGATCTGCGGTGCGCGTTCCACCACTGGCGGTTCGACGGGGAGGGGACCTGCGTGGCCGCCCCGTCCACCCGGCGCGTGCCGCGCGGCACCACGGCCCGGGTCCACCCCTCCTGGGAGGGGCTCGGCTACGTCTGGACCTGGAGGGGCTCGGCGGAACCCGAGTACCCGCCGCCGGACTTCCCGCACCTCGGCCCGGCGGCGCCGGCCCACCGGCGCTACCGCTTCGCCTTCGACACCAACGCCACGGCCCGCCGGGTCCTGGAGAACGGCTTCGACCTGCCCCACTTCCCGGTGGTCCACGGCATCGCGGGAGACCTGCGGCTCACCTGGGACGCCGAGGAGAACAAACACACGATGGGGGCGCGCATCACCACGGACTCGATCGCCCTGCCCGCCCCCCTGGACAGGCGCCCCGGAGGTCTGGGACGGCTCTGCCTGCACCTGCGCTCGACGCCCTCGTACCAGGTGCTGACCTTCGAGCTCGACGACCGGCCGGTCGCACACGAGTTGCTGGCCGTGACGCCGGTGGCGCGGGACAGGACCACGATGCACGGCTGGACCGTCGTGCCACGGGCCGGCGGCCTGCTGGGCTCCGCCCCGGTCTTCTGGGCCTACCGGCTCCAGCACTGGTGGGGAACCCGGGCGGACCTGCGGATCTACCGGGACGCCGAGGAGACCGACGGCTCGATCAACACCCCGGACGACGAGGGCGTGCTGCGGTTCCGCCAGTTCCATCGCCACTGGACGGGGCGGGGGCCGCGATGAGGGACACGACGCGGGAACGGCGGCGGATCGACGAGGGGAAGAGCGGATGAGGCGGAAGACGTCGGAACGCCTGGCCGCGTCGGCCCGGCCGGTCACCAACCTCGCCTCGGGCTGGTACGTCGCGCTCCCCTCGGCCGAGCTGAGGAACGGGCCTCGCCGGGCCACCCTGTTCGGCACCGCCTACGTCGCCTGGCGCGGCGAGGACGGGCAGGCTCATGTGCAGGGTGCGGTCTGCCCGCACGCGGGCGCCGCCCTGTTCGGCGGCCGGGTGGTCGACGGCACCCTGGAATGCCCCTTCCACCGATGGCGGTTCGACGGGTCCGGGGCGTGCGTCTCGGTGCCGGGGAGGCGCCCGCCGGCCCGGGCCGCCGTCACCGCACTGCCCACGCGCGAGTGCTCCGGCTACGTGTGGGTGTGGTACGGAGCCGGGCCGCCCCGCTACGAACCGCCGGACCTGCCGGGACTCGAGGCCCGCCGGTTCCCGGGCATCCGCCGCTTCCGCCTGGCCGACCCGACCAGGGCCACCACCCGGCGGATACTGGAGAACACCTACGATCCCGACCACCTGGTGGCCCTGCACGGGCTGACGGTGGCCGGGGAGGCCAGGATCACCTTCCCCGCCGCGGGCGGGAAGGCGCTGAGCGGCGCCGTGCCGGGCGGCGGCGGCGCGACGGCGGCCGGCGGCGGCCCGGAGGACCGCTGCGACGCGACCCTGACCTGGCCCTCGTACCGGGGACCGCTGGGCACGGTGTCCAACGCGTTCGGGCTCAACGCCGACGAGTTCACCCTGCGGCTGCGCGGCTGGGCGAGCTGCCAGGAGATCGAGTACTTCGCCGACGGCCGGCGCCTGTACCGGATGGTCCTCGCCGTCACCCCGATCGGGGAGCACCACAGCGTCCAGCACATCAACGCCGCCGTGGACGCCGACGGTGCGGGGATCGTCGGGTGGCTGCGCTCACTGGTCCACCGCGCCGAGGTGCAGGTGGCCGCACGCCAGGACCTCCCGGTCTTCGACACCCTGCTGCCGGGGGACCGGCACGGCATCTACGTGCCCGGGGACGAGGCGGTACGGCGGTTCAGGCGGTTCTACCAACAGTGGGTGGAGTTGGCGCAGCGTGGCTGAGGACGTCGTGGATCTGATCGAGGCCGCCGAGCTGCCCCTGGAGCGGGTCGGGGGCAAGGCCAGGGGACTGGGCCGGCTGGTGGCGGCGGGATTCCCGGTGCCCCCCGGTTTCTGCCTCCCGGTGGATGCGTTCGCCGCCTCCGCGGACGGGGCGGAAGGAGAGGAGGAGGGCGCCGGGGGGTCGGGGCTGCTGCCCGACGCGGTCGCCCGGGCGCGAGCCCGCTGGGAGACCCTGAACGCCCCGCACGGCGTCGCCGTGCGGTCGTCGGCCACCAGCGAGGACGGCGCTACGAGCAGCGCCGCCGGCCAGTACGAGAGCGTGCTCGGGGTCCGCACCTTCGAGGAACTGCTGGCCGCCGTCGGCCGCTGCCGGCGCTCCCGGCACTCCGCCGGCGCCGAGGCCTACCGCGGCCGGATCGGCCTGGACGACGAGGCCCCGGCGATGGCCGTCGTGGTGCAGGCGATGGTGGCGCCGACCTGGGCCGGAGTGGTGTTCACGGCCGAGGGACCGGTGGCACGGGCCGATCACCTGGTTCTCGTGGAGGCGGTCGAGGGACTCGGCACCCGGCTCGTCGACGGGCTCGTGGAGCCGAACCGGGCGGCGTTCTCCCGTCGCGAGCCGCACGCGCCCGTGTTCAGCAACTCGTTCGGGGAACGGATGGGCGAGTCGGCGGGGCGTTCGGGTCCCCTCCGCGCACTGGTGCGGACCGCGCTGGCGGTGGAGGAGGCACTGGGCGGGCCGCAGGACATCGAATGGGCCCTGGCCGACGACGGACTGCACCTGCTGCAGGCCCGTCCGATCACCGCCGCCGTCCCGCATCCGACGCGCTTCGGCGACTGGGTGAGCGAGGTCCCCGGGGCACGGTGGGCCCGGATGAGCATCTGCGACTCGTGGTTGTCCGATCCGCTCTCCCCGCTCTTCGCGAGCACCCTCTTCCCGACGCTGATCGACCGGTGGGCGACCAACTGGGGTGGTCCCACCGCGCTGCGCAGGCGAAGCCCGCTGATCCCGGAGCCGATGCACGGAACCGTCAACGGCTTCGCCTACCTGCGGTTCGACTTCCCCCTGTCCCGGCATCCGCTGCGCACCCTGCGGCTCACCGCCCGGTGGCTGGGCTTCCACCTCTCGCGCGTCGAGCGACGCTGGCGCGGCGAAGTGCTGCCCGCGCTCCGGGACGGCCTGGAGCGGGCGCGGGACACGCCGCTCGCCGACCTTGCGCCGGCCGAGGTGCTGCGGCGGATCCGGACCGTGGAGGAGCTGAGCGCCCGCTACTGGGCGGTGATCGGTGGCCTCGCCTGGCACTGGAACACCTCCGAGTGGCTGCTGGACGCGGTCCTGGCACGCGGCGGCCGCCGCACCGCGGGACTGACGGCGGGCTCCCTGCTCGTGGGCGGGGAACGACTCGCCCACCAGGCCGATCGCGCCCTGGAGCGGATCGCGGCGGCCGATCCGGCGGCGGAGGAGGAGCTGCTCCGCGAGTACCTGGAGCGGTTCGGCCACCTGGTGTACAGCCTCGACCCGGCCGAGGCCACCGCGATCGACGACCCTTCGATGCTCCGCTCGGTCGTCGCCGGCCGCCGCGACGGCGGGGAGCCGGGCACCCGGGCGCCGTTGCCCGGGTCCGGTGGCGAGGGCGATCCGGTCCGCCGGCTCGGACGCGGGCCACTGGGCCGGACACGGCTGCGGATCTACCGCTGGGCGCACCACTGGAGCGGCGTACGGGACGAGGCACTGCACCACTTCACGCTGGGCTGGCCGTTCATGCGGGCGGGATATCTCGAACTCGGCGGCCGGCTGGTGCGCGCCGGTCTGCTCGACGCCGACGACGACGTCTTCTACCTGACCGGAGAGGAACTGAGCGGCTGGGTGAGTACGGGCGCCGGTGACGCCCACTGGCGCGACCTGGTGAGCGAGCGCCGGCTGCGGCGCCAGTGGCAGCGGCGGCTCAACCCGCCCGACGTGGTCCCCGCCGACGCCCGGATCATGCTCTTCGGGACGGACATCACCTCCCTGGCGCTCTTCGGTGTGGAGCGCCAGGAAGAGCGGGAGGACGGCCTGAGCGGATCCGCGGTGAGCCCGGGCAGCTACACCGGCCGGGCCCGGGTCGTCCACGAGATCGCGGAGGCGGACGCGCTGGAGCGGGGAGAGATCCTCGTCGTCCGTCAGGTGACACCGGCCTGGGCACCGCTCCTGGCCCGTGTCGGGGCGGTGGTGGCCGACGTCGGGGGCGCACTGTCGCACGGCTCGGTGGTGGCACGCGAGTACGGCATCCCGGCGGTGATGGGCGTCAGGACCGCGACGTCGCGGATCGTCACGGGGAACGTCGTGACCGTCGACGGCGACTCCGGCACCGTCCGGCTGCTGGGGGAAGCGTGACCTCGGCCGTACCCGCACCCAAGAACCGCGGCACGCGCGACCGGGTGGTCCGGGGCCTGCTGTTCGCCGCGGTGGCCGTGAGTCTGGTCTTCACCTTGCGGGGCATGGATCCCGACCACCTGTGGACGGCGCTGGCCGCGGCCGACCCTCGCTGGCTGGCCGTGGCCGTACTGGCCAACGTGGCCTCCCAGGTGACCCGGGCGCTCGGCTGGAACGCGATGTTCACCGAGTCCCGGATCCGGTTCCCCCTGCTGGTGCGGATCGAGTTCGCCGTCCAGGCGGCGGCGGCCGTCAGCCCGGAGGGGGTCGGTGAATTCGTCCGGGTCGGTTACCTCCTGCGCGAGGGGGTGACGCGGACGGTGACCGTCACGCTCATGCTGGTCCGCAAGTACTTCTCCAGCCTCGGCCTGGTGCCGTTCCTGGTGGTCCTCTGGTGGCCGGGCAGTGGAGTGCCCGGCTGGGCCGTGGCCGTCGCCTGGGCGTACCTGGCGGTGCTGACGGTGGAGTCCGTGCTGATCGTGCGGGTCGCGCGCACGCCGTCCGGCCCGGCACGGGAGGGCCGGCTGAGGCGGATCGTCTTCGACGCCCGCACCTCGCTCGGGCCGGTGCGCCGCCCGCGCGTCTTCTCCGAGGTGGGCGCGGCCGGGGTCGCCACCCGGGGGCTCGACCTCGTGGCGGCGACGGCCGTCGCGAAAGCCCTGGGCCTGGGGCTGTCGGCGGCCGTGCTGGTGCTCGTCCTGCTGTCGATCGAGGTGTCCAACATCCTGCCGACGCTGCCGGGGCAGCTGGGCACCTTCGAGGCGGCCGTCCTGGGCGCGACGGCGGGCGTCCTCGGTCAGGCGGAAGGGTTGGCCTTCGCACTGGTCTTCCATGCCCAACAAGTGCTTCCCCAGATTCCTCTGGGGATGATGGCAATGACCGGCAATTCATTGCTACGCGATCGATCGGAACGGAATTCAGGATGACCGAGTTATGGAACGCTGACACCCCCAAGCTGGTTGAGCTGCCCTCGGGCCGCAGGCTCAGGGGACGCGGTCTCCGTTACGACCTGCCGGAGGGACAGACGCCGACGTTCACCGTGCACCTGACGGATCACGAGCCGCCCAGCCCGCCGTGGGAGTCGGTCTGGGTGCCCTGGCGGGACTTCTGGCTCCCCGCCGACCCGATGGACGCGATGCGCAAGCTCCGCGACGCCTACGAGCGCGCGCCGGGCGAGCGCGTGGAGGTCTGCTGCGGGGGCGGCATCGGCCGGACCGGTACCGCGCTGTCGGCGATCTGCGTCTTCGAGGGCATGGACCCCAAGGAGGCGGTCAAGTGGGTGCGGCGCAACTACCACCCCCGTGCCGTCGAGGTGCCCTGGCAGCGGCGCTTCGTCCGCCAGGTCCACGCCGCGAGCACCGGAACCGGGCGGGCGTGACCTCGCCCCGCCCTCCCGGACCCCTACGGGAGGACCCCCGCCGGATACGGGGGCTGTCCCCAGTGCCGCCGCCTCCCCGGCCGCCTACCTTGAGTGGCATGACGGGAATGGACGCGCGGGACGCCGACCTCAAGAAGGAACTCGACGCCACCCTGCAGACCCGCAGGGAGCTGGGCGAGGAGTACGAGTCCGCGCTGGTCGACTCGTTCCTGGAGAAGGTCGACCAGCGCATCGACGGAGCGGTGGAGCGCCGGGTGCGCCGGCAGCTCGCCGTGCAGCAGATGACGGCCGCCCGGGACAGCCGGTCGCCCGGGCCCACGGACTCCTTCGGCGAGCGCTTCGGCTTCGGCATCGTCTCGCTGGTGCTCGCGATCCCGCTGTCCGCGATCGGCGGCGGCGTCGCGCACCTGCCGGGAATACTGGTCGCCTGGGCCGGCATCGTGGGGGTCAACGTCGTTCAGGTCGCCCGCACCAATCCGGACCTGTTCGGACGCCGCCGCAGGGACAGGGACGACGCCTGGGAGGGCTGAGGGCCGCGGCAGGGTCGGAGGGGGAAGACTGCGCGGGGACCGCCGCACCCCCATCGCTGGGGGGCGGGACGACGGCGGTCCCCGCGGGGGACGCGCGCGGTGCCGGGCCTCACGGCCGGGGCGGCGCGTCCGTGGCGTCCTCGGAGGTCCGGGAGCCGCTCCGGAAGGTCCGTGACGCCGTTCGGCGTCGGCGGGTCAGGGGAGCCTCCCCCGTGCTGAACGCCTGGGTGGTACCCCCACCTTCCCTGCCGACCCCCCATACTCTGCCGGTCCCGTGTTAAGTGACTGCTGCGCGCACATGACGCGCGCGTACCACTTCCGCGAAGTCCACGAAGATCACGGACCGGGTCGCGGACCCGCCCGCCCTACTTGCCCTTGGCGAGGAAGGACAGCAGGTCCTGCCGGCTCACCACACCGGTCGGCTTGCCCTCGACGAGGACGATCGCCGCGTCGGCACCGCCGAGCACCGACATCAGGTCCGCGACGGGCTCGCCGGAGCCGACCTGGGGCAGCGGGGCGGACATGTGCTTCTCCAGCGGGTCCTCCAGCGAGGCGCGCTTGGCGAACAGCGCGTCCAGCAGCTCGCGTTCCACGACCGAACCGACGACCTCGGCGGCCATCACGTCCGGGTGGCCGGCGCCGGGCTTGACGATCGGCATCTGCGAGACGCCGTACTCGCGCAGCACCTCGATGGCCTCGCCGACGGTCTCGTCCGGGTGCATGTGGACGAGGGAGGGGATGTGGCCGCCCTCCTTGTGGTTCAGCACCTCGGCGACGCGGGCGCTGGGGCCGGCGTCCTCCAGGAAGCCGTAGTCGGCCATCCACTCGTCGTTGAAGATCTTGCTGAGGTAGCCGCGCCCGCTGTCCGGCAGCAGCACGACCACCACGTCGTCCTCACCGAGCCGCGCCGCCACCTCCAGGGCCGCGACGACCGCCATGCCGCAGGAGCCGCCCACCAGCAGGCCCTCCTCCTTGGCGAGGCGGCGGGTCATCTGGAAGGAGTCCTTGTCGGAGACGGCGACGATCTCGTCCGCGACCTCGCGGTCGTACGCCGTCGGCCAGAAGTCCTCGCCTACGCCCTCGACCAGGTACGGGCGCCCGGAGCCGCCGGAGTAGACGGAGCCCTCGGGGTCGGCGCCGATCACCTTCACCGCGCCGTCACTGACGTCCTTCAGGTACCGGCCGGTGCCGGAGATGGTGCCGCCGGTACCGACGCCGGTCACGAAGTGGGTGATCTTCCCCTCGGTCTGCTCCCACAGCTCGGGGCCCGTGGAGTGGTAGTGCGAGAGCGGGTTGTTCGGGTTGGAGTACTGGTCCGGCTTCCAGGCACCCGGCGTCTCGCGGACCAGCCGGTCGGAGACGTTGTAGTACGAGTCGGGGTGCTCGGGGTCGACCGCGGTCGGGCAGACGACGACCTCGGCGCCGTACGCGCGCAGTACGTTGATCTTGTCGGTGGACACCTTGTCGGGGCAGACGAAGATGCACTTGTAGCCCTTCTGCTGGGCCACGATGGCGAGCCCCACGCCGGTGTTGCCGCTGGTCGGCTCGACGATCGTGCCGCCCGGCCGCAGCTCTCCGCTCTTCTCCGCGGCCTCGATCATGCGCAGGGCGATGCGGTCCTTCACCGAACCGCCCGGGTTGAAGTACTCCACCTTGGCCAGGACGGTGGCCCTGATCCCCTTGGTCACGCTGTTGAGCCGCACCAGCGGGGTGTTGCCGACGAGGCTGATCATCGAGTCGTGGAATTGCACCGTGGTCTCCGGATGCCGCAAATGAAGGGTCGATATCGGTACGGCCAGCCTATGGCCTGCGCGCCCGCGGATGCCCCGTGACGGTCGTTCACCCTGCGTTGAGATTGGGCGACCGTCCGTACGGGGCAAGGAGTGGGTGTACGGGTTGGAGGAGGTGGCGGCGACGCATGACGAGCATGTCGAGAGCGCGGGTGGCCCGGCGGATCGCGGCCGGCGCGGCGTACGGCGGCGGCGGTATCGGGCTGGCGGGGGCGGCGGCGGTCGGTCTGGTGGTGGCGGAGGTGCAGTTGGCCAGGCGCCGGGTGGGCGTGGGCCCACCGACCCGGGTGCCGAACGCGCAGGGCCTGTACGGCGGCACCCTGCCCACGGCCGGTGATCCCCCGCTGCGGCTGATGATGCTGGGCGACTCCACGGCCGCCGGGCAGGGCGTCCACCGGGCCGGGCAGACGCCGGGCGCGCTGCTGGCGTCGGGGCTCGCGGCGGTGGCGGAGCGGCCGGTGCGGCTGGGGTCGGTCGCGCAGCCGGGGGCGTGCTCGGACGACCTGGACCGGCAGGTGGCGCTGGTGCTAGCGGATCCCGACCAGGTGCCGGACATCTGCGTGATCATGGTCGGCGCCAATGACGTCACCCATCGGATGCCGCCGACCCGCTCGGTGCGGCACCTGTCCGGGGCGGTACGGCGGCTGCGCACGGCCGGCGCGGAGGTGGTGGTCGGCACCTGTCCGGACCTGGGCACGATCGAGCGGGTGCGGCAGCCGCTGCGCTGGCTGGCCCGGCGGGCCTCGCGGCAGCTCGCGGCGGCGCAGACCATCGGCGTCGTCGAGCAGGGCGGGCGCACGGTGTCGCTCGGCGATCTGCTGGGCCCGGAGTTCGCGCAGAACCCGCGTGAGCTGTTCGGACCGGACAACTACCACCCCTCCGCCGAGGGGTACGCCACCGCCGCGATGGCCGTACTGCCGTCGGTGTGCGCCGCGCTCGGCCTGTGGCCGGCCGAGGAGGAGCACCCGGACGCGCTGCGCCGCGAGGGCTTCCTGCCGGTGGCCAGGGCGGCCGCGGAGGCGGCGTCCGAGGCCGGCACGGAGGTCGCCGCCGCGATGCCCTCGGGACCGCGGGGACCCTGGGCGCTGCTGAAGCGCCGCAGGCGGCGCCGGGTGACGGAGGCAGAACCGACCAGCCCGTCCAACGCCTGAAACCGAGCCCGCGCCCCACCGCCGGGCGCGGCCTCGACCGACGCAGACGGACCCCACCAGCCGAAAGGGGGTCTGGGGGCGCAGCCCCTGGGTACGCCCACCACCACACCCGGCAGAGAAACCGCCGCCCCACCCACCAGCCCGTCCGGCGCTTGAGGACGAGGCCGTCCAGGCCGAAAGGGGGTCTGGGGGCACAGCCCCCAGGTACGCCCGCCACGGCACCCCGGCGGAAAAGGCACCGCCCCACCGCCGGAGGCAAAAGCAAGCGCTTAGACAGTTGCGGCCCATGTCACACCGCCGCACCCGTGACCCGGGCCATACGGCCGGGTAACTTCCCCAGCAGCCGCCAACCCCTCATCACTGGAGCCGTGATGCCCGAAGCCGTGATCGTCTCTGCCGCCCGTTCCCCCATCGGCCGGGCCTTCAAGGGCTCCCTGAAGGACCTGCGCCCCGACGACCTGGCCGCCACGATCATCCAGGCGGCCCTCGCGAAGGTCCCCGAGCTGGACCCGAGGGACATCGACGACCTGATGCTCGGCTGCGGCCTGCCCGGCGGCGAGCAGGGCAACAACCTCGGCCGGATCGTCGCCGTCGAGATGGGCATGGACCACCTGCCCGGCTGCACCGTCACCCGGTACTGCTCCTCGTCCCTGCAGACCTCACGCATGGCCCTGCACGCCATCAAGGCCGGTGAGGGCGACGTCTTCATCTCGGCCGGTGTCGAGATGGTCTCCCGGTTCGCCAAGGGCAACTCCGACAGCCTGCCGGACACCCACAACCCGCTCTTCGCCGAGGCCGAGGCGCGCACCGCCGAGGTCGCCCAGCAGGAGGGCACCACCTGGCACGACCCGCGCGAGGACGGCCTGGTCCCCGACCCGTACATCGCGATGGGCCAGACCGCGGAGAACCTCGCCCGCGCCAAGGGCATCACCCGGCAGGACATGGACGAGTTCGGCGTCCGGTCCCAGAACCTCGCCGAGGAAGCCATCAAGAACGGCTTCTGGGAGCGCGAGATCACCCCGGTGACCCTCCCCGACGGCACCGTCGTCGCCAAGGACGACGGCCCCCGCGCCGGCGTCACCCTGGAGGGCGTCCAGGGCCTCAAGCCCGTCTTCCGCCCCGACGGCCTGGTCACCGCCGGCAACTGCTGCCCGCTCAACGACGGCGCCGCCGCCCTGGTGATCATGAGCGACACCAAGGCCCGCGAGCTGGGCCTGACCCCGCTGGCGCGCATCGTCTCCACCGGCGTCTCCGGCCTGTCCCCGGAGATCATGGGCCTGGGCCCGGTCGAGGCCAGCAGGCAGGCGCTGTCGCGCGCCGGGCTGACCGTCGGCGACATCGACCTGGTCGAGATCAACGAGGCGTTCGCCGCGCAGGTCATCCCCTCCTACCGCGACCTCGGCATCCCGCTGGAGAAGCTGAACGTCAACGGCGGCGCCATCGCCGTCGGCCACCCCTTCGGCATGACCGGCGCCCGCATCACCGGCACGCTGATCAACTCCCTCCAGACGCACGACAAGCAGTTCGGCCTGGAGACCATGTGCGTCGGCGGCGGCCAGGGCATGGCCATGGTCATCGAGCGCCTGAGCTGACCCGCTGCCGAGGAGGCCACTGAGGGACCGTCAGTAGCACCTGGCGGACCCAGGGTGACGAAGCGGTCCAGGACCCTGCTCATCCCATGGTTCTGGGCCGTTTTGTGACCCAAACTCCCCCAGGATGTGACCTACCTCTCCCGCCCCCTGGATTTACGCTGGTCAGACCCGCCCCACCCCTCCCTTCCGGGCCCAAAGTCCTGTCCGTTTCGTGACGTTACGCACTGACAGACGGTTAGTCCTCCCTTCAAGCTGATGTAGGAAGTCGGGGGTCGACTTTGAACCGGGAGTACGTCAGTGAGCGCCATGCCGATCGCCCTGCTGCTCACCACGGCCGCCACCGGCGCCGTGGGCGTCGCCGTCCTGCGCAGCATCCTGGTGCTGCGCCGCCAGGTGACCGCCCTGCGTGCCGAGCTGGCCGAGAGCCGGGCCACCGCCGCGCGGGGCCGGGTGCCCGCCGCCCGCACCACCGCCGACGCCGAGGAGATACGCGCCGCCGTCGCCGAGGCGCTCGCCGAGGAGCGCGAGCGGGAACTCGCCGAGGCGCGGGCCTTCTGGGCCGCCCAGGAGACCCGGGACGCCTCCGACGCGCCCCTGCTGCTCGGTCTGTCCGACAGTGAGCTGTTCCTGCCCCGCCAGGCGGACCTGGTGGGACTGGAGCCCGTGATCGAGCCGGCCGCGGACACCGACGAGCCGTCCTCGCAGGACGCGGGCCACGCCGGTCCCAGGGAGTCCGCCGAGCTGGCCGCCGCCCGCCGCCGGCACCCCTCCCACCCGGACTTCGTGCCGAACCCGTCCCCGGCCGTGAACGACCACGACCGCACCGTGGCGACCCTGGAGGAGCTGGCCGAGTCGAGCGTCGCGCTGGCCGACGTCCGTCCGGGCCCGCTGGGCACCCTCGACGTGTACGTCTTCGCCGACGGCACCACCCTGTGCATGACCCCGGGGCACCGCGAGACCGCGGAGCGCCTGGCCGCCGCGCTGGGCGCGGGTCAGACGCCGTACCTCCTCGGCGGCTCGGGGATCTCCGGTGCCTACACGCTGACCTTCGCCTGCGGCGAGGAGAACGTCTACATCCTGGCGGACCGCGTCATCGCGTCCCTGTAGTCACGCCGGTCGCGCCGGCCGCGTCAGACCCCGGCCCGTTTGCGGGCCTCCTCCACCAGCGCCGCCGCTTCCTCCACCTGGCCCTCGTCCTCCAGTACGAGGGCCAAGTCGTGTGCGGCGACGGCGATCTGGTCGGCGGCGGCGAACATGCCCGCGTCCGGCATCTCGCGGGGCTCGGCCCCGGGTTCCTCCACCAGCTGGGCGCGCCGGGCCAACTCCCTGGCCAGCTCCAGCGCCTCGGCGGCTGCGCCGCGTTGCAGCCTGCTCTGCGGGGCGGCCCGCAGCCGGTCGGCGAAATCGTCCACGGCACGGGTCAAAGGCGTCGTATCAACCACGGCGCGAGCGTACGCGGCCGTCCGGGACTGTTGCCAACGGGCGAACGCTCAGGCACGGTGACCTGAAGGACCGGCTTACAACCCCTTTCGCCCGGAGGCGCCGATGTCCCAAGTCTTCTCCGAGGAGACCCACCGCAATCTGCTCGCCCGTATCCCCCAGTGCACCGGCCGTGAGATCTCCGACTGGCTGCGCGCCGTCGAGGACGGCCCCGCCCTCTTCCGCTTCGAGGAGAAGGTCAGCTGGCTCCGCCACGAACACAACCTCGCGTACGGCCACGCGAAGGCGATCGTCCACGAGTACGACCTGAGAAGGGCCGCCCGCAAGCTGCTGTGAGCGGGCGCCGGCCCGCACGACGACGAAGGGCCCCGGGCACGAAGCCCGGGGCCCTTCGTCTGTGCGGTCCTGCTGGACCGCGCGGTCCTGCTAGTCGTTGCTGTTCAAGATCGCGATGAGGCGCAGGAACTCCAGGTAGATCCAGACCAGCGTCAGCGTGAGGCCGAACGCGGCGAACCAGGCCTCCTCGCGCGGGGCGCCGTAGGCGAGCCCGTCCTCGACCTGCTTGAAGTCGAGGGCGAGGAAGCAGGCGCCGAGGATGATGCCGACGATGCCGAAGACGACACCGAGCGCACCGCTGCGGAAGCCGAGGCCGTCGCCGCCGCCGAAGACGGCGAACAGCAGGTTCACCATCATCAGGATGACGAAGCCGAGCGCGGCGGCCATCACGAAGCCGTAGAAGCGCCGGTTGACCCGGATCCAGCCCGCCTTGTAGGCGATCAGCACACCGGCGAAGACCGCCATCGTGCCGATCACGGCCTGCATGGCCGCGCCGTCCGCGATGCGGTTGTCGACGACGCTGGAGACGACGCCGAGGAAGACACCCTCGAACGCCGCGTAGAGCAGGATCAGCGCCGGGGTGGGCTTGCGCTTGAAGGACTGGACGAGCGCCAGGACCATGCCGATCAGCGCGGCGCCGATACCGATGCCGTACGAGCGGTTGATGTTGGCGTCGTCCACGGGCAGCAGCGCCCACGCGAGCGCGGCCGTCACCACGAGCACGCCGAGCGTGCTCGCCGTACGGATGACGACGTCGTCCATCGTCATCCGGCCGGTGGTGGCGGGCGCCTGCGGCGGCGTGCCGTACTGAAGGTCCTGCTGGGCGTACGGGTTCTGCGCGTACGGGTTGCCGGCGGACGGCTGGGCGTACGGGTTGCCCTGGGTGCCCTGCGCGTACGGGTTGGCCTGCGTGGCGACGGCGGGTCCCCCGGCCTGCGGCGCGGCGTTGAAGCCCGCGTAGCCGTTGTCGCGGCTGAACCCCCGTCGCGAGAAGACCGGGTTTCTGCTCCTCATTTCACTCCTCCATGGCCACACGGCGCAGCCTTGGCTCAAGAGTAATAGAACGGCAAAGGAATGACCCTACTGCTTGGGGAGGATCTTTCCCTCGCCTTGCGACTCAACACGCTACGCCGATCAGTGATTCCCCTCACGACTGGGCCCCGCGGGGTGCCGGGCGGTGCTCACCCGATCGGGAACCCCGTGTACGCCTCGGCCAGGTCGGTCTCGGCGGCGCGGGAGGAGGCGATCCGGTCGAGGCGGGCCAGCTGGAGCCGGTCCTCGAAGGGCGTGGCACCGGGGGCGGCGTGCAGCAGCGTCGTCATGTCGTACGAGAACCGCTCGGCCTGCCAGACGCGGCGCAGGCAGGTCGCGGAGTAGGCGTCGAGCAGCGCGTCGGAGCCGGTCGCGGTGCGGTGGGCCAGCGCCCGCGCGAGGGTGACCACGTCGCCGACGGCGAGGTTGAGGCCCTTGGCGCCGGTGGGCGGCACGATGTGCGCGGCGTCGCCGGCCAGGAAGAGGCGGCCGTGCCGCATGGGCTCGTGGACGTAGGAACGCATCGGCGTGACCGACTTCTGGGTGATGGGGCCCCGACTCAGGCTCCAGTCGTCGTCGGTCTCGAGGCGGCGCTCCAGTTCGTCCCAGATCTCCTCGTCGCTCCAGCCGTCTGCGTCCGTGTCCGCGGGGACCTGGAGGTAGAGGCGGGAGACGGACGGGGAGCGCATGGACAGCAGGGCGAAGCCCCGCTCGTGGCGGGCGTAGACCAGCTCGTCGTGCGAGGGGGCGACGTCGGCGAGGATGCCGAGCCAGCCGAAGGGGTACGTCCGCTCGAAGGTCCGCCCGTCCGGGACGGCCGCCCGGGCGACCCCCCAGGAACCGTCGCAGCCGACGACGTAGTCGCACTCCAGGACGTCCTCGGCGCCCTGGTGGCGGAAGCGGACGCGCGGCCGGTCCGTCCCGGCGCCTTCCACCGCCAGCGCCTCCGCCTCGAACAGCAGCGGGCCGCCCTCCTCGAGCTGGAGGGCGATGAGGTCCTTGCAGACCTCGGTCTGGGCGTAGACCATGACGGACCTGCCGCCGGTGAGCGCGGGGAAGTCGACGCGGTGGCGGCGCCGGGCGAAGCGCAGCTCGATGCCGTCGTGGCGCAGCCCCTCGCGGTCCACCCGCTCCCCCGCCCCCGCCTCGCGCAGCACGTCCACCGTGCCCTGCTCCAGGATCCCGGCGCGTTGCCTGCGCTCGACGTAGGCACGGTCGCGGCTCTCCAGGACGACCGAGTCGATCCCGGCGTTGTGGAGCAGCCGGGCGAGCAGCAGCCCGGCGGGGCCTGCCCCGATGATGCCGACGGTGGTGCGCATCGGTCGTTTCCCTTCGATCGGCGTCGTTGCCTTGCCCGAACAAGCCCGTGTTCGCATGGTGAAATTTCCTTCACCAGCACGCGACGAGTTTCCAGTCCGACGCACACCGCTGTCAACGGTCCGCGGGAGGGATACGGGAGGAACACGAGGGGAGGGATCAACGCCGGAACGGTCGGCGGCCCACGCAGGGCGGCGATGGTGGTTGTGCCCGGAGCCGGACTTGAACCGGCACGCCCTCGAAGGGGCAGCGAGGTTTAAGCTCGCCGTGTCTGCATTCCACCATCCGGGCAGGCCATGGGCTCCGCGTAGCGCGCCATGAGCCTATCGGGACGCACCTCCCGGACCTTGGGCGGGACGACCGATGTTGTCTTATTTTATTGATGACTGAGGGTCCATCAGATGCCGGGTCAGGCCATCAGCACATGCCAACAGCCTTGCGTGCGACGCTCCGCGCCGCATGCGGAATGACGGGATTTCACCGTCACGACGAGGGCGCCCGCCCCGTTCTCGCGCCGCCCCCGCACCACCCCGCTCCCCGCGCGGGACGGCGGCGCGCCGGCGTGTGCCGTCGGGGTCGGCCGTCATCCGCAGGTATGACACCGGCCCGCCCAGTCCGACCGAAGTCGCCCCCCGGAACCGGAACAGCGGCTGACTACACGGCGCCGTACGGCCGGGACGATGGATGAAGTCCCCGAGCACGCACCGTGCCCACCGCACACACCGTGTCCCTCGCACACGCCGTACCGACAGGAGCGCCCTTCCCGTGACCACCGCACCCATCGCCGACCGGTCCACCCTCGTGGCCGCGCGCGCCACGGAGCTTTCCAAGATCTACGGCCAGGGCGAGACCCAGGTGGTCGCCCTGGACCGCGTCTCCATCGACTTCCGGCAGGCCGAGCTCACCGCGATCATGGGCCCCTCCGGCTCCGGCAAGTCCACGCTGATGCACTGCGTCGCGGGCCTGGACACCTTCTCGTCCGGCTCGGTGTGCATCGGCGAGACCGAGCTGGGCTCGCTCAAGGACAAGCAGCTGACCAAGCTGCGCCGGGACAAGATCGGCTTCATCTTCCAGGCGTTCAACCTGCTGCCGACGCTCACCGCGCTGGAGAACATCACCCTCCCGATGGACATCGCGGGCCGCAAGCCGGACAAGCAGTGGCTGGACTCCGTGATCCAGATGGTCGGGCTGTCCGGACGCCTCGGGCACCGGCCGGCCCAGCTCTCCGGCGGGCAGCAGCAGCGCGTCGCCGTGGCGCGGGCGCTGGCCTCCCGGCCGGAGATCATCTTCGGTGACGAGCCGACCGGCAACCTCGACTCCCGTTCCGGCGCCGAGGTGCTGGGCTTCCTGCGCAACTCGGTGCGGGAGCTGGGCCAGACCGTGGTGATGGTGACCCACGACCCGGTGGCCGCCTCCTACGCGGACCGGGTGGTCTTCCTCGCGGACGGACGCATCGTCGACGAGCTGTACGGGCCGACGGCCGACTCGGTGCTGGACCGCATGAAGCGGTTCGACGCCAAGGGCCGCACCAGCTGACACGCCCCGCCGGCTCCCCGTCCGCCCCCGCCCCCGTACCCCGTACGTCTGGACAGAGAAGACCCCCCATGTTCCGTACCGCCTTGCGCAATGTCTTCGCGCACAAGGCCAGGCTGTTGATGACCGTGCTCGCCGTGATGCTCGGCGTGGCGTTCGTCTCGGGCACCCTGGTCTTCGCCGACACCCTCTCCAACGCCTTCCGCAACCAGTCGGCGAAGAGCTACCAGGACGTCGCCGTCGCCGTCACCTCGTACGCCGACTCGGACAACTCCGAGGAGGAGTACGGCCTCTCCGGCGAGACCCTCGACCGGATCTCCGCCGTGGACGGCGTCGCCGGGGTGTACGGCCGCGTCGAGGGCTTCGCCGGGGTCGCCGACCCCGACGGGAAGCTCATCGGCGTCGGCTGGTCCAACAAGGGCTCCAACTTCGCCCCCGGCAAGGACGGCAAGGACACCGCCTACACGTTCACCGACGGCTCCGGCCCGGTGAAGGACGACCAGATCGCCCTGGACAAGGACTCCGCCGCCAAGGGCGAGTACGAGGTCGGCGACCGGGTGCGCGTCGCGACCAACGGCCCGGTGCGGGAGTACACCCTCAGCGGTGTCTTCACCACCGAGGACGGCGCCGTCAACGCGGGCGGCAGCCTCGTCCTCTTCGACACCGCCGTCGCGCAGAAGCAGTACCTCCGGCCGGGCTACTTCGAGCAGGCCACCGTCACCGCCGCCCCCGGCGCCGACGACGCGCGGATCCTGAAGGCGGTCGAGCCGCTGCTGCCGGACAGCGCCGAGGTCCAGACCGGCCAGGCGCTCGCCGACGAGCAGGCCGACCAGATCGAACAGGGCCTGGGCAACCTCAAGCAGGTCCTGCTCGGCTTCGCGGGCATCGCGCTGTTCGTCGGCATCTTCCTGATCTCCAACACCTTCACGATGCTGGTCGCCCAGCGCACCAAGGAGATCGCCCTGATGCGCGCCGTCGGCGCGTCCCGCAGGCAGGTCACCCGCTCGGTGCTCGCCGAGGCCGCGCTGGTGGGTCTGGTGGCCTCGGCCGTCGGCTTCGCCCTCGGCGTCGGTCTGGCCGTCGGACTGCGCTCCGGCATGGCCGCGGCCGACATGAAGATGCCGGACGGCCCGCTGGTGCTGTCCGCCACGCCGGTGATCGCGGCGTTCGCGGTGGGCGTGCTGATCACGGTGTTCGCCGCCTGGCTGCCCGGCCGCCGGGCCGCGAAGATCCCGCCGGTGGCGGCCATGAACAGCGTCCACGCGGTGGCGACCACCAAGTCGCTGGTGCTGCGCAACTCCATCGGTGCGGCCGTCACCGCCCTCGGTGCGGCGGGGATCGTGGCGGGCGCCTCGACCGGCGGCGACAACGGCCGGATGTACATCGGCGCGGGCGCGTTCCTCGCGCTGATCGGCGTGATCATCCTCATCCCGCTGCTGTCCCGGCCGGTGATCGCACTCGTCCGTCCGCTGCTCGTCGGGCCCTTCGGGGTGGCGGGCAAGCTGGCCGGCCAGAACGCGGTCCGCAACCCGCGCCGCACCGGCGCCACCGCCTCGGCGCTGGCGATCGGACTGACGCTGGTGACCGGCCTGTCGGTGCTCGGCGTCACGGTCGGCACCGCCATCGACAAGATGACCACGGACAACATCAAGGCCGACTACATGGTCTCCATGGCCAACGGAGGCGACCTCGACCGGTCCGCGTTGACGGCTCTGGAGAAGGCCGACGGCGTGTCCGCGGTGTCACCGCAGCAGGACGCCTACTTCCGGGTCGACGGCGACTTCGTGTCCGCCTCGGCGGTCACGCCGGGCGACATCGAGAAGGTCCTGACCGTCGACGTCGTCAGCGGCGACGCGGGCTCGCTCGCCCAGGGCCGGATCGCGGTCGCCGAGAAGACGGCCGAGAACAGGGGCTGGAAGCCGGGCGACACGGTCCCCGTCACCTTCGACGACGACCGGAAGGCCACGCTGACGGTCGGCGCCGTCTACAAGGACAGCGAGTTCCTCTCCCCCGTCCTCGTCGACCGGAAGGTCATGGAGCGGCACGAGGCGAAGCCGTCCATCCGGCAGATCTTCGTGAAGGTCGACGGCGGCCAGTCCGCGGCGAACGAGAAGGCCCTCGTCGACGCGCTCGGCGACAACCCCGCGATCACCGTGATGGACCGGCAGGACATCCGCGACGAGTTCGGCGGCGCCATCAACACCCTGCTGAACGTCATGTACGGACTGCTGGCGATGGCCCTGATCATCGCGGTTCTGGGCGTCGTCAACACTCTCGCGATGTCCGTCTTCGAACGGCAGCAGGAGATCGGCATGCTGCGCGCGATCGGTCTGGACCGGCGCCGGGTGAAGCGGATGGTCCGGCTGGAGGCCGTCGTCATCTCGGTGTTCGGCGCGGTGGTCGGCATCGGTCTCGGCACGTTCCTCGGCTGGGCAATCGGCGAGACCGTCGCCGAGGAGATCCCGGGGTACGCGCTGGTCCTGCCCTGGGACCGGATCGGGATCTTCGTGGTGCTGGCCGGTCTGGTGGGCGTCCTGGCCGCCATGTGGCCGGCCCGCAACGCCGCCCGGCTGAACATGCTGAACGCGATCAAGGCCGAGTGACCCCGCCCCGACACGACCCGAAGGGCCGGGCCCCCCGCGCGCGGGGGGCCCGGCCCTTCGGGTCGTGTGCGGATCAGGCCCGGCCGGGCGCGCCCCACACGCGGGCCCGCAGCGGCATCCCCGAGGCGCCCGAGTCGGGCGTCTTCACGGCGAGGACCTGGTTGACGCCGATGCGGTTGCGCTCGAAGGCGAGGGCGGAGGCGGCCATGTACAGCTGCCAGACCCGGGCCCGGCCCGGACTGACGAGCCGGGTGGCCGTCGCCCAGTCGGACTCCAGGTTGGCGACCCACCGGCGCAGCGTGAGCGCGTAGTGCTCGCGGATCGACTCCACGTCGCGGACCTCGAACCCGGCACGCTCCAGCTGGGTGACGGTGGTGCCGACGGGGGCCAGTTCGCCGTCGGGGAAGACGTAGGCGTCGATGAACTCGTCGACGCTGTAGGCGGACTCGTCCCGCTGGGGGCGGCGGGCGATCTGGTGGTTCAGCAGCCGGCCGCCGGGCTTGAGGAGCTTGTGCAGGTCGGTGGCGTACTCCAGGTAGCGCTCGGCGCCGACGTGCTCGGCCATGCCGATGGAGGAGATCGCGTCGTACGGCCCGTCCGCGACGTCCCGGTAGTCCTGAACGCGGATCTCCACCCGGTCGGTGAGCCCCTCGTCGGCGACGCGCTTGCGGGCGTAGGCGGCCTGCTCCTGGGACAGGGTCACGCCGACGACGCTCACACCGTGCTCGCGGGCCGCGTGGATCGCCATGGAGCCCCAGCCGCAGCCGACGTCGAGGAGCCGCTGACCGGGTCTCAGGTCCAGCTTGCGGCTGACCAGTTCGAGCTTGTCGCGCTGGGCGTCCTCCAGGGTGCCGCCCTCGTCGGGCGGGGCGGGCCAGTAGGCGCAGGAGTACACCATGGAGGGGCCGAGGACGAGTTCGTAGAAGTCGTTGCCGACGTCGTAGTGGTGGCTGATGGCCCGCTTGTCGCTGCGCTTGGTGTGCAGGTGGCCGCGGGCCCGGCGGACCTCCTCCGGCGGCGGGGCGGGCGGCAGCGGCGGGCCGGCCAGCCTCACCAGGCCGCGTACGGCGGCCCGGACCTCGGGGTCGCGCAGCGCCTCGACCAGACCGCGGGCGTCGTCGCCCCGCTCCCAGATGAGGCCGGACATCAGGCCGAGGGCGGTGTAGAGGTCACCGTCGATGTCGATGTCGCCGGCCACCCAGGCGCGGGCCAGGCCCAGTTCACCGGGTTTGAACAGCAGGCGGCGCAGGGCCCTGCGATTGCGGACGACGAGCGTCGGCGCGCCCGGCGGACCCGCCTGCGAACCGTCCCAAGCGCGGATGCGCACCGGAAGAGGTGCTCCCAGCAACTGTTCGAAGAGGTTCTGCAGCCGCAGCGCGGCGTCAGCCATGGCGTCCTCCGTGACGAGCGATCCCGGAATGTCCAACACCACGTAAACACCTGGGAGGCCGCCGTACAGTCCCCGGCGCGCGTTACGACTCGGCAAAATAGCTGTACACACCAACGGCTTCGTCGCCCGGTCGGCGCAGTTCGCGCACAGCACGAAGGGGCCGCCCGCACCACGGATGGCGGACGGCCCCTTCGAGGGGTACTGCTGAGGACGGCTACGGCTGGGAGCGACCGGGGGGTCAGGAGGCCTTGGCCTCGGTCTTCTCCTGCTTCGCGGCCTTCTCGCCCTGGTCGGCGGCCTTCGGCGCGACGGGCTTCGGGGCCGGCTTGGCGGCCTCGTAGAACTCCTCGCGCGGGGTCTCCATCGCGCCGAGGGAGACGACCTCGCGCTTGAGGAACATGCCGAGCGTCCAGTCCGCGAAGACGCGGATCTTGCGGTTGAAGGTCGGCATCGCCATGCCGTGGTAGCCGCGGTGCATGTACCAGGCGAGACGGCCCTTGAGCTTGATCTTCATCTTGCCCATGACGATCATCGCGACGCCCTTGTGCAGGCCGAGGCCCGCCACCGCGCCCTTGTTGGCGTGGCTGTACTCCTTCTGCGGGAAGCCCCGCATACCGGAGATCACGTTGTCGCCGAGGACCTTGGCCTGGCGCAGCGCGTGCTGGGCGTTCGGCGGGCACCAGGCGTTCTCGTTGCCCGCCTTGCGGCCGACGAGGTCCGGCACCTGGGCGTTGTCGCCCGCGGCCCAGATGTAGTCGGTGCCCTGGACCTGGAGGGTCGCCTGGGTGTCGACGTGGCCGCGGGGGCCGAGCGGCAGGCCGAAGCGGGCCAGCGCCGGGTTGGGCTTGACTCCGGCCGTCCACACGATGGTGTTGGAGTCGACCTCCAGCCCGTTCTTGAGCACCACGTGGCCGTCGACGCAGGAGTCCATGGAGGTGGACAGGTAGACCTCGACGCCGCGGCCCTCGAGGTGCTCCTTGCCGTACTGGCCGAGCTTGGGACCGACCTCGGGGAGGATCTTGTCGGCGGCGTCCACGAGGATGAAGCGCATGTCCTCGCGGGAGACGTTGTTGTAGTACTTGGCCGCGTCGCGGGCCATGTCCTCGACCTCACCGATGGTCTCCGCGCCGGCGAAGCCGCCGCCGACGAAGACGAAGGTGAGCGCCTTGCGGCGGATCTCCTCGTCGGTGGTGGAGTCGGCCTTGTCGAGCTGCTCCAGGACGTGGTTGCGCAGGCCGATGGACTCCTCGATGCCCTTCATGCCGATGCCCTGCTCGGCGAGGCCGGGGATCGGGAAGGTGCGGGAGACCGCGCCCATGGCGATGACCAGGTAGTCGAACGGCAGCTCGTACGCCTCGCCCACCAGGGGGGCGATCGTGGCGACCTTGCGGTCCTGGTCGATGGTGGTGACCCGGCCGGTGAGGACCTCCGCCTTCGGAAGCACGCGCCGCAGGGGGACGACGACGTGCCGCGGGGAGATGCTGCCGGCGGCGGCTTCGGGGAGGAAGGGCTGGTAGGTCATGTACGACCGCGGGTCGACGACGGTGACGGTCGCCTCGCCGTAACGCATCTTCTTCTGGATGCGTCGAGCTGCGTACAGGCCTACGTACCCACCGCCTACTACGAGGATCCTGGGACGCTCCGTGGTGCTCATGCCATCGAGTATCCACCCGACTGAGGGGGGTGGATCGTGCGCCCCTTCACAAGGTTCGGTGGAGGCTGTGCTACCATCCGCCGCTCACGTGACGGAGATCATGGCGGATGAAGGAACCAGCGTGTAGTGCACCCCGTTGTCAATGCCGCGTGAGCTGCGCCTCCGCGCCGCCGGGACGGTGGACCACCCTTCCGTGAGGACTCCGCGAGCCCCCTTCGCGACACCGTCCTGAACACGTTCAAAGGGCAGTTGACGCCCCAAAAGGGTCAGCGCGCGCGCTTTCGTCGTCCGACGGGGGCCAATTCCTTGTGAAGAACTTCACGAACTTTCCCGACGGCACGTCACGGAGGGGCCCCGGGAGGCCCCCGGGACCCGCTCAATCGTTGTCCGTGCTGCTCAGACCGCTACCGCGCCGACCCGCGCGAACGCCCTACGCGATCGACCACGCGATGCCGTCGAGGATGTCGTGCTCGCTCACGACGACCTCCTCCGCACCCGTCCGCTCCATGATCGCCAGCAGCACCAGGGCCCCGGCCGCGATCACGTCGACCCGGCCCGGGTGCAGGGAGGGGACCGCCGCGCGCTCGGCGTGGGTGGAGCGCAGCAGCCAGCCGGTGATCTCCCGGACCCGGTCGCGGGAGACACGGGAGTGGTGGATGGCGGCCGAGTCGTACTCCGGCAGCTCCTGCGCGATCGCGGACACCGTCGTCACGGAGCCCGCCAGACCCACCAGCGTGCGAGCCTCGCGCAGCGGAACGGACCGCTCGGCGAGGTCCAGGGCCGCCTCCACGTCGGCCCGTATGGCCGCGATCTGATCCTCGGACGGCGGGTCGGTCACCGCGCCGTCGCGCACCAGGTGCCGCTCGGTCATCCGGACGCAGCCCACGTCCACGGAGCGGGCGGCGCGCACGTGGTCGTCGCCGACGACGAACTCGGTGGAGCCGCCGCCGATGTCGACGACCAGGTAGGGCCTGTCGAGGTCGGCGCGGCCGGTCAGCTCTTTCGTCGCCCCGGTGAAGGAGAACTCGGCCTCCTGGTCGCCCGAGATCACCTCGGGCTCCACGCCCAGGATGTCCAGCACCCCGCGCACGAAGTCGTCCCGGTTCTCCGCGTCACGGGAGGCGGAGGTCGCGACGAAGCGCAGCCGCTCGGCCCTGTGCGCCTTGACGACCTCGGCGTACTCCCGGCAGGCGGCGAAGGTCCGCTCCAGGGCCTCGGGCGCCAGCCGCCCGGTGCGGTCGACGTCCTGGCCGAGCCGCACGATGGTCATACGGCGGTCCAGGTCCGTCAGCTCGCCCGTCTCGGGGTCCGCGTCGGCCACCAGGAGCCGGATGGAGTTCGTACCGCAGTCGACGGCGGCGACCCGGGTCACTGGGTGTCCTCCTGGCCGGTCCCGTCGGTGGGCGTCACGCAGGGACCCTTGCGCCACCACTCGGGCAGCATCGCGATCGCCTCGTCGCCCAGCGGATTGACGCCGGGACCGGCGGCCAGCGAGTGGGCGACCAGCACGTGCAGGCACTTCACCCGGTCCGGCATGCCGCCCGCGCTCGGGAAGCCGGTCAGCTCCTCGATCTCGTCGCGGCGCCGGACGTAGTCCTCGTGCGCGGCGCAGTAGGCGGCGGCCAGCTCCGGGTCGGTGCCCAGGCGCTCGGTCATCTCCTTCATCACGCCGTTCGCCTCCAGCGTGCCGATGGCGGAGGCCGCCTTCGGGCACGTCAGGTAGTACAGCGTGGGGAAGGGCGTGCCGTCGGGCAGCCGCGGCGCCGTCTCCACGACGTCCGGCTGACCGCACGGGCAGCGGTGCGCGATGGCGCGCAGGCCGCGCGGGGGGCGTCCGAGCTGCTGCTTGAAGGCCGCCACGTCCGCGTCGGTCGGCTCGGTGCGCGGGGTGGTCGGCGGGGGAGTCTGCATGGCTGTCTTCTGCTGGTCTTCCTGTTGAGTCACTGCCGGAGCGGCCGGCGCGGTCAGTGCGGTCGGCGCGGTCGGTTCACTGCCGGCGGGCGGCGGCGTCGGCCTTGTCGACCCCGTCCCACACGTTCCGGTACCAGGGGCGGTCGGCGGCGCCGGCCTCGGCGCGGGTCTGCTCGGCCGCCTTCGGATCGACGACGACGAACCCCGTCTCCCCCGGCATCACATAGTGCAGCCGCAGCCGGACCTGCTGCTCGGCGTAGGCGTCGTCCTGCCAGCGTGCCTTGAGGTCGCGCAGGTCCTCGACCCGCTGCCGGGTCTCCCGCTGCTCCCGCTGGAGATCGGCGATCTCGGCGCGCTGGGCGACGTACTGCCGGATCGGGTAGGCGAGCGCCACGACGAGCGAGCAGAGCACCATCGCGAGCAGCGCGGCCCGGCCGGTCAGCCGGGAGCGCCGGGCCTGGCGCCTGGTCTGCGAGCGGTAGACCCGGGCCGCGGTCTGCTCCCCGATGATCCGGATCCTGGTCGCGGTGGAGAAACGGTCCCGGTCCTTCACCGCCATGTCGCCCCGCCTCAGCCTTCGTGCGTCGTCCGTCATACGTGCGTACGTCCCCGCACACGGTACGGGACCGAGTACGGGGACGTACGTACGACGCTGCCTCTCGCGGGCGGGGTCAGCCCTTGAAGCGGGGGAAGGCGCTGCGGCCGGCGTACACCGCGGCGTCGTCGAGGATCTCCTCGATGCGCAGCAGCTGGTTGTACTTGGCCACGCGCTCGGAGCGGGCCGGGGCGCCGGTCTTGATCTGGCCGCAGTTGGTGGCGACGGCCAGGTCGGCGATGGTGACGTCCTCGGTCTCGCCGGAGCGGTGGGACATCATGCACTTGAAGCCGTTGCGCTGGGCCAGCTCGACGGCGTCCAGGGTCTCGGTCAGCGAACCGATCTGGTTGACCTTGACCAGCAGGGCGTTGGCCGAGTTCTCCTCGATGCCGCGGGCCAGGCGCTCCGGGTTGGTGACGAACAGGTCGTCGCCGACCAGCTGGACCTTGTCGCCGAGCTTGGCGGTGATGGTCTTCCAGCCGTCCCAGTCGTCCTCGAACAGCGGGTCCTCGATGGAGACCAGCGGGTACGCGTCGACCAGCTCGGCGTAGTACTCGGTCATCTCGGCGGCGGAGCGCTCCTTGCCCTCGAAGGAGTAGGAGCCGTCCTTGTAGAACTCGGACGCGGCGACGTCGAGCGCGAGGGCGATCTGCTCGCCGGGGGTGTAGCCGGCCTCCTTGATCGCCTCGAGGATGAGGTCGAGGGCCTCGCGGTTGGAGCCGAGGTTCGGGGCGAAGCCGCCCTCGTCGCCCAGGCCGGTGGCCAGGCCCTTGTTCTTCAGGACCTTCTTGAGCGTGTGGTAGACCTCGGCGCCCCAGCGCAGCGCCTCGGAGAAGGACTCCGCGCCGATCGGAGCGATCATGAACTCCTGGATGTCCACGTTGGAGTCGGCGTGCGAGCCGCCGTTCAGGATGTTCATCATCGGCACCGGCAGCAGGTGCGCGTTCGGACCGCCCAGGTAGCGGAAGAGCGGCAGGTCGCTGGCCTCGGAGGCGGCGTGGGCGACGGCGAGGGAGACGCCCAGGATGGCGTTGGCGCCGAGCGAGCCCTTGTTGTCGGTGGCGTCCAGGTCGAACATGGCCTGGTCGATCAGGCGCTGCTCGGTGGCGTCGTAGCCGACCAGCTCCGGGCCGATCTGCTCGATGACGGCCAGCACGGCCTTCTCGACGCCCTTGCCGAGGTAACGGCTCTGGTCGCCGTCACGGAGTTCGATGGCCTCGAAGGCACCAGTGGAGGCGCCGGACGGAACGGCGGCACGACCCGTGCTGCCGTCGTCGAGGCCGACCTCGACCTCGACCGTGGGGTTGCCTCGGGAGTCCAGGATTTCCCGGGCTACGACGACGTCGATGGACGGCACGAGCATCTCCTTCTTCAATGTGACGCTTCGGTGTGACGCGCGGGTCCCGCAGGACCGCGGCGGCTCTGCGGGACCGAGCCTAACCGGCTCCGGGCGATCGGCCAGCCGATCGCCCACCCGCTGGACAGAACCGAGAGTAAATTGTTTCCGAACGGAACAAAGACGTTTCCGGAAACCGGGACGGAACCGTGGGCGGGCCCCGGCGGACGCGGGACGTGAAAAATCCCGCCCCGGTGCGTACGGGGGAACACGCACCGGGGCGGGAGTCGCGGGAGCCGCCGCCGCTTACTTGAGGTGCAGCTGCTGGCCCGGGTAGATCAGGTCGGCGTCGTCGACGATGTCGTCGTTCAGCTTGAACAGCTTCGCCCAGCCGCCCTTGACCTCGTGCTCCTGGGCGATCGAGCTGAGGGTGTCGCCCTTGACGACCTTGTACTCGCCGTCGCCCTTCTCGACCTTCTTGCCGGTCGGGGTGGTGACGGTCTTCTTCTCGGTCTTCTCGGGCTTCTCGGCCTTCGGCTCCGCGGCCGGACGCTCGGAGGACCGGGAGGCCTTCTGCTCGGTGGAGCGCTCGGCGGTGGAACCGCTGCTCTGGCTCTGCGAGCTCTCGGAGCTGCCGGAACCGCTGTCCTGCGAGCCGCCACCGGTGTACGCGGCGCCCGACAGGCCGGTGCCGCAGACCGGCCAGGCACCCTTGCCCTGGCCCGCGAGCACCTTCTCGGCGATCTGGATCTGCTGGGACTTGCTCGCCTGGTCGGCGGTGGAGGCGTACTGCGTACCGCCGTAGGCGGCCCAGGTGGAGGCGGAGAACTGCAGACCGCCGTAGTAACCGTTGCCGGTGTTGATGGACCAGTTGCCGCCGGACTCGCACTGGGCGACGGCGTCCCACTCGGACGCGGTGGCGGCGGAGGCGTTGCCGGCCGCCATCAGCGGGGCGGCGACGGCGGCACCGGTGACACCGGCGACGGCGATGACACGGGTGGCCTTGGACGGACGACGGTGCTTGCCCTTGCCGGAAAACAGCATGGTTGATCCCCTCACCGACGCCTGCGAGGTGAGCTGTCGGGTTCGGGCCGGTTGAGTTGCCCGGCCGGGTTCCTCGCGGAACTCGGCTTCACCCCTAGCCACTCCGGCTCAACTGCCCGGTGCGGCGCTTACCTTGGGTCCCCCGCTCCTGCCTTCGGCGCTTGACGCGACGACTGTTCCCGTACGGCCGCTGGCAGGATTCGGCGTTGCGGCTGTCGGGGCCCGCGGTGGCGAGCGGTCATGACCGTAGACACGCGCTCCGCGGATTTTCAAAGACGATCACGGCTTCTGAGACCTATCTCTCACGATATCCAAAAGGGACATAAGATCTCTAACCGTGACGTGAACTCCCCCTACTTTTCGCCCGATTCGCCCGTGACCGTGAGCGTCTGACCGGGCAGGATGTGGTCGGGGTCGGTACCGACGACCGCCTCGTTGTCGGCGTAGAGCGCATGCCACCCGCCGTCGACCTCAAGGGAGTCGGCGATGGCCCACAGACTGTCGCCGGTGCGCACGACGTAACGGCCGCCACCGGCGTCCCGCGTGCCACCGTCGCGCGAGGCGTGCCGCCCCGTCGCCGTGTCCGTGAGGCTCTCCTTCGCGGCACCCTCCTCCGCACTGTCGCCGCGGTGCCGGCCGGCGCCGGACGAGCCCTCGGTTTCCCGTGGTTCGGCGCTGGCGGAACGGTCAGAATCGGGCGAAGTGTCCGACTTGGCGGATTGGCCGGCGTCGCCGGACGAGTCGCCCGAAGTACCGCCCGAACCGTCGGACGAGGCGTCAGACGACTCCGAAGAAGAGGGCGAAGGGGACGAAGAGGACGCTTCGGAAGGCGACTCCGCCACCCCGGCCGATCCGGACGAGTCGGTCGAGCCGGATGACCCGGACGACTCGGGCGTTTCGGTTGCCGTGGGCGATTCGGACGACTTGGTGGTATCCGTCCCCTCCGAAGTGCCCGTACCCTCCGACGCCCCGTCACCGGCCGTGTCCGAGCCGCCGCCCGTGACCCCGGAGCCGTTGCCCAGTCCGGCGAGGAGACCGCAGGTCGGCCAGGCGGCGATGCCCTGGTCCGCGTGTATCTTCTCGGCGATTCTTATCTGCTGGGAGCGACTGGCCCGGTCGGCACTGGGGGCGTAGTCCAGGCCGCCGTACTGCTCCCAGGCATCCTGGGACAGCTGCAGGCCGCCGTAGTAGCCGTTGCCGCTGTTCTGGCTCCAGGCGCCGCCGGTCTCGCACTCGGCCACCTGGTCCCAGGACGCCGAGTCGGCCGCGTGGGCGCCGGTGGCGCCGAGCAGCGGGATCGCGATGGCGGAGCCGGTCACTCCGGCGGCGACGACCAGAGCGGGTGCCTGGCGGGGGCGGCGGTGACGACCGTTCCCGGAGAGCATGCGACGACCTTTCACAAGACGACGGGGACCACGTGGCGGATGACGCTCGACACCACGTTGATCCGTGAACGTATAGGGAGATCATCGCTTGTCACAAGTTCATGCCGCGCAGATCACGTGAAGATCACAGAGTTGAGCGCGTGTCACTTTTGCGTCGTCGACGGACCGTTGCCGGCCGATGACGCGAACGGCGTGAACGCCACCGGCAAGGTGCGCAGACCTCGCATGATGAGGCCGCCGCGCCAGCGGAGTTCGGCCGGGTCCGCGGCGAGGCGGAGGTCCGGCAGCCGGGTGAGGAGCGTGGCCAGCGCGGTCTGCCCCTCCAGCCGGGCGAGCGGGGCGCCGAGGCAGTAGTGGATGCCGTGGCCGTACCCGAGGTGCTGGCTGTCGCGGCGGGCGAGGTCGAGGGTGTCGGGGTCGGTGAACCGCTCCGGGTCCCGGTCGGCGGCGGCGAGGACGACGAGGACGGGGTCGCCGGCCGCGACGTCCTCGCCGCCGATGGTCAGCGGCCGGGTGGCGAAGCGCCAGGTGGCCAGCTCCACCGGGCCGTCATACCGCAGGAGTTCCTCGACGCCGGTCTCCAGCAGGCCACGCTCCCCGGCGGCCAGGGAGGTCTGCAGCCGCTCCCGCTGCTCGGGGTGGGTGAGCAGGGCGTACGTGCCGTTGCCCACAAGGTTGACCGTGGTCTCGAAACCTGCGAAGAGCAGGATGAAGGCCATGGCCGCGGCCTCGTTCTCGGTGAGGTGCTCGCCGTGGTCGGAGGCGCGGATCAGGCCGGAGATGAGGTCCTCGCCGGGGGCCGGCTCGGGCGGCAGCGCGGCGCGCTTGCGGTGGATGAGGTCGGCGAGATAGCCCCGCATCTTCTTCACCGACCGGGCGACGCCGCCCCGCGGACCGCCTCCGTGACGGATCATCATGCCCGCCCAGTCCCGGAAGTCGTCCTGGTCCTCGCGGGGGACGCCGAGCAGGTCGCAGATGGCGTAGATGGGCAGGGGGAAGGCGAACTCGTGGATCAGGTCGGCGGAGCCGGTGGCGGCGAACCGGTCGATGAGGCCGTCGGCCAGCTCCTGCACCCGGGGCGCGAACTCCGCCACCCGGCGGGGTGTGAACGCCTTGCTGACCAGTCGGCGCAGCCGGGTGTGGTCGGGCGGGTCGATGTTCAGCAGATGGGTCATCAGCTCGGCCTTCCGCTCCCCCGGAATGCCGGTCTTGCCCTTGGCGTGCGCGGGCTCGGCGTGGTGCGCCGGGTTCTTGGACAGCCGCGGGTCGGCGAGGGCCTGCTTGGCGTCGGCGTACCGGGTGACCAGCCAGGCCTCCACCCCGCTGGGCAGCCGGGTGCGGTGCACGGGGGCGTGTTCCCGCAGCCAGGCGTACGCCGGGTAGGGGTCGCTGGCGAACTCCCAGGTGAACAGCTCGGGAGCGGGGCCGGAGGCAGGGCCGGGGACGGGCGGGCGGCCGGTCATCCCTCGACCGCCCGGATCGCGTCCCGGTACGTGCGGGCCGCCGCTCTCAGGGCCGCCTCGGGGTCGGTGCCCTCGGACTCGGCGCGGGCGGCGAGGGCGAGCAGTTCGTAGCCGATGCCGTCGCCGGAGGGCAGCGGGACGTCGAGGCCCGCGGTGCGGACGCGGGAGACGAGCTTGGCGGCGAGGGCGAGGCCGGGCTGGCCGAGGGGGACGCCCTCGGTGACCGAGGTGCGCTGCTTCTCGGCGGCCTTGGTGCGCAGCCAGTGCTCCCGGACCTCCTCGGGGGTGTCGGCCGTCTCGTCGCCGAAGACGTGCGGGTGGCGGTGGATGAGCTTGTCGACGATGGTGCCGGCCACGTCGTCGACGGAGAACGGGGCGTCGGGGTCCTCCTCGGCGATACGGGCGTGGAAGACGACCTGGAGCAGTACGTCGCCCAGCTCCTCCCGCAGCTCGTCGCGGTCGCCGTCCTCGATGGCCTCGACGAGTTCGTACGCCTCCTCGATGGCGTACTTGGCCAGGCCCTCGTGGGTGCGGCGGGAGGACCAGGGGCATTCGAGGCGGATGCGGTCCATGACCTGGACGAGGTCGAGGAGGCGGGCGCCCGGGAGGTCGTAGGAGGCGGGGAGCAGTTCGAGGTCGGGCATCGGGACGCGGCCGGAGCCGGCGAGGCGGGCCAGGCCGTCGGTGAGCGCGGGGTCGCCCTCGCCGCTCGCGACGACCACCGCGGTGCGGCCGCCGGCGCAGGCGTCCACCAGCTCCTCGGCGGTCGGGGCCGCCTCGTCGACCCGGATGCCCGCCTCGCGCAGGTACGGCAGCTGCGGGTGGGCTCCGTCGGCGCACAGGACGCGGTCGGCGGTGCGCAGGGCCTGCCAGGCGGGCCAGGACAGCAGGCCGGGGGCGACGCGGTGGCTGGTGGTGAGCAGGACGATGCGGCCCTGGTCGGGGGCGGTCGCGCCGGCGGTGGTTGCGTTCACTCTCCGAACCTAACGCACGCCGCCGACCACCCCCCGAGTTGTCCACAGGGGGGCGTATCGCCGCAGGTCAGCGCGGCTACGCCGGCTGCTGGGACCCCGCCGCCGTGATCTCCCGCACCCACGGCGTCCGGGTGTCGACGCGGCTGCTCTTCTGGACGTCCCAGGCGCCGTAGCGCGGGTTGAGGTCGACGTCGAGCTTCTTGGAGGCCTCGGACAGGGCCTGCCAGAACTCGGGCCGGCTGGTGTCGGTGCCGAGGCTCTGGGCGAGCTTCTGGGCCTCGATCTGGACGAGGAGGTTGTCGTCGAGGCGGTCGGGGGCGACGCCGTACTGCTGGAGCCAGGCCGTCTCCAGCTGCTCGGGGCCGCCGGCCTGCTTCTCCAGCTCGCCGCGCATGCCCTGCACTTCCTTGCGGCTGACGGTCACTCCGGCGTCCTGGGCGGCGCGGTGCAGGACCCGGTCGAGGACCATGCCGTGCAGGGTGTCGCGGGTGAGGGTGCCGGTCCGGGCGACGACCTGCTGGTACTGGGTGTCGTCGGGGACGGCGGCGCGCTGTGCCTCGCGCACCTCGTCGACGCGGGTCTCCAGCTGGGCGACGGTGATCCGCTGGTCGCCGACGACGGCCGCCGCGCCCGGATGCGCGTCGTTGCCGCAGGCGGTGAGCAGGGGTGCCGCTGCGGCGATCGCGGCGGTGAGGAGAAGCGCGGGGCGACGGCGGCGGCGGTGCAAGGGAACCTCCCGTTTGGAGATTGTGCGACGGTGCACAAAGTCTTGCGGTGATCGATGTTAGGCAGTGGCCCGGCTCTGGCCAACCCATTGGACCAACGATTCATCAGGACTTCGGGCACCGCCTCGCCCCCGCGCGCACCGGCAGTGTCAGCCGCGCATCCGGCCGAGCCACTGGAGGGTGCGCCGGATGTCGCCCGCGAGCGGGTGGCCGGGGCCGTGGACGCGCTCCACGTCGTGCAGCAGCCGGGCCAGCGTGTCGTGGGCGGCGGCCCGGTCGCCGAGGGCGAGCAGGAGGTGGCCGATGCGGCGGCGGACGTCGTGGGCGAGGTCGGGGTCTCCGGCGACGTACTGGTTCTCGTAGTACGGCAGCAGGGCCCGGTACTCGGCGAGGGCGGCGGCGGGTTCGCCGAGCTGTTCCAGGCACTGGGCGGCGTCGTAGCGGTGGCGCAGGGACTGCGGGTCGGCCTGGCCGGCCTCGGCGGCGCGTTCGTCGGCGAGGCGGCGCAGTTCGGGCAGGGCGCGCCGGTACTGGCCGTCGTCCAGGAGGGTCGCCGCGTACTGCCTTCGCAGGGTGCGCACGACCGGGGAGCGTTCGCCGTGCTGTTCGGCGGCGGCGGGCAGGATCGCGCCGAGGATGTCGACGGCCTGGGTGATGCGGCCCTCGCCGAGGAGGCGCTTGACGTCGTCGACGGCGCGGGCGACGTCCGGCTTCCCGGCGTCGGCGGCGGCCGGTACGGGCGCGGGCTGCGGCGCGGGGGTGCGGGCGCGGTCGGGCCAGGGGGCGTGCGGGCGTACGAAGGGGCGGGTGGGGTCGAGGGGGCCGCCGGTGGGCATGCCGCGCGCGGGCAGCAGCAGCGCGAGATGCTCGTAGACCTCCTGGGCGGAGTCGGGGCGGTGCTGCGGGTCCTTGGCGAGCAGGCGCAGGACGAGTGCTTCGAGGGCTTCGGGGACCTCGGGGCGGACGCGGCGCACCGGCAGCGGTGGTTCGTACAGATGCCGGTGGAGGACGCCGAGGGCCGTCGAGCCCGCGAACGGGACGTCGCCGCTGAGCAGTTCGTGGAGCAGTACGCCGAGTGCGTACAGGTCGGTGTACGGGCCGACGGCGCCGCCCATGGCCTGCTCGGGCGCCATGTAGGCGGGCGAGCCGATGGGGGTGCCGGTGTGGGTGAGGCGGGTGGTGTCGGCGTCCATGACGGAGGCGACGCCGAGGTCGAGGACGGTGACGGTGCCGTCCTGCTTGACCATGACGTTGCGCGGCTTGAGGTCGCGGTGGACGATCGGCACGGCGTGCACGGCGCTCAGTACGGCGCACAGCTGGGCGGCGACCGCGACGGCCCACTGCCACGGGTAGGGCTCGTGCTCGGCGAGGTGGTCGGAGAGGTCGGCGCCGTCGACGTACTGCATGACGAGGAACAGCTCCTCGCCCTCGCTGCCCGCGTCGTGCACGGTGACCAGGCCGGGGTGGTCGACCTGTGCGGTGATCCGGCACTCGCGCACGAACCGGCGGCGCAGTTCGTCGGCCTCCTGGCCGGCCACCTTGTCGGGGCGCAGCAGCTTCACGGCCACGCGCCGGTCGAGGCGCCGGTCGTAGGCCGTCCAGACCTGTCCCATGCCGCCCTGGCCGATGAGCGTGGACAGCTCGTACCGGCCGGCGACGACGCGTCCCGTCGCCACGGTCACCTTCCGCCCTGGTGGTGGCCGTCGCGGCCGTCGTGATGGCGCAGGTAGTCGCTGAGCTCGTCGAGTTCGGCGCGGACCTGGTCGATGCGGGCGGGGGCGGGGTGGTGCGGCGGCGGGGCGACGGGGTGCTGGGCGGCCGGTGGCGGCGCATACGGTCCCGCGGGGTACACCGGACCGGGGTGCGGGGCGACGACGGGGGCGTGGGGCGGCTGATGGCCGGCGAAGGGGCGCGGGGCGGCGTGCAGGCGTATGTCGATCACCAGGAAGTGGGCGGTGGCCGCCGCCCCTATGAGCAGGAGCCCGGCCATCGCGGCGTCCGTCCGGTGGTCCGTCTCGGGCAGCGAACCGACCACGGCGAGGCAGGCGATGGACAGGGGCATGCTCACCCAGGCGGCCGTCCAGTCGTACCAGCGGCCGCGCAGGACGGCGACCCGGAACAGGGGTACGCAGGCGAGCAGACCGCACGTCAGGAAACCGGCGGCGGCGTACAGCACACGCAGGGTGATGACAGTGGCCGCGCCGCGGGTGGGCGGCGGCCCGGCGCTGTTGCCGTACATGACTGCTCCTGGACCGGTGATGCCGACGTGGCGAACGGACCGAGCCGTTCGGAGTGGGAGTCGAAGCGTATAGGCCCGGACGGACAACGGGTCAGGGTTGTACCGAACCGTTGTCGTCCTGGTCACCCGGCCCGCGCGGGGCCGTTCAGTCGGGGGCGACGGTGCCGTCCGTGAGCCCGTCGTACATGCCTCGCACCAGCTGCTCCCCGAGGTGGCCCGCGCGCCGCAGCGCGCGCTCGAACGCGTCGAGGGCGCGGAAGCGGTTCCCGTAGCCGTGCTGGGCGTCGAGGGGCAGCCGGGGCAGTTGGAGGCGCCGTACGTCGAGGCGGGTGGCGGTGGAGGCGTAGCTGCTGGCCTGCCGGTGGTTGGCGGTGCCGCGCAGGAACCCGGCGAGGAACCAGGGGTCGAGGGCGGCGGGGTCGGGGCGCAGCAGCACGAGGTTGCGCCCGAGGGCGGCGCCGGCCGTGGCGTCGTCGATCACGCGCGCGACGGAGCCGCCGCCGAGCACGGGCACGACGACGTCGCCGGGTTCGGTCAGCACGGGTTCCTCGTCGCCCTCCGGGAGGGTGCCCGAGGGGCCGGTGCCGGTGAGGACGTCGTGGTCGGTGAGCAGGGGTACGCGCGCGTGGCCGGCGTTCGTCCCGGTGTGCAGGGTGAGGGCGCCGCCGCGGGCGAGTTCTCCGACGGTGGTGAGCGGCCGGTGGGGAGCGGGACGTGAGGTGCCGGGGGCCTCGGGGGTGAGTTCCGCGGTCAGCCGCAGGGTCTCGTCCAGGCGCTCGCGCACGTCCGCGAGCCGCCCGGTGCCGCCGGTGGCGTCGGGGGGCGGCAGGTGGCGGGCGGGGGCCAGGTCGACGTCGTCGTCGAGGAGTTCGATGACGGGCACGCAGCGGGCCAGGCCGGGCCGGTCGTCGAGCCGTCCGGTGCGGTCGAAGTCGGTCCAGGCGTCGAGCACGGCCTCCCGCACGGACCGCCAGTCCGGTCCGCCGCGCCCCTCCCCGGCGAACTGCCCCGCGTCGGCGAGGAGCAGCCCGGGCTGCGCGGGCGCCCGCTCGGGGCGGCGCAGCACCCACAGGTGCAGGGGGATGTTGTACGGGGGTGCCGCGCCGGCCGGCAGGGCGATCACGGCGCGCAGGGCGCCCCGGCGCAGCAGGTCGGCGCGGATCCGGCGGCCGGAGCGGCGGGATGCGGCGGCGGGCGGCATGAGGACGACGGCGGTGCCGCCGTCCCTGACCCGGGCCAGGGCGTGCTGCACCCAGGCCAGTTCGGACTCGGTGCGGGCCGGGAAGCCGTACTCCCAGCGGGGGTCGTAGGCGAGTTCGTCGTGGCCCCAGTTGCGCTCGTTGAACGGCGGGTGGCACAGCGCGGTGTCGGCGCGCAGTCCGGTGCGGGCGTCCGCGCGCAGACTGTCTCCGGCGGCGATCCGCACGGCGGCGTCCGTGCTCAGGGCGAGGCGCAGCGCGGTGAGGGCGGCCAGTGCGGGGTCGCTGTCCTGGCCGTACAGCTCCTGTCCGGGCCGGGCGGTGGTGGTGGCGGCGCGGAGCAGGGACCCGGTGCCGCAGGCGGGGTCGAGGACGGTGCGGGCGGGGCCGGCGAGTTCCGCCATCAGCTCGGCGAGGGGGTCCGGGGTGAGCGTGTACTGCCGCGGGTTGGCGTCGAGGTGCCGGCCGAGCAGGAACTCGTACGCCTTGCGGGCGCCGGGTCCGGCGGCGAGTTCGGCGGCGCCGCGCAGGAGGGGAGCGGAGGGGAGCAGCCGGGGGCCGGCCGGGGTGGTGACGGCACGCTCGGGGCCGGGGCCGAAGCGGGCGTCGAGCACCTGGTCGAGGGCGGCGGGCAGCGCGGCGGCGAGGCGTTCGTCGGAGCCGGCGCTCGCCTCCAGCCAGAGGGTCGGGCGGTCGTGGACGAGCAGGAGGGCGCAGCCGGCGTGCACCAGGGCGGCGGCCGGTCCCTCGGGGTGGCCGAGGAGTTGCTGCCAGACGCGTTCGCGTGGGGGGACCTCGGCGAGTTTGCCCTGGGCGCGCAGCCACGCCTCGACGTCGGCGAGGGCGAAGGACGGGCTGGTCTCGGTGCCGCCGACGGGTTGGGGGAAGTCCGCATGGCGGCGCCGCCAGTTGCTGACGGCGGCGCGGCCGACGCCGGCGAGCCGGGCGATCCCGGCGGCGGTCACCTCTGTCCCGTTGTCCTGCACGCTCGGGCCCCCTCGTCCTGGTGTGTGACGCCGATCCTACCGGCGAACACCGCCGAACTCCGGTTCACATCGTGTACTACCCCACCTTCGTGAACCGTGTTGACTCGATTCACGAGCTCTGGTCTCATTGACGCATCGAACCGGCCGAGGCGACGGGCTTCGGTTCACGGTCGATTGACTTGTCTCTGGGGAGAGGACTGACGTCATGGGCATGAAGACCAAGATCGCGCTGGGTGCCGTGGTGGGGATCGCCGTCATCGGCGCGTTGTCGGCGAACTCGGGCGACGGGGACGGCGACGCCAAGAGCGACGGCCGGACCTCCGCGAGCTCGGGCGAGAAGGCGGGCGGCGGCGCGAAGACGGACGGCGCGTCCGACGCGAAGCCCGCCGAGGACAAGGCCGTCGAGAAGGCGTCCCAGGCCGAGCAGTTCAAGGCGTTCGTGCGCAAGAACGGCACGCCCGAGGAGAAGGACGCCGTCTCCCACGTCACCAAGGTGCAGGGCGCCGACGAGCAGAACGACATCCTCGACGCCGCCGACGTCTACACCGACTTCACCGGCGGCATCATGGGCGAGGGCATGGGCCCGGCCAAGCTCCTCGCCTCGGCGTTCGCCGACTGGAAGGACAGCGAGAACGGCCTCGTCACGATCTACGACGCCGACGGCGAACTGCTCGGCAACGGCCAGTTCTGAGCACCGGACCGCGCCAACCGCTCACCGGCTCCGCCCGGCCCCCCGGGGCGCTGACGACACCGGCGCGGCAGAGGCGTCAGCCCCGGCACTGCTTCGACATCATCGACCGGTCCGCCTCGGTCACCGCCAGCTCGTACTTGACGGCGACCTGGGCGAAGCGGACGGCGTACGCGCACCGGATCGACTTGGCGGGCGGCAGCCAGGAGGCCGGCCCGGAGTCGCGCTTGGCGGAGTTGGCGCGGCCCTCGACGGGGAGGAGGTTGAGCGGGTCGTTGGCCAGCTGCTCCCGCTTGTTCTCGGGCCAGCGCGAGGAACCCATCTGCCAGCTGTAGGACAGCGGCACGACGTGGTCGATCTGGACCTCGCTCGCCTTCTGCTTGCGCCACTCGACACTCGTCCCGGTGTACGGGTCGTCCAGCGTCATCGCGATGACCACGCAATCCGAGCCGGACCTGAAGCGCACCTGCTGCCCGTCGCGTTTCAGCAGGTCATTGCGGGTGTCGCAACCGTTGCGGGCGAGCGGGACACCGTCGGCGGTGTCCATCCAGGCGTAGCCGAACTCGTCGCGGTCGTACCCCGTCCTGGGGCCGCGCCCCTTGGTCTTCAGTCCGTCGATCAGCTTGCGGGCCGCCGCCTGCGGACTGTCGCCCGTGACCGGGGCGAGGCCCGGTTCGGTGCCGTCCGGGTTGTCCAGCGGGCTGACGGCGTGGCCGGAGGCGGGGGCCTCGGCGCCGCCGCCCGAGGCCGGGGCGCCGTCGCCCGCGTCCAGGCCTTCGCAGCCGGTCACCAGGGCCAGGGCGAGGGCCGCCCCGGCGGCCCATCCGGTACGGATCCTGCTGTGCCGCCTCATGCGCGCCCCTCCCCTTGCCGTTCGCGGCCACCACCGTAGCGAGGGAGAGGTCTCGGCCATAGGGGGCCTTAAATGGGCGTTAGTGGGCACACGAGACATATCTGTCGTACGGTCGACAGTGAGTCACGTCTCGGAAGGAGCTCTGCATGGGCATCCTCGACAAGATGAAGAGCATGGCGGGCAAGGACAAGGACAAGTCAAGGAAGATGTCCGACACCGCCGAACGCCAGGCCAACCAGAGGACCGGCGGCAAGTACGAGAAGCAGGTCGACGCCGCGCAGCAGCAGGCCGAGGGCAAGCTCGGCTTCGGGCGCGAGCAGGGCGGCGGCCGGGAGCGGCAGTAGCCGCTCCCCGTAACTCGGACACGTCGAAGCCGTCCACGGAACTGTTCCCGTGGACGGCTTCCCGTGTGCGGGCTAGGAACCCAGGATCGAGGTGAGGAACTCGCCCACCCAGCCGAGCAGTTCCCGCCCGACCAGCGGCTTGCCGCCCACCTTCGTGGTCTTCGGCCGCGGTACGAGCACCTGGTGCGTGCCCGGCTTGATGACGCTGCCCGGGTAGAGCCGCTTGAGCCTCAGCTCCTGGGACTCGCGCAACTCCACGGGCGCGAAACGGATGTTGTTGCCCTGGAGCACGATCTCGCCGACGGCGCACGCCCGCGCGAGCATGCGCAGGCCCGCGACCAGCAGCAGGTTCTCCACCGGCTCGGGCAACTTGCCGTACCGGTCGACGAGTTCCTCCCGCACGGCCTTGATGTCCGCCTCGCTGTTGGCGGAGGCGATGGACCGGTACGCCTGGAGGCGCAGCCGCTCGCCGGGGGCGTAGTCGTGCGGGACGTGCGCGTCGACGGGCAGCTCGATCTTGACCTCCAGCGGCGGTTCCTCCTCCACACCGCCCTCCAGGGAGGCCCGGTAGTCGGCGACGGCCTCGCCGACCATCCGTACGTACAGGTCGAAGCCGACGCCGGCGATGTGGCCGGACTGCTCGCCGCCGAGCAGGTTGCCCGCGCCCCGGATCTCCAGGTCCTTCATCGCCACGTACATGCCCGCGCCCATCTCGGTGTGCTGGGCGATGGTGGCGAGCCGCTCGTGCGCGGTCTCCGTCAGGGGCTTCTCCGGCGGGTACAGGAAGTACGCGTAGCCGCGCTCCCGCCCTCGGCCGACGCGGCCGCGCAGCTGGTGCAGCTGGCTGAGGCCGAAGTTGTCGCCGCGCTCGACGATGAGGGTGTTGGCGTTGGAGATGTCGATGCCGGACTCGACGATGGTCGTGGAGACCAGCACGTCGAACTTCTTCTCCCAGAAGTCGACGACGACCTGCTCCAGGGCCTGCTCCGACATCTGGCCGTGGGCGGTGGCGATGCGCGCCTCGGGGACGATCTCGCGGAGCTTGGCCGCCGCGCGGTCGATGGACTCGACGCGGTTGTGGATGTAGAAGACCTGGCCCTCGCGCAGCAGCTCGCGGCGGATGGCGGCGCCGATCTGCTTGTGCTCGTAGGGGCCGACGAAGGTCAGCACCGGGTGGCGCTCCTCCGGCGGGGTGGTGATCGTGGACATCTCGCGGATGCCGGTGACGGCCATCTCCAGGGTGCGCGGGATGGGGGTCGCGGACATGGTGAGCACGTCGACGTTGGCGCGCAGCTTCTTGAGCTGCTCCTTGTGCTCGACGCCGAAGCGCTGCTCCTCGTCGACGACGACCAGCCCGAGGTCCTTGAACTTCGTCTCGGCCGAGAACAGGCGGTGGGTGCCGATGACGATGTCCACCGAGCCGTCGCGCAGGCCCTCCAGGGTCGCCTTCGACTCGGTGTCGCTCTGGAAGCGGGACAGCGCCCTCACGTTCACCGGGAACTGGGCGTAGCGCTCGCTGAACGTCCCGAAGTGCTGCTGCACCAGCAGGGTGGTGGGGACGAGCACGGCGACCTGCTTGCCGTCCTGGACGGCCTTGAAGGCGGCGCGGACCGCGATCTCCGTCTTGCCGTAGCCGACGTCGCCGCAGATCAGGCGGTCCATCGGGACCGTCTTCTCCATGTCGTCCTTGACCTCGGCGATGGTGGTGAGCTGGTCCGGGGTCTCCGCGTAGGGGAAGGCGTCCTCCAGCTCGCGCTGCCAGGGGGTGTCCGCGCCGAACGCGTGGCCCGGCGCCGCCATCCGCGCGCTGTAGAGCTTGATCAGGTCGGCGGCGATCTCCTTGACGGCCTTCTTGGCGCGGGCCTTGGTCTTGGTCCAGTCGGCGCCGCCGAGGCGGTGCAGGGTGGGGGCCTCGCCGCCGACGTACTTGGTGATCTGCTCCAGCTGGTCGGTGGGGATGTAGAGGCGGTCGCCGGGCTGGCCGCGCTTGGCGGGGGCGTACTCCACGACCAGGTACTCGCGGGTGGCGCCCTGGACGGTGCGCTGCACCATCTCGATGTAGCGGCCGACGCCGTGCTGCTCGTGGACGATGTAGTCGCCCGCCTCCAGGGTGAGCGGGTCGATGGTCTTGCGGCGCCGGGCTGGCATCCGGGCGCCCTCGCGTCCGGCGGCCTTCTGGCCGGTCAGGTCGGTCTCGGTGAGCACGGCGAGCTTGAGGGCCGGGTCGACGAAGCCGTGGTCGATCGAGCCGCAGGAGACGTGCACGACGGAGGGGCTGAGGGTGCCGAGGTCGTGGTCGAGGCGGGCGGCGATGCCCTCGCCGCCGAGGACCTCGACGGTGCGGGAGGCGGGGCCGTGGGCCTCGGTGACGTAGACCGCGCGCCAGCCGTCGGCGAGCCAGCCCTTGGTGTCGGCCAGCGCCTTGGCGGTGTCGCCCCGGTAGGTCTCGGGGGCGTGCATGCCGAGCTTGAGGGTGTCGGCGTCGTCCAGCGCGTCGTCGGCGGCGAACGGCGAGACCGACCACCACATCATGTCCAGCTCGCGGGCCCGTTCCCGGACGTCGGCGATCGACCACAGGGAGGCCGCGTCCACGTCGATCGGCGCCTCGCCTCCGCCGGCGGTGGCCGCCCAGGAGGCCTGGAGGAACTCCTGGGACGTCGCCACCAGGTCGGCGGCCCGGGTGCGCACCCGCTCCGGGTCGCAGACCAGGGACATCGAGCCCTTGGGCAGCACGTCCAGGAGCAGCTCCATGTCGTCCACGAGGACCGGGGCCAGGGACTCCATGCCCTCCACCGCGATGCCCTCGGCGATCTTCCCGAGCAGCTCGCCCAGCTCGGGATGGTCCTCGGCCAGGACCCGGGCGCGCTCGCGTACGTCGTCCGTGAGCAGCAGCTCACGGCAGGGCGGGGCCCACAGGCCGTGTTCGGCGACCTCCAGGGAACGCTGGTCGGCGACCTTGAAGTAGCGGATCTCCTCGACGTCGTCGCCCCAGAACTCGACCCGGAGCGGATGCTCCTCGGTCGGCGGGAACACGTCCAGGATGCCGCCGCGCACGGCGAACTCGCCGCGCTTCTCGACCAGCTCGACCCGCGCGTACGCCGCTGCCGCCAGCGCCTGGACGACCTGCTCCAGGTCGGCGCTCTGCCCGGTGCGCAGGGCCACCGGCTCCAGGTCGCCCAGGCCCTTGACCTGCGGCTGGAGCACGGAGCGTACAGGTGCGACGACGACCGAGACCGGGCCGGTCTCGGGGTCGTCGGGGCGGGGGTGGGCCAGGCGCCGCAGGACGGCGAGGCGGCGGCCGACGGTGTCGCTGCGGGGGCTGAGCCGCTCGTGCGGGAGGGTCTCCCAGGACGGGTACTCCACGATGCCCTCGGGCGGCAGCAGGGAGCGCAGCGCCGCCGCCAGGTCCTCCGCCTCACGTCCCGTCGCCGTCACCGCCAGCACCGGGCGGCCCGTCTCGCGGGCCAGGGCGGCGATCGCGAAGGGCCGGGCGGCGGGCGGGCCGACCAGGTCGACGTGCATGCGGTTGCCGTCTGCGGCCGCCGAGATCGCTTCCGCGAGGGCGGTGTCCTTGACGACGGCGTCTAGCAGACCGTGCAGGCTCATGGAGGGGGCGCTTCCGTCCTGGGGTGGGGCAACACGAGTAGCCCGACTCGGTGAGGGTCGGGGGTGTCCAGGTTACGTCGGTCTGCTCGACGGCGTCGGGGGCTGTGGACGACGCCGGCCACTCGGCGGGTCCGGAAGTGACCGCAAAAGAGGCCCGGCGCCTGCGTCCCCTGGACGTCGGCGCCGGGCTCTCCCCCGCAACCCCCGTGTGCGGTGGCTTTCGGGTCGGGTGCTACTCCGTCGCGATGGCGTTCAGGACGTTCATGCGGCCCGCCCGGAAGGCCGGAACCAGGGCGGCGAACAGGCCCACGAAGGCCGAGCCGATGAAGACACCGATGATCGTCGGCCAGGGGATGTCGAGGACGTTGAGGCCCTCCAGGGCGAGCAGCTTCTGGGCCGTGGCGCCCCAGCCCATGCCCAGGCCGAGGCCGAGCAGGGCACCGAAGAGGGCGATGACCACGGACTCCATGCGGATCATGCGGCGCAGCTGGCGGCGGGAGAGGCCGATGGCCCGCATCAGACCGATCTCCCGGGTCCGCTCCACCACCGACAGCGCCAGGGTGTTCACCACACCGAGGACGGCGACGATGATCGCGAGGGCGAGCAGGCCGTAGACCATGTTCAGCAGCTGGCCGATCTGGTCCTTCAGCTCCTGCTTGTAGTCGGTCTGGTCGGCCACCTGGTACTGCGGGTAGGCGTCCAGCGACTTCTTCAGCGCGGCGTACGCCTGGTCGGCCTGGCCGTCCTTCGCCTTGGCGAACATGATCGTGTTCGGCGGGACGTTCTCGGCCGGCAGGTACTTCTTCATCGTCTCGATGCCGATGTACCGGGCGCCCTGGTCGATGGCGACGTCGTCGCTGGTGATCGCGGCGACCTTGAGTTTCGCGGTCTCGCCGCCCTTGAAGGCGACGGAGAGGGTGTCGCCGACGTGCACTCCGTGCTTCGCGGCGTAGTCCGAGCCGACCGACATGGCGTCGGTGCCGTAGGCCGCGGAGAGCTTGCCCTCCGTCGTCACGCGGCGCACGTCCTCCGCGTAGGTGGGGTCGGCGGCCGTGACGCCGTCGTCGTCCGTCTTGCCGTCGGGCGTGGTCAGCGTGGCGTCGAGCACCTTGTAGCGGGTGACGTGCTCCAGGCCGGGCGTGTCGGTCATGGCCTTCTCGGCCGGGGGCACGATCCGCTGGTTGCCCTGGACGATGAAGTCCGCGCCGACCGTCTTGTCCAGCTCGCTGGTCGCCGAGGCGACCATGGAGGAGCCGACGACGGACAGGCAGGCCACCAGTGCGAGGCCGATCATCAGGGCGGCGCCGGTGGCTCCGGTGCGGCGCGGGTTGCGCAGGGCGTTGCGCTCGGCCAGGCGGCCCACGGGTCCGAAGGCCCGCAGCAGCACCGCGCTGATCACCCGGACCACGAAGCCGGCCAGCAGCGGGCCGATCACGACGAAGCCGATGAGGGAGAGCACGATGCCCGCGCCGAGCATCAGGGAGCCGTCGCTCGCCTTGTCGGCGGAGGCGGCCGTGAGCAGGGCGGCGACGCCGGCGCCGGTGAGCACCAGGCCGATCAGGCCGCGTATCCAGCCGGCCCTGCCGTCGGCCGGGGTGCCGGCGTCGCGCAGGGCGGCCATCGGGGAGATCTTGCCGGCCCGGCGGGCGGGCAGGTAGGCGGCCAGGACGGTGACCACGACGCCCAGGATCAGGCCGATCACGGGGGTCGCCGTCTTGATGGTCAGGTCGTCGGTGGACAGGTTCATGCCCGCCGCCGACATCAGCTTCATCAGGCCGACGGCGATGCCGACACCGGCGGCGACACCGAGGACCGAACCGACGATGCCGAGGAGGAGCGCCTCGACCAGCACCGAGCGGTTGACCTGTCGGCGGGAGGAGCCGATGGCCCGCATCAGGCCGATCTCCCGGGTGCGCTGGGCGACCAGCATGGAGAAGGTGTTGATGATCAGGAAGATGCCGACCAGGAACGCGATCCCGGCGAAGCCGAGCATGGCGTACTTGATGACGTCCATGAACTCGCCGACGTCCTCGCGGCCTTCGTCCGACGCCTCCTTGGCCGTCTGGATCTTGAACGTGTCGCCCAGTGCGCCGGCGACGTTCCGCTTGAGCTGCGCGTCGGTGACACCGGAGGCGGCGGTGACGTTGAACTGGCTGAACCGGTCCGGGCCGCCGAGCAGTTCACGCTGGGCGGTGGGGGTGTCGAAGTAGACGACCGCGGCACCGGGGTTGGTGACGGTGAAGGAGGCGATGCCGACGATCCTGGCCTTGAAGTCGCCGGTCTGCGCGATGGTGCGCAGCTCGTCGCCGATCTTCAGGTCGTGCTTGTCGGCGGTGTCGGAGTCGACCATCGTCTCGGTCGGGCCGCGCGGGGCGTGTCCCGAGGTGATCTCCATGGACCGCAGATCGTTCCTGGTCCAGTTCCCGGCGAGGGTCGGAGCGCCGCTGGTGGCCCCCACGTTGTCGTTGTCGGCGTTGACGACGGTCACGTTCATCGAGACGACCGCGCCCTCGGCGGACTTCACGCCGTCGGCCGAACGGATCTTCTCCAGCGTGGACGCCGGCAGCGACTCGGGCACCCCGTTCTGCGGGGTGTCCTCGGCCTCGGCGCCCTTCGGGGCGACCGTCACGTCCGAGGAGGTGACCGCGAAGAGCTTGTCGAAGGTGGTGTTCATCGTGTCGGTGAACACCAGGGTGCCGCACACGAACGCCACGGACAGCAGCACCGCCACCGCCGAGAGCGCCATGCGGCCCTTGTGCGCGAAGAAGTTGCGCATCGAGGTCTTCACGACGGTCATGACGTGCGCCCCCGGGCGTCGAAGTCCTTCATGCGGTCGAGGACGGCCTCCGCGGTCGGCTTGTACATCTCGTCCACGATCCGGCCGTCGGCGAGGTACAGCACCCGGTCCGCGTAGCTGGCGGCCACCGGGTCGTGGGTGACCATCACGATGGTCTGGCCCAGTTCGGTGACCGACCGGCGCAGGAAGCCGAGCACTTCGGCGCCCGCGCGCGAGTCCAGGTTTCCGGTCGGCTCGTCACCGAAGATGATCTCCGGGCGGGCGGCGAGGGCACGCGCCACCGCGACCCGCTGCTGCTGGCCGCCGGAGAGCTGGGTGGGCCGGTGCTTGAGCCGCCCGGCGAGCCCCACGGTCTCCACCACCCGGTCCAGCCAGGCGCGGTCGTACTTGCGGCCGGCGATGTCCATGGGCAGCGTGATGTTCTCGATCGCGTTGAGCGTCGGGAGCAGGTTGAACGCCTGGAAGATGAAGCCGATCCGGTCCCGGCGCAGCTGCGTGAGCTTCTTGTCCTTCAGACCGGTGATCTCGGTCTCGTCGAGGTAGATCTGCCCGCTGGTCACGGTGTCCAGACCGGCCAGGCAGTGCATCAGCGTGGACTTGCCGGACCCCGAAGGGCCCATGATCGCGGTGAACTGGCCGCGCGCGATGTCCACGTCGACGTGGTCGAGGGCGACCACCCGGGCCTCGCCCGATCCGTAGGCCTTCACGACCTGCCGCGCTCGCGCGGCAACGGCCGTACGCCCTCCAGTGCTCCCGTGCGTGGGAATACTTACGGCCGATGTCATGTCAAGTCTCCTATGTCGGTCATCGAGTGAGCCGCCGGTGCCGCGATCGTCGTGGTGTGCTGTGGTGCGGGCGCCGCGCTGCCGTCTCGAAGAGTCTGTCCGGAGCCGGGGGTCGACCGCGCTGGTGTTCAGCGCAGTCTTCTCCTGAGGAAAACCCCACCCCCGAGGGTCCGGTTCACCGCCCCCCAGCGGCGTAAAGCCAGACTAAGGACGCCGCGGGGCCCCTCTCGTCCTCCGTCGGTACGAACCCTCCCCGACCCGTAGTACGGAGGTACCCCTAGGGGCAGTCCACCCTTCGGTGGAGCGGGTCTCGGGGTCGTCCTCCACCTCGGGACGCATCGAGTGTCCACCCTCACGCGACGTCAGGGGCAAGCGGAAGCGGCGGGGGCGCGGGCCCGGGTACATACCGACCGACCAGTTCGGCCAAAACGCAGCGTGCTGCCCAACCCGCGAGTAACGTGCGTGGCTCCCCACCCCCACCTCCTGCGGTCCACCGCTCGGACCCAAGCCGCACAAGGAGAACCGGGATGACCTACGACCCGTCCCCGTCGTACCCGCACCGCCCGCCGCCGCCCCCGCCCCCGTACGCCCCGCACCCCCGCCCCACCACCCGCCGCGCACCCCGACGCGACCCGCTGGGGCACCACAGCGACCTGCGGATCCTGCGCGGCGCCTACCGCCGGCAGCGGCGCACCGCGACGCTCACCGCGCTCGGCTACTTCACGCTGTTCCTGCTCCTGTCCGCCTATGCGCCCGGGCTGATGACCGGCACCTCCGTCGCCGGGCTGCCCACCGGCCTGCTGCTCGCCCTGGTCCAACTCCCCGTCACCTGGCTGGCGATCGCGCTGTACGAGTACACCGCCCGGCGCCGCGTCGACCCGCTCGCGGACCGCATCCGCAAGGAGGCCGCGCTGGACGCCCGGCGGGAGGCGGGACGGTGACGGAGTTCAGCGGCAACGCCCAGACGATGTCCCTGGTCGGCTTCACCGCCGTCGCCACCGTCACGCTGCTGCTGTGCGTGATGACCGGCCCCGACCGGGACGACCTCGACGAGTTCTACACCGGGTACGGCTCCCTGTCCCCCATGCGCAACGGCCTCGCGATCGCCGGGGACTACATCTCGGCGGCCTCCGTGCTCGGCACGGGCGGTGTCATCGCCCTCTTCGGCCACGACGGCGTCGTGCTGGCGCTCAGCACCGCGCTGTCCCTGATGCTGCTGATGTTCCTGCTGGCCGAACCGCTGCGCAACGCGGGCCGGTTCACGATGGGCGACGCGCTCGCCCGCCGGATGCCGGGGCGCGGCGTGCGCATCACGGCCTGCGCCGTGACCCTGGCGGCGCTGCTGCCGCTGATGCTGGTACAGCTCGCGGGCACCGGCCAACTGCTCGCGTTCGTCCTCGGTTTCTCCGGTGAGACGCTGCAGACCGGCTGCATCATCGGTCTGGGTGTGCTGATGATCGGATACGCGGCGATCGGCGGCATGAAGGGCACCGCCCTCATCCAGATCCTCAAGATCGTGATGCTGCTGGGCTCGGGCCTCGTGGTCGCCGCGCTGATCCTGCACCGCTTCGACTGGGACCCGGGCGCGCTGTTCGACGCGGCGGCGGACAAGAGTGGCGCGGGTCCGGCGTTCCTGAACTCCGGGCTCCAGTTCGCGGGCGGCCCCCACCCGGACGCGGACATGATCTCCTCGCAGCTCACCGTCGTCCTCGGCGGCGCCTGCCTCCCGCACGTCACCATGCGCATGTACACCGCCTCCTCCGCCCGCCAGGTGCGCCGCTCGATGTCCTGGGCGGTGTCCGGCGTGGCGCTGTTCGTGCTGGTCGTCACGGTGGTCGGCTTCGGCGCGACGGCGCTGGTGGGGCGGTCGGTCATCGCCGGGATCGACCCGCAGGGCAACACCGCCTACCTGCTGGGCTCGCAGGCTGCCTTCGGCGCGCGGGTCTCCACCGCGGAAACGTTCCTGTTCACGACCGTCACCACGGCCGTCTTCCTCACCCTGCTCGCCTCCGTCGGCGGCATGATCCTCGCCTGCGCCAACTCCCTGGCCCACGACGTCTTCGCCGCCCGCGTGCGGGAGATGTCACCGCGCCGCGAGATGACCCTCGCCCGCCTCTGCGCGCTGGCCGTCGGCGTCCCCGCGATCGCCCTGGCGACCCTCGTCCAGCACCGCAGCCTCCAGCCGCTGGTGACCCTGTCCTTCTGCCTGGGCGCCTCGGCCATCGCCCCCGCCCTGGTCTACGGCCTCTTCTGGCGCCGCTACACACGCGCCGGGCTGCTGAGCACCCTCATCGGGGGCTCACTGGCCGTGCTGCTGCTGATGCCGGGCACCAACCTCGTCTCCGGCTCCCCGGTCTCCGCCTTCCCCGAGGCCGACTTCAACTGGTTCCCGTTCACCACGACGGGCCTGGTCTCCATCCCGCTGGGCTTCGCCTGCGGCTGGCTCGGCACGATGCTCTCCGGTCGGCGCAAGGCGCAGGAACAGCGCCGGCACTACGAGGCGGTGGAGGGCTGGATCCTGGCGGGCGCGGTCCGCAGGGGCGACTGACCGCGGCACGGGCGCGGGCTCCGGCACGGGCGGACCGCAGACCTGCCCGTCGGCGGTCCGTCCCGGCCCACCGGCCCGGCCCACTGCCTGGGCATCACTCCACCGCCCGCCCCGTCAGCGAGCTGAGATTGCTCCGTACGGAGGCCATGTGGGCCTGCAACTCGTCCCACCGTTCCCCGTGTTCGCGCAGCACCCGTTCCGTGTCGCGGGCGATGCGCTCGCTGCACGCCCGGGCCTCGGCGACCACCTCGGCCGCCCGGGCCCGGGCCTCCTCCTGCCGCCGCTCGGCCGCCTCCCCGGCGTCGGCCAGCTCCTGCTCGGCGTCGCGCAGTGCCTGCTCCGCGCGCGCCACCAACTCCTCATGATGCGCGTCCAGGGCCCGCGCGCGCTCCTCCTCGGCCCGCTCGGCGTCGGCCCACCGCTCGGCCAGCTCCTTGCTCTGCTCGGCGACCGCACCGGCGCTGCGCCTGCGCATCTCGCGCAGCGCGGACAACGCCTCCGCGCGCCCCGCCTTCACCTCGCGCCGCGCCTCGATCCGCGCCTCGTCGGCCTCCGCGCGCGCCGCGAGCAGCCGCTGCCCGGCCCGTTCGTCGGCCTCGGCGCGTACGGCGTCGGCATGCGCCTGTGCCGCATCCCGCACACCGGTCGCGTACGCCCGCGCGTCCTCCAGCAGTTCCGCCGCGGCACCGCGCGCCCGCTCCCGTACCGCCTCCGCCTCCTCCTCGCCGAGCCGGAACAGGTCCCGTGCGCGCTCCCCCAGCACCTCGTAGTCCTGCGGGGCGAGCTGCGCGACCACCTCCTCCAGGTCGCCCAGGTCCTCCTCCATCTCCCTGGCCAGCACGGTGAGCCGGGCGGCCCGCTCCCAGGCCGCGTCGCGCTCCTCGGAGAGGGCCGCGGCGTACGCCTCCACCTGCTCGGGACGGTAACCGCGCTCGCGCCCGCGTACGGTCACGAAACCGTGGGGAGAAGCCGATGCACCGCTCACGCTCATCACCCCTGAATCACCCTTCGCGTCACGCTTGTGGTGAACCTGCCGCATCACCCGGACCTGACCGACTTTATGGACCAGATGTAAGCCCACATAATCCGACACACCGCACACAAACGGGCGGGGCCCGGTCGACTCACAGGTCGACCGGGCCCCGCCCGTCGGGTACGTCAGCGGCGCGAACGCCTCACAGCAGCCCGTCCCACATCTGCTCCAGCAGCACGGACCACCAGCTCTCCGGCGACCCGAGCGCCGCCGGGTCCAGCGCGGCCAGCTGCGCCTGGAAGTCCACCGTCCAGCGGCCCGCCTGCTCCTGGTTCAGACCGAACCTGAGCCGCCACATCCGGCCCAGCAGCGCCAGGCAGCGCGCGAACTCCGGCAGCCCCGTGTTCACGAACTGCGGCGGCACGGGCGCACCGCCCGGACCCGCCTCCACCGGAACCGCCACGATGGCCGCCGTCCCGTACTGCACACAGATCGCCCGGCCGAAGTCGCTGCCCACGACGAGGTACGACCCCGCGTCCGAGGCCGGCTGCACCCCGCGCTCGGCCGCCAGCTCCGCCAGCGTCGGCACCGGGCGCCCCGGCTGGGCCTGCGCCCAGAAGAACGGGCCCATGTCCATCGGCAGCCCCGCGGCCACCAGCGTGTGCGCCACGACCGGCGGCACACCCTGCCGGGACACCGCGGCCTGCTCGAACCGGAAGACCCCGGGACCGAACGCGCCCGCCAGCTCCTGCCCGATGGCCTCCGGCGGAACCGGCGGCACCGGCTGCACCGGGGGCAGCGGAGCACGCACCGGCGCCGGCCGCGCGGGCCCGTCGGCCACCTGGTGCAGCTCGCCCTGGTGCGCCAGCAACTGCTGCATGCCCTGCTGCCGGCTCGCGTGGTCCAGCCCGTACGGCGCGATCGAGGTGATCCGCGCCTGCGGCCACTGCTCCCGGATCATCCGCGCGCAGTACGCGCCCGGCAGTTCGCAGGACTCCAGCTCGGTGTGCAGCTCCAGCACCTGGTCCGGCGGCACGTTCATGGACCGCAGCTCGTGGAAGATCTGCCACTCCGGGTGCGGCGTCCCCGGCGCGGAACGCCGGATCAGCTGCTGCTCGGAACCGTCCTGGGCGCGGTAGCGCAGTACGGCCTGGTAGCCGGGGCCGACGGTCGGCTGACCGGTGGGCTGCGGCGGATAGCCGTACGCCTGCGGCGGACCGGGCACGGGCTGCCCGGGCGGCGGCGGCACGGCACCGGGCGGTGGCGGCGGGGGCGGCGGGGGCGGCGGCGCACCGATGCCGCCGGGGCCGCCCACCGAGGGCGAGGCCAGCACGGTCTGCGCGTGGTGCACGGCACCGCCCGCACCTCCCGCGGAGCCCGGCGCACCGGGAGCGGCCGGGGGAGGCGGCGGCATGCCGGGGCCGGAAGGCGCGCCGGGCGCACCCGGAGCACCGGGAGGCCCGGGCGGACCAGGGGGGTTGGGCGGGCCGGGCGGGCCGGGGGGCTGCGGGGCACCGCCCGTGCGGCCCGGGTCGGCCAGCATCGTGGCGGCGTGGTGCACCCCGCCCGGCGGCGTCCCACCCGGCGCCCCGGGCGCACTCGGCGGAGGCGGCGTACCCGGCGCGCCCGCACCGGCCGGAGGCTGCGGCGCGTGGGGCGGCGGGGTGCCCGGGGCACTGGGCGGAGGCGGCGTACCCGGGCCGCCCGGGCCCTCGGGACCGAGCGACGACACCAACTGCGTCGGCACGTAGCCCCCCGCCGGAGTCCCCGGCGCGGGCGTACCCGACGGCGCGGGCGGGCTCACCGGACGCGCCCCCGGCACTCCCGGGGCGCTCGGCGGGGGCGGCGTGGTCGAGCCACCACCACGGCGGGGCGGCGTCGCCTTGCTGGTCGCGGCGTCGGCGATGTCCCCGGCGTTCGACGCGAGCGGCCGGGACGGCGTGGCGGACGCCCCAGGACCGTTGGACGGCCCGGCCCCGGGCGGCGCCGGGGCTGCGGGCGGCGGCGTGCCCGGGCCGGCGGGCGCACCGGGCGCGTTCGGGTCGTCGATGGCCGGCGCGAGCGCCGTCGGCGGAAGCCCGCTGCCGCCCGACATCAGCGCGGTCTTGGCGTCCGGCGTCGTGGACGGCGGCGGCGTGTCGTCGTCGGCACCGCTCAACGGCGGCGCGAACACGGTCTGGGGCAGCGGTACGGAACGGTCCTCACCGGCGTCCGCGTTGGTGTCCGTCCCCGCCCAGGGCGTCGCCCCGGCAGGCGCACTCGGCGCACTCGGGACACTCGGCGCACCCGCGCCGGAGCCACCGGCATCCGACCCGGCGTCCGCGGCCGGCCACCCGGCACCGCTCCCGGGCGAGCCGCCCGCCGGTGCCGATGCCGGTGCAGCGGGAGCCGAAGGCACCCCGGCCTGAGTCTCGGGAAGCGCACCACCAGCACCACCAGCGCTACCAGTGCCCCCGGCGCCCCCCGTGTCACCGTGCTCCTGGTCGCCCCGCCGGCGATCCGGAATGCCGATCCGGTCCGCCGCCTCCTGCAACCACTCCGGCGGACTCAACAAGAATGACGTCTGGTTCAGGTCCACCCGCGCCGCAGGCGCCGGAGCCGCCGCCTCCGCCTCGTCCGGACGGCCGTACTCCTCCTCGTACCGGCGGATCACCTCGCCCACCGGAAGCGAGGGCCACAACGTCGCCTCGCCGCTGTCCCGGGCGATCACCAGCCGCTGCGCACCCCCGTCCGAACGCGGGCCGTCCGCCCGGTCCTCGGCCCACACCACGAACCCGAGGTCGAACTCCCGCACCCGCACCTCACGGTGCTGGTACGCCGGCAGCTCGCCGTTGACCCACTCCTCGGCGCGCTCCTGCGCCTGTGCGAACGTCACCATCGTCAGCTCACTCCCCTACCGACGCCGAGGCGGGCACCGCACGCGCGAAACCGCCGTCCACCATCAGGTTCGCCACCGTCTCCAGCTCCGGCGGGGAACCCGCCAGCCGGGACAGGAACGCGTCGAAGTCCTCTCCGCACGGCACCAGCAGCCGCTCCACACGGTCCGCCGGCGGCCACGACGGGTCCACGTCCCGCACGTCGTCATAGGCGCAGAACCACACCGAACCGATCCGCTCGCCCTTCACCTTCACGGCGAGCAGACCGCCCTGGACGAACGCGACGCCCAGATAGTCCTTCGTCAGATGGTCCCGCAGACACTTGTTCACATAGACCAGGTCGTTGACCGCCGCCTCCTCACGCACCGTGAAGAACGGCTGGTCCACCAGCAGCCCCAGCTCCGCGTCGAGCGCCGTACCCACCGGCGCACAGCCGCCCGCCGCCTTCAGGAACGACCGGTAGGCGCCCGGCAGCCGGTACCCGAGGTCCTCCTCGACACCCTGCACCTGCTGCTCCGTGACGGCCACCCCCGACTTCGGCAGACCGAAGTGCGCCGGACGCGTCTCCTGCAACGGCCGCGTGCCCCGCTTGCCCTGGTCCACCGCCGCCGTCGAGATCCCACCGTGGTGCCGCAGCAGCGCCTTCACCTCGACCGGGACCAGCTCCATCCGCCGCGAACCCGCCACGTGGTGCCACGTCCAGCCGTGCGGCGTCGCCACCGCGGGCACCGTGTCCCACAGCTCGTGCCCCGACGCCGACAGGGCCGCGTTCGCCGACACGTAGTCCGTCAGCCGCAACTCGTCGACCCCGAACCCCTCCGGCGGATCCGCGATCTCCGCGACCGCACGCGCGTACGGCGAGAAGTCGGGGTAACCACCCGCGTCCACCCGTACCCCTCTCGGGTGACGGGCCGCCCGCACCGGATCCGGGAAATGCACGACCTGCCCGGCATAGGCCGCGTTCGGCGGCGCGGCTGCTTGCCCGAGCCGACCTGTCGTCATGGCGGTTGCCCCCTGCGGCGTCTGTCTGCTGCCAGATCCGTCTGATCTGCCTGCACTGTCTGGGTCCACCGCGTACGAGAGCGCGGTGCCGACAGCCTATGCGGTACGGCAAGAGGGGTCACCGGCACCGGACCCCGCACCCGACACCCGCACCTCCGCTTCCGTGACCAGCCGTCACCCTCCCGTGACCCACCGCCCATACCCGGGCGTGTCACCCCGCCCCAGCTTCCGCAGGAGCCACGGGATTTGGCACTCTGTGACCTTCGGGGGGATGCTCAGGAGGGGAAGACGATCATGAGTGCGACACAGACGGGACCCGACACCGGGCGGTCCGACGACCCCCGCGGCGGCGACCCGCGCATCGGCTGGAGCAGCGCCGACGCCCACCGGACCCCCGCCCTCCGGCACCGCCGCGACGGCATACTCCCGACCGTCGCCGCCGCCCTCTCCGTACGCGGCACCACCCTCACCGGCACCGCCACACGCGCCGACACGCCGCCCGCCCTGCACCACCTCGTACAGGACTTCCTCGACACCCTCACCAGCGGCCAACGAGACCGCTACACCGGGCGCTGCGCCGAGACGATCCTCATCTCACGCCACCTGGCCACCGCCGACGCCACCCGCAGCAAACGCGCCGCGCGCAAACCCATGACCAACGGCGAAGCCCGCAAAGCACTCAAACACGCCAAACTCACCACCCGTCGCATCCGCGAGGACGGCGACCCCCTCCACGGCGCCTTCGCCGCACCCTGCCGCGCCTGCACCGCCCTCAGCGCCCACTTCGGCGTCCGCATCGTCGACCCCACGACGGAGAAGGACTGACCGAGCAGATCGACCCGAACCAGCCGACCGAGACGAACCAAGGGCCGATGCAAGCCGACCGCACCTCCACCACCCGCTTCCCCGTCCCCGTCGACGCCGCCCTGCGCGACGCCGGCTGGCAACCGGGACGCTGGGACATCAAGCAGGCCGAGATCTGGGCCGACACCCTGCGCGAACACACCTCACCCGCCGGACACCGCCACACCGTGTTCCCCGCCGCCGTCGAGGCCTGGGCCGAATTCGGCGGCCTGCACATCGCGCCCACCGGGCCCGGCCGCCAGATCGCCCCCGCCACCCTGCACCTCGACCCCCTGCACGGCCTCCACATGGCCCGCACCCTCGGCGACCTCGGCCGCGCCCTCGGCACCCAGACCTGCCCCCTCGGCACCGAGACCGACAGCCAGGCCCTCATCGCCATCGACGCCGAAGGCCGCGTCTACGCCCTCGACCACACCGGCGACTGGTACCTCGGCCCCACCATCGACACCGCCCTCGCCGCCCTCGTCGTCGGCACCCAGCCGGCCCGCCTCACCACCACCGGCTGACCCGGGGCCCGACTACGACGCCGGAATCACCGCCGACACCCGGAAACCCCCCGCGTCGGTCGGCCCCGACACGAACACACCCCCCAGAGCGGCCACCCGCTCCTTCATCCCCACCAGCCCGTTGCCCCCCGACGGCAACCGCGCCGACGACGCCGCCGAGGCCTCCGGCGGCGGCTCGTTCTCCACCTGCATCGCGATCTCCGACACCCGGTGCGCCAGCCGTACGTACGTCTTCGCGCCCGCCGCGTGCTTGTGCACGTTCGTCAGCGCCTCCTGCACCACCCGGAACGCCGTCGACTCCACCTCCGCCGCGTACAGCCGCTCCTCCCCCTCCACCGACAGATCCACGACCATCCCGGCCGCCTCCGACTGCCCGATCAGCTCGTCCAACTCCGACAGGCACGGCCCCTCCGAGGACGACTCCCCGTCCTCCACCGCCCGCGACGCCGCCGCCGCGGCAGCCACCCCCACCGCCGCCAACGGCACCGACGCCCGCTCGGCCCGCGCGCCCGCCCCACCACTGCGCAGCACCCCGAGCATCTCCCGCAGCTCCGTCAACGCCTGCCGTCCCATGTCCCCCACCAAGGCCGCGTTCTTCACCGCCTTCTCCGGGTCCTTCCGCGCCACCGCCTGGAGCGCGGCGGCATGCACCACCATCAGACTCACCCGGTGCGCGACCACGTCGTGCATCTCCCGCGCGATCCGCGTCCGCTCCTCGTTGCGCGCCCACTGGGCACGCTCCTCCGCCCGCTCCGCGAGCAACTGCAGCTCACGCTCCAGGCTGTCCGCCCGCTCCCGCAGACTCTCCATCAACCGGCGCCGCTGCCCCACGTACAGGCCCAGCAGCAAGGGCGGCGCGGTCAGCCCCAGCGACGACCCGACCGACGCGAACGGGAAGAACCAGTCCCCCAGGTCCACGCCGTCCCGGCCCATGTCCTGCCGCAACCGCACGAACGTCACGATCAGCGTCCCCAGGAACGACATCCCGGCCAGCGCCCCGATGATCCGCCGCGGCAACTCCGACGCCGCCAGCGTGTACAGGCCGACGACGCCCAGCAGGAAGCCCATCTCGGCCGGCGTGATGGCGATCGCCACCAGCACCACCGCGATCGGCCACTTCCGCCGCACCACCAGCACCGAACCGGCCAGCAGCCCGAACACCACCCCCATCGCCAACGGAATACCGGCATCCCGCGCGAACGGAACCCCCTCCGCCGCACACTCCAGCGCGGACACGGCACCGAGGCTCACATCGAGCACCGCGCCGCGCCGCCTGTCCCACCACCCAGGCCCACCCCGGGCCGGTACGTGGTCTTCCCCCGTCGTGGTCATGCCTCCAGCCTACGGGCGCCGGGCGCCCCATTTCCGGTGACTTTCGACAAACGATACGACGCGATATCCCTCGAACTGGTGAACCCCGCCCGCCGACTTGTACCGTCGCATCGAAGGGTCCTGGTACGGCATAGTGTTGCGTGCCGACTCGGCGAGCTGACCAAGTGTCCGGTTTAGCCGAGTTCCATCCCCCATGGTGTAATCAGGCAGCACTGAGGGTTTTGGTCCCTTAAGTTCAGGTTCAAATCCTGATGGGGGAGCTCTTGTTCGGGCCCTGACACAACCGTCGGGGCCCGCACTCATGTCCCCCGTAAACCGCCCCGGTATCCTGCGGATGTCCCCACCTCCTCAACAGCCGAAGGGCATCCCGTGAGCGCCATTCGCCCGGCAGCCGTCGTCGTTCTCGCAGCGGGTGAGGGCACCCGTATGAAGTCGGCCACACCCAAGGTCCTGCACGAGCTGTGCGGCCGGTCCCTCGTCGGGCACGTGCTCGCCGCCGCCGGTGAGCTGGACCCCGAGCACCTGGTCGCGGTCGTGGGGCACGCCCGCGAGAAGGTCACCGCGCACCTCGCCGAGGTCGCCCCCGACGTACGCACCGCCGTCCAGGAGCAGCAGAACGGCACCGGGCACGCCGTGCGGATGGGTCTCGAGGCGCTGGGCGGTGCCGTGGACGGGGTCGTCGTGGTCGTCTGCGGTGACACCCCGCTCCTCACCGGCGAGACGCTCAAGGCCCTCGCCGCCACGCACACCGCCGACGGCAACGCGGTGACGGTGCTGACGGCCGAGGTGCCGGACGCGACGGGGTACGGCCGGATCGTGCGGGACGGGGCCTCGGGTGCCGTGACGGCGATCGTCGAGCACAAGGACGCCTCGGAGTCGCAGCGGGCGATCCGTGAGATCAACTCGGGTGTGTTCGCCTTCGACGGGCAGCTGCTCGCGGACGCGCTGGGCAAGGTGCGGACGGACAACAGCCAGGGCGAGGAGTACCTGACGGACGTGCTGGGGATCCTGCGCGAGGCGGGGCACCGGGTGGGTGCGTCGGTGGCCGGCGACCACCGGGAGATCGCCGGGATCAACAACCGTGTGCAGTTGGCCGAGGCGCGCCGGATCCTGAACGACCGGTTGCTGACCGGGGCGATGCTGGCCGGCGTGACGGTGGTGGACCCGGCGACGACGTGGGTCGACGTGACGGTGACGTTCGAGCAGGACGTGGTCGTGCATCCGGGTACGCAGTTGCACGGCTCGACGCATCTGGCCGAGGGCTGCGAGGTCGGGCCGAACTCCCGGCTGACGGACACCCGGGTCGACGCGGGCGCGCGGGTGGACAACACGGTCGCCGTCGGCGCGCACGTCGGTCCGCAGGCCTCGGTCGGTCCGTACGCGTATCTGCGGCCGGGTACCCGGCTCGGGGTCAAGTCGAAGATCGGTACGTTCGTCGAGGCGAAGAACGCGTCGATCGGTGAGGGGACGAAGGTTCCGCACCTGTCGTACATGGGTGACGCGACGATCGGTGACTTCACGAACATCGGTGCCGCGAGTGTGTTCGTGAACTACGACGGTCAGGACAAGCACCACACGACGATCGGCTCGCACTGCCGTACGGGTTCGGACAACATGTTTGTGGCTCCTGTCACGGTCGGGGACGGTGCCTACACCGCCGCCGGCTCGGTGATCACGAAGGACGTCCCGCCCGGTTCGCTGGCCGTGGCCCGTGGCCAGCAGCGGAATATCGAGGGCTGGGTGGCCCGGAAGCGTCCGGGGAGCGCGGCGGCGAAGGCTGCCGAGGCGGTGTCCCGCGAGGCGGGCGGCGAAGACTGACCGGAAACCGGCGCGTCGAACACGGCGTACCGTGATAAGTGCACATCCGCACCCCACCAGCTGAGACGCCCCCGCGGCCAGTCGGGAGAGCGCCCATGAGCTCAGCTGCGAACCTCTGAGGAGAAAGTGCTGTGACCGGGATCAAGACGACCGGCGAGAAGAAGATGATGTTCTTCTCCGGCCGCGCACACCCCGAGCTTGCCGAGGAGGTCGCCCAGCAGCTGGGTGTCGGGGTCGTCCCGACGAAGGCCTTCGACTTCGCCAACGGTGAGATCTATGTGCGGTATCAGGAGTCGGCGCGCGGTGCGGACTGCTTCCTGATCCAGAGCCACACGGCTCCGATCAACAAGTGGGTCATGGAGCAGCTGATCATGATCGACGCGTTGAAGCGCGCGTCGGCCCGCTCCATCACCGTCATCGTGCCGTTCTACGGTTACGCGCGGCAGGACAAGAAGCACCGTGGGCGTGAACCGATTTCGGCGCGTCTGATCGCGGACCTGATGAAGACCGCGGGTGCGGACCGGATTCTGGCCGTGGATCTGCACACGGACCAGATCCAGGGCTTCTTCGACGGCCCGGTGGACCACTTGTTCGCGCTGCCGCTGCTCGCGGACTACGTGGGTGCGAAGGTGGACCGTTCGAAGCTGACGGTGGTGTCTCCGGACGCGGGCCGGGTACGGGTGGCGGACCGTTGGTGCGACCGTCTGGGCGCGCCGCTGGCGATCGTGCACAAGCGGCGCGACAAGGACGTGGCGAACCAGGTCACGGTGCACGAGGTCGTGGGTGATGTGGAGGGGCGTATCTGCGTCCTGGTCGACGACATGATCGACACCGGTGGCACGATCTGTGCCGCGGCGGACGCGCTGTTCGCGCACGGTGCGGAGGACGTGATCGTGACGGCGACGCACGGTGTGCTGTCGGGTCCGGCGGCGGACCGGCTGAAGAACTCGAAGGTGAGCGAGTTCGTGTTCACGAACACGCTGCCGTCGGCGAGTGAGCTGGAACTGGACAAGATCACGGTGCTGTCGATCGCGCCGACGATCGCGCGCGCGGTGCGTGAGGTGTTCGAGGACGGTTCGGTGACGAGCCTGTTCGACGAGCAGTGAGCATTGTGCAGTAACCGTTCTGCAGGTGTCGTCCCGCCTGTCTGATCGTTTTGGGTACGGCCTTCCTCTCCGAGTAGACTGCTGAAGTTGCTCGGCGAGGGAGGCCGTACCCGTGTGTGCGGGTGTGGCGCTCCGTTATCGACGCGCTCTTCGTAGCAGGCCGTTCGTGGCCGGGTGACCACGTCCGTTCCTGATTTCCACGAGGAGTGATCATGTCCGAGGTGAAGCTCACCGCCGTGACGCGTACCGAGTTCGGCAAGGGTGCCGCGCGTCGTATCCGCCGCGACAACAAGGTTCCCGGTGTTCTGTACGGTCACGGTTCCGACCCGCTGCACCTGACCCTGCCGGGTCACGAGCTGCTGCTGGCGCTGCGTACGTCGAACGTGCTGATCGCGCTGGACATCGACGGCAAGACCAACGAGCTGGCGATCCCGAAGTCGGTCCAGCGCGACCCGATCAAGGGCTTCCTGGAGCACGTCGACCTGCAGCTGGTGCAGCGCGGCGAGACCGTGTCGGTCGAGATCCCGGTGCAGGCCGAGGGCGAGCTGGCCCCGGGTGGCTACCTGCTGGAGTACGTCCTGGACGCGCTGCCGGTCGAGGCCGAGGCCACGCACATCCCGGAGCAGGTCACCGTGTCGGTGGAGGGTCTGGAGGCCGGTGCCTCGATCCACGCCAAGGACATCGCGCTGCCGTCCGGCGTGAAGCTGGACGTGGACGGCGACACCGTGGTGCTGCAGGTCCTGGCCGCGCAGGCCGAGGAGGCCCCGGCCGAGGGCGAGGGCGAGGGCGAAGAGGCCGCCGAGGCCTGATCCTCCCGCACGGTCATCGTGTGGTCGGCCGCTGTTCCCGTGCGGGGCAGCGGCCGACGCGTATGTGTGGACGGGTGGTACCGGTGGTTAAGGAGACATGGACGTGACGACGGACGCGGGCGCTCCGTGGCTGGTGGCCGGCCTCGGGAATCCGGGACCCGAGTACGCCGCGAACCGGCACAACGTCGGCTTCATGGTGGCGGATCTGCTGGCGGAGCGGATCGGGGCGCGCTTCAAGAGGCACGGCAAGGCGCAGGCGCAGGTGGTCGAGGGGCGGATCGGTCCGCCGGGTCCTGCCAACCGGCGGGTGATCCTGGCGAAGCCGATGTCGTTCATGAACGTGTCGGGCGGTCCGGTGACGGCGCTGCGGGACTTCTACAAGGTTCCGGTCGGCAACATCGTGGCGGTGCACGACGAGTTGGACATCGACTACGGCGTGCTGCGGCTGAAGCTGGGCGGCGGGGACAACGGGCACAACGGACTGAAGTCGATCACGAAGTCGCTGGGCGCGGACTACCACCGGGTGCGGTTCGGGATCGGGCGGCCGCCGGGGCGGATGCCGGTGGCGGATTTCGTGCTGCGGGACTTCTCGTCGACGGAGCGCAAGGAGCTGGACTACTTCGTCGACCGGGCGGCGGACGCGGTGGAGGCTCTGGTGATCGAGGGCCTGGAGCGGGCGCAGAGCGCGTACAACTCCTGACTTGTCCGACGATGGTGCGCGGGTGAGTTGACCGGCCGTACAGGCATGGCCAATGATCCCGGCCATGCCTGCCTCTGCCGCCGCCGCTCGTTCCCGTCAGGCCTCCTCCGCGTCCTCCGCTCTGTTGGCCTTCGGCCGGGTCGCGGCGATGGGGACGGTCGCCGCGCTGATCCTGATCGCGGGGGTGTGGGCGTCGTGGGGCACGGCGCAGCACGTGCTGCTGACCAAGGGGCGGGAGCGGGGCACGGTCGAGGTGACGCGGTGCGGCGGGGGGACGTGCAGCGGTCCGTACTCGCCGGTGTCGGCGGGGTCGCAGGCGCGGGAGCGGGTCGTCATCGAGGACTCGGTCGCGGTGGCGAAGGGGCGGACGTACGCGGTGGTGGTGAAGCCCGGCGGTGACGAGGTGGTGCGGTCGGGGCCGGCGGGGGTGCTGTACGCGTGGGTGCCGTTGGGTGGGGCGTTGTTGCTGGCGTCGGTGGTCGTGGCCGGGGGGCTGCGGCGGACTCGGGTGGCGTGGGGGATGGCGGGGGCGGGGGTTGTGCTGCTGACGGCGGCGTTCTTCGCGGTGTGAGGTTCTGACGTACGACGTGCGGGTGCCCCGGGCTCTGTGGGAGTCCGGGGCACCGGTGTTTGCACGTGCGGGGCGTGGGGGCGAGGGGGGATCGCGCGGCCCGGCGCTGGCGGGGTGCCTCCCCCAGTCCCGGCTTCGCTCGAGCGGGAGGTACCCCCACCGCCCACCCGTGCCGCCTGGGGGTACCTCCCAGGCCGTTCAGGCACTGGGGGAGGCACGACTGCCCGCAGCGGCGGGCGACTGCTCGCCGCTGAGGCGCCGCCGTCAGCCTGTGTTGCGGAGGCCCGCTGCTACTCCGTTGACCGTGAGGAGGAGGGCGCGGGCGAGCAGCGGGTCGGGGTCCTGGCCCGCGGCGGCGGCCTCGCGCTGGCGGCCGAGGAGGGCGACCTGGAGGTAGGAGATGGGGTCGAGGTAGGCGTCGCGGATGGCGAAGGTCTGCTTGAGGACCGGGTCGGCGTCGAGGAGTTCCGTCTCGCCGGTGACGCGCAGGACCTCGCGGACCGTGAGCTCGTGTTCGGCCTTGATGGTGTCGAAGACGTGCTTGAGCTCGTCGGGGACGAGCGTGTCGACGTAGTGCTGGGCGATGCGCAGGTCGGTCTTGGCCAGCGTCATCTCCACGTTGGAGATGAAGTTGCGGAAGAAGTGCCACTGCTGGTGCATCTCGTCCAGCACGGTGTCCAGGCCGGCCTCGCGCAGGGCCTTGAGGCCGGAGCCGACGCCGTACCAGCCGGGGACGATCTGCCGGGACTGGGTCCAGCCGAACACCCACGGGATGGCGCGCAGTCCGTCGAGCGAGACGCCCGAGCCGGGGCGGCGGGAGGGCCGCGAGCCGAGGTGCAGGTCGGCGAGCTGGTCGACCGGCGTGGAGGCCAGGAAGTACGTCGGCAGGTCGGGGTCCTCGACCAGGTGCCGGTAGGCGGTGTGGGCGGCGTCGGAGACGACGTCCATCGCGGCGTCCCAGCGGGCGAGGGCCTCGTCGGACTGGCGGGGCGCGGTGTGCAGGGCGGACGCCTGGAGGGTGGCCGCGACGGTCAGCTCCAGGTTCTCCCGGGCGAGGGCCGGGATGAGGTACTTGTCGGAGATGACCTCGCCCTGCTCGGTGACCTTGATCTCGCCCTCCAGGGTGCCCCAGGGCTGGGCGAGGATGGCGTCGTGGGTGGGGCCGCCGCCGCGGCCGACGGTGCCGCCGCGGCCGTGGAAGAGGCGCAGCCGTACGCCGTAGCGGTGAGCGACGTCGCGCAGGCGGCGCTGGGCGCGGTGGATCTCCCACTGGCTGGTGGTGATGCCGCCGAACTTGGAGGAGTCGGAGTAGCCGAGCATGACCTCCTGGACGTCGCCGCGCAGGGCGACCAGTCGCCGGTAGGAGGGGTCGGCGAGGAGGTCTTCGAGGATGGTGTCGGCGGCCTTGAGCTCGTCGGTGGTCTCCAGGAGCGGCACGATGCCGATCTTGGCCCAGCCGGCGTGCAGGTCGATCAGTCCGGCCTCGCGGGCCAGCACCGCCGCGGCGAAGACGTCGTCGGCGCCCTGGCACATGGAGATGATGTAGGACTCGATGACCTCGGGGCCGAAGACCTCCAGGGCGCGGCGGACGGTCTGGAAGACGCCGAGGGTCTTCTCGCCGGGCGCGTCGACGGGGGCCGGGCTGGGAGCCAGGGGCCTGCGGGAGCGCAGCTCCTTGGCGAGGAGCTTGGTGCGGTACTCGCGGGGCATGTCGGCGTAGCGCCAGGACTCCTCGCCGAGCCGGTCGAAGAGCTGGCCGAGAGCGTGGTGGTGGGCGTCGGCGTGTTCGCGGACGTCCATGGTGGCGAGCTGGAGGCCGAAGGCGGCCAGGGTGCGGATGGTGCGGGCGAGACGGCCGTCGGCGAAGAGGCCGCCGCGGTGCTCGCGCAGGGAGGTCTGGACGATGCGCAGGTCGTCGATGAGCTGGGCGGTGCCGAGGTAGTCGCGGCCCTCTTCGTGGGCGGTGCCCTTGGCGAGGCGCTGCTTGGTGTTCTCCAGCTTCTGGCGGATGCAGGTGGTCTTGAGCCGGTAGGGCTCCTCGGCGTTGAGGCGCTTGTAGCGGGGGCTGATCTCGGGGAGCCGTTCGAGGTCGGCCTGGAGGGAGGTGAGCAGTTCCTCCGTGGCGCCCGCGTAGCGGATGGAGTTGGAGAGGAAGCCGCGCAGCTCGTCGATCATCTCCAGGGCGTCGTTGATGCCGTGTTCGTGCTGGAGGATGAGGATGTCCCAGGTCACCTGGGGGGTGACGTTGGGGTTGCCGTCGCGGTCGCCGCCGATCCAGGTGCCGAAGGTGAGGGGGCGGGTGTCGTCGGGGAGCTTGACGCCGGCCCGCTCCAGTTCGGCGGTGAGGTCTTCGAGGACGTCGCCGACGGCGCCCAGGTGCAGCTCGTCGAGGTAGTAGATGGCGTTGCGGGCCTCGTCGGCGGGCTCGGGCCGTACGACGCGCAGTTCGTCGGTCTGCCAGACCAGGTCGATGTTCTCGGCGAGCCGGGTGTCCAGGCGGCGCCGGTCGGACTCGTTGACCGGGGTGTCCAGGAGGGCCGCGATGCGGCGCAGCTTGTTGAGGACGGAGCGGCGGGCGGCCTCGGTGGGGTGCGCGGTGAAGACGGGGCGCACGTTGAGGTTGCGGACCGTCTCGCGCAGGTGCTCGGGGTCGGCGTCCTTCAGCCGGTCGGCCGTACGGGCGAGCAGCCCGCCCTCGGCCGCGCGCTTGGCGCCCAGTTCGCGGCCGCGGTGGACCTGCTCGGTGACGTTGGCGAGGTGGAAGTAGGTGGAGAAGGCGCGGACGAGCTTGGCGGCGGTCTCCAGTTCGGTGCCGCGCAGCAGTTCGGCGGCGGCCTCGCCGTCCTCGCGGGTGAGTCGGCGTACCTTCTCGACGAGTTCCAGCAGCTCGGGGCCCTCCTGCCGGACCAGGGTCTCCCCGAGGAGATCACCCAGTCGGCGGATGTCGGCGCGCAGCTCGCTGCTGGTCGTCGTGGTGGTCTGGTCGTCGGCACTGCTCACAGGTGCGGCTCCTTGCAGTGTTGAAGCTCGTCTGGGAGGGAACCCGGACGGCCGTCTCGCGCGGCGGGCGCCGCTTACCGGGCCGGACGTCCGGGAAGTAATCAGAGCGGACCGCGCTGTCCGACCGACTCCCAGGATAGGTGTCGGCCAGGACGCGCAGGCTCTGGGGCTCTTGCCGCGCGGTCACGCACTGCCATACTTACGTCGCCGTAGGTTACGGAACCGTAGGAAAACCGTGCAGGTTCCCGTAGCCCGGCACCGGCCACACCACAACGACCCCACCCTCGACCCCACAGGGGACGCGCATGACCACGAGTTCCGATGTGATCCCAGACGCTCCGCAGCCGGCCGATTCCGGCGCGGGGTCCTCCGCCACGCTGGGCGGTGAGCAGAAGCGGTCCATCGAGCAGATCACGCTGCTGCTGTTCATCATCCTTCCGTTCCTCGCGCTGGTGGCGGCGGTGCCGCTGGCGTGGGGCTGGGGCGTGAGCTGGCTGGACCTGGGATTGCTGGTCTTCTTCTACTTCCTGGGCTGCCACGGCATCACCATCGGGTTCCACCGGCACTTCACCCATGGTTCCTTCAAGGCGAAACGGCCGTTGAAGATCGCGTTGGCGATCGCGGGCTCGATGGCGGTCGAGGGGCCGCTGGTCCGCTGGGTGGCCGACCACCGCAAGCACCACAAGTTCTCCGACGACGAGGGCGACCCGCACTCGCCGTGGCGGTACGGCGAGACGGTGCCCGCCCTGATCAAGGGCCTGTGGTGGGCCCACATCGCCTGGATGTTCGACGAGGAGCAGACGCCGCAGGAGAAGTACGCGCCGGACCTGATCAAGGACCCCGCGCTGCGGGCGGTCTCCCGCCAGTTCGTCCTGTGGACCGTGGTGTCCCTGGCGCTGCCCGCACTGATCGGCGGGCTGGTCACGATGTCCTGGTGGGGCGCGTTCACCGGGTTCTTCTGGGGTTCACTCGTGCGGGTGGCGTTGCTGCACCACGTGACCTGGTCGATCAACTCGATCTGCCACGCGGTGGGCAAGCGCCCCTTCAAGTCCCGGGACCGCTCGGGCAACGTGTGGTGGCTGGCGATCCTGTCCTGCGGTGAGTCCTGGCACAACCTGCACCACGCGGACCCGACCTCGGCGCGGCACGGGGTGATGCGCGGGCAGCTCGACTCGAGTGCCCGGCTGATCCGCTGGTTCGAGCAGCTCGGGTGGGCCTATGACGTGCGCTGGCCGTCACGCTCGCGTATCGATTCGCGCCGCAACACGGACCAGGACGGCGCCCGCCGCCGGAAGGAGACGGCGAAGGCGGCATGATTGACGCCGTGGCGACCGACTCCAGCAGCACCCCGAGCAATGACAAGCCGCGGCGCACGCGTCGCACCCGGATGACCGGTGCCGAGCGCCGCGAGCAGTTGCTGGAGATCGGCCGGACCCTCTTCGCGGCGAAGGGTTTCGAGGGCACGTCGGTGGAGGAGATCGCGGCGAAGGCCGGGGTGTCCAAGCCGGTCGTGTACGAGCACTTCGGCGGCAAGGAGGGCCTGTACGCGGTGGTCGTGGACCGCGAGATGCGGCGGCTGCTCGACATGGTGACCAGCTCCCTGACGGCCGGGCACCCGCGTGAGCTGTGCGAGCAGGCCGCCTTCGCGCTCCTGGACTACATCGAGGAGTACACGGACGGCTTCCGCATCCTGGTCCGCGACTCCCCCATCCCGCAGTCGACGGGCACCTTCGCCTCGCTGATCTCGGACATCGCCACCCAGGTGGAGGACATCCTGGGCCGCGAGTTCAAGAACCGGGGCTTCGACGCCAAGCTGGCCCCGGTGTACGCGCAGGCGCTGGTGGGCATGGTGGCGCTGACCGGTCAGTGGTGGCTGGACGTGCGCCGTCCGAAGAAGGCGGAGGTGGCGGCGCACCTGGTGAACCTGGCGTGGCACGGCCTGGACGGCCTGGAGCCGAAGCCGCGGCTGATCGGGCACCGCAAGAGCTAGGTCCGCAACAGCCAGGGCCGCGAGAGTCAGGTCCGGCAAGAGCCAGGTCCGCGAGGGCAGAACACATGCAGCCACTGCGCGACGTCACCGTCGTCTCGCTGGAGCAGGCGATCGCCGCTCCCTACGCCAGCCGTCAGCTCGCCGACCTCGGCGCGCGGGTGATCAAGGTGGAGCGCCCGGGGACGGGGGACTTCGCCCGGGCGTACGACTCCCGGGTGCGGGGCCTGAGTTCGCACTTCGTGTGGGTCAACCGCAACAAGGAGTCCGTCACCCTGGACTTCAAGGACCCGCGGGGCCTGGAGCTGCTGCGCCGGCTGGTCGCGGACGCGGACGTCTTCCTGCAGAACCTGGCGCCGGGCGCCGCGGCCCGCGCCGGACTGGGCGCGCGGGAGCTGCGGGCGGCGCATCCGGGGCTGATCGTGTGCGACGTCTCCGGCTACGGCGCGCCGGGCCCCTACGCCGACCGCAAGGCGTACGACCTGCTGGTGCAGTCCGAGGCGGGGCTGCTGTCGGTCACGGGCACGCCGGACGACATGGCCAAGGCGGGGATCCCGGTGTCGGACATCGCCGCCGGGATGTACGCGTACAGCTCGATCCTGGCCGCGCTGCTGGAGCGGGGCCGTACGGGACGGGGTGCGCATCTGGACGTGTCGATGCTGGAGGCCACCGTGGAGTGGCTGGGATTTCCGCTGTACTACTCCCTCGACGGCGCGCCGCCGCCTCCCCGGGCTGGTGCCGCGCACGCGACGATCTATCCGTACGGTCCGTTCACCGCGGGCGACGGGAAGGTCGTGATGACGGCCGTGCAGAACGAGCGCGAGTGGCACGGTTTCTGCGCGGGCTTCCTGGGCCGTCCAGAGCTGGCCGGGCATCCGCACTACGCCACCAACGCGGACCGCGACGCGCACCGGGAGGAGCTGGGCGCGGTGATCTCGGCGCGGTTCGCGGAGCTGACCAGTACCGAGGCGATCGCGCTGCTCGACGCGGTGCCGGTGGCCAACGCCCGGGTGAACACGCTCACCGAGGTGTGGGACCACCCGCAGCTGGCCGCGCGCGGGCGCCTGCACGAGGTGCCCACCCCGGCCGGTCCCGTACCGGCGATGGCGCCGCCGGGACCGACCGGTCGGGCGCCGCGCATGGAGGCGGTCCCGGCGCTGGGCGAGCACACCCGCGCCGTACTCGGCGGCCTCGGCCTGTCGGAGGAGGACATCGACGCGCTCGCCGCGGACGGCGTGGTGTGAGCCCGGCCGGGTGGTCACCGGCGGGCGGGTGTGTCCGGCTCCAGGAACTCCAGGCGGTTGCCGACCGGATCGGCGCAGTGGAAGCGCCGGTGGCCGGGCAGGGCGTCGTCCCAGGTGACGGGCGTGCCGTGGGCCTCCAGGCGGGCGGCGTACGCGTCGATTCCGGTGACCCGCAGCCCGGGGTGGGCCTTGCGGGCGGGCCGGAAGCCGGTCGTCTCGACGCCCAGGTGGAGCTGGACGGGGCCGGCCTCGAACCAGCAGCCGCCGCGGGCGGCGAGCACGGGCGGCTTGGGGATCTCGGTCATGCCGAGGACGCCGGCGTAGAAGGCGCGCAGCGGCTCTTCGGCGCCGGGCGGCGCGGCGAGCTGCACGTGGTCGAGGCCGGTGATCACCGGACCGCCTCCCTCGCCGTCCCCGCGGGCTTCCGGGCGACGGCGAAGACGCGGCGGAAGGGGAAGGGGGTGCCGTGGGCCTCGGCGGGGTAGGCGGCGCGCAGGACGGCCCGGTACTCCTCGACGAACGCGTCGCGGGCCGCCCGGTCGTCGTCGAGGGCGTCCAGTACGGGCCGCAGCCCCGTTCCCTTCACCCAGTCGAGGACGGCGTCCTCACCGGGCAGCAGGTGAACGTACGTCGTCTCCCAGACGTCGGCGGCGCAGCCGGCGGCGGTCAGGCGGGCCAGGTAGCCCTCGGGGGTGAGGACGGCGTCGTCGTGGCGCAGGACGCCGTCGAGGCGGTCCCGCCAGCGCCGGGAGCCGGCCAGCTCGCGCATCAGGCGGTGGCTGGGGGCGTCGAAGTTGCCGGGCACCTGGAGGGCGAGGGTGCCGCCGGGGGCGAGGCGGTCGATCCAGTCGGGGAAGCGGTCGGCGTGGCCGGGGACCCACTGGAGGGTGGCGTTGCTGACGAGGAGGTCGAACGGCTCGTCCGGGGTCCAGGTGCGGGCGTCGGCGGGGGCGAAGTCGAGGTGGCCGCCGCCGGGGGTGGGGCCGGCGTACTGCCGGGCCCGTTCGAGCATCGGTGGCGAGTTGTCGTAGCCGGTGACGCGGGCGGTGGGCCAGCGGTCGGCGAGCAGGACGGTGACGTTGCCCGGTCCGCAGCCGAGGTCGGCGATGCGGGGCGCGTCCGCGGGGAGGTCCGGGATCCGGGCGAGGAGGTCGGTGAAGGGGCGGGCGCGGTGGCCGGCGTGGCGCAGGTACTGGGCGGGGTCCCAGGTGGGGGCGGTGGCGGGCATGGAGCCTCCAGAGGGTGTCCGTGCGGGACGGGTACCCAGCGTCACCCGCGAAGTATCTCGACGTCAAGACAGTTGACCTCAAGAGACTTCACGTCGACACAACCACTACACTGATCGTCATGGAGGACGAGGTCGATCGGCTGGTCGCAGCGTGGCGCCGGGAGCGCCCGGACCTCGACGTGGAACCGCTCGAGGTGCTGAGCCGTGTCAGCAGGCTGGCCCGGCACCTGGACCGCGCACGCCGGCTGGCCTTCTCCGAACACCAGCTGGAGCCGTGGGAGTTCGACGTGCTGACGGCGCTGCGCCGCGCGGGCACCCCATACCAGCTCTCCCCGGGACAGCTTCTCACCCAGACCCTGGTCACGTCGGGCACGATGACCAACCGGATCGACCGGCTGGCGAAGAAGGGCCTGGTGGAGCGCCTGCCCGACCCCAGCGACCGGCGCGGCGTCCTGGTCCGGCTCACCGACGAGGGCCGGGACCGCGCCGACCAGTCGCTGGCGGGCCTGCTGGCCCAGGAGCGCGCGATCCTGGGCGAGCTCTCCCGCGCCCAGCGCAGCGAACTGGCGGCGCTGCTACGCCAGCTGACCGCCCCGTTCGACAACATCCCCGGCTGAGGGCCCGTCCAGGTCCGCCGGTCCCACCCCCGCCCTCCGCGCCAGCGCCACGGCGGCCAGGGTGGAGTGGACGCCCAGCTTGCCCAGGACGTTCTGCATGTGGGTGCGCACCGTGTGCGGGGACAAGAACAGCCGCTCGGCGACCGCCTTGCGGCCGAGTCCGGCGACCATGCAGCGCAGCACCTCGCGCTCGCGCGGGGTCAGCGACTCCACCAGCAGCTCGCTCTCGGTGCGGTGCTTGCGGGCCGCGGTCAGCTCACGCAGGACGCCGGTGAGCAGGGCGGGCGGCAGGTGCGTCTCGTCGCGCAGGACGCCCCGGATGACGCTGAGCAGCCGGGACAGGGAGCAGTCCTTGGCCACCCACCCACAGGCCCCGGCCCCCAGGGCGAGGGCCGCCCGCCGGGGGTCGTCCTTCTCGGCGAGGACGACGATCCGCACGCCCGGCTGTCCCGACCGCACCCCGGCGACCAGCGAGATCCCGTCCACCAGGCCGTCCTCGTTGCCGTCCCGCACGGGCACGGCGGGCCGGGCGCCGGGCACCCGGCCGCCCAGGTCGGCGTCGACGAGCAGCACGTCGAACCGCCGTCCCTCGGAGGCGGCCCGCTCCAGGCAGCGCAGTGCGGCCGGACCGCTGCCGGCCGCGGAGACGTCGACGTCGGGCTCGGCGGCCAGGGCGGCCGCGAGCGACTCGGCGAAGATGCGATGGTCGTCGACGACCAGGACTCGGATACGAACCACGAAACCCCCTCCCCCGCGCTCCGCGAGGAGCAGGGGATACCCATCGTCTGTCCATCCTCGGACGACGGCACCGGCACGGGTACGAAGCCCAGGGCCCCGCGTCCAGCTGTGCTGTTGTGCTCGGTGCTCCGGGACGGGCCGCCGCAGCCGCACGACCGCCGCCGTGCGGTAACCGCTGTCCCCGCTCCGGGCGCCGTACCCGGCTGTCTCGCCCCCTGAACGGCCCCGGCCCCCACCGGTGCTGCTCATCAGAGTACGGACGGGCGCCGGGAGCGGAAGGCTATTTGCAGAACTGACTCCGCGGCACGTTTATGGTGAGCCGCATGTTTCGTCTTGTGACAGAAGTCGACAAGGAACGGCGCGATCTGCTGCGCACCCGCCTGCGGGAGACGAACACAGCGGCCTCCTCCGTCCTGCGTTCCCTGCGCGGGACCCCTCACGAACGCGAATTCCCCCTGCACGTCTGGGTCCTGGACCGCACCGGCGGCCTGGCGGGCGGCCTGGTCGGCCACACCTGGGCGACCTGGCTGCACGTGACCTACCTGTGGGTGGACGGCGGCCACCGGGGCGCGGGTCTCGGCTCCGCCCTCCTCGACGAGGCGGAACGCACCGCCCGCACCGAACGCGGCTGCGCCGCCGCCCGCGTGGAGACCTGGGACTTCCAGGCCCCCGGCTTCTACACGAAGCGCGGCTACGACGTCATGTGCGTGATCCCCGACTACCCGCCGGGGATCACGGAGTACACACTGGTGAAGCGGCTCGGCTGACCGGCTCAGACCAGGCGCCGCGCCCCCGGCGAGGGCACCGCCTCGAAGATCCGCGGGGTCTTGAAGGACGCCGTCGCGAAGGCGTTCTCGATGGCCTTGGTGACGGCGTCCACGTCGGTGGCCTCCACCAGGACGATCGCCGAGCCGCCGAAGCCGCCGCCGGTCATCCGGGCGCCGAGGGCGCCGGAGGCGAGGGCCGTGTCGACGACCAGGTCCAGCTCGGGGCAGGAGATGCGGAAGTCGTCGCGCAGCGAGGCGTGGCCCTCGACGAGGACGGGGCCGATGGCCCGGGTGTCGCCGGACTCCAGCAGCGCCACCACCCGCTCGACGCGCTCGTCCTCGGTCACCACGTGCCGGACCAGGCGGCGCACCTCCTCCTCGTCGCCCAGCCGCTCCAGCGCCGCGTCCAGGTCGGCGTAGGGCACGTCGCGCAGCGCGTCGACGCCGAGCAGCGCGGCGCCCTTCTCGCAGCCGGCGCGGCGCTTGCCGTACTCGCCCTCGCTGTGGGAGTGCTTGACCCGGGTGTCGACGACCAGCAGGCGCATGCCCTCGGCGGCGAGGTCGAAGGGGATCTGGCGCTGGGAGAGGTCGCGGGTGTCGAGGAACAGGGCGTGGCCCGCCTCGCAGCAGGCGGAGGCCGTCTGGTCCATGATGCCGACGGGGGCGCCGACGTAGACGTTCTCCGCGCGCTGGCACAGGCGGGCCAGCTGCCAGCCGCGCAGGCCGAGGGAGTACAGGTCGTTCAGCGCCAGGGCGACGACGACCTCCAGGGCCGCCGAGGACGAGAGCCCCGCGCCGGACGGGACCGTCGAGGTCAGATGGACGTCGGCGCCGGTCAGTTCGTGGCCCGCCTCGCGCAGCGCCCAGACGACGCCCGAGGGGTAGGCGGTCCAGGACTTGTCCGAGCCGGGGGTCAGGTCGGCGACGCGCAGCTCGACCGGGCCGGCGTCGGTGTCGGCCGAGTGCAGGCGAAGGACGCCGTCGTCGCGCCGGGAGACGGCCGCGACGGCCTGGTGCGGCAGGGCGAACGGCATCACGAAGCCGTCGTTGTAGTCGGTGTGTTCGCCGATCAGGTTCACCCGGCCCGGCGCCGCCCACACCCCCTCCGGCTCCGCCCCGTACAGCTCCCGGAACCGCTCGCCGACGGTCCCCGTGACAGCCTCGCCCATGCCCTGACCCCTCGCCCTTCCGGTAACTGCGGTTAGTACTGGCCCGCGCGCCGCTGCGCGAACTCCCACGCGTCCGACACGATCCCCGCGAGGTCCGCGCGGGACGGGTTCCAGCCCAGTTTCTCCCGGGCGGTGTCCGCCGACGCCACCAGGACCGCCGGGTCGCCGCCCCGGCGCGGGGCCACGACCTCGGGGATCGGGTGGCCGGTCACCCGGCGGACCGTCTCGACGACCTCGCGGACGGAGAAGCCGTTGCCGTTGCCCAGGTTGCAGATGAGGTGCTCGCCCGGGGTGGCGGCCGCCACGGCCAGCAGGTGGGCCTCGGCCAGGTCGGCGACGTGGATGTAGTCGCGCACACAGGTGCCGTCCGGCGTCGGGTAGTCGTCGCCGTAGACGGAGATGGCCTCCCGCCTGCCCTGCGCCACCTGGAGGACCAGCGGGATCAGGTGCGACTCGGGGTCGTGGCGCTCGCCGTACTCCCCGTACGCGCCCGCGACGTTGAAGTAGCGCAGCGAGACCGCGCCGAGGCCGTGGGCCGCCGCCTCGCCGGTGATCATGTGGTCGACGGCCAGCTTCGAGGCACCGTACGGGTTCGTGGGCCTGGTCGGCGCGGACTCGACGATCGGGACCTGCTCGGGCTCGCCGTACGTGGCGGCCGTGGAGGAGAAGACGAGCCGCCGCACGCCCGCGCCCCGCATGGCCTCCAGCAGGGCCATGGTCCCGCCGACGTTGTTGTCCCAGTACTTCTCGGGCTTCACGACCGACTCGCCGACCTGGGAGAAGGCGGCGAAGTGCAGCACGCCGTCGAACGAGGCGTCCAGCCACTTGGCGGCGTCGCGGATGTCACCCTCGATGAACGAGGCACCGGCCGGCACACCTTCGCGGAAGCCGGTCGACAGGTTGTCGAGCACGACGACCTCGTGCCCCGCCTCCAACAGATGCTGGGCGACGACGCTGCCGACGTATCCGGCGCCACCTGTCACCAGGTACTTCCCGCTCATGAACTCGCTACCTCTCGCAGTCGCTCGGCCGCGCGCTCCGGGGGCACGTCGTTGATGAACACGTTCATGCCGGACTCGGAGCCCGCGAGGAACTTCAGCTTGCCGGACGTACGGCGAATGGTGAAAAGCTCCAGGTGCAGCGCGAAGTCGTCCCGCGTCACGCCCTCGAACTCCTCCAGCTGCCCGAACGGGGCCTGGTGCCAGGCCGCGATGTAGGGCGTCGGCGGTTCCCCCTCGCCGAAGATCCGGTCGAAGCGCCTCAACAGTTCCAGGTAGACCTTGGGGAATTCTGTGCGCGCCGCCTCGTCGAGACCGAGCAGGTCGGGCACCCGCCGCTTCGGGTAGAGGTGCACCTCGTACGGCCAGTGCGCGGCGTACGGCACGAAGGCGGCCCAGTGTTCGCCCTCCAGGACGACCCGCTCACCGGCCAGCTCGTCCTCCAGCACGGCGTCGAACAGGTTCTCCCCGCCCGTCGCGTCCTTGTGGGCGGCGAGTGACCGGAGCATCAGGGCGGTGCGGGGGGTGGTGAACGGGTAGGCGTAGATCTGCCCGTGCGGGTGACCCAGCGTCACCCCGATCTCGGCGCCCCGGTTCTCGAAGCAGAACACCTGTTCAACGGAGGGCAGATGGGACAGCTCGGAGGTGCGGTCCGTCCAGGCGTCGAGCACGAGCCGGGCCTGCTCCTCGCCCAGGTCGGCGAAGGAGGCGTCGTGGTCGGAGGTGAAGCAGACGACCTCGCAGCGGCCGGAGTCGCCGGCCAGCGAGGGAAAGCGGTTCTCGAAGACCACCACGTCGTACGACGAGTCCGGGATCTCGCTCAGCCGCTCCCCGTCCGACGGGCACAGCGGGCACTGGTCGGCCGGCGGATGGTAGGTGCGCCCCTGGCGGTGCGAGGCGACGGCGACCGAGTCGCCGAGCAGCGGATCGCGGCGCACCTCGGAGGTGGTGACGGTCCGCTCCAGCGGACGGCGGTCCACGGCGTCGCGCACGGTGTCGTCGCGAAGGTCGTAGTAGACCAGCTCACGGCCGTCCGCCAGCCGGGTCGAGGTCTTCTTCACTGCCGCACTCCTCTGCACCCACCCATGACAGTCACCAGTCATCCAACACAATCAAACATAACACATCACAACTCACCAACCCCGGTGGCACATCACAATCAAACAAAGTTCATCACCATAAGTGTTCAATTACTGAACGCGGAGGCGTAGGTTCCGCTGCGGATCAGTTCGCGAACGAAGCGAGTGCTTAATGCAAACCCCCACAAGCTCCACTTATCTAGCCGCAGAGCTTCGACTCCCCACCAACTGGCTCGACTACACGATCCTCGGGATCTACTTCGTGGTCGTCCTGGGCATCGGCTTCGCCGCCCGCCGCTCGGTCAAGACCAGCCTGGACTTCTTCCTGTCCGGCCGCTCCCTGCCCGCCTGGGTCACCGGCCTCGCCTTCGTCGCGGCCAACCTGGGCGCCACCGAGATCCTCGGCATGGCCGCCAACAGCGCCCAGTACGGCGTCTACACGACCCACTGGTACTGGATCGGCGCCATCCCGGCGATGGTCTTCCTCGGCCTGGTGATGATGCCGTTCTACTACGGCTCGAAGGTCCGCTCGGTCCCGGAGTTCCTCCTGCTCCGCTTCGACAAGGCCTCCCACCTCCTCAGTTCGGCCCTGTTCGCCATCGCCGCCATCCTGATCGCCGGGGTGAACCTCTACGCCCTCGCGATCGTCGTCGAGGCGCTCCTCGGCTGGCCGGAGTGGGTGGCCATCGTGGTGGCCGGCTTCTTCGTCCTGGCGTACATCACCCTGGGCGGCCTCTCCTCGGCCATCTACAACGAGGTGCTCCAGTTCTTCGTGATCCTGGCCGGCCTGATCCCGATCACCATCCTGGGCCTGAAGAAGGTCGGCGGCTGGGACGGCCTGTCCGACTCCCTCTCCAAGTCCCACGGCTCCGACTTCATGACGGCGTGGGGCGGCACGGGCATCGGCAGCGAGAACCCGCTGGGCGCCAACTGGCTGACCATCGTCCTGGGCCTCGGCTTCGTTCTCTCCTTCGGCTACTGGACGACGAACTTCGCGGAGGTCCAGCGCGCCCTGTCCGCGAAGAACCTCTCGGCGGCCCAGCGCACCCCGCTGATCGCCGCCTTCCCGAAGATCTTCATCGTCTTCGTCGTCATGATCCCGGGCCTGGTCGCCGCGGTCCTCGTCCCGAAGATCGGCACCCCCGGCTCGGACCTCCAGTACAACGACGCGATCCCGTACCTGATGCAGCAACTGCTGCCCAACGGCGTCCTGGGCATCGCGGTGACCGGCCTGCTGGCCGCGTTCATGGCCGGCATGGCGGCCAACATCTCCTCCTTCAACACCGTCTTCACCACCGACATCTGGCAGAAGTACGTGGTGAAGGACCGCGAGGACGGCTACTACGTCCGCTTCGGCCGCCTGATCACGGTGATCGGCGTCCTGGCCTCCATCGGCACGGCGTTCCTGGCCTCGTCCTTCTCCAACATCATGAGCTACCTCCAGACGCTCTTCTCCTTCTTCAACGTGCCGATGTTCGTGGTCTTCATCATCGGCATGTTCTGGAAGCGCGCGTCGATGAAGTCCGGCTTCTGGGGGCTGATCGCGGGCACGACCGCCGCGATGGTGAACTACTTCGTCATCTACAAGCAGGGCATCATCGACATCCCCTCCGACCAGGGCGCCAACTTCGTCTCCGCGATCGCGGGCTTCGTCGCCGGTGCGGTGGTCATGGTCGCCGTGTCCCTGTTCACCAAGCCGAAGCCGGTCGCCGATCTCCAGGGCCTGGTCTACGGCACCACCTCCCCCGGCATGTCGGAGGCGCCCGCCGAGGGCGACGACGCGTGGTACCGCAAGCCGGCGCTGCTGGGCTGGGGGGCGGTCGTCCTGGCCGCCGCCTGCTACATCCCGTTCTCGTTCTGATCGCGGGAGGATTGAGAGAGCATGTCTGATTCCTACTCCGACAAGAACGTCCAGGACGAGGTCTCCGAGCTGGAGACCAAGTCCGTCACCGCCGCGCGGCTGTTCGACATCCGGCGGATCATCGGCGGGCTGTTCGTGATCTACGGCGTGATCGTGACGATCGCGGGCTTCGCGGCGTCCGACGAGGACATCGACAAGGCGCAGGGGGTGAACATCAATCTGTGGACCGGGATCGGGATGCTGGTCCTCGGGCTCTTCTTCCTGGTCTGGCTGAAGCTGAGGCCGACGGCTCCGCCGACGCCGCCGGTGGAGGAGGCCGCGAAGGAGTAACGGTGTCTTGGTGACGCCGCCCAGTGCACCGGTGCTTGACCGGCGCCCGGGGTGGGTGTGGGCGCGCGGGTGGGTCGCGGCCCGGCGCTGCCGGGGTGCCGCTGCGCCCACCCGTGCCGCCTGGGGGTACCTCCCAGGCCGTTCAGGCACTGGGGGAGGCACGACTGCCCGCAGCTAGGTAGGTACGGCGCGAAGGGGTCGTGTCGGGGGGTGTCCGCCCGCAGCGGTTGGCGCGTCAACGCCCTCAGCCCCCGTAACCGACCGATTCCGCGCCGTTCCGAGGACGGACACCCCCCGGCGCGGCCCCGAGACCCCCAGACAACGCACCGCGCACCCCCACCGAACCCGCACAGGCGCCGCAGGCACCGCGCTCAACCGCCGGAGGCCCTTGCCCCCGCCCGGTCCAGCAACCCCGTCCGCGCGGCCAGTGCCGCGGCCTCCAGACGCGAGCCCACGCCCAGTTTCATCAGGACCCGCTGGACATGCGTACGCGCCGTCGACGGAGCGATCCCCATCCCCGCCGCGATCAGCCGCGTGTCCTCGCCGTCCGCGACCCGCACCAGCACCTCCACCTCCCGGGGCGTGAGCATCTGCAACAGCCGCTGCCCCTCGTCGTCGGGCTGCGCAGCCGGGTTCAGCAGCTCGCCGAAGGCCCCCTGCAACAGCGCGGGCGCCACCGCCGCCTCCCCCGCCCGCGCCTTCATGATCGCCCGCTCGACACCCTCTATGCGCTCGTCGTGCCGTACGTACCCCGACGCCCCCGACGCGAACGCCGCCGCGATGCCGCGAGGGCTCGGCACCGGGCCCAGCACCAGCATCGCCACCTGCGGACGCTCCCGCTTGATCCGCACCACCGGGTCGAAGATTCCCGGCTCCGCCGGTGTCGCCGTACCCAGCAGGCACACCTCCGGCGCCCGGCTGATCACCAGCTCCGCCGCCCCCGCGGCCGGTGCCGCCGCGGCCAGCACCCGGTGCCCCCGCAGCTTCAGCGCCGAGGCCAGCGCCTCGGCGTGCAATCGGTGATCGTCGACCACCATGAGCCGTACTCCCATGGAGCAACCCCCCAGTCACCCAGTCCCCGGCACCCATGCCCCCGGCATGCCCCGGAAGCTACACGCTAGCCCGTCCGGGCGCTGCCCCTACCGGCGACAACCACCCCACAAATGCGCGGCCCCGCCCCTGCGGAAGCAGGGACGGGGCCGGGGCCGGGATCCGGACCGGTTCAGCCGCTGGTGCCGAACCCGATCGCCAGGTACTCCTTCTCGTCCGCACTGCTCGGCTCGCTGGCGTACACCTGCGACATGTACAGGTGCCCCTGCGAGTAGAGCAGCTCGGAGTAGTCCGGCGACATGCTGGACTCCACGTCCCGCACCGCCTCCGTCGCCGGGTTCTCCAGCAGCGTCGTCTGCTTGAACGTCGCGCCGTCGATGCTCACGACCTGCCCGCCCTTGTCGTACGGCGGGCGCTTGTAGGCGATCACGTTGCCGCCGTCCATGCGCAGCGGGGTGATCGTGTAGTCGTCGCCGGAGTCCGCGCGCTGGCCGGTCTGCTTGCCGGTGGCCAGGTCGAAGGCGACGACCTCGTTGGCCCGGCTGTACGACTCGCCGCTGCCCTCGTGCTCCTCGGTCGCGATGTAGAGCTTGCCGTTGCCGGCCGCGAGCCCGTTGCAGCTCTCGGTCTTGGTGATGCTGTCGCAGCGGGCCGCGAACTGGTCGCCGGGGGCCGAGATGCGGGTGAGCAGCTTGCCGGTCTTGTTGTCGATGGAGAAGAAGTCCGAGATGCCGCTGCCGTCACCGGCGGAGTCACCGACGTCGGCGGCCACGACCAGCGGTTCCGTCGACACGACGCCCGCGTACTCGATGCCCTTGGCCATCTTGTACTCGGAGAGCACCTTCCCGCTCTTCGGGTCGATGGTCTGGATGTTCAGCTGGCGGGCGTCGTACGAGCCGCACTTGCGCACCGCGACCAGCTTCTCGCCACCGCCGTAGCCCGCGTCGTAGCAGGTGTCGGTGGTCTTCGGGGACCACAGGATGTCGCCCTTGGCGATGTCGAAGGCGACGCCGCCGTCGGTGCTGCCCGCGGCGACGGTGTCCCCGCTGATCGTGACGTTGTCGAAGGAGATCGGTTCGTCACCGGCGGTCTTGGTCCACACCTTCTTCCCGGCGTCCAGGTCGAGGACCGCGACCTGGGTGCAGCCGTGCGAGGGCTCGGCCTTGGTCGGCATGGCGGGCTGGTGGACGATCACCGTCTTGTTGTCGTCGGTGACGTGCCGGGTGGTCGCGCAGACGGGACCGTCCAGCTTGATGGTCCACTTCTTGCTGCCCTTGTCGGGGTCGTACCCGACGACCTCGGCGACGCCGCTCTTGGCGTACACCTTGTCGGTGAGCCACGAGCCGGAGACGACGACGCTGCTGTCCTCCTTGCTCACCGAGGGCATCGGGACCTGGAAGAGGACCTTCGAGGCCGGGTCGGCGGGCGCCTTCTCCTGGGCGCCGGAGGTCTTGCCGCCGTCGCCGCCCTTCTGGTCGGTACCGCCGTCGCCGCCCGTGCCGCCGCTGGAGCCGGCGGTGTCGTCCTTGCCCCCGTCGTCGGAGGAACCGGCGTACCAGACCCCGCCGCCGATGATCAGCGCGATCGCGACGACGGCGGACACGATGATCGCGACCTGCGCGTTGATCTTCCGCCCGCCGCCCGGCCCCGCGGCCTGCGGCTGCATGGGCATGGTGGACGGCGGCTGATAGCCGTATCCGGGCTGGCCCGGCTGACCGTAGGGCGGCGTCGGCTGCCCGTACGGCCCGGGCTGACCGGGCTGACCCGGGTAGCCGTACCCGGGCTGGGGCTGCGGCGGCGTCTGCGGATACCCGTACCCCGGCTGCTGGGGCGGCGGCCCCGCCGGCGGCGTGGGCGGAGCCGCGGGCGCCTGCGGCGGGGTCTGCGGGGGCGTCTGCGGATAGCCGTAGCCCGGCCCGGGCGCCTTGCCGAGGTCGGGCCCCGAGGGCGGCGTGGGCGGCTGCGGTGCGGGCTGCTGCGGCGGCTGGTTCTGCGGCGGGCCGAAACCGCCCCCCTGCGGGGGCTGGTTGGGCGGCGGGGGCGGCGGCTGGGTCATGACGTGAGCACCTCGGAGAGCGGGGACGACGGGGACGGAACGGGCCGCGGGAGCGCGGCCGGAGAAGAGGTCACTTGCCGTAGGCGAGCATCAACTTCTCCTTCGACTCGTCGTTCCCGGTCAGGCGGGTGCTGGAGATGAAGAACCGCCCGTCGACCCAGTCGATGTCCTTGGAGTAGAAGCCGTTCTCGATGTCCGCGACGCCCTGCGGGTTCTGCAGCAGCTTGGCCGGCTTGTGGCTGCTGCCGCCGGTCGGGATGGACACGACCTGCCCGCCCGCGTCGTAGGACGGCTGGACGTACGCGATGAGCTGGTCGCCCTCGACCTTCATCGGCATCATCGACTCGTCCGCGGGGGACTTGGTGCGCCACTTCTCCTTGCCGGTGGCGAGGTTGATCGCGACGATCTCGTTGGCGCCGCTGGTCGCCTCGGTCGGCAGGTAGAGCGTGCCCGCGGCGACCGCCACGCCCGAGCAGCCCTGGAGATCGCGTTCGAGGATGGCCCAGCCGCACTCGGGGGCGAAGTCCTCGTCGACGCCGACCTGTTCCTGGACCTTGCCGGCGGAGGTGAAGCTGGAGATGTTCCAGACCTTCTTGTCCTCGTTGGTGGCGTAGACGACCAGCGGGTCGACGGAGTAGGCGCGGGCGATCCGCCAGTCCTTCTCGTACTTGTAGGTCCACAGGACCTTGCCGGTCTTCGGGTCCAGGCCCTGGAGCTCGTCGTGCGCGTTGTTGCCGCCGGCGCCGCAGGAGGCGACCTGGACGAGCTTGGTCGCGCTGCCCGCGAACCCGGCCGGGAAGCAGGCGTCGCCGTACTTCTTCTTGTCGTACAGCTTCTTGCCGCTGCGGACGTCGTAGGCGGTGCCGGACTGGGAGCGGCCGACCATCAGGATGTCGCCGCTGAGCGAGAGTTCGACGGAGAGCGTGGAGTCGAACAGGTCGCCGTCGGCGACCTCCTCGGACCAGCCCTTGTCGCCGGTGGCGAGGTCGATCTCCTGGAGCTTGTTGCACTTGGCGCGGTCGCTGGAGCCACTCATGTAGGCGACGACGATCTTGTCGTCGGCCGTCTTCTCGGGAGTGACCGAGCAGATCTTCTCCGGGAAGGCGATCGGGTCCCAGGCGGGCTTTCCGTCGCCGACGTTGTAGGCGAAGACCTGCTTGTACGCAGCCTTCACCGCGGCCTTGCCGGTGATCCACATGCCGTCGGCGTCGGCGCCGGAACCGGGGGCGTCGGGCGCCTCCTTGTACCAGAGCACCTTGGACTCGCCGGCCTGGCGGCCCTCGTTGAGGTCCTCGGGGTCCTCGCCGCCGTCGCCGCTGCCGTCACCGGGGTTGACCGGGGCGCCGCCCTTGGAGCCGGAGGGCTTGGGGTCGTCGGTCTTGGCGACGACGGGCTTCTTGTTCTTCTCGTCGTCACCGCCGCTCGCGGTGACCGCCCACACGCTGCCGCCGATGACGAGCAGGGCCAGGGCCGCGGCTCCGATGGCGAGGGCGGGCTTGCCCTTGAAGGGGTTGCGCGAGCCGGGACCGCCGGGCGGCGGCGTACCGGGGGCGCCGGGGTAGCCGGGGTACTGCTGCTGCGGGTAGCCGTAGCCGGGCTGCTGGCCGTACGGCCCGGGCTGCTGCGGCTGGGCGTACGGACCGGAGTTGTACGGTCCGGGCTGCGCGTACGGCCCCGGCTGGGCGGGCTGCCCCGGCTGCCCCGGCTGACCGGGCTGCTGCGGATAGCCGTAGCCCGGCTGCTGCGGCGGCGGGCCGGGCGGCGGGCCCTGCGGAGGCGGCGGGGTCGGCGCCCCGAAACCTCCCGGCGGCGGGTCCTGCGGTGCTCCGAAGCCACCCGGCTGCGGCGGCTGATTCGGCGGCTGGCTCATCAGCGCGTTCCCCCTTATTACTCACTGATTTTTAGCCACGCCCCGGGTCACGCGCTGGCCCCGGAGTCGTCGTAGGCATTCGTTCCACATGCCTCGGACCGCCCTGGGACAGTCCTCGGACGGCCTTTCTATCACCCACGGCCAACCGCCCACCGGGCCGCGTCCGCCCCTGTTCCCAAGGGCGGACCGGCCCGTGATGCCTCTGTTACGAGCCTTCACGCGCCCTTTACACCACCCGCGCTCCCCGCGCGCAGGCGGTCAGGCGTCCTCGGCCAGTTCCAGCCAGCGCATCTCCAGCTCGTCGCGCTGCCCCGTCAGCGCGCGCAGCTCCGCGTCCAGTTCGGCCACCTTCGCGAAGTCCGTGGCGTTCTCGGCGATCTGCGCGTGCAGCTTGGTCTCCTTCTCGGAGACCTTGTCCAGCTGCCGCTCGATCTTCTGGAGCTCCTTCTTGGCGGCGCGCACGTCGGCCGCGCTCTTCTCGGGCACGGCGGCGGCGGGCCCGGCCGCCACGACCGGGGCGCTCGACGCGGCGGACTCCTCCATGCGCCGGCGCCGCTCCAGGTACTCGTCGATGCCGCGCGGCAGCATGCGCAGCGCGCCGTCGCCGAGCAGGGCGAAGACCCGGTCGGTGGTGCGCTCGATGAAGAACCGGTCGTGGGAGATGACGATCATCGAACCGGGCCAGCCGTCGAGGACGTCCTCCAGCTGGGTCAGGGTCTCGATGTCGAGGTCGTTGGTGGGCTCGTCGAGGAAGAGGACGTTGGGCTCGTCCATGAGCAGCCGCAGCAGTTGCAGCCGCCGCCGCTCACCGCCGGACAGGTCCCCGACCGGTGTCCACTGCTTCTCCTTGCCGAAGCCGAAGGTCTCGCACAGCTGCCCCGCGGTCATCTCGCGCCCCTTGCCGAGGTCGACGCGCTCACGGACGCGCTGCACGGCCTCCAGCACCCGCCAGTCGGGGTCGAGTTCGTCGACCTCCTGCGACAGGTACGCCAGCTTGACGGTCCTGCCGACCCGTACCCGACCGCCCGCCGGCTGCTGCTCGCCGTCGCTGCGGGCGGCCTCCGCCATGGCCCGCAGCAGGGAGGTCTTGCCCGCGCCGTTGACGCCGACCAGGCCGATGCGGTCGCCGGGACCGAGCTGCCAGGTGACGTGCTTGAGCAGCACCTTGGGACCGGCCTGGACGGTGATGTCCTCCAGGTCGAAGACGGTCTTGCCGAGCCGGGAGGAGGCGAACTTCATCAGCTCACTGCTGTCCCGGGGCGGCGGCACGTCGGCGATCAGCTCGTTGGCGGCCTCGACGCGGAAGCGGGGCTTGGAGGTGCGGGCGGGCGCCCCGCGCCGCAGCCAGGCCAGCTCCTTGCGGACCAGGTTCTGCCGCTTGGCCTCCTCGGTGGCGGCGATGCGCTCGCGCTCGGCGCGGGCGAAGACGTAGTCGGAGTAGCCGCCCTCGTACTCGTAGACGTCGCCCTTCTGCACGTCCCACATGCGGGTGCAGACCTGGTCGAGGAACCACCGGTCGTGGGTGACGCACACGAGCGCGGAGCGCCGCTCGCGCAGGTGCCGGGCGAGCCAGGCGATGCCCTCGACGTCGAGGTGGTTGGTGGGCTCGTCGAGGACGACCAGGTCCTGTTCCTCGATGAGCAGCTTGGCCAGCGCGATCCGGCGCCGCTCACCGCCGGAGAGCGGCCCGATGACGGTGTCGAGCCCCTGCGGGAAGCCCGGCATGTCCAGCCCGCCGAACAGCCCGGTCAGCACGTCCCGGACCTTGGCGTCGCCCGCCCACTCGTGGTCGGCCATGTCGCCGATGACCTCGTGCCGGACGGTCGCCTCGGGGTCGAGGGAGTCGTGCTGGGTGAGCACCCCGAGCCGCAGTCCGCCGGAGTGGGTGACCCGGCCGGTGTCGGGCTCCTCCAGCCTGGCCAGCATCCGGATCATGGTCGTCTTGCCGTCGCCGTTGCGCCCGACGACACCGATGCGGTCCCCCTCGGAGACGCCGAGGGACACGCCGTCGAGGAGTGCACGGGTGCCGTACACCTTGCTGACGTTCTCGACATTGACCAGATTGACGGCCATTTCTCTCCTGCCTGGGGGATCGATCAGCCTTCAAGCGTAGGCCCTCCGCGGGGTGGGGGGACGCGGGCGGGGGCGGTCACTCTATGTGGTGACGCGTGTCGGACCGCGCGGCTACGGTGGAGGGCAGGCAGCAGGATCCCGTCCATGGGAGGAACCATGACCGCCGAGTCCGTAGAGCACCGCCGCCCGCGCTGGCCGGTGCCGCCGCAGGACGGATACACCGTGGACGACCTGTTCACGCTGCCGGATCTCCCGCCGCACACCGAGCTGATCGACGGGAGCCTGGTTTTCGTGACTCCGCAACGCGCCTTTCACGCTGATGCGATCGACCTTCTGGTCAATGGCCTTCGGCAGTTCGTGCCACCGGGTTTCAGGGTCAAACGGGAGATGACCGTCATCCTCGATCGACGCAACGGCCCCGAACCCGACGTGAGCGTCATCCGGACCGATGCCATCACCGGCCCGGGCCAGACCAGCTATGAGGCGAAGGACGTCCTCCTCGCCATTGAGGTCGTCTCCCCGGATTCGGAGTCTCGCGACCGCACGACTAAGCCCCAGAAGTACGCGGCTGCGGGAATCGCGAACTTCTGGCGGGTTGAACAGGGCGGATCCAGCGGCAGGCCCATCATTCACGTCTACGAGCTCGACCCGATGACGAAGGCTTACGTACACGTGGGCATGCACCGCGAACGAATCAAGGTCGACAAGCCCTATTCCATCGACATCGACCTGACCGTCATCGACAACCTCTGACGCTGTCCGTCAGATCACCGTCGCTCCCGCCGCCGCCCCCGCCGCCGTACGCACGTCACGGCAGGTCCCCGACGCCCGCAGCACCCCGGCGATGTCGGAGGCGGACTTCGCGTCGGTCGCGAGGAAGGCCGTGGTCGGTCCCGAGCCCGAGACCAGGGCCGCCAGGGCTCCGGCCGCCCGGCCCGCCGCGAGGGTGTCGCCCAGCTCCGGGCAGAGGGAGAGCGCCGCGGGCTGGAGGTCGTTGGAGACGGCGACCGCGAGCGCGGCGGTGTCGCCCTTCGCGAGGGCGTCGAGCACCGCCTGGTCGGCGACCGGTTCCGGGATGTCCCGGCCCTCGGCCAGCCGGTCGAACTCGCGGTAGACGGCCGGCGTGGACAGGCCACGCGCGGCCAGCGCGAAGACCCAGTGGAAGTCGCCGCCGACCTCCAGCTCCGTCAGCCGTTCCCCCCGCCCCGTGCCCAGCGCCGCGCCGCCGACCAGGCTGAACGGCACGTCGCTGCCCAGCTCGGCGCAGATGTCCAGCAGCTCCTCGCGGGAGGCGCCGGTGCCCCACAGGGCGTCGCAGGCGAGCAGCGCGCCCGCGCCGTCGGCGCTGCCGCCCGCCATGCCACCGGCGACGGGGATGTCCTTGGTGATGTGGAGGTGGACGTCGGGTGCGCGGCCGTACCGTTCGGCGAGGGCCAGGGCCGCGCGGGCGGCGAGGTTGGTGCGGTCCAGGGGGACCTGGTCGGCGTCCGGTCCCTCGCAGGTGACGCGGAGACCGTCGGCGGCCGGGGCCGCGGTGACCTCGTCGTACAGGGAGACGGCGAGGAAGACGTTGGCCAGGTCGTGGAAGCCGTCGGGGCGGGCGGCGCCGACCGCGAGCTGGACGTTGACCTTGGCGGGGACGCGGACCGTCACGCTCACTTGCTCGTCACTCCTTGTGTTCGGCGATACGCGCGAACTCTTCCACGGTCAGGGCCTCTCCGCGCGCCTGCGGCGACACGCCCGCGCCGACGAGTGCGGCCTCGGCGGCCGCGGCGGACCCCGCCCATCCGGCGAGCGCGGCCCGCAGGGTCTTGCGGCGCTGGGCGAACGCGGCGTCGACGACGGCGAAGACCTCCGCCTTGGACGCGCTCGTCCTGAGCGGCTCCGTCCGCCGGACGAGTGACACCAGTCCGCTGTCCACGTTCGGCGCGGGCCAGAAGACGTTGCGGCCGATGGAACCGGCCCGCTTCACCTCGGCGTACCAGTTGGCCTTCACGGACGGGACGCCGTACACCTTCGAGCCGGGTCCGGCGGCGAGCCGGTCGGCGACCTCGGCCTGCACCATGACGAGGGTCCGCTCGATGCTCGGGAAGGTGTCGAGCATGTGGAGGAGGACGGGGACGGCGACGTTGTAGGGGAGGTTCGCGACCAGGGCGGTCGGGGCGGGTCCCGGCAGCTCCCGCACGTGCATGGCGTCGGAGTGCACGAGCGCGAACCGGTCGGCGCGCTCCGGCATGCGGGCGGCGACGGTGGCGGGCAGGGCGGAGGCGAGGACGTCGTCGATCTCGACGGCGGTGACCCGGTCGGCGGCCTCCAGGAGGGCCAGGGTGAGCGAGCCGAGGCCCGGTCCCACCTCGACCACCACGTCGTCGGGGCGTACCTCGGCGGTGCGGACGATGCGGCGGACCGTGTTCGCGTCGATGACGAAGTTCTGGCCGCGCTGCTTGGTGGGGCGTACGCCGAGGGCGGCCGCGAGTTCACGGACGTCGGCGGGACCCAGGAGGGCGTCGGAGGTGGGGCTGCTCACCCCGCAAGGGTAGCCGGGGGCCGGGCGGCCTCATTCCCGCAGCCGGGCACCGCAGTGCGGCCAGGCGCCGGCGCCGCTGCGCACGTACAGCTTCTGCGCCCGGTAGGTCTGCTCCGCGGCCGACGCGTCCTCGGGGCGGCCCGTGCCGCCGAGGCCGTGCCAGGTGGCGGAGTCGAACTGGTAGAGGCCCCCGTACGTCCCGGAGGGGTCGACGGCGTCCGCGCGGCCGCCCGACTCGCAGGCGGCCAGGCCCTGCCAGTTCAGGTGGTCGGTGCCGTGGACGGAGGCCGGCCGGGGCCGGGTGCCGACCCGCACGATCCGGGGACTGGGCTCGCGGACCACCTCGGTGCGCAGGCGGCGCGGCTTCTGCCGGACGCCGTTGACGGTGCGCAGGGCGTACGTGGTGCGGCGCAGTCCGGGCCGGCCCGCCTGCTGGACGACCTCGGCGCCCCGGAGGAGGGTGGCGTCCTCGGCCCGCTGCTCGTCGAAGGGGATCGGGTCCTCGCGGACCTCCTGTGACCCGGTGATCCGCAGCACCGTGACGGTCTGCCCGTCGCGCGGGAAGCCGGTGGCGGGGACGGAGGTGGTGTCCTCGCCGCGCAGGGTGATGCCGGCCTCCTCGACGGCCTCGAGCACGGTCGCGGCGTTGGTGCGGACGGTGCGGGTCCGGCCGTCCGCCATCACGGTCACCACCCGCTCGGTGCGGACCACCAGGGCGAGGCCCTCGCGGCCGATGCGCCGGGAGGGCTCGGTGGACAGGTACGCGCCCTGCGTGCGCACGCCGAGCTGCCGCAGCGCCCCTTCCACCGTCCCCGCCGTCGTCCACACCTGGCGCCGGTGGCCGTCGAGGGTGAGCAGCACGGGCCGTCCGTACCGGACGGTGACGTCCTCGCCGCTGGTCAGCGGGGTGCCGGGGGCGGGTGCGATCACGTCGTGGGGGCCCACCTGGACGCCTTCCTCGGCGAGCAGTTCGGTCACGTCGTCGGCGAAGGTGTGCAGCGTGCGGGGGGTGCCGTCGACGGTCAGCTCGACGGCCTTGTCCTTGGCGACGAAGGCCGTGGTGCCGCCCGCGAGGAAGGCCACGACCAGCGCCCGCGGCAGCAGCCTGCGCAGGGAGGCGTCCGCGCGCCCGGCGCCCCTCGCCCGGCGCCTGCGCTCGGCCCGCCCCTCGCCCGGCGCGCGGGACGGCTGGGGCTGCTGCGGCTGCGGTTCCTGCGGCGCGGTGCCCTGTCGGGGCAGCGCGGGCGCGGTCGGCTCGTGGACGGGCGGCGGCGCGGGCCGGTACGGGTCGGCGTACCCACCGCCGTACCCGTACGGCAGGGTCGGCGCGCTGTGCACGTCGTACGGTGCGAGGTACTCGTACGCCTCAGCCGGCTCGAACTGCGTTCTGCTCACGCCCACACGCTCCAGGGGTCCCGATCGGGCCCCCAGAACCTAGCGGAGGGCCGGTCACTCTCCCAAGCGATGCGACTACTCAGCGTGTCAGTACCCGAACGCCCGGGCCGTGTTCGCGGCGAGGGCGGTGGCCAGGGTGTCCTCGTCGACGCCCCGCACGTCCGCCATGGCACGCACCGTCACCGGCACCAGGTAGGGGGCGTTCGGCCGCCCCCGGTAGGGCGCCGGCGTCAGGAACGGCGCGTCGGTCTCCACCAGGACCAGCTCGGGCGGGGCCACGGCGAGGGCGTCGCGGAGGTTCTGGGCGTTCTTGAAGGTGACGTTGCCGGCGAAGGACATGTAGTACCCGGCGCGGGCGCAGACCCCGGCCATCTCGGCGTCGCCGGAGTAGCAGTGGAAGACGGTGCGCTCGGGGGCGCCCTCCTCCTTGAGGACGCGCAGGACGTCGGTGTGGGCGTCGCGGTCGTGGATGACGAGGGTCTTGCCGTGCCGCTTGGCGATCTCGATGTGGGCGCGGAAGGACCGCTCCTGCGCCTCCTTGCCCTCGGGGCCGGTGCGGAAGTAGTCGAGGCCGGTCTCGCCGACGCCCCTGACCTGCGGGAGCGCCGCGAGCCGGTCGATCTCCGCGAGCGCGTCGTCGAGGGCCGCGGCACCGCCGGGCTCGCGCGCGCCCTGCCTCGACCAGCCGTCGGGATCCCCGTGCACGATGCGCGGGGCCTCGTTGGGGTGCAGGGCGACGGTGGCGTGGACGGCGTCGTGCGCCGCCGCGGTCTCGGCGGCCCAGCGGGACCCGGCGAGGTCGCACCCGACCTGGACGACGGTCGTGACGCCGACCGACGCGGCCTTGGCGAGCGCCTCCTCGACCGTGCCGGACTGCATGTCGAAGTGGGTGTGCGAGTCGGCGACCGGTACCCGCAGGGGCTCGGGCAGCGGGGGCGCGGCGTTCTTGTCGGACCGGCCCGAGGCGTTCGAAGGCATGCCCCGATCCTACGGAAGCTCCCGCGCGCCCCCGAAGGGTCGGTCAGCTCGCCCTGCGGTGGAGGTGGAGGGCGTGCAGCAGGTCGGCCAGGTGCCAGTGCCGGCGTTCACCGGACAGTCCCGGCGCCCCCGGGCCCGGCACCTCGGGAACTCCCGCCTCGGGCACCCGCGGCACCTCCAGAGGGCCGGCCGGGGGCACCCGGTGGATGCCCTGGGTGGTGCCGCGGACGGAGGCGACCCGGCCCGGGCGCAGGATGCGGACGACGTGGCTGTCGCAGGCGGCGCAGGTCGGCCGGGTCAGCGGGGAGGGCACGACGCGGCCGTCCGCGACGTAGAGCACGAACGCGTGGCCGTCGGTGTCCGTGTGGTGCTCGATCTCGAACGACTGCTCCCAGCCGTGCCCGCAGCGCATGCAGGCGAAGGAGTACGACTCGTGGACGACGGCGGTGGCACCGGCACGCACTCGGGTCCGCACGGTGCTCTCACTCATGCTCATCCCGGCTCCTTCGGTTCGTTCGGTTCCTTCCTCCAGTGGACTCCTCCACCAGCGGGAAAGCACCAGTCGCTGCCGAGTGTTTGAGCCGATTTGGACTGCCCTTGGCCGGAGTGCCCGCAAGGTCAGGGGCCGGTCAAGGGCGGGGCGGCCCGGGTCAAGGACGGGGCGGTCCCGGCCAAGGACGGGGGTGGTCCGGGTCAAGCCGAGCCCTTCGGACCCCCTCAGTTCCCGGCGTTCTTCGCCGCCACCACCGCGTCGAACACCTCCCGCTTGGGCACGCCCACCTGGGCGGCCACCGCGGCGATCGCCTCCTTGCGCCGCTCGCCCGCCTCCTCGCGCACCCGCACCCTGCGCACCAGTTCCTCGGCGCCGATCTCCTCGGGCCCCTTCTCCGGCGCCCCCTCGACGACGACGGTGATCTCGCCGCGCACCCCCTCGGCGGCCCACGCGGCCAGCTCACCGAGCCCGCCCCGCCTGACCTCCTCGTACGTCTTGGTCAGCTCCCGGCAGACGGCGGCCCGCCGGTCGGCGCCGAAGACCTCGGCCATGGCCGCGAGGGTGTCGTCGAGGCGGTGCGGGGCCTCGAAGTAGACGAGGGTCCGGCGCTCCTCGGCGACCTCGCGCAGCCGGGTCAGCCGCTCGCCGGCCTTGCGGGGCAGGAAGCCCTCGAAGCAGAACCGGTCCACCGGCAGCCCCGACAGGGCGAGCGCCGTCAGCACGGCGGAAGGGCCGGGGACGGCGGTGACGCGCACCCCGCGCTCGACGGCCGCGGCGACCAGCCGGTACCCGGGGTCGGACACCGACGGCATCCCGGCGTCGGTGACCAGCAGCACCCGCGCTCCCCCGGCCAGCTCCTCGACCAGCTCGGGCGTACGGGCGGACTCGTTGCCCTCGAAGTACGACACGACACGCCCCGCGAGTGCGACGCCGAGCGCCTGGGTGAGCCGGCGCAGCCGCCGGGTGTCCTCGGCGGCGACGACGTCCGCGCCGGCCAGTTCCGCGGCGAGCCGGGGCGGGGCGTCCTGGACGTCGCCGATGGGAGTGCCCGCGAGTACAAGGGTTCCAGTCACGCCCCCATCCTCCCAGTCCTGCCCGCCCGTCCTCCCGGAAGGGGAACGTATCCGCACCCGGGAGGCCCATGCGCGGGACGTGCACAGCGCGGTTCCCTACGATGGCGCGGTGACCAGTACCGCGTCCTCCACGGACACCCGGCAGGGCCAGGCCCCGCACGACGAGCCGCCCACCTGGCAGCAGCGGCTGCGCCGCTTCGGCTACGCGGCGGGGCCCGCGGCCGGTGACGTCCGCGACCGGCTGGTGCCGCCGTACACGAGCCCGAGTCCGCGCCTGTGGGCGTTCCTGGGCCTGTCGAAGCCGCTCGCCGGCCGGATGATCCGCTGGTCGGCGTGGGGCGGACCGCTGCTGGTGGCGCTGCTCGCGGGGGTGCTGCGGTTCTGGAACCTGGGCAGCCCGAAGGCGGTGATATTCGACGAGACGTACTACGCCAAGGACGCGTGGGCGCTGATCCACCGCGGCTTCGAGGTCAACTGGGACAAGAACGCCAACGACCTGATCCTGAACTCGGGCGGGAACGTCCCCGTCCCGACCGACGCGGCGTACGTCGTGCACCCGCCGGTCGGCAAGTACGTCATCGGGCTCGGCGAGCTGCTGTTCGGCTTCGACCCCTTCGGCTGGCGCTTCATGACGGCGCTGCTCGGCACGCTGTCGGTGCTGCTGCTGTGCCGGATCGGCCGCCGGCTGTTCCGCTCCACGTTCCTGGGGTGCCTGGCGGGCGCCCTGATGGCGCTGGACGGCCTGCACTTCGTGATGAGCCGCACCGCGCTGCTGGACGGCGTGCTGATGTTCTTCGTGCTGGCCGCCTTCGGCTGCCTGGTCGTCGACCGCGACAGAGCGCGGGCCCGGCTCGCCGCCGCCCTCCCGGTGGACGAGGACGGCCGGGTCCGCCCCGACGCGCACATCGCCGAGACCCTCCGCCTCGGGTGGCGTCCCTGGCGGCTGGCGGCGGGCCTGATGCTGGGCCTGGCGGCGGCCACCAAGTGGAACGGCCTGTACATCATGGCGGCGTTCTGCGTGATGGCCGTGCTGTGGGACGTCGGCTCCCGCCGCGTCGCGGGCGCCCACCGCCCCTACCGCGCGGTACTGCGCCACGACCTGGGCTGGGCCTTCCTCTCCACGGTCCCGGTGGCGCTGGCCACGTACGTCCTCTCCTGGCTCGGCTGGATCCTCTCCCCCTCCGACGGCACCGGCGGCTACTACCGCGACTGGGCGGCGAAGGATGGCGCGCACAGCTCCTGGTCGTGGCTCCTCCCCGACTGGCTGCGCAGCCTGTGGCACTACGAGACCCAGGTGCTGGAGTTCCACACCCACCTCACCTCGCCGCACACCTACCAGTCGAACCCCTGGAGCTGGCTCGTCCTGGGCCGCCCGGTCTCCTACTTCTACGAGTCCCCGTCGGCGGGCTCGGACGGCTGCCCGGTCGACGCGGGCGAGAAGTGCGCCCGCGAAGTGCTGGCGCTGGGCACGCCCCTCCTGTGGTGGGTGGGCTGCTTCGCCCTGCTGTACGTCCTGTGGCGCTGGCTCTTCCGCCGCGACTGGCGCGCGGGCGCCATCGCCTGCGGCGTGGCCGCCGGTTATCTCCCCTGGTTCATGTACCAGGAGCGCACGATCTTCCTCTTCTACGCCGTCGTCTTCGTCCCGTTCCTGTGCCTGGCGGTGGCGATGCTGCTGGGGGCGATCATCGGCCGCCCGGGCTGCACCGACACCCGCCGCGTGGCGGGCGCGACGGGCGCGGGCGTCCTGGTCCTCCTCATCGCCTGGAACTTCATCTACTTCTGGCCCCTGTACACCGGCACGGCGATCCCGATGGAGGAGTGGCGGGCGCGGATGTGGCTGGATACGTGGGTCTAGCCGGCCAGGCACGCCGTGAGACGCGTCGCCGGTGGCACCCTCATTGACCGTCTCCGGGCCGCGCACCCCCGGTCACGGCGTCCCCTGCCCGGTGCCGCTTTGCGTACGACCAGGTCACCGCGGTCACCAGCGCAGGGATGGCGAGCAAAGGGGCGAAGACCAGGCCCCAGACGATCTCTGCCGTACCGCTCGACAGGTACGTCTGGCTCTCGGCGGTGACGGCGACCACGAACTGCCACAGCGCCACCAGGACCAGAACCGCGGAGGCGGTCCAGGCCAGCGGGGCCAGGATCTGGGGTCGCAGCGGCCGCCACCGGTCACTGACGAGCAGCAGCGGAAAGAGGGCGGCCATCTCGGCCAGGACGGAGAGGCCGACGACGTAGGCGATGCCCCATCCCGGTATGTCGTAGACGTCGCGCAGCACCTGGTCGCTGTAGCCGACGTAGACACCGGCCGCCATGGCGATGCGCCACAGGCCGGACGGGACGGCGCACAGAGCGATGGCGTGCGCAGTGCGACGAGCCCAGACAGGCGCGGGTGCGGGGAGAGGGGTGGTCGCTGTCGTCATGGCGTCCATGCTGACCCCGGACACGGCAGCCGCGCGTCGTCCGCTGCGGCGGAGCGTGTCCGCCTCGCGGGTGAGGTGACACCCTCTGGAGGAGGACCTGAGCAGGAGCCGGCCACCGAGTACGAGCAAGTCTTCGCCAACGCGCTGGTATCCAACGAGGGTTCGACGGCCCGGCCACGGCCCCTACACCCCCTGGTCTCCTTTAGGCCACCAATCGGAAACACCCGTACCGCTGGTCACCCCCTGCGCATAGAGTGCGCCTACAAGCACTTCTGAACGTGTTCAAGAAGGCGGGCGGAAGGCCGGACGGGGAGGGGACTGCCGATGGGCAGGGGGGTGAAGGTCGCCGTCATAGGCGGGGTGTTCGCCGTGATGGTGGGCGGTGCCGGGTACGGCGCCTACAACGTGGTGTCGGCGCTGGACGGGGGCGGGGGATCCGGGTCTTCCGGGGCGGAGGCCGAGAGCGGGCCGCCGAGTGTGGACGAGGTCGGGGAGACGAGCGAGAAGTTCTTCGCCGCCTGGGAGAAGGGCGACGCGACCACCGCCGCGTCGTACACGAACAACGCCTCGATCGCCGGGACGCTGCTGACGGCCTACGGCGAGGACGCGCACATCGGCGACGTCGAGATCACGCCGGGCGAGGCGGCCGGCACCTCTGTGCCGTTCACGGTGAAGGCGAAGGTGTCGTACGAGGGGGCGACCAAGCCGCTCAGCTACAAGAGCACGCTGACCGTGGTGCGCGGGGAGACCAGCGGGCGGGCGCTGGTGGACTGGGAGCCGTCCGTCGTCCACCCGGCCCTGAAGGACGGCGACAGCCTGGTCACCGCGGAGTCCGCGACCCCGCAGATCCAGGCCGTCGGCCGGGACGGTGCCGTACTGAGCAAGGAGAAGTACCCCTCGCTGGGCCCGATCCTCGCCAAACTCCGGGAGAAGTACGGCGACAAGGCCGGCGGTACTCCCGGCATCGAACTGGCGGTCCGGCACACGGCCGCGGACGCGCCGGACACCCCGCTGCTCACGCTGACCGAAGGCAAGCCCGGGAAGCTGCGCACCACCCTCAGCGCGAGCGTGCAGGCGGCGGCCGAGAAGGCGGTGAAGCGGTACGGCGAGTCCTCCGTGGTCGCCGTGAAGCCGAGCACCGGCGAAGTCCTGGCCGTGGCGAACAACCGCACGGACGGGTTCAACGCGGCCTTCCAGGGAACGGTCGCGCCCGGTTCCACCATGAAGATCATCACCGCGGCCATGCTCATCGACAACGGCGTGACCTCGATGAACGGCCCGGCACCCTGCCCCGACACGGCGACCTGGCAGAGTCAGACCTTCAAGAACCTGACCAACATGAAACCCAACGAGAGCGCCACGCTCGCCAACACCTTCATGCGCTCCTGCAACACCGGCTTCATCAAGCTGATCGACGAGAAGCCGCTCACGGACTCCTCGCTGACCGAGGAGGCCCAGGAGCGCTTCGGGCTCGGGCAGGACAACTGGCAGACCGGCATCACCTCCTTCGACGGCAGGATTCCCGCCGTGAGCGGCCCCGACCGGGCCGCCAACGCCATCGGCCAGGGCCAGGTCCAGATGAACCCGCTGAACATGGCCTCCGTGACGGCGACCGCCATCACCGGTGAGTTCCGCCAGCCGTACCTGGTGCCGTTCGGCCTGGACGACCGCAAACCGGCCACCGCCAAGGGGCTGCCGCAGGGCACCGCCTCCCAGCTCAAGCAGATGATGCGGCTCACCGCCACCCAGGGCACCGCCGTCAACGCCATGTCCGGGCTCGGCGGCGACATCGGTGCCAAGACCGGGTCGGCCGAGGTCGACGGACAGGCGGTCTCCAACAGCTGGTTCACCGGTTTCCGCAACGACGTCGCGGCGGCGGCCATGACCGAGGAGGGCGGCCACGGCGGCGACGCGGCCGGCCCGATCGTCGCAGACGTGCTACGAGTCGGCGGCTGACACGAACCGGCGGCCACGATGGCCCTACTGTGGTCGCCGTCGCGGGAAACACCCCGCACTGAAGGCACCGAACGCACCGAACGCACCGAGGAACGGGACGCAGTGGGCAGCAGAAGGGGCGCCGCCACCGAGCGGCGCAGGACGAAACCCGCCGTGATCGGCAGTGTCGCCGCCGTGGTCGTGGCCGGTGCCGGATTCGGTGCCTACGCGATGTACGGCGGCGGGGCCGGTGGCGAGGACACCGCGCGCACGAAGTCCGCGGCGGCCGAGGAGAAGGTGAAGTCGGGCCCGCTGACGGCGGCCGAAGTCACCTCGACCGCCCAGCGGTTCCTGACCGCCTGGCAGCAGGGCGACGTGGCCGGTGCCGCCGCCGTGACCGACGACGCCGAGGCCGCCAAGGCCCTGCTCACCGGCTACGCCAAGGACGCCCGCATCAAGGACGCCACCTTCACCGCGGGCACCCCGGCCGGGGGGAAGGTCCCGTTCTCCGTCAAGGCCACCGTCGCCTACGAGAAGGCGACCGAGCCGCTGGCGTACGACAGCGCGCTCACCGTCGTCCGCCGGGACGGCGACGGCGAACCCCGCGTCGACTGGCACGCCGCCGTCGTGCACCCGGAGTTGAGGGACGGCGACAAGCTGGTCACCGGGAAGGCCGGCGACCCGCCGGTCAAGGCGCTGGACCGGGACGGCGCGGAGATCACCGCCGCCAAGTACCCGTCTCTCGGCACCGTCCTGGACGGGCTGCGCGACAAGTACGGCAAGAAGGCCGGCGGCACCCCCGGCGTCGAACTGCGCGTGGTGCGCGGCGGGGCGGACGGCGACGGGAAGGGCTCGAAGGAGTCCGGGGCCGGTGAGGTCTCCGACAAGACCCTGCTGGAGCTGAGCAAGGGCACCCCCGGCACGCTGAAGACGACGCTCGACCCCGCCCTCCAGGCCGCCGCCGAGAAGCAGGTGGACGGCAAGAAGGGCGCGTCGGTGGTGCTGCTGCGCGCCTCCACCGGCGAGGTCCTCGCGGTCGCCAACGGCGGCCACGGTTTCAACACCGCCTTCCTCGGCTCACTAGCCCCCGGCTCCACGATGAAGGTCATCACGGCCTCGATGCTGCTGGAGAAGGACCTGGCGTCCGTGAACGAGAAGCACCCGTGCCCCAAGTTCTTCAGCTACGGCGGCTGGAAGTTCCAGAACGACGACAAGTTCGAGATCAAGGACGGCACCTTCAAGGCGAGCTTCGCCCGCTCCTGCAACACCGCCTTCATCAGCCAGGCCCCGGAGCTGAAGGACGACGACCTGACCAGGCAGGCGAAGGAGGTCTTCGGCCTGTCCATGAACAACTGGTCGGTCGGCGTGTCCACCTTCGACGGCAGGGTGCCGGTCGAGAGCAAGGCCCAGATGGCCGCCTCCCTCATCGGCCAGGGCGGGGTGCGGATGAACCCGCTGAACATGGCGTCGGTGTCGGCGACGGTGAAGTCGGGCAGCTTCCACCAGCCGTACCTGGTCGCCCCGTCGGTCGACGGGCGGGCGCTCGCCACGGCCTCCCGCACGATGTCCGGCGAGACGCTCGGCGCGCTGCGCGAGCTGATGTCCTACACGGCGGCGTACGGCACCGCCGCGGAGGCGATGGCCGGGGTGAGCGGCGACGTCGGCGCGAAGACCGGCTCGGCGGAGGTCGACGGCCAGGAGAAGCCCAACGGCTGGTTCACCGCGTACCGGGGGGACTTGGCGGCGGCGGGCGTGGTCCAGCAGGGCGGGCACGGCGGCGACACCGCGGGTCCGATGGTCGCGGCCCTGCTCAAGGCGGGCGGCTGACACCCCCGCGACCGGCAACCGCCGTCCGCCGCGACGCGGCTCAGTGGGTCACCGGCTGTGCGGTCGCCTGGTACGTACGGCGCAGGAAGCGGATGAGTGCCTTGTTGTCGAACTGGACCACCGAGCAGCCCTGCGGGGAGTGGAACTCGACCACGGCCTGCACCCGCCCGCACGGCCACACCCGCACCTCGCCGCTCCCGGCGGGCGCGCGCAGGCCCTGTTCCAGCAGCGCGCGGGAGAAGGTCCACTCGCGGGAGCGGGACGCTCGGCCGCCCTTCCCGGGCAGGGCGACGCACACCATCGAGGGGTCGAGCTCGGGGTCGTAGCGCAGGACGACGGGTATCGCTCCGCCGTCGTCCTCGCCGGGGAGGTCCCCGTCCGTCAGGATGTGGGCGGGTGCGTACTGCTCGACTACGGACATGGGGTCGCCCCTTACGCTCTGCCACCTTTGTCGAAGCTGCGGGTCCACCCCCTTTCCAATGTCCCATATTTCCCGGCTCACGCTCTGTGAGCCGGATATCACATGTGAGATCGCCCTTTACATCAGCCTTTGCCTCGCTCTTGCGAACGAGTTGCAACTGTTCTCTATCATCGAACCGTGCATGTACCTGACGGATTCATCAACGCCCCGACCTCCGCCGTGACCGGGGTCGTCGCCGCCGGCGCCATCGCGGTCAGCCTGCGCGGCGCGCGCCGTGAGCTGGACGAGCGGACGGCGCCGCTGGCCGGGCTGGTCGCGGCGTTCATCTTCGCGGTGCAGATGCTGAACTTCCCGGTCGCGGCCGGGACCAGTGGACATCTGCTCGGCGGCGCGCTGGCCGCCATCCTCGTCGGGCCCTTTACGGGCGTGCTGTGTGTCTCCGTCGTCCTGCTCATGCAGGGCATCCTCTTCGCCGACGGCGGCCTGACCGCGCTCGGCGTGAACATCACCGACATGGCGATCGTCACCACGGTCGTCGCCTACGCCCTCTTCCGGGGCCTGGTGAAGGTGCTGCCGCGCACCCGCCGCTCGGTCACCGTTGCCTCCTTCGTCGCCGCGCTCGTCTCCGTGCCGGCCGCCGCGCTCGCCTTCACGCTCATCTACTGGATCGGCGGCACCACCGACGTCTCCATCGGCAAGGTCGCCACCGCGATGATCGGCGTGCACGTGCTGATCGGCATCGGCGAGGCCGCGATCACCGCGCTGACCGTCGGCGCCGTCATCGCCGTACGCCCGGACCTGGTGTACGGGGCGCGCGGGCTCCAGCAGCGGCTCAAGCTGCGGGTGAACGGCGAGCTGGTCGACGCCCCCTCCGGCGCCGCACCGGCTCCCGCCCCCGTCGCCGCCCGCTCGCACCGCAAGGTGTGGATCACCGGCCTCGTCGCCTCCCTGGTCCTCGCCGGCTTCGTCAGCTTCTACGCCTCCGCCAACCCCGACGGCCTGGAGAAGGTCGCCTCCGACAAGGGCATCGACAAGAAGGCCGAGGAGCACGCCGCCGCCGACTCCCCGCTCGCCGACTACGGCGTCAAGGACATCACCGACGCCCGGGTCTCCGGGGGCCTCGCGGGCGTGATCGGCGTCGGCGTCACCGTCGTCGCGGGCAGCGCCGTGTTCTGGACGGTGCGCAGGCGCCGCGGCGACGACGTGTCCCCGGCCAACACGGAAACGACCGTCTGACGTGGGTGCGGGTCACGCGCACCGGCTCTACCGGCACGGCCACTCCCCCGTGCACGGTCTGCCGCCGCACACCAAGCTCGCCGCGGCCTTCGCCTTCGTGGTCGTCGTGGTCTCGACGCCGCGCGAGGCGATGTGGGCCTTCGGCCTGTACGCGCTGCTGCTCGCGGCGGTGGCGTACGCGGCCCGCGTGCCGGTCGGCTTCCTGCTCAAGCGGCTGCTGATCGAGGTGCCGTTCGTCGCGTTCGCGGTGCTCATGCCGTTCGTGGCGGAGGGCGAGCGGGTCGACGTGCTCGGCCTGTCCCTGAGCGTCAACGGCCTGTGGGGTGCCTGGAACGTCCTGGCCAAGGGCACCCTGGGCGTCGCCGCCTCCGTGATCCTCGCGTCCACGACCGAGCTGCGGGAGCTCCTCCTCGGGCTCCAGCGGCTGAGGCTGCCGCCGCTGCTGGTGCAGATCGCCTCGTTCATGATCCGGTACGGCGACGTGATCGCGGACGAGATGCGGCGGATGCGGATCGCCCGGGAGTCCCGGGGCTTCGAGGCGAAGGGCGTACGGCACTGGGGCGTGCTCGCCAAGTCCGCGGGGGCCCTGTTCATCCGCTCCTACGAGCGCGGCGAACGCGTCCACCTGGCCATGGTCAGCCGCGGGTACGCCGGTTCGATGCCGGTGATCGACGAGGTGACCGCGGACCGGGCGCAGTGGTCGTACGCGCTGGCCCTCCCGTGTGCGGCGCTGGTGGTCTGTCTGCTGGGATGGACCCTGTGACCGACCACCCCGTGACCAGCGGCCCCGTGACCGACACGCCCGCCTCCCTCGACGTCTCCGGCCTCGCCTTCGCCTACCCCGACGGGCACCAGGCCCTGTTCGGCGTGGACTTCTCCGTCGCGCGCGGGGAGCGGGTCGCGCTGCTCGGGCCGAACGGCGCGGGCAAGACGACGCTCGTGCTCCACCTCAACGGCATCCTGACCGGCGGCACCGGCACGGTCACCGTCGCCGGACTGCCGGTCGACAAGCGGCACATGGCCGAGATCCGGCGCCGGGTCGGCATCGTCTTCCAGGACCCCGACGACCAGCTGTTCATGCCGACCGTGCGCGAGGACGTTGCGTTCGGACCGGCGGCGGCCGGGGTGAAGGGGGCGGAGCTGGAGGCCTGTGTGGACCGGGCGCTCACGCTGGTCGGCATGGCGGAGTTCAAGGACCGGCCGCCGCACCACCTCTCCTTCGGCCAGCGGCGCCGGGTGGCGGTGGCGACCGTGCTCGCCATGGAGCCGGAGATCCTGGTCCTGGACGAGCCCTCCTCCAACCTCGACCCGGCCTCCCGCCGCGAACTCGCCGACATCCTGCGCTCCCTGGACGTCACGGTGCTGATGGTCACCCACGACCTGCCCTACGCCCTGGAGCTGTGCCCCCGCGCCCTGATCCTGAGCGACGGCGTGATCGCGGCGGACGGACCGACCGCCGCGCTGCTCTCCGACGACGGCCTGATGCGCGCCCACCGCCTGGAACTGCCCTTCGGCTTCGACCCGCGGTCGGTGTCGGCGAGCGGGTGAGGAATCGCGGACGGTCGGTGGCGGTTGCACCCACTGTCGCGGGCGACCGGAAGGGGCGTGGGAAAGTGAACGGTGACGGGGACGGTGACGCCGCCGTGCGTGTGCACGGCACGGTGGCCGCGGGCTTCGAGCCGGTGCGGGACGCGTTCGTACGGAACTTCACCGCGCTCGGCGAGCGGGGCGCGGCCGTCGCCGTCTACCGGGACGGGCGCAAGGTCGTCGACCTGTGGGGCGGCACCAGGGACGTCGACGACACGGCCGGCACCGAGCCGTGGCGCCGGGGCACCGCCCAGGTGGTCCGCTCGGCGACCAAGGGCGTCGCCGCCGCCGTACCGCTGCTGCTGCACCAGCGCGGGGAGCTGGACCTGGACGCGCCGGTGGGCGAGTACTGGCCGGAGTTCAAGGCGCACGGCAAGGAGCGGGTGCTGGTCCGGCACATGCTGAACCACCGGGCCGGGCTGCCGGTCCTGGACCGCCCGCTCACCCCCGAGGACGCCCTGGACCCGCTGCGGGGGCCCGCTGCCGTCGCCGCCCAGGCACCGGTCTGGGAGCCCGGCACCGACCACGGCTACCACGCGCTGACCTACGGCTGGCTGCTCGACGAGCTGGTCCGGCGGGTGACGGGCGGGCGGGGCGCCGGGCAGTGGATCGCGGACGAGATCGCCGGGCCGCTGGGCCTGGACCTGTGGGTGGGGCTGCCCGCGGCGGAGGAGGCGGCGGGCCGGGCCGGTCGCGTCGGGCGCCTGCCGGACCCCGAGCCGTCCGGGGCCGGACCGTCCGGCAACGGGCCGCGGCTGCGCCCCAAGCGCTCCGTCACCGAAGCCTACGAGAACCCGGACTCCCTCACCCGCCGCGCCTTCGCCGCGATCACCCCGTTCCCCGACCAGAACGACCCGGTGTACCGCGCGGCCGCGCTCCCGGCCGCCAACGGCATCGCGACGGCCGACGGCCTGGCCCGCTTCTACGCGGCGCTGATCGGCGAGGTCGACGACGTGACGCGCGGCGTGCGGCTGTTCGACCCGGCGACCATGGAGCTGGCCCGCGCCGAGGAGTCCGCCGGGCCCGACCGGGTCCTGGTCGTCGGCACCCGGTTCGGCCTCGGTTACATGCTGCACGGCAGCGCGTCCCCGTTCCTGGCCCCCGGCTCCTTCGGCCACCCGGGCCGCGGCGGCTCCCTGGGCTTCGCCGACCCGGAGGCCGGCATCGCCCTGGGCTACGTCACCAACGGCTTCCGCAAGACCGTGACGGCGGACCCGCGGGCGCAGGCGCTGGTACGGGCGGTCCGCGCGTCGCTCCCCTAGGACCGGCGCACCCGGGGCCAGTCCTGGAGACAGCCCCCGGTCCGGTTCAGACGTGGATCGGGTGCGAGGTCCGCCCGGACGCCGTGTCGATCTCGTCGTGGGCCTTGGTGAGCAGCCGCATCGCCAGCTCGTTCAACGCCCGTGCGCCCGCGACCTCCTCACCGACGCGTGGCTGCTGGGCGTCGACCCGGTGACGGCTGGCGTGGCCGTGCGCGCGGACCTCGGTGCCGTCGGGGAGCCGCACCATCGCGACCGCCCGCGTGTGCTGGTCGTCCTCCACGAACTCCAGCTCGACATGCCATCCCACTGTGGTGTGCATCATGGCGATCACCTCCGGAACACCTTCTTCCAGGGTGCGCCTGTCCGCGGCGGGGCGCACCACTGCGGCTATCCCGTGCGCAGCATCAGCCCGATCCCGACGACCAGGAGGCCCGCCGCCGCGATCCGGGGCGCGCCGAACCGCTCCTTGAAGAACAGGGCCCCTATCGCGGCACCGACCAGGATGGACGACTCGCGCAGGGCGGCGATGGGCGCGAGGTCGGCGCGGGTCTGCGCCCACAGGACCAGGGCGTAGGCGGTGACGGACAGGGCCGCGCCGACCAGGCCGAGACCGGCCTGCGGCCGCAGCAGCGCCCAGGCCCCTGCGCGGTGCCGGTGGAGGAAGTACGCGGGCAGGACCGTGCCCTGCACCGCCATCAGCCAGGCGATGTAGCCGAGGGAGGACCCGGAGGCGCGTACGCCGAGGCCGTCGACGACCGTGTACGCCGCGATGGTCACGCCGGTCGCCAGGGCGGCGCCGATGGCCGACCAGTCGGGCCGGCGTCCGCGCAGTCCCCACAGGGCGACGCCGGTCAGTCCGGCGCAGGAGACCAGGATGCCCCCGGCCGCCCAGCCGTCCGGCACCTCGTGGGCGAAGGCGGCGGCGAGGACGGTGACCAGCAGCGGCGCGCTGCCGCGGGCGATCGGGTAGGCCTGGCCGAAGTCGCCCAGCCGGAAGGACCGCATCAGCAGGGCGTAGTACGCGATGTGGACGGCGGCGGAGACCAGCAGGTACGGCCACGCCCCGGCCGCCGGGAACGCCGTGAACGGCAGCAGCGCGAGCCCGATGAGCATCCCGCCGCCGGAGATCAGCGCGAACCCGGTCAGCTTGTCGGTGATCCGGTGGGCGATGGCGTTCCAGCTGGCGTGGGTGACCGCCGCGAGCAGGACCGCGGCGGTGACCAGCGGGGTCACGCGGAGCGCTCGCGCACGTCCACGAGGGCGGCGCCGGCGGTGGCGACGAGGTCCTTGGGCTCCATCGGGAAGACGGCGTACGGCGTGCCGGCGGCGGCCCAGACGACGTCGTGGGCGAGCAGCGACCGGTCGGCGAGCACCCGGGCCCTGGTCCGGTGCCCGAAGGGCGGCACCCCGCCGATCGCGTACCCGGTCGTCTCCCGTACGACGTCGGCCTTGGCCCGGGTGACCTTCTGGGCACCGAGTTCCTCGCGGACCCGGTCCAGGTCGACGCGGGAGGCGCCGTCCATGAGGACGAGTACGGGTACGCCGTCCGCGGCGAAGATGAGCGACTTGCAGATCTGGCTCAGCTCGCACCCGATGGCGGCGGCGGCCTCGGTGGCGGTGCGGGTGGCCTCCGGGAAGCGCCGGGCCCGTCCGGCCAGGTCGCCGAGGCCCAGTTCGCGCAGGGCGGCGGCGAAGCGCGGGTGGGCGGCGGAGTCGGAGGCGTCGTCGGTCGTCGTCATGGACCGCACCGTAGCGGTACGTGTAGCCGACAGGCGACCGGGTTACGGGGCCGCGCGAGGCGGGCCGAGGGGCCCCGGAACGGAGGAAGCCGGTGAGGGCAGCCCCGTCCCCACGGAACCCTCACCGGCTGGTCTGTGCCGTCCTCCTGTCAGAGGCCGCGGCGGCTGGTCAGGTGCGCACCAGCTCCCGGTCCTCGTCGGGGTCGGAGCGCCGCTCGTCGGCCGTGCGCAGGCCCTCGCCCTCGACGTCCACGTTGGGCAGCGCGCGGTCCAGCCACTTCGGCAGCCACCATGCCTTCTTGCCGAGCAGGGCGAGGACCGCCGGGACGATGGCCATGCGGACGACGAACGCGTCGAAGAAGACGGCGATCGCGAGACCGAAGCCGATCATCTTCACCATCGACTCGCTGGAGCCGATGAAGCCCGCGAAGACCGCCATCATGATCACCGCGGCGGCGGTGACGACCCGTGCGCCGTGCTTGAAGCCGGTGACGACGGCCTGGTGCGGCTTCTCGCCGTGGACGTAGGCCTCCCGCATGCGGGTGACCAGGAAGACCTCGTAGTCCATGGCCAGGCCGAAGACCACGCCGACCATGAAGATCGGCATCATCGACATGACCGGTCCGGTCTCCTCGACGCCCATCAGGCCGGACAGCCAGCCCCACTGGAAGACCGCGACGACCGCGCCGAGCGCCGCCATGACGGAGAGCAGGAAGCCGAGGGCCGCCTTCAGCGGGACCAGGATCGAGCGGAAGACCACGATGAGGAGGAGGAAGGCCAGGCCGACGACCAGGACCAGGTACGGCACCAGCGCGTCGTTGAGCTTCTGGCTGACGTCGATGTTCATCGCCGTCGAACCGGTGACCAGGGTCTCGGCGCCGGTCTTCGCCTCGATGTCGCCGCCCGCGTCACGGATGGCGTGCACCAGGTCCTCGGTCTGCACGGAGGACGGCTTGGAGTCCGGGATCACGGTGATCGTCGCGGTGTCGCCGCCCTTGTTGGGGGCGGGCGGGGTCACCGCCACGACGCCGTCGAGGTCCTTGATCCGCGTCTCGACGTCGGTGAAGGCGTCCTTCGGGGCGTCGCTGCCCTTGGCGTCCACGACGACCATCAGGGGGCCGTTGAAGCCGGGGCCGAAGCCCTCCGACAGCAGGTCGTAGGCGCGGCGCTGGGTGGTGGACGTCGGCTGGGAGCCGTCGTCGGGCAGACCCAGCTCCAGGGAGGTCGCGGGGATCGCGGCGGCGCCGAGGCCGATGACGCCCAGGAGGAGGACGGCGAGCGGACGGCGGACGACGAAGCTCGCCCAGCGGGTGCCCAGGTTGGCCTTGGGCCGGCCGTCCGGCTGGTCCGGCTTCGGCTCGCCCTTGCGGGAGCGGCCGAACAGCTTGCTCTTCGCGCCGGCCGGCTTGACCCGGCGCCCGGCGTAGCCGAGCAGCGCGGGGATCATCGTCAGGGCGATCAGGACCGCGATGGCGACGGTGCCGGCCGCCGCGATGCCCATCTTGGTGAGCATCGGGATGTTGACCACCGCGAGGCCCACCAGGGCGATGACGACGGTGAGGCCGGCGAAGACGACCGCCGAGCCCGCGGTGCCGACCGCCCGTCCGGCGGCCTCCTCGCGTTCGCGTCCCTCGGCGAGTTCGGCGCGGTAGCGGGAGACGATGAACAGGGCGTAGTCGATGCCGACCGCGAGACCGATCATCATCGCCAGGATGGAGGTGGTGGAGCCCAGTTCGAGCGCGCTCGCCAGCGCGGTGATCGAGGAGACGCCGATGCCCACGCCGATCAGGGCGGTGAGCAGGGGCAGCCCGGCCGCGACCAGGGAGCCGAAGGTGATGACCAGGACGACGGCGGCGACCGCGATGCCGATGACCTCGGTGGCGCCGGTCTCCGGAACGGCCTGGAGCGCGTCACCGCCGATCTCGACGGTCAGCCCGGCGTCGCGCGCCTGCTGGGCGGCGTCCTCCAGCGCGTCCTTGGTGGACTCCTCCAGCTCCATGCCGGAGACGTCGTACTTCACCGAGGCGTAGGCGACCGTGCCGTCCTTGCTGACGGCGTTGCCCTGGTAGGGGTCGGCGACCGAGGCGACCTCGGAGCCGTCCGCCAGTTCGTCGACGGTCTTGTGGACGGCCGCCTTGTTGTCGGCGTCCGTCATCTTCTCGCCGGACGGTGCCTTGAAGACGACGCGTGCGGTCGCCCCGTCGGCACTCTGGCCGGGGAAGCGCTGTTCCAGCAGGTCGAAGGCCTTCTGGGCCTCCGTTCCCGGGATGGAGAAGGAGGAGTTGCCGGCGGGCGGGGCGCTGGCCGCGCCGACGCCGGCGAGCGTCAGCAGAGCCACCCAGATCAGGGCGACGAAGTGTCGTCGGCGGAAGGCGAGCCGGCCGAGTTTGTAGAGGAACGTGGCCACGAGGGCGTACTCCCGGTCAGGTCGTGGGTCTTCAGGGCAGGGGTGATCAGCCCGACGACGTGAGCGGTTACGTCAGGTGGGGCTCAGGTGTCACGGGGGCAGGGACGTGTCAGTGGGTGGAGACGCCGAGGGCGGGGAGGATCACGGCGTCGACGTAGGAGGCGAGGAACGCCCGGGTCGGCGGCTGGTCGTCCAGCAGCGTGCGGGTGGCGAAACCACCGACCATCATGTGCACGAGGAAGTCCAGCGCCGGGCAGTCCGCTCTGATCTCACCGCGGTCGACGGCGCGTTGCAGCACACGCTGGAACTCGGCCATCTCCGGTTCGATGAGCTGTTCCCGGAACGCCTGGCGAAGGTCCGGGTTCTGGTGCAGCGCCATGGCGACACCCCGCATCAGCGCGGAGTTCTGCTCCATGGTGCAGTCGTCCTCACGCACCATGAGGGCGTGCAGGTCGCCGCGGAGCGAGCCGGTGTCGACGTCGCCGATCTTGCCCGGCTTGTTGTGCCGCATGGCCTTGACGACCAGCTCCGGCTTGCCGCCCCACTGGCGGTAGAGCGTCGCCTTGCTGGACCGGGTGCGCGCGGCCACGGCGTCCATGGTGAGGGCGTCGTAACCGACTTCGCGGAGCAGGTCGAGCACGGCCTCGTACAGCTCGGCCTCGCGCTCGGGAGTGATCCGGCTGCGGCGCGCGGTGGCGGTCTCCGTCATCTCGCTCACTCCTCTCCGTTCCGGTCGGCCGGTCCACTCGACCGGAACGACACCGTTTCGTACATGACGAATGTACCCCACCACCTAGCGAAACGAAACGGTTTCGTTCGTGGTGTGGGTCACGGTTGTCGGCACCGCATAAGTTGCCGGTACCCGGCGCCCGGAAAAGCATGGGGTGGGTGAGTTATCTGCGCCTTCCGCACCTCAGTGGCGACCAGCTGTGCTTCGTGGCCGAGGACGACCTCTGGCTCGCGTCCCTCGACGGTCCGGGGCGGGCCTGGCGGCTCACCGTCGACCGCACCAAGGCCGGTCCCCCGCGCTTCTCGCCCGACGGCCGCCACATCGCGTACACCAGCTGGCGCAGTCTGGTGCCGGAGGTCCACCTGGTGCCGGTGGACGGCGGCCCCGGACGGCAGCTCACCCACTGGGGCGGCTTCGACACCCGGGTCTGCGGCTGGTCGCCCCCCGATCCCGACGGCAGCACCGCCGTCCTCGCCGTCGCCTCGCACGGCGAGCCCTTCTCCCACCTCACCTGGGCCTACAAGGTCACCCCCGACGGCGACCCCGGCCGCAAGCTGCCCTGGGGCCCGGTCACCGACATCCAGGCCGCCGACCTGGACGGCGAGCGCAGGACGCTTCTCCTGACCGGCACCCCGCCGCACGAGCCCGCCGCCTGGAAGCGCTACCGGGGCGGTGCCACGGGCCGGCTCTGGCTGCACGGCGAGCGGCTCCTGCCCTACCTCGGCGGACACCTCGCCGCCCCCATGTTCGTCGGCGGCCGGATCGCCTTCCTCTCCGACCACGAGGGCGTCGGCAACCTCTACTCCTGCGCCCACGACGGCACCGGCCTGCGCCGCCACACCGACCACGACGCGTTCTACGCCCGCAACGCCTCCAGCGACGGCACCCGGGTGGTGTACCAGTGCGCGGGCGACCTGTGGATCGTGGACGACCTCGCGCCCGGCTCGGCGCCGCGCCGGCTCGACGTGCGGCTGAGCGGGCCGCGCGCGGGACGGCGTACGTACCAGGTGCCCGCCGCGCAGCACGTGGGCGGCGTCTCCGTCGACGAGACGGGCCGCGCGAGCGCCGTCGTCGTACGCGGCAGCCTGTACTGGCTCACCCACCGCGACGGCCCGGCCCGCACCATCGCGGACACCCCGGGGGTACGGGTGCGGCTGCCGGAGATGCTCGGGGAGAGCGGACGGATCGCGTACGTGACGGACGCGGAGGGCGAGGACGCCGTCGAGGTCTCCTACCTGCCCCGGGCGACCGGCGGCCGCGCGACCCGGCGGCTGGCCTCCGGGCGCCTCGGCCGGGTCCTGGAGCTGGTCTCGGACCCGGCGGGCGACCGGCTCGCCGTCGCCTCGCACGACGGACGGCTGCTGATCCTCGACGTCACGGAACCGGACACGGAGGTGGCGCTGACGCTGGACGCGGGGGACGCCGGGTACGCGGCGGAGGACAACGCGCCGGGGACGGCGGCCGGAACGGCCACGGGCGCGGGGGGAGGCGGCCCCACCGGAGGCGAGCCGACGGCAAGCGGCCCGGCGGACAGCGAGCCAACGACAAGCGGCCCCGCGGACAGCGAACCGACCGCAAGCGACCCCTCGGAATGCAAGCCGACGTCCGGCGGCACGACGGTCAACAGCACGGCGGCAGGCGACTCCGCCGGAGGCGACCCCGCCCGAGGCGAGCCGACGGCAAGCGGCCCGGCGGACAGCGAGCCAACGGCAGTCAGCCCCGCGGACAGCGAACCGACCGCAAGCGGCCCCGCGGCTGGCGCCCCCACGCCCGACGTCCCCGGCGCGGGCGCCCCGCGCGACGGCGCCCGCCCCGGCTCCGGACCGGCCGCCGCAAGCCCCGCCACGGGCGACACTGCGACGCCGGGCGCCACCGGCACCCCCGCAACCGCCGGAGGCCAGGTCACCGAGTTGATCCGCTCCGTCAACGGCCCCGTGCGCGACCTCGCCTTCTCGCCCGACGGGGCCTGGCTCACCTGGTCGCACCCGGGCATCGGACGCACCCTGCGGCAGATCAAGATGGCCCGGATCGACGGCCCGGAGGGCACCCTCGTCGTCGACGTCACCAACGGCCGCTTCGAGGACGAGAACCCGGTGTTCACCCGGGACGGCCGCTACCTCGCCTTCCTGTCCTGGCGCGGCTTCGACCCGGTGTACGACGTGCACACCGGCGACCTGTCCTTCCCGCTGGGCTGCCGCCCCTACCTGGTGCCGCTGTCCTCGGCGACCCCCTCCCCCTTCGCCCTCAACCCCGAGGGCCGCCCCGCGGCCGGGGGCCTCGACCCGCTGGAGGACGAGCCCGGCGAGGGCGGTGCGGTGACCGTCGAGGTCGAGGGGCTGGAGAACCGGGTGACGCCGTTCCCGGTCACCGCCTCCAAGTACTCGGCGCTGGAGCCGGTCGCGGGCGGCGGCCTGGTCTGGCTGCGCTGGCCGATCTCGGGCGCGCTCGGCGAGACCTTCGCCAACCCGGCCGACCCGAGCGAGCGGCCCACGCTGGAGCACTTCAACCTGGCCAAGGCGAAGAAGTCCGAACTGGTCGACCACCTCGACTGGTTCCGGGTCAGCGGCGACGGCAGCCGCCTGGTCGTGCTCGACGAGGGCGACCTGCGCGCCGTACCGGCGACCGAGGTGGGCGACGGCGACTCGACCACCTGGATCGACCTGCGCCGCATCCTGCACGAGGTCGACCCGCCCGCCGAGTGGCGCCAGGCGTACGACGAGGCGGGCCGCCTGATCCGCGCCCATTTCTGGGACCCCGGCATGTGCGGCATCGACTGGGACGCGGTCCTCGACCAGTACCGCCCGCTGCTCGAACGCGTCGCCTCCCCCGACGAGTTCGCCGACCTGCTGCGCGAGGTGCTCGGCGAGCTGGGCACCTCGCACGCCTACGTCGTCGCCGCCCGGCGCAACGAGGGACCGGCGCACTACCAGCGCTGGCAGGGCCTGCTCGGCGCCAACTTCGTCTGCCGGGACGGACGGTGGGTGGCCAGGCGCATCCTGCCGGGCGACTCCTCCGACTCCAGGGCCCGCTCCCCGCTGGCCGGCACGGGCATCCGCGACGGTGCCGTCCTGACCCATGTCGACGGCCGCCCGGTCGATCCGGTCCAGGGCCCCTCCCCGCTGCTGGCGGGCGCGGGCGGTACGACGGTGGAGCTGACCTTCTCCCCCGCCGAGGGCTGCCGGGGCCCCTCCCGCCGGGTCGCCGTCGTACCGCTCGTCGACGAACGCCCCCTGCGCTACCAGGACTGGGTGGCCAAACGCCGGGAGGTGGTGCGGGAGTTGAGCGGGGGCCGGTGCGGCTACCTGCACATCCCCGACATGGGCGGCTCCGGCTGGGCGCAGTTCAACCGCGACCTGCGCATGGAGGTGTCCCGGCCCGCACTCATCGTGGACGTGCGCGGCAACGCGGGCGGGCACATCAGCGAGCTGGTCATCGAGAAACTGACCCGGACCATCCTGGGCTGGGACCTGACGCGGGACGCCCAGCCGGTGTCGTACACCTCCAACGCGCCGCGCGGCCCGGTCGTCGCGGTCGCCGACGAGGCGACGTCCTCCGACGGCGACATGATCACGGCCGCGTTCAAGCTGCTGCGGCTCGGCCCGGTGGTCGGGCAGCGCACCTGGGGCGGCGTGGTCGGCATGACCGGCCGGCACCGGCTCGGCGACGGCTCGGTGATCACGGTGCCGATGAACGCGGCCTGGTTCGACGCCTACGGCTGGTCCGTGGAGAACTACGGCGTCGCCCCCGACGTCGAGGCGCTGCGCTCCCCCCTGGACTGGGCCGAGGGCCGCTACCCGGTCCTCGACGAGGCGGTGCGCCTTGCGTTGGAGCTGCTGGAGACCAACCCGCCTGCCACGCCGCCCGGTTATGACGCCGTACCGGACCGCTCGCGTCCGCCGCTGCCGCCGCGGGAGCGGGAATCCTGGTAAACACCTCTGGTGGCACGGGGACGGTGGCACGGGAAAGGGCGCCCACCGGTGACCACCGGGGGGCGCCCTCTCACTTCAGCGGCGGCGCGTCAGGCGTCGAAGCTGTCCTGCAGCCGCTCGTCCTCGTCGCGGCGGCGCGAGGACGGGTTCTGGTGCTCCGACTCGCGGCGGCGCGAGGCCGGGGAAGCCGGGTCCATCTCGTCCTCGTCGCTGCGGCGGTCGCGGTTCTGGAACTGGTCCCGCGCCTGCTCGGCACGCTGCTTGCCCTGCTGCTGCATGCGCTCGGCCTTGTCCTGGAACTGGTCCTTCATACCCATGTGGGTTCACTCCTGTGGTGATCGGGCCCGACCGGTTCGGCCGGGCGCTCGATCAGATTCACACGAGCCGTGACCGTGCGCATGTCGATCACTTACGCACCGTAGTCGCGCTGGTGGGACGCCGTTCGTCGGCCGCTCCACCGGCGCCGACCAGGCCGATCCGCCTGCCGTTCAGCCGGTCGCCGAAGCGCCGCATCTCGCGCTGCCCGACGGTGCCGATGACGGCCGGCAGGTAGCCGCGCACGCCCTGCATGCCGCGCAGCCACCACTGCCCGTAGACGTGCGCGGAACGGCGCTCGACTCCCTCCACCAGCCGGTCGACCGCCGGGCCCAGCGGATAGGTCTTGTTCGACGGCCAGGGCAGCCGCTGCCGCAACTCCCGCATGACGTCGTCCTGGTCCGCCCCGCGCACCATGTCGGTGTCGGTCCAGGACAGGTAGCCGACGCCGACCTTCACGCCCCGGTGCCCGACCTCGCCGCGCAGGCTGTGCGCGTACGCCTCGACGCCGGACTTGGAGGCGCAGTAGGCGCTCATCATCGGGGCGGGGGTGAGGGCGGCCAGCGAGGCGATCTGGAGCAGGTAGCCGCGGCTCTCCAGCAGGGCGGGCAGGAAGGCGCGGGCGGTGACGGCCGAGCCGATCAGGTTGACCTCGATCACCCGCCGCCAGGACTCCGGGTCGGAGTCGACGAAGGGACCGCCGGTGGCCACACCCGCGTTGGCGACGACGATGTCGACCTTCCCGAAACGATCCTTCACCTCCGCCGCCACCCGGGCCATCGCCTCGTGGTCGGTGACGTCGGCGTGCCAGTGGTCGCTGTCGCTGTGCAACCGGGCGGACACCTGCTTGAGTTCGTCCGGCTCCAGGCCGACCAGCGCGACCTTCACCCCGCGCGCGGACAGCTTGCGGGCCATCAACTCCCCGACGCCCCGCGCCGCTCCGGTGACGACGGCGACCCGCCCTTCCAGGCTCACCCTGCTCATGCGCTCTCCTCGGCGTGTACGGCGTCTTCGGCACGCTCACCGCGTGCGCTCGGTATGTGGGTGGCCGCGAGGGCCCGTATCTTCCCGCTGACCAGCTCCGGGGCCTCCACCGGCGTCATGTGGCCGAGCCCCGGGAGTTCGGTGAGGCCCACGCAGTCGGGCAGCGCGGCGGCCAGCGCGCGGGACAGCACGGGCGGCGTCAGCCGGTCCGCCGTACCGACCACGATCTCCACCGGCATCCGCAACTCCCGTACGCCGTGGTCGAGGTCGAGCAGGTCGAGCACCTGGGACCAGCCGTGCCGCACCCGGCTCGGGCAGGCGTGCACGATCCGGGCGCAGGCGTCGACCATGTGCGGAAGGGAAGCGGGGCCCATCGTCCCGTACTTGAGGATCCGGCGGGCCAGCGGTGTGACCGGCCCGAGCGGCGCCCGGGAGCCGAGGATCCGCCGGGTCAGCCAGGTGCGTACCCAGCCCGCCCGCATCGGCAGCACGGTGGCGGACGCCACCAGCCGTGCGCTGCCCGTGCTGCACAGCAGGACGGCCGCCGCGTGCTCGCGCACCGCGGGGCGGGTCGCCGCGGCCATCAGCGTCATCCCGCCCATGGAGTGCCCGGCGATCACGGCCCGCTCGCCCGGCGCGAGGGTGGCCGTGAGGACGGCTTCGAGGTCGTCGGCGAGCGGTTCGGTGCCGTACGCCGGGTTGGCCGGGCTGCGTCCGTGGCCGCGCTGGTCGTAGGCGATGACGCGGTGGTCGACGGCCAGTTCGCGGATCTGCGCCGCCCAGAAGGCGGTGGAGCAGCACCAGCCGTGCGCGAGGACGACTGCGGGGGCGTCCTCGGGGCCGTGCATCTCGACATGGACGCGGGCGCCGTCGGCGGCGGTGACGGTCAGCTCGCGGGCGGGCACGGGCGGGGCGTACGGCCCGTCGGCGACGTGCGGCAGGCGGCTCACGCGCTCACCTCGGCGTCCGCGTCGGCGGCCTTCGCCGTGGGCTCTGCGGCGGCCTTCGCGGGGGCCGGGCGCAGCACCTGGTACTCCGCGAGGTCCACGCGCCGTGTCTCCCGCCGGAACTCGGCGGTCGTGCCGGGCCAGACGGTGGTGTTGCGGCCGCTCGCGTCCAGGTACCAGCTGGTGCAGCCGCCGGTGTTCCACACCGTGCGCTTCATGCGCTCCTGCACCCGGTGGTTCCAGTTGCGCACGGCGGCGGGGCGCGGGTCGAGCGCGGTGCGGCCGCCGAGGATGTTCAACTGGCGCAGGTAGTCCGCCAGGTAGTTCAGCTGGGACTCGATCATCAGGATCATGGACGAGTTCCCGAGGCCGGTGTTGGGCCCGATGACCGTCATGAAGTTGGGGAAGCCGGCCGCCGTGCCACCGCGCAGCGCCTCCATGCCCCCCTTCCAGGTCTCGGCCAGCGTCCGCCCGTCCGCGCCCACGACCCGCTCGGCGATGGGCATGTCGGTGACGTGGAAGCCGGTGCCGAAGATGATCGCGTCCGCCTCGGCCTCGGTGCCGTCGGCGGCGACCAGCGTCGACCCGCACACCTCGCTGAGCCCGCTCGCGACCACGTCGACGTTGGGCTTGGCGAGCGCCGGGTAGTACGTGCTCGACAGCAGGATCCGCTTGCAGCCGATGCGGTAGTCGGGGGTGAGCTTGGCGCGCAGGGCCGGGTCCTTGATGGCGGCGCCCATGTTGCGCTTGGCGATCTGCTCGACGAAGCCCAGCTCGTCGGGGTGCTTGGTGAACGCCTGCACCTGGAGCTCCCGGATGCCCCACAGCAGCCCGCGGCGGAGCTTGGTGGTGACGGGCAGTGCCCGGTGCAGGGCCCGTTCGGCGCCGCTGATGGCCCGGTCCATGCGGGGCATCACCCAGGCCGGGGTGCGCTGGAAGAGGGTGAGCCGGCCCACCTTCGGCTGGATGGACGGCACGATCTGGATGGCGGAGGCGCCGGTGCCGATCATGGCGACGCGCTTGCCGGCGAGGTCGTAGTCGTGGTCCCAGCGGGCGGAGTGGAAGACCTTGCCGGGGAAGGAGTCGAGCCCCGGGATTTCCGGGACCTTGGGGTCGGACAGCGGCCCGGTCGCGGAGACCACGACGTCGGCGGTGAGCGTGCCGCGCGCGGTCTCGATCTCCCAGTGCAACTGCTCGGTGTCCCACGCCATCCGCTTCACCTCCGAGTCGAAGCGGAGGTGGGGGCGCAGCCCGAAGGTGTCGGTGACGTGCTCCAGGTAGGCGCGGATGTGCTCCTGCCCGGAGAAGGTGCGCGGCCACTCGGGGTTGGGCGCGAAGGAGAAGGAGTACAGGTGGGACGGCACGTCGCAGGCGCAGCCGGGGTAGCTGTTGTCCCGCCAGGTGCCGCCGACGCTGCCGGACCGCTCCAGTACGACGAAGTCGGTGATCCCTTCGCGCCGCAGCCGCACGGCGGCCCCGAGACCGCCGAAGCCGGACCCGATCACCGCCACCCGTACGTGTTCGTGAACCTGCTCGTGCTCGGCCATCCCGGAGCCTCCACGCTTGCCTGGACCGTCTGGAACCTGGAACCGTGCCAGTGAACACTGGCGCAATGGGAGCGTAGAGCAGGTCCGTACTCATGGGTAGGGGTCGGGCGCAGGAAAGTTACCGGCGGTACGCCATAAGGTCGTGGACGTGACCGACAAGCGTGAATACCGCGTGGAGGAGCTGGCCCGGCTGGCCGGCATCACGGTGCGCACCCTGCGCTTCTACCGCGAACGCAAACTGATCCCGCCGCCCCGCCGCGAGGGCCGCATCGCCTGGTACGACGACCACCACCTGGCCCGGCTGCGCACCATCGGCGCCCTGCTGGACCGCGGCCACACCCTGAACGGCATCGCGGAACTGGCCGACGCCTTCGACCACGGCCGCGACGTCGGCGACCTGCTCGGCCTCGGCGAGCCCACCGAGGAGACCCCGGTCCGCCTCACCCCCGAGGAACTCGCCGCCCGCTTCGAGGGCGAGGTCACCCCGGAGAACCTGGCGGCCGCGATGGAGCTGGGCTACCTCGGCACCGACGGCGACGAACTCGTCCACATCAGCCACCGCCTGCTTGAGGTCTCCTCCGCCCTGGTCCGCGAGGGCATACCGCTCGGCGAGGTCCTCGAGGCCGGCGCCCGCGTCCGCGAGCACGCCGACGCCCTCGCCGAACTCTTCGCCGACCTGATACTGCGCCACGCCCCCGAACCGGAACTCCACCGCCTGCGCCCCCTGGCCCGCAGCGTGGTGGAGGCGGAACTGTCGCTGGCCCTGGACCGGCGGATGCGGAAGGGGTCGGAGTAGCTCCCCGCCCGGCCGTCAGGGGCCGTAGACCACCGTCACCGGCGCGTGGTCGGACCAGCGCTCGGCATGCGTGGCGGCCCGCTCGACGTAGCCCTTGAGGGCCCTGGCGGCCAGCCCGGGGGTGGAGAGGTGGTAGTCGATGCGCCATCCCGAGTCATTGTCGAAAGCCCGCCCCCGGTACGACCACCACGAGTACGGTCCCTCGACGTCCGGGTGCAGTGCGCGCACGACGTCCACGTACCCGCCCTCGGCCGGGTCGAGGACGCGGCTCAGCCACTCCCGCTCCTCCGGCAGGAACCCGGAGTTCTTCTTGTTGGCGCGCCAGTTCTTCAGGTCGGCCTCGCGGTGGGCGATGTTCCAGTCACCGCACACGACGACCTCGCGCCCCTCGGCGGCGGCGCGCTCGCGCAGGCCCTTGAGGTGGGCGAGGAACTCGTCCATGAAGCGGACCTTCTCGTCCTGGCGCTCGGTGCCGACCTCGCCGGAGGGCAGGTAGAGGGAGGCGACCGTCACACCGGGCAGGTCGGCCTCGACGTAGCGGCCACCGGTGTCGAACTCCGCCGAGCCGAAACCGACGCGGACGGCGTCGGGCTCACGGCGCGTGTAGAGGGAGACGCCTGCGCGGCCCTTGGCGGCGGCGGGGGCGTGCGTCACGTGCCAGCCCTCGGGCGTACGGACGTGTTCCGGCAGTTGGTGGGGTTCGGCCCGCACCTCCTGGAGGCACAGCACGTCGGCGGAGGTGTCGGCGAGCCACTCCACGAAGCCCTTCTTCGCGGCGGCGCGCAGACCGTTCACGTTCACGGAGGTCACGGTGAGCACCAGGGCACGATACCGGCACACTGGACGGTGTCCCGCTCCGGATACGCATCGATATACGGTAGGAAGCATGAACATACGCCGGGTCCCCTTCGACCACCCCGACGCCGTGAAGCTCAACGACGAGGTCCAGGCCGAGTACGACGTCCGCTACGGCGACGGCGGCGACGCCACGCACCTGGACCCGTCGGACTTCGCGCCCCCGAACGGCCAGTACCTGATCGCGTACGACGAGAACGACGTCCCGGTCGCCTCGGGCGGCTGGCGCAGTCAGGACGCCAACGACGAGGGCAATCTCGACGGGGACGCCGAGCTCAAGCGGATGTTCGTGGTCGAGCAGGTGCGCGGGCGCGGGCTGGCCCGCCGCATCCTGGCCGCCCTGGAGGAGGACGCCCGTGCGGCGGGCCGGACCCGGATGGTGCTGGAGACCGGCACGAAGCAGCCGGAGGCCGTGGCCCTGTACACGTCCAGCGGCTACGAGCCGTGCGCGAAGTTCGGCTACTACCGCTTCCACGAGGAGAGCCTCTGCTACGCGAAGGCCCTCCAGGCCCCGTAGCCGAGGGACGGGCCTCGGCGCCACGGGACGGACGAGCCCGGGGCCGAGGCGCCGGGGCCGGGAAGCGGACCGGGGAACGACGAAGGTCCCGTCCGATCGTGATGATCGGACGGGACCTTCGTCAATGTGCGTGGACCTGAGGGGATTTGAACCCCTGGCCCCCTCGATGCGAACGAGGTGCGCTACCGGACTGCGCCACAGGCCCTTGCAACGAGTGAAACTCTAGCACCCCGCCCGGCCTGCTCAAAAATCCCTTCCGGCTACTCGTTGGCCGCCCGGGGACGGTCGCCGTCCTCGTACTGGTCGAAGAGCGGCGTGCGGCCCCGCTCCCTGGCCCGGCGGGCCGACGCGGCACGGCGGGCGTCGCTGCGGCCCGGGGTCTCCGGCCGCTCCTCGGCCGGTGCGGCCGCCGGGCGCTCCCGGTCCGGGTCGGCGCCCCGGGCGGCGGGGGCGGCGTCCTCCTCGTCGGGGGCGACGGCGCTGGAGCGGGCCGAGCTCCACGCGTCCGGCGCCGCGAGGTCCACGTCGGGCGTGGCGCGGGGGGCGACCGGGGCGGTGACGTAGGTGGGCAGGGGCACCGGGACCGGGTCCCAGCTGTCGCCCTGCGGGCGCCCGCGGCGTTCGCGCTGCTGGTCGACCCACTCGGCGTGGTCGGTCTGCTCGACCAGCGCCCGCCGGTCGGCCGCGAGCGCCGACATCCCGGCGCCGGGCTCCGCCTCGGGCCCCTCGTCCGGTTCCTCGGCGTCGAGGTCGCCGACGGTGCCGGGTGCGGCGGGGGCGGGCCCGCGCCGACGCGGGCGGGGGTCGCGGTCACGCAGTCGCTGTGCGGCGGCCTCGGCCTGACGGCGGTCCATCTGGAAGGCGAAGCGGCGGCGCTCCTGTGCGCGCAGATGGGCGATGTAGGCGCTGAGCAGCACCGCGGGCACTCCTGGTGCCCACAGGAACGCGAGCCCGCCGACCGCCGCGACGACCGCGCCGAGCGTGAAGGCGAGGAAGAGCATCACGGTCGTACGCCGACGGCGTGCGAGCGCCTTGCTGCGCCGGGCCCGTGCCGCGGCCGCCGGTGAGACGGGTGCGCGCCGGGCCTGCGGCACCCGTGCCCGCGCCGGTGCCGCGCCGCTGCCGGCCGAGTCGCCGGGTTCCGGGGACGGTCCGGGTCTGGGGTCGCGCTCGGGTCCGCCGGTCTGCGGGCGGGCCGTTTCGGGCCGCTCGGCCGCCTGCCGCGGCGGGGTGGGCCGGGTGTGGCGTCGGGTCCTGGACACGGCGAAGGCCCGGACGTCCACCGAGTCGGTGACGGCGTCCGGGGCGTCGGCGTCGGGCCCCGCCTCGTCGGCGGAGCGCGACCGCAGGTCCTTGGCGTACCGGCGCTCCATGCCCGCCCGTCCGGACAGGAGCCGGATGGCGGTGCTGAAGCGCTCCGTCGGACGGGCCTCGTTCAGCTCGTCCTGCCTACGGAGCCACATCGGCACCAAGTAGGCGGCCCAGGCCCCGACGATGACTGCGTAGATGAGGCCGCTGCTGCTCACGCCTCACACGGTAGAGGGGTTTGCGTGAGGCCATCCGCCAATTGAGCCGGTGTGTCGCACGATCTGGCTGATATTTCGAACTTTTCTTGTGACTGATCCGATCAGCCGACCACCAGGATCGCGAAATTATCCGCTTCCGGATGGTCGCGACCCGCTCAATTTCGAACGTTTATTCAATTCCGGGGACTGCCGGTGCCGCCGGGGCCGCCGGTCGTGCCGCTGTTCCCGGCGTTCGGCGCACCGCGGTGCCGTGACCGGTGCCATCGCCGCAGCATGCCTTCGGGAACCTCTTCCGCGGTGAGCGCGAAGACGAGGTGGTCCCGCCAGGCTCCGTCGATGTGCAGATATCGCGGCCTGAGGCCCTCCTCGCGGAATCCGAGTTTCTCCACGACCCGGCGGCTGGGCGCGTTCTCGGGGCGAATACACACCTCGACGCGATGCAGTCCGACGGTGCGGAAACAGTGGTCCACGGCCATCGCCACGGCCGTGGGCATCACGCCGCGGCCGGCCACCGCCTCGTCCACCCAGTAGCCGACGTGTCCGGAGCACATCGAGCCCCAGGTGATGCCGGCCACCGTCAACTGGCCGACCAGCCGCCCCTGGTACTCGATGACGAAGGGCAGCATCCGGCCCGCGTGGGCCTCGGACCTCAGATGCCGCACCATCTGCCGGTAGGTGGGCCGGTGCGCGATCGGGCCGCCGGGTCCGGGCGGTGGGATGGTGGCCTCCCACGGGCGCAGCCAGTCCCGGTTGCGCCGGTTGACCTCGCGCCAGCTCCGCTGGTCGCGCAGCCTTATCGGCCTCAGGACGATGTCGCCGTCCCTCAGCTCGGCGGGCCAGGAGGGGCTGTTCAGCTCGCACCCCCACCGCTGGCGGGTCTCGGGTGGTCGCCGCCGCGGAGCTGGTCCACGGCGTGCTTCAGCAGCGGCTCCAGCACGGCGAGGCCGTCCTTCACCCCGCCGGAGGAGCCCGGCAGGTTGACGATCAGCGTCCCGTCCGCCACTCCGGCCAGTCCCCTGGACAGCGCCGCGGTCGGCACCTTGTCGCGGCCGTACGCCCGGATCGCCTCCGCGATGCCCGGCACCTCGTAGTCGATCACCGCCCGGGTCGCCTCGGGGGTGCGGTCGGTGGGCGAGACACCGGTGCCGCCGGTGGTGACGATCACGGCGTAGCCCGCTTCGGCGCCCGCGCGGAGGGCGGCCTCCACGGGGTCGCCGTCGGGGACGACCCGGGGTCCGTCGACGTCGAAGCCGAAGCGGCGCAGCCCCTCGGCGATCAGCGGCCCGCCCTTGTCCTCGTAGACACCGGCGGCGGCCCGGTTGGACGCCGTGACGACCAGGGCGGCGTACGGCCCGAGGAGGGCCCCTCCTACGCCGTCGTCCAGCGTCATGACCTGGTCCAGTCGCCGGACTTGCCGCCCGTCTTCTGCTCCACCCGCACGTCCGTGATCACCGCTCCCTTGTCGACGGCCTTGACCATGTCGACCACGGTGAGCGCGGCGACGGAGACCGCGGTGAGCGCCTCCATCTCGACGCCCGTGCGATCCGTCGTCCTCACCGTGGCGGTGATCTCCACGGCGTCGTCCGCGACCGACAGGTCCAGTTTCACACCGGACACCGACAACGGGTGGCACAAGGGGATCAGGTCGGGGGTGCGCTTGGCGCCCATGATGCCCGCGATCCTGGCGGTGGCCAGCGCGTCGCCCTTCGGCACACCCTCGCCGCGCAGCAGCTCGACCACGCGGGGCGCGACGAGGACGCGTCCGGTGGCGCGGGCGGTGCGTGCGGTCACGTCCTTGCCGGACACGTCGACCATCCGGGCGGCGCCCGCTTCGTCGATGTGCGTCAGCCGGCCTTGCGGGTCCTGTCCGCTGCTCGGCGGTCGGTCCTGCGTACTCATGCTTGTGTGGCGCTCCCGGTCCTGGCCCGGCGCGGTGCGGCGCGTGGGCCTGCTGTGCGCGACACGGTACCGCCATCGGGCTGCGCTCAGCCGAGCAGGACCACCTCGACCTCGGCGCCGGGCTCCACGGACTCGGTGTCCTCGGGGACGACGATCAGCGCGTTCGCGTGCGCGAGGGCGGCCACGAGGTGGGAGCCGGAGCCGCCGACCGGGGTGACCGATCCGTCGGCGTGGCTGCCCCGCAGGAACTGCCGGCGGCCCTTCGGCGAGGTCAGTGCCTTGTCCGCGGCCAGGGACGCGGTGACCGTCGGGCGGTGCACGTCGGGCAGGCCCATGAGGGTGCGGATCGCGGGACGCACGAACAGCTCGAAGGAGACGTATGACGACACCGGGTTGCCGGGCAGGGCGAGCAGCGGGGTGTGGTCGGGGCCGATGGAGCCGAAGCCCTGGGGCTTGCCGGGCTGCATGGCGAGCTTGCGGAAGTCCACGCCGCCGCCGGGCTCGTCCTCGTCGCCGACGTGCGCCAGCGCCTCCTTGACCACGTCGTACGCCCCGACGCTCACGCCGCCGGTGGTGACCATCAGGTCGGCGCGCACCAGTTGGTCCTCGATGGTGGACCGCAGGGTCTCGGCGTCGTCGGCGACCGCGCCCACCCGGTAGGCGATGGCGCCGGCGTCGCGGGCGGCCGCGGTGAGGGCGAAGCTGTTGGAGTCGTAGATCTGACCGGACGCCAGCTGCTCGTCGGGCTGGACGAGTTCGCTGCCGGTGGAGAGCACCACCACACGCGGGCGCGGGCGCACCCGTACCGTGCCCCGGCCGATCGCGGCGAGCAGGCCGATCTGCGGCGGGCCGAGGACGGTGCCGGCCGCCAGGGCGCGGTCGCCGGAGCGGACGTCGCTGCCCTGCGCGCGGACGTGCGCGCGTGCCTCGGCCGGCCGGTACACGTGGACGTGGCCCTCGGCGCCCTCCGGGGCGTGGCTGCGGGCGCGCATGCCCGCCACGGGGCCCTCGCCGAGCCCGCCGTCGGTCCACTCGACGGGGACGACGGCCTCGGCGCCGGGCGGGAGCGGGGCGCCGGTCATGATGCGGGCGGCCTGGCCCGGGCCCACCGTGATCAGGTCGGCCTGGCCGGCGGCGACGTCCCCGACGACCTCCAGGACGGCGGGGAACTCCTCGCTGGCGCCCGCGACGTCGGTGACCCGCACCGCGTACCCGTCCATGGAGCTGTTGTCGAACGGCGGCAGGGAGAGCGGCACCGTGATGTCGTCGACCAGGACGCACCCCTGGGCGTCGAGCAGGTTCAGCTCGATCGGGTCCAGGGGGCGGACGGTGGCGAGGACGTCGTCCAGGTGGTCCTGCACCGACCACAGCCGGTCCGGGCCGGGGCCCGCGGCGGCGTGGTCGTGGCCGGTGGCACGGTGTGCGCTGCTGCTCAACGTCCTTACATCTCCTCGGCTACGTAACTGCGAAGCCAGGTCCGGAAGTCCGGGCCCAGGTCTTCACGTTCGCATGCGAGTCTGACAATGGCACGCAGGTAGTCGCCGCGGTCGCCGGTGTCATAGCGGCGGCCCTTGAAGACGACGCCGTGCACCGGGCCGCCCACGGACTCGTCGGCGGCGAGCTGCTGGAGGGCGTCGGTCAGCTGGATCTCGCCGCCCCGGCCGGGCTCGGTCTTGCGCAGTATGTCGAAGATGTGCGGGTCGAGGACGTAACGGCCGATGATGGCGTAGTTGGACGGGGCGTCGGCCGGGTCCGGCTTCTCGACCAGTCCGCCGACCTTGACGACGTCGCTGTCCTCGGTGCTCTCCACGGCCGCGCAGCCGTAGAGGTGGATCTGCTCCGGCGCGACCTCCATGAGGGCGATCACACTGCCACCGTACTGCTCCTGGACGTCGATCATGCGCTGCAGCAGGGGGTCGCGCGGGTCGATGAGGTCGTCGCCGAGCAGGACCGCGAAGGGCTCGTGGCCGACGTGCGGGGCGGCGCACAGCACGGCGTGGCCCAGGCCCTTGGGGTCGCCCTGGCGGACGTAGTGCATCATCGCGAGGTCGCTGGACTCCTGGACCTTGGCCAGGCGGCCCGCGTCGCCCTTCTTCTGGAGGGCGGACTCCAGTTCGTAATTGCGGTCGAAGTGGTCTTCCAGGGGGCGCTTGTTGCGGCCCGTGACCATGAGGACGTCGCCGAGGCCCGCGGCCACGGCCTCTTCGACCACGTACTGGATCGCCGGCTTGTCGACGACCGGCAGCATCTCCTTGGGAGTGGCCTTGGTGGCCGGCAGGAACCGGGTACCGAGACCGGCTGCTGGGATGACAGCCTTGCTGATCCTGGGGTGGGACTGAGTCATGCGCGCCACCATATCCGGTGCCTATAGGGAGAATCTGTGACTCGGGATCATAGGCGCTCATATGAGCGCATTAGCGCGGTACGGGAGTCCCCGATGTCTCATCTCGGCCCTGTGGACGAACCTGACAAGCGGACGTTGCGGCGGGGTTTCCTCGCGGCGAGGAACAGGTTGACGCCGGACGACCTGCGAGAAGCCGCCCAGGCGCTGGCCCGGCGGGCGCTCGGGCTGCCGGAGGTGGCGGGGGCGCGCGCGGTGGCGGCGTACGTCTCCGTGGGCGCCGAGCCGGGCACCCTCGCGCTCCTGGACGCGCTGCGCGCGCGGGGTGTGCGCGTCCTGCTGCCCGCACTGCTGCCGGACAACGACCTGGACTGGGGCGAGTACACCGGGGAGGACTCCCTCGCGCGCGTGCGGCACGGCGGACGGATGGAGCTGTACGAGCCCGCCGGTGAGCGTCTGGGGCCGGACGCGGTGACGCGCGCGGACGTCGTGCTGCTGCCCGGGGTCGCGGTGGACGGCCGCGGCCTGCGCCTGGGGCGCGGTGGCGGCTCGTACGACCGGGTGCTGGCGCGGCTGGAGGCGGCGGGCGCGCGTCCCGCGCTGCTGGTGCTGCTGTACGACGGGGAGGTCGTCGCGCACGTCCCCGCGGAGCCGCACGACCGGCCGGTGGACGCGGTGGTGACGCCGTCGGGGGTGCGCAGGTTCCGCTGACCGCCGGGCGGAGACGGGAAACGGCCTCCACGCGCGCGTGGAGGCCGTTTCCCGTGCTACCGGTGCGGGGCTACGGCTTGAGCACCAGTGTGTCGCTCGTGCTCTCGTCGACGGCCTTCCTCGAGAACGACCACGGCAGCAGTTCGCCGTTCGCCCACTTGTCGGTCTGGTCGGTGTAGTGGGCGCTGTAGGCGTGTCCGGAGGCGCCTGTGAGGTTGATCCAGCGGGACTTGTCGAGGTCGCCGAGGTTGACCACCATCCGCATGGACGGCACCCAGATCACCCCGTAGCCGCCGGCCGCGTTCCAGCCGGAGGCGTTGACCGCCGCCTCGCCGCCGCTGAGCTTCCAGGGGCCGCGGTTGAGGGCGTACTTCAGGAAGCCGGGGCCCTCGGTGCCCAGGGTCTGGTTCTTCAGGAACAGGCGGTGCAGCCGGCCCCAGTTCCAGGTGTCGATGTCCTTGCCGAGCTTGGCGGTCAGCTCCCAGCGGGCGTCGATCATGGCGCGCTTGAACAGGTCGTCACGGTTGTGGTGGGCGCCCTTGCGGGTGCCCGAGGCGGGCGTCGTCCACCAGTCGCTCTTGGGCTTCTCCATCAGCGTGCGGACCACCTCGAACCAGCGGTCGCCGCCGTCCGGCTGCGCCTGGCCGGCCTCGCGCTGGCCGCACTCGCGGACCTTGTTGGTCTCGTCCGCCGGGCCGGTGGTGTTGACCGGGTCGACCCACAGGCACTGGCCCTCGGCCCGCAGCTCCTTGGGCAGCTTGTTGCCGAAGGCGAGCTTGAGGATGTTGCGCCAGACGGCGTTGAAGTAGGCGGCGGCGGCCGAGTCGGCGTCCTGGGTGTAGTCCCAGCCCTCCAGCAGCTTCTGCGCCTCGCGGACGTCCTTGTCGGCGATGTCGATCTTCAGCAGCTGGGGCACGAGCAGCTTGGCCATCTCGCTGCTGTTGTCCAGCTGCATCTGACGCATGTCGTCGGTGGAGATCTTGCCGCCGTCCTTGATCTTCTGCTCGATCAGGGAGGTGATGCGCTGGCTGCGGGCGCCGTAGCCCCAGTCCGTGGTGAGCGTGTACGGGTACTTGTCCTCGTCGACGACGGCCTGGTTGGCGGTGACGATGTAGCCGCGATCCGGGTCGTACTCGTAGGGCAGCTCGTCCTGGTCGATGTACTCGCCGGTCCAGCGGTACTTGGAGTTCCAGCCCGGCGCCGGGACCGAGCCGTCGTGGCCCTCGGCGCGCACCGGGATGCGGCCGGGCAGCGTGTAGCCGATGTGCTCGCTGTCGGCGTAGACCAGGTTCTGCGAGGGCACGTCGAACAGCGCGGCGGCCTCGCGGAAGTCGTCCCAGTTCCGGGCCCGGTCGATCGCGAAGACGGCGTCCATGCTGGTGCCCGCGTCCAGCGCCGTCCAGCGCAGGGCGACGCCGTAGCCGTCGCCGCGGTCGGGGGCGGAGCTGTCGACGGTGGCCTTCTTGCCGGTCTTCACCAGCTCGTCGTCGCGGTCGGAGAGCAGGGGGCCGTTGTTGGTCTCGCGGACGACGATCTTCTTCGGATCGCCGCCGGCGACCTTGATGGTCTCCTCGCGCGTCTCGAAGGGGACCACCTTGCCGTCGTACTGGTAGCCCTCGCCGGTGATCTTCTCCAGGTAGAGGTCGGTGACGTCGGCGCCGGAGTTGGTCAGGCCCCAGGCGATCTCCTGGTTGTGGCCGATGACCACGCCGGGCATGCCCGCGAAGGTGTAGCCGGCCACGTCGTACCGGCACTTGTCGGAGACGGTGCGGCAGTGCAGGCCCATCTGGTACCAGACCGAGGGCAGGGACGGCGACAGGTGCGGGTCGTTGGCCAGCAGCGGCTTGCCGGTGATGGTGTGCTTGCCGGAGACGACCCACGAGTTGGAGCCGATGCCGTTGCCGTTCACACCGACGGCGGTGGGGACGTCGTCCAGGACGTCCTGGAGCCCGGACAGTTGCCCCTGGAGAGCGTTGCCGGAGCCGGAGCCGGACCCGGTTCCCGTACCTGTACCCGTGCCGGTGCCGGTGCCGGTGCCGGAGCCGGTGCCGGTGCCGTCGCCCTCCCCGCCGCTCGACGCGCCGCCGCCGTCGAACGTCTGCGTGAGGTCGTCGTACTGGCCCTCCTGGACGATCGCCTTGTTGCGGTCGTACGGGTAGGCCGGGTAGAGGTCGGCGATCTGCTTGGGCCCGAGGCGGCTGGTCATCAGCGCGCGGTCGACCTCGTCCTGCATGTTGCCGCGCAGGTCCCAGGCCATCGCCTTCAGCCAGGCCACCGAGTCGACCGGGGTCCACTCCTGGGGCTTGTAGTCGTTGGTGAACCCGAGGGCCGCGTACTCCAGGGAGATGTCCGCGCCGTCCTTGCCCTTCAGGTAGGCGTTGACGCCCTTGGAGTACGCCTGGAGGTACTTCTTGGTGGAGTCCGAGAGCTTCTCGTCGTACTCCTTCTTCGCCACCCGGTGCCAGCCCATGGTGCGCAGGAACTCGTCGTTGTCGATCTGGCTCTTGCCGAACATCTCCGACAGGCGGCCCGCGGTCATGTGCCGGCGGACGTCCATCTCGTAGAACCGGTCCTGCGCCTGGACGTAGCCCTGCGCCATGAACAGGTCCTCCTCGGTGGAGGCGTAGACCTGCGGGATGCCGTACCCGTCGCGCTTGACGTCGACCGGGCCCGACAGGCCGTCCAGCGTGATCGAGCCCTTGGTCTGCGGGAAGGAGGCGCGGACGGTGCTGACCGACCAGTACGCCCCGTAGGCGAGGCCGCCGATGAGGGCCAGGACCAGCACCAGGACGAGCAGCCGGCCCTTGCGCCCCTTCTTCCTGCCGGACGTCCGGGACGTGCCGGACTGGTGACCCGTGGAGGCGGTGGTGGTGGGGGGCATCGCTGTCCTTGCTGTCCTAACACGAGCGGCAGGGGCGGGCTGTGCTTCGTACGGAGGCTGAGCGCTGAGCGCCGAGCGCTGGAGCAACTGTAGGCGCAGACCCGGCGCCGCCTTGACGCGGAGTCGGGTACCGGGACGCACGAGCGTTCGATCTTGCCAAGCCGAGCGTCAAGAAAGCGTCAAGAGTTAGGTAAGGTAACGAAGTAGTTGCCCGCAGAGCACGGCGGATTCGTGTGCCATTAGGGGTGCGCCGGTGTACGCCTCGCGCGCCGAGCGGGCGCGCTCATCCGCGCTGAGCTTCATGCTGTGCGCCAGGGAAGGGAACGGCCGCTGACTGTCCACCACCTCAACCAGCTCCTGCTCGTCTGCTCGCTCGTCCTGCTCATCGCCGTGGCGGCGGTCCGGATCTCCTCGCGCAGCGGGCTCCCCAGCCTGCTCGTCTACCTGGCCATCGGCGTCGCCATGGGCCAGGACGGCATCGGCGACATCAAGTTCGACAACGCCGAACTGGTCCAGGTCATCGGCTACGGGGCCCTCGTGGTGATCCTGGCCGAGGGCGGGCTCGGCACGAAGTGGAAGGAGGCGAAACCGGCCCTCCCGGCCGCCTCCGCGCTGGCCCTGGGCGGGGTCGCGGTGAGCGTCGGCGTGACCGCGGCGGGCGCGCACTACCTGACCGGGCTGGAATGGCGGCAGGCACTGATCGTCGGGGCCGTGGTCTCCTCCACGGACGCCGCGGCCGTCTTCTCCGTGCTGCGCCGGATTCCGCTGCCCACGCGGATAACGGGCACGCTCGAGGCCGAGTCCGGCTTCAACGACGCCCCGGTGGTCATCCTCGTGGTCGCCTTCTCCACGGCCGGCCCGATCGAGCACTGGTACGTGCTCATCGGCGAGATCGCCCTGGAGCTGGCCATCGGCGCGGCCATCGGACTCGCGGTCGGCTGGCTGGGGTCCTGGGGGCTGAAGCACGTGGCGCTGCCCGCCTCCGGCCTCTACCCCATCGCCGTCATGTCGATCGCCATCGCCGCCTACGCGGCCGGCGCGATGGCCCACGGCAGCGGCTTCCTGGCCGTCTACCTCGCCTCGATGGTCATGGGCAACGCGCGGCTGCCGCACTGGCCCGCCACGCGGGGATTCGCCGACGGACTCGGCTGGCTCGCCCAGATCGGCATGTTCGTCCTGCTCGGCCTGCTGGTCACCCCGCACGAGCTGGGCGACGACATCCTGCCCGCCCTGGTCATCGGGCTGGTGCTCACCATGGTCGCGCGGCCGCTGAGCGTCGTGCTGTGCCTGGTGCCCTTCCGGGTGCCGTGGCAGGAGCAGGCCCTGATGTCGTGGGCCGGCCTGCGCGGCGCGGTGCCCATCATCCTGGCGACGATTCCCATGGTGGAGGGCGTCGCGGGCAGCCACCGCATCTTCAACATCGTCTTCGTCCTGGTCGTCGTCTACACCCTGGTCCAGGGGCCGACGCTGCCGTGGCTGGCCCGCCAGCTGCACCTGGGCAAGGGGGACGAGGCGGCCGACCTCGGCATCGAGTCCGCACCCCTGGAGCGGCTGCGCGGCCACCTGCTGTCGGTGACGATCCCCGAGGGCTCGAAGATGCACGGCGTCGAGGTCAACGAGCTGCGGCTGCCCACCGGGGCCGCCGTCACCCTCGTCGTCCGCGACGGGACGTCCTTCGTACCGCTGCCGACCACGGGGCTGCGCCGCGGCGACGAACTCCTGGTGGTCGCCACGGACCCGGTCCGGGACGCCGCCGAGGCGCGGCTGCGCGCGGTCGGCCACGGCGGCAAGCTGGCCGGCTGGCTGGGTACCGAAAGTACGGAAGACGCCCGCGGCAATCGCAGGTGACCGTACGAGGGGTGCCCCCTTTCACAGGCCGCACCCGTCCTGTCCCCTGTACGATGAAGGCCGCACCTGATCGAACCACCTCTGCCTGAAGCAGAGCTGGCGCGACCGTATGGCGGTCGGATCGCCCCCTCATCCACGTGGGCTCCGGCATCTACCGCAGTCCGCGCAAGTGGACAGCTCTCGGCGCTCCCGCACGACGACCACACGAAGCGGGGCTCGCGCTACCAGGCGGCAGAAAGGCACGGGCCGTGGCATCCACGGTCACCCGTCCGGGATACGGGCAGCTGCTGCGCACCCGCGGCGCCTGGACGTTCCTGCTCCCCGGCTTCGCGGCACGCCAGCCGTTCGCCATGCTCACGCTCTCCATCGTGCTGCTGGTGCAGCACACCACCGGCTCCTACGGCGTCGCCGGCGCCGCCGCGGCCGTCACCGGCGTCTCCATGGCCGTGTTCGCCCCGTACAGCGGCCGGCTCGCCGACCGCTACGGCCAGCGCGCCGTCCTGCTGCCCGGCGTGCTCGTGCACACGGCGTCCGGCCTGACCCTGACCGCCCTCGCGCTCACGGACGCGCCCCTGTGGGCGCTGTTCCTCGCGGCGGTGCCCACCGGTGCCTCGGTGCCGCAGGTCGGTCCCATGGTGCGGGCCCGCTGGGCGGTGACGCTCAAGGACTCCCCCCTGATGAGCACGGCGGCCGCCTTCGAGTCCGTCACCGACGAACTGACCTTCGTCCTCGGCCCCCTGCTGGCGACCGCCCTGTGCACCGCCGTCGACCCCGCCGCGGGCCTGGTCACGGAGGCCGCGCTCACCCTGGTGGGCGGCCTGCTGTTCGCCGCGCAGAAGAGCACCCAGCCGCAGGTCGGCGCCGCCGACGGCGGCCACGCGCGCGTGGAGCACGTTTCCGCCCTGCGGGTCCCCGGCGTGCGGGTACTGATCGTCGCCTTCCTGGGCATCGGTTCCGTCTTCGGCGGCATGCAGGTGTCGCTGGCGGCGTTCACCGAGTCGATCGGCGAGCCCGGTCTGAACGGCGTCCTGTACGGCGTCTTCGCGGCGGGCAACATGATCTCCGGACTGGCCTGCGGCGCCATCGCCTGGAAGGTGGCCCCGCGGCAGCGCCTCCTGGTCGGCTACGCCGCCCTCGCGCTGACCGCGTCCGGCCTGTGGGCCGCGCACTCGGTGCTCGTCCTCGCGGGCCTCGGCCTGCTGGTCGGCATGTGCGTCGCGCCCGCCATCGTCACCGGCTACACCCTGGTCGAGGGCCTGGTCCCGGCGGGCGCCCGTACCGAGGCCTTCACCTGGCTGACCGGCGCCGTCGCGCTGGGCCAGGCGGCGGCCGTGACCGTCGCCGGACAGCTGGAGGACCGGTTCTGGGACGGCGCCGGATTCCTGGTGCCGATGGGCGGCACGGTCCTGGCGCTGGCGGTCCTGGTGGCACTGCGCTCGCGGCTGGCGCCGCGGTCCCACGGCCGCACGGTCGCACGTGGTGTCGGTCACCGCGCGCCCGCCGCAGTGGACTGATCCCGAGGAATAGGTCACTATAGACCGTCGTTAGCACTCATCGAGTGAGAGTGCCAGGAGGAAGACAGTGCCGACGTACCAGTACCAGTGCACCGAGTGCGGCGAGGGCCTCGAGGCGGTGCAGAAGTTCACCGATGACGCCCTCACCGAATGCCCGAACTGCCAGGGCCGCCTGAAGAAGGTGTTCTCGGCGGTCGGCATCGTCTTCAAGGGCTCCGGTTTCTACCGCAACGACAGCCGCGGCAGCTCGTCGAGCAGTTCGCCGGCGTCGTCGTCCTCGAAGGCGGCCTCGTCCTCGGCTTCTTCGTCGTCCTCGGACTCGGGTTCGTCGTCGTCCTCGTCGTCCTCCTCGGGGTCCGGCAGCTCCTCCGCGGGCTCCACCGCCGCGTAGCACCCGCTTCTCACCGCCCGCGGGCCCCCTTCCTTACGAGACCCTGTCGTCGTCCGACGACGGGGTCCTCGGCGTGGTGCGGGGCGGTTAGGGTGCGGGCATGGCGAACAAGGTGACGGCCCAGAACGCGCAGGCCGAGAATGTGCAGCCCGAGAATGTGCAGGCCGAGATCGGTGTGATCGGCGGCTCCGGGTTCTACTCGTTCCTCGACGACGTCACCGAGGTCCGGGTGGACACCCCGTACGGGCCGCCCAGCGACTCCCTCTTCGTCGGTGGGATCGCCGGCCGGCGGGTCGCCTTCCTTCCCCGGCACGGCCGCGGCCACCATCTGCCGCCGCACCGGATCAACTACCGCGCCAATCTGTGGGCGCTGCGCTCGGTGGGCGCGCGCCAGGTCTTCGGCCCGTGCGCCGTCGGCGGCCTGCGCCCCGAGTACGGGCCGGGCACGCTGCTGGTGCCGGACCAGTTCGTCGACCGCACGAAGTCCCGCCCGTCGACCTACTTCGACGGGCTGCCGATGCCCGACGGCTCGGTGCCCAACGTGGTGCACGTGTCGCTGGCCGACCCGTACTGCCCCACCGGGCGGGCCGCCGCGCTGAAGGCGGCCCGGGGTCAGGACTGGGAACCCGTGGACGGCGGCACCCTGGTCGTGGTCGAGGGGCCCCGCTTCGGGACCCGTGCGGAGTCCCTGTGGCACCGGGCGCAGGGCTGGTCGGTGGTGGGCATGACCGGCCACCCGGAGGCGGCCCTCGCCCGTGAGCTGGAGCTCTGCTACACCTCGCTGACCCTCGTGACCGACCTGGACGCGGGCGCCGAGAGCGGCGAGGGCGTCTCGCACGAGGAGGTACTGCGGGTGTTCGCGGCGAACGTGGACCGGCTGCGGGGCGTGCTGTTCGACGCGGTGGCCGCGCTGCCGGCGACCGGGGAGCGGGACTGCCCGTGCGGGACGGCGCTGGGCGGGATGGATCCGGGGATCGCGCTGCCGTAGGGCCGGTGGGCGTGGACGGGATTTGGAACGACCCGTTCCGGTGAGGGAGTTGTCCACAACCGGTGGGTGATCCACGGGCTTCGGCGGGACGCGGCGAGAAGCCTCATCGTGGGAGCGCAAGCCGGTCCCTCGTCACAGGTGGTGGTCACCGTGTTCCGTCCCGCCCTGCCCTCCTCGGTCGCTTCCCCGCTTCCGCCCGGCACCGACGCCCCGCCCACCCGCGAGGTGCCGCACTTCGCGCCGGTGCGGGTGCGCGGCGGGCACCGTGCCCTGCACCGGCTCGTGGCGCACCGACGGCGTGCCCTGGCCGCCGGACTCGCGGTCACCGCCGCCGCGCTGGTGGCGGCGGGCCCGCATCCGGGGGCCGGCGGGCAGGACACGCGACGGGCTCGCGGACACCCGGTGGCCGATCCCGTGGGCGAGCGGCACGGCGCCCGGCTCGTGGCGGCGCCGGTGCGCATCGCCGACGCGGGCACGGTGCGGCTGCTCAGGCCGGGCGACCGGGTCGACGTCGTCGCGACCGGCGACGGCGGTGCGGGCGACGCCTCCGTGCTCGCGCGCGGGGTGCGGGTGACGAAGGTGCCGGAGCCCGTGGCGGATCCGTCGGCGGGCGGGGCGCTGGTCGTCGTCTCGGTGCCGCGCGCCACCGCCCACCGGCTGGTCGGCGCGGGTACCACGGAGCGGCTGGCGGTGACCCTGTGCTGAGCCGGTCAAGACGCTCGCTCGAGGGATCGGATTGGACAGGACGGCCCAACGCTGTCGTAGGTTGCGGAGCGTTTGGTTCCTACACCTGTTCAAGCGAGGAGTGCTCCCACCGTGAGCGAGAAGAAGGAGCCGAGCGTCTGGCAGGGCTTCAAGGCCTTCCTGATGCGCGGCAACGTCATCGACCTGGCGGTGGCGGTCGTCATCGGCGCCGCCTTCACCAAGATCGTCAACTCGGTGGTGGAGGGGGTCATCAACCCGCTGGTCGGGGCGTTCGGCACGCAGAGTCTGGACAGCTACAGCTCCTGTCTGAAGGGCCCGTGCACCGGGACCGGCGACAGCGCGACGGGCGTGCGGATCCTGTGGGGCCACGTGCTGGGTGCCACCCTCACGTTCCTGATCACCGCGGCCGTCGTCTACTTCCTGATGGTGCTGCCCATGTCGAAGTACCTGGCCCGGCAGGAGGCCCGCCGCAAGGCGAAGGAGAGCGCCGAGGAGGTCATCGAGGTCTCCGAGCTGGAGGTGCTCAAGGAGATCCGCGACGCGCTGGTCGCCCAGCGCGGTTCGGGGCACGACCGCTCGTAGCGCCCGCGCCCGCGGTTCACAGGTGGTGGGGCGGCTTCTCGTCGAGGAAGCGCTTCAGGTCGGCCGCGCTGTCGCCCTCGGGCCGCTCGCCCCAGCCGCGGTCGGTGTCGTCCGAGCTCTGCTGGTCCAGCGGATCGTCGAAGACCAGCGCGGGCCTGGGCGCGCGGTGCTCGGGTTCGGGGGTGGTACTCATGCTCCCAGGGTACGGCTCGCTCCGTGGGCGACGTCCCGTCCGCCCCGCTCGTCCCGGCGGAGGGGGTCCGCAAGCACATCCGCACCGTCTCTGCTGTGCTGGGAGCATGATGTCCAGTTCCTCCTCCACGAGCGCGCCCGCCGGGCCGCCGCCCGAAGGCCACCCTCCGGTGCGCCGGCTGAAAGCCCGCCACCGGCACGAACCGCACCGCGTCGCCACGCCGCTGGAGCTCTTCTTCGACCTCTGCTTCGTCGTCGCCATCGCCCAGGCGGGCGTCCAGCTGGTGCACTCCGTCGCCGAGGGGCACGCCGGCGAGGGCGTCCTCAACTACGCGATGGTCTTCTTCGCCATCTGGTGGGCGTGGATGAACTTCACCTGGTTCGCCTCGGCCTACGACAACGACGACGTCCTCTACCGGGTCGTCACACTGGTCCAGATCGCCGGTGTGCTGGTCCTGGCGGCCGGGGTCTCCCGGGCCTTCGAGGACCACGACTGGGTGGCCGTCGTCATCGGCTACGTGATCATGCGGGTCGCCCTGGCGACACAGTGGCTCAGGGCGGGCCGGTCCGCGGCGCCGCCGGAGAGCACCATGGCGCGGAGGTACTCGGTCGGCGTGCTGCTCTGCCAGATCGGCTGGCTGGGACTGCTGTTCCTGCCGGAGAGCGGCCGCGGCTGGCTGTTCCTGGTGATGGTGGTGCTGGAGCTGTGCGTGCCGGTGTTCGCCGAGCGCAAGCACCCGTCGTCCTGGCATCCGCACCACATCTCCGAGCGGTACGGGCTGCTCACGATCATCGTGCTCGGCGAGACCATCGCCGCGGCCACGGTCGCGGTGAAGTCGGGCATCGAGGAGAACGACGCGCTGGGCGAGGTGCTCCCGATCGCGGCCGGCGGACTGCTGATCGTCTTCGCGGCCTGGTGGATCTACTTCGTGGTGCCCGTCCACAGTTATCTGAGGTCCAGCCGACAGTCCTTCCTGTGGGGTTACGGCCACTACCTGGTGTTCGCGTCGGCGGCGGCGATCGGGGCGGGGCTGGAGGTGGCGGTGGAGCAGGCCGTGGGCAAGGCGCACATCTCCGCACCGGCGGCGTCGGCCGCGGTGACCCTGCCGACGGCGGTGTTCCTGCTCACGGTGTGGGCGTTGCACGCGCGGCACTTCAAGGTGGGCGTCGCCGAGCAGCTCGTGCTGCCGACGGCCGCGATCCTGGTGCTCGGCTGCACCTTCCTCGGCGCCGAGGCGGTGCTCGTGGCGGGGATCGTCCTGGCCCTGACCGTGGCGGCCGGGGTGGCGCTGACCGCACGGCGTACCGAGAGGGAGCGGCGCACGACGGCTCCGGCCGCCTGAGGCGGTGCCGGACCCCGCCGGGTCCCGTGTCGCCGTCGGTTCCCGCGTCGCCGTCGGTTCCCGCCCCGTCGCCGGTGGCTGGACGAGACTGGCGGTATGACAGTTGACGCATTGACGGATGTCGCCGGTCTGCTGGTGGGGCATGCGACGCGTGCCGGAGACGGGTGGCTCACGGGGACGACGGTGGTGCTCGCGCCGGAGGGCGGGGCGGTCGCCGGCGTGGATGTGCGCGGCGGCGGCCCCGGCACCAAGGAGACCGACGCGCTCGATCCGCGCAACCTCGTGCAGAAGGTCCAGGCGGTGGTGCTGACCGGCGGCAGCGCCTACGGGCTGGACGCGGCCTCGGGAGTGATGGCCTGGCTGGAGGAGCGGGGACGCGGGGTGCGGGTCGGTCCCGACCCGGCACACGTGGTGCCGGTGGTGCCCGCGGCCTGCGTCTTCGACCTGGGCCGCGGGGGCGACTTCCGGGCCAGGCCGGACGCGGCCACCGGCTACGCGGCGGCGGAGGCGGCGCACGCGAGCACGCCGGGCGCGCGGGTGGCCGAGGGGTGTGTCGGGGCGGGCACGGGCGCTGTGGTCGGCACGCTGAAGGGGGGTGTGGGCACCGCGAGCACCGTGCTGGACTCGGGGGTCACGGTGGCGGCGCTGGTGGTGGCCAACGCGGCGGGGTCGGCGACGGACCCGGAGACGGGGGTGCTGTACGGGGAGTTGTTCCGGGGCGGGCCGGTGGAGTACCCGGCGCCGGACGTCCACGGGGCCGCTGGGCGCCGGCTGGCCGAGGTCGCGGCGAGGAACGCGACGCCGCCGCTGAACACCACGCTCGCCGTGGTCGCCACCGACGCCGGCCTGTCCAAGGCGCAGGCGCAGAAGCTGGCCGGCACCGCGCACGACGGCATCGCCCGTGCCGTACGGCCCGTGCATCTGCTCAGCGACGGGGACACGGTGTTCGCCCTGGCGACCGGGGCGCGTCCGCTCGACGCCGGGCAGCCGCTCGCGCTGAACGAGGTGCTGGCGGCGGGCGCGGACGTGGTGACCCGGGCGATCGTGCGCGCGGTGCGGGCCGCCGACCCGGTGGACGGTCCGGGCGGGGCCTGGCCGTCGTACGGGGAGCTGTACGGCGAGGTGCGACGAGAGGGGTGAGGAGCGGCGCTCGCGGCGGCCTGCGGGGGTGTGTCCAGGGGCAGTTGACTCGGCCCCGTTGCGATTGTCCGGGTTTTGTCACGTGTCGGTGTTCCGGGCGGCCGGGGGGAACCCCACGGGTCCCCGGGCACCTCTACACGGCTGAAGCGAACACCCGCACCACACCCGAACCTGGAGCAGCCCGTGACAACGCCGGACATAGCCACGCGGCGCGTACTGGGGGCCTGTGCCGCCCTGGTGGTCGGCGCCCTCACCCTCACCGCCTGCGGCGGAAGCGCCAGCGCCGACGACGAGAAGGACGGCAGGGGCGGCGCCGGGTCCGCCGACACCTCGGTCGCGAAGCTCGTGATCTCGGCCAAGGACGGGTCGACCGGCGCCTCGATCAACTCGACCGGTGTGAAGGTCAGCGACGGCAAGCTGACCGAGGTGAAGATGACCGTCGCGGAGACGGGTGCCGCCGTGCCGGGCGCGGTGTCCGGCGACGGCGGCAGCTGGAAGCCGAAGGAGCAGCTGGAGCGGGGCACGAAGTACCGGATCACGGCGCAGGCGAAGGACGACAACGGCCGCACGGCCGCCGCCGACTCGGTCTTCACCACCGTCTCCCCGGACAACAGCTTCGTCGGCACGTACACCCCGGACGGCGGCAGCACGGTCGGGGTGGGCATGCCGGTGTCGTTCACCTTCGACAAGGCGATCAGCGACAGGAAGAGCGTGCAGTCGCACATCAAGGTCACCTCCAGCAGCGGGCAGGAGGTGGTCGGGCACTGGTTCGGCGGGCAGCGGCTCGACTTCCGGCCCCAGGAGTACTGGAAGGCCGGTTCCAAGGTCACGATGAAGATCGACCTGGACGGGGTGGAGGGCGCGAACGGCCTCTACGGCGTGCAGAAGAAGACCGTCACCTTCACCGTGGGCCGCTCGCAGGTCTCCACGGTGGACGTGAACACGCAGACCATGACGGTGGTGCGGGACGGCAAGACGCTCAAGTCGGTCCCGATCTCGGCGGGCAGCGCCTCGAACCCGACGTACAACGGGCAGATGGTGATCTCGGAGAAGTCCGAGCAGACCCGGATGAACGGGTCGACCGTCGGGTTCGGCGGCGAGTACGACATCCCGGACGTGCCCCACGCGATGCGGCTGAGCCAGTCCGGCACCTTCATCCACGGCAACTACTGGTACAACCGCGGCAATCCGCCCTTCGGCGCACAGGGCACCAGCCACGGCTGCGTCGGGCTGGCGGACGCCCAGGGCGCGCAGGGCGACACCCCGGGCAAGTGGTTCTACGACAACTCGCTCATCGGGGACGTCGTCATCGTCAAGAACTCCCCGGACGACACGGTCGCGCCGGACAACGGCCTCAACGGCTGGAACATGCCCTGGAGCGAGTGGACCGCCCAAAGCGCCGGCTGATCGGCCTGTGAGCAGGGAATTTTGACGGTTCGTCGGGTCGCGCGGAAACTTTTCGCGCGGCCCCCGCGTTTTTCGTGCGTACGTTTTCTCGGTTCCCGGACATGATGTCCGACCGAGGGGCTACGGTATGCACCCACAAGGTGACATGCAGCAACGCCGGGAGAAACCTTGAGCGTTCCGTACGAGACGGCAGCGTACGAACCACCCGAGTCGCCCGAGTCTCCGGAGGAGCACCTCATGCGGCTGCTCGGGCGTGCCCTGAACTCATTCGAGCTGCCCGACGAGACTTTGCGGCGACTGGACTGTGCGCTGGCGCACGACGGTTCGCTGCACTCCGCGCACCACAGCGCGGGGCTGCACCGCGAGACGTACCGGCACACCTGGCTGCTCGCGGACGGCTCGGCGCTCACGCTCTGGGAGCTGGTGCACAACACCGCCCCGGGCAGCGAGCCGCAGCACGAGGTCTACGTGGACGAGGAGGAGCTGCGCGCCGCCGGCTCCCGGCTGGCCCTGCCGCCCGACACCCCGGATTTCGAGCTGCCGGTGCAGGTGCAGCTGTCCCCCGTGCCCACCCCGCGCCACGCCTACGTCCCCGACGCCTCCGCGGACCACGCCCGCCGGCTGCTGCGCCGCGCGGAGAACGCGGACCGGCCCGACGCCGACCTCGCCGACCGGCTGTCGACGGCGTGCGGGCACCAGATCTCCCAGGCCTTCGGCGGTCCCGGCCGCGCGGGCCGCGCCCGGATCGGCTTCTCGCTCTACGAGCACGCGTTCCTGCTGCGCGACGGCGCGGAGGTCTCCCTGTGGGAGGTGGAGCACACGGCGACGCCGGACGGGCGCCACATGTGCGAGGTGTACGCCAGCGAGGACACGGCCCGCCGGGCGATGGAGCGGCGCGCGGCGCAGGTCTCCCCGTAGCGCGCCCCGCTCCCGTCCGGCCCGTTAGGCGGCCACCGGCCGCTCGGCCCCCGGCGTCGGGGCCGACGGGCCCGCGCCCCCGCCGGGTCCCTGGGCCGAGGTGCCCGTCACCGGTTTGCGCAGCCCCTTGAGGACGATCACCAGGGCCGTGGTGACGCAGACCCCGGCCGCGATGGCGACCAGGTAGAGCAGCGGGTTGCCGATCAGCGGGACCGCGAAGATGCCGCCGTGCGGGGCGCGCAGCGTGGCGCCGAAGGCCATCGACAGGGCGCCGGTGACCGCGCCGCCCACCATCGAGGACGGGATGACGCGCAGCGGGTCGGCCGCGGCGAACGGGATGGCGCCCTCGGAGATGAAGGAGGCGCCCAGGACCCAGGCGGCCTTGCCGTTCTCGCGCTCGGCGGCGTTGAAGAGCCGGCCGCGCACCGTGGTGGCCAGGGCCATCGCCAGCGGCGGGACCATGCCGGCCGCCATCACCGCCGCCATGATCTTCATCGCCGAGTCGCTGGGGCTGGCGACCGCGATGCCCGCGGTGGCGAAGGTGTAGGCGACCTTGTTGACCGGGCCGCCGAGGTCGAAGCACATCATCAGGCCGAGCAGCGCGCCGAGCAGGACCGCGTTGGCGCCGGACAGTCCGTTGAGCCAGTCGGTCATCCCGGACTGGGCGGACGCGATGGGCTTGCCGATCACGACGAACATCAGGAACCCGACGACCGCCGCCGAGACGAGCGGGATCACCACCACCGGCATGATGCCGCGCAGTGCCTTCGGTATCGGTACCCGCTGGATCGCCAGCACCACCGCGCCGGAGATCAGACCGGCCGCGAGACCGCCGAGGAACCCGGCGTTGATGGTCAGCGCGATCGAGCCGCCGACGAAGCCGGGGACCAGGCCCGGCCGGTCGGCCATGCCGTAGGCGATGTAGCCGGCCAGCACCGGGACGAGGAAGGCGAAGGCCACGCCGCCGATCTGGAACAGCAGCGCCGCCCAGCTGTCGGCCTGGGTCCACACGAAGTGGTCCATCACGGAGGGCGCCTTGTTGATCTCGTAGCCGCCGATCGCGAAGCCCAGGGCGATCAGCAGACCGCCCGCGGCGACGAACGGGACCATGTAACTGACGCCGGACATCAGCCACTTGCGGAGCTTGGTGCCGTAGCCCTCGCCGGACTCGCCGCCGCGCTCGACGGGCGTCGCGCCGCCGTCACCGCCCCGGCCGCCGGCGGCGGAGGCCGTGACCTCGCCGCGGGCCGCCTTGTCGCGGACCTCGCCGATCAGCTCGCCGGGCCGGTTGATGGCCGCCTTGACGCCGGTGTCGACGGTGGGCTTCCCGGCGAAGCGGTCCTTCTCGCGCACGGCCACGTCGTGGGCGAGGATCACGCCGTCCGCCGCCGCGATCACCGCCGGGTCGAGCCGGGTGAACCCGGCCGAGCCCTGGGTCTCGACGACGACCTCGACGCCCTCCTCGCGGCCCGCGTTCTCCAGCGACTCGGCCGCCATGTAGGTGTGCGCGATGCCGGTGGGGCAGGAGGTGACGGCGACGATCCGGAACGGGCGGTCGGGCCCGCCGGAATCCCGGCCGGTGCTGCCCGGGGCGGCCCCGGCGGAGGCCGCCGCCGGGACCGCCCCGGTGTCCGCGTGGTCCGCGGGCTCCTCGGGGGCACCGGCGTCCTCGGCCGGTGCCGGTTCCGGTTCCTCCCCGCGGATCAGCGCGGCGGCGGCCGCCGCGTCACCCGCCGAGCGCAGCGCGTCGGTGAACTCGGTGTTCATCAACTGCCGGGCCAGCGAGGAGAGGATCGTCAGGTGGGCGTCGTCGGCGCCCGCCGGAGCGGCGATCAGGAAGATCAGGTCGGCCGGGCCGTCCGCCGCCCCGAAGTCGACGCCGGCCGTGCTGCGCCCGAAGGCGAGCGTCGGCTCGGTGACGTGCTCGCTGCGGCAGTGCGGGATGCCGATGCCGCCGTCGAGGCCGGTCGGCATCTGCGCCTCACGGGCGGCCACGTCGGCGAGGAAGCCCTCCAGGTCGGTCACCCGGCCCAGGGCCACCATCCGCTCGGCGAGGGCGCGCGCCGCCGCTTCCTTGGTGTCGGCGGACAGGTCGAGGTCGACCAGGTCCGCGGTGATCATGTCGCTCATCGCGGGCTCCTTAGCTCGCGTATCGCCCGGAACGTGGGGTGAGGGGCGGGGGCGGGGAGGGGGACGGGGGCACAGCGGTGGGGGTCGGGGACGGCCCTGGGGAGGGAGCCGTGGGACGGGCCGCGGAAGGGACCGGGGTTCATGACGCCGGCTCCTTCAGCGCGCGGTTCACGGGCACCTCGGAGGTGACCGTGACGGCGGCCGGGTCCAGGTCGTGCGGCGTCGGCATCACGCTGCCGGGCAGCTGGACGGCGGCGGCGCCGTGCGCGACGGCCGAGGCGAGGGCGCCGGGGCCGGTGCCCCCGGCGACGAGGAAACCGGCGAGGGAGGAGTCCCCGGCGCCGACGTTGCTGCGGACGGCGTCCACGCGGGCGGTGCCGAACCAGGTGCCCGCGTCGTCCACGAGCAGCTGCCCGTCGGCGCCGAGGCTGGCGAGCACGGAACGCGCGCCCAGCTCCCGCAGTTCCTCGGCGGCCTTCACCGCGTCGCCGACCGTGGCCAGCGGACGCCCGACGGCCTCGGCCAGCTCCTCGGCGTTCGGCTTGACCACGTCGGGCCGCTCGCGCAGGGCCCGCAGCAGGGCCGGTCCGGAGGTGTCCAGGGCGATGCGGACCCCGGCGGCGTGCGCCCGGGCGACCAGGTCGGCGTACCAGGACGGGGCGAGTCCGCGGGGCAGGCTGCCGCAGCAGGCGATCCAGTCCGCGCCGGGCGACTGCCGCCGTACGGTCTCCAGCAGCAGTTCCCGTTCGGCCGGGGTGAGTTCGGGGCCCGGCGCGTTGATCTTGGTCAGGACGCCGTCGGCCTCGGCGAGCGCGATGTTGGAACGGGTGGGCCCGGTGATCGGCACCGGCGCGACCTCGATGCCCTGCGCGTCGAGCAGGTCGGCGACGAGTGCGCCCGGGGCCCCGCCCAGCGGCAGCACCGCCACGGTGCGCTGCCCGGCGGCGGTCACCGCGCGCGAGACGTTCACACCCTTGCCGCCGGGGTCGACCCGCTCGCCGGTGGCGCGGACGACCTCGCCGCGGTCGAGGGAGGGCACCTCGTAGGTGCGGTCCAGCGACGGGTTGGGGGTGACGGTCAGGATCATGCGCGTACTACTTCCGTGCCGGCGCGCTCGATGCCGCCCGCGTCCTCGGGGGTCAGTCCGTTGTCGGTGATCAGCAGGTCCACGTCGCTCAGGGCGCCGAAGCGGGCGAAGTGCTCCTGGGCGTACTTGGAGGAGTCGGCGAGCAGCACCACGCGCCGGGCGGCGGTCAGGGCGGCCCGCTTGACGGCGGCCTCGGCGAGGTCGGGGGTGGTCAGGCCGTGCTCCACGGAGAAGCCGTTGGCCGCCACCACGGCCACGTCGGCGCGGATCTCGCCGTACGCGCGCAGGGCCCAGGCGTCCACGGCGGCGCGCGTACGGTGCCGCACGCGCCCTCCGACCAGGTGGAGCTGGATGCCGGGGTGGTCGGCGAGGCGGGCGGCGATGGGCAGGCTGTGGGTGACCACGGTCAGCGAGGCCTCCGGCGGGATCGCCGCGGCCATGCGGGCCACCGTGGAACCGGCGTCGAGGATCATCGTGCCCTCGGCCGGCAGCTCCGCGAGGGCCGCCCTGGCGATGCGGTCCTTCTCGTCGGCGGCCGTGGACTCGCGCTCGGCGAGGTCCGGTTCGAAGTCGAGCCGCCCGGCCGGGATCGCTCCGCCGTGCACCCGGCGGAGCAGACCGGCGCGGTCGAGCGCCTTGAGATCGCGGCGGATGGTCTCCGCCGTCACCTGGAACTCCTCGGCCAGCGACACCACGTCCACCCGGCCGCCGTCCCGGGCGAGTCGGAGGATCTCCTGCTGCCGCTCCGGTGCGTACATGACCGTTCACCTCCGACCTGTGCCCGAACCTGTGGTTTCTCTGGGAGGCTACGCCCGGTTTTCCGGAAAGTAAACAGCAAGCAGAAGCATTCGGACTCAACCAGACATGAACGGGCATGTGTGGGTCGGAGACGGCCTGCAAGAGGGGCGGGGGGGGCGCGCCGCCCCCCGCCCCCCCCCCAGGGTCACCGCCCGCGACACCCCCCCCCAACCAAGAGGGGGGAGGTTCACATACCGGGGACCCCCCCCCACACCCCCTCCACGGGCGTGCATAGTAGA
>NZ_JBVISR010000014.1:0-219667 GCF_055575415.1 Streptomyces sp. NPDC034099 | reverse complement strand
GGGGGCACGGAGGGGGGGGGGAGCTCTTTTTTTTGGGGGGGGTCGGGGAGGGCCCCGGCCCCCGCCCGCCCCCCGGGCCCCGAGCTTTCAACACCATCTGCCGACTGACATCAGCCGGCCTTCTTTGTCCGCTGCGATCCGCCTGGGAGGGCGGGGCTGCGGGGATCGCGGATGCGTGACCGGGGACCACCTTCCAATCCGGGGCCTGCGGTACCCGGGCGCTCTTACCCGGCCCGGGCGATCCTGATGGCGTTCGGCTCCTAACCTGTTTCGGTTGATCCGTCTTTACTGCGGTTGTGCGGTACTGCTGCGCGACCCCTGGGGTCGCTCGGCCCGGCAGCCAGTGGAGGAACCCACCATTTCCGGCTCCGCCACTCCGCTGCCGTGCCGCTCCTTCGACCTCTTGCACGGCAGTTCGTCTCTGCCGTGCCCATCGACTTCTGGGCTACGACGAGAACACTAGCCTCTGCCGACAGCAATGTCTACAGCGGTCACGACAGATTTACTCCATCTGCAGGGCCTGGAACTGTGTCTCCCTTATGCCTGGAAGAGGGCGACCGACCAGGCAGGGTGCTTTGGGGATAAGCGACCCAGGCGGACGGAGTGCCCGAGCGGAGAGTGCGGTCACGCAGTGAGGGCCCGACCGGCGCGCGCCGGTCGGGCCCTCACTGCTGTTCTGGTGTCAGCGCGCGCCTGTCGCGTCGGTCAGAGAGACAGGGGGGCGCCGAGCATCGTGGAAGCCCGCTGCAACGGACTGTCGATGGGGGCGGGTGCCGTCTCGGGCCAGGTGCGGCAGGTGAAGCCGAGCCCGGCCATGGCCCTCATGACCTCGCCGGCGCTGAAATCGCGGCGATCCTGACGGGTGATGACCTGGCCGACCTGCTTGACGGGGTAGTGGCGTCGTCCGATGATCACGGACTCGCCGGTGACCGGTTCGGGCTTGACGCCCTTCATCGATTCCAGCACGCCGCTCTTGGTCAGATCGAACGGGAAGCGGGCAATGACACAGCGCATGATGCCTCACAGGCAGGAGAGGAAACGGGACCGACCACCGTCCGGCGGTTCAGCGGGAGAGCGCGAGGACGCCCGGGACACCGCCGTGTTCGCCGACCACGGGCACGGGCCCGAGCCGCCCGAAGGACATGACGTCCCCGGCTTCGGCCCTCGTGGCCAAGGGTGAGACGAGCGGCTCGCTGCCGCTGCTGTCACCCAGACGGATCCGGTCGGTGTATCCGGAGCCGTTCCTCACGGCGGCCAGCCGGGCCCGGGTGACCAGGCCGACGCACCGGCCGTCCTCATCGCAGACGATCAGCCGCTCCGCACGCGCGGCGGCCATGACGGACAGCGCCACCTCGACGGTCATGTCGTACCAGAGGTGCGGCGCGGCTGCGTCCATGGCGTCGGCCACCGGGCTGTGCGCGGAACGAGCGCTCATGGAGCGAGTCTGCAACTGGACCATTGCCAAAGGGTGCCTCCTGGGAAGACGGGACGAATTCCTGACCACGACTGCTCTACGCGGCCGCACCTGCGGGGGACTGCGGTGCGGGGGAACGCCGGGGAGCCGAGGCGGGGCGGCGTCGGCCGCGTGAGGTGCCACCGCGCTTCTTGGGGCGCTCGGCCACCGGGGCGGTGATGACGACCGGGATGCCGGTCGGGGTCTGGGCTCCGGTGATCCGGCTGAGGGATTCGTCGCCCGAGCTGACCTGGGTGGTCTGCGGCATGATCCCGGCGTCCGACATGAGGCGGACCATGCCGCGTCGCTGGCTCGGTGTGACGAGCGTGACGACGCTGCCGGACTCACCGGCGCGGGCCGTGCGCCCGCCCCGGTGGAGGTAGTCCTTGTGGTCGGTCGGCGGGTCGACGTTGACGACGAGGTCGAGGTTGTCGACGTGGATGCCGCGGGCCGCGACGTTGGTGGCCACCAGCACGGTGACGTGTCCGGTCTTGAACTGCGCCAGGGTGCGGGTGCGCTGCGGCTGGGACTTGCCGCCGTGCAGGGCGGCGGCCCGCACTCCGCTGTTGAGCAGGTCCTGGGTCAGCCTGTCGACGGCGTGCTTGGTGTCCAGGAACATGATCACGCGGCCGTCGCGTGCGGCGATCTCGGTGGTGGCCGCGTGCTTGTCGGCGGCGTGGACGTGGAGTACGTGGTGCTCCATCGTCGTGACGGCGCCGGCCGAGGGGTCGACGGAGTGCACGACCGGATCGGTCAGGTAGCGCCGCACGAGCAGGTCGACGTTGCGGTCGAGGGTGGCGGAGAACAGCATGCGCTGGCCCTCGGGGCGGACCTGGTCGAGCAGCGCGGTGACCTGCGGCATGAAGCCCATGTCGGCCATCTGGTCGGCCTCGTCGAGGACGGTGATGGAGACCTGGTTCAACCGGCAGTCGCCGCGGTCGATGAGGTCCTTGAGGCGTCCCGGAGTGGCGACGACGACCTCGGCTCCACCGCGCAGCGCGCTCGCCTGCCTGCCGATCGACATCCCGCCCACCACCGTGGCCAGTCGCAGCTTGAGAGAGCGGGCGTACGGGGTGAGAGCGTCGGTGACCTGCTGCGCCAGTTCACGCGTCGGTACGAGGATCAGCCCCAGCGGCTGCCGGGGCTCGGCGCGCTGCCCGGCCGTACGACCGAGCAGGGCCAGGCCGAAGGCGAGCGTCTTGCCGGAACCGGTGCGCCCGCGGCCGAGGACATCGCGGCCGGCGAGGGAGTTCGGGAGGGTCGCGGCCTGGATCGGGAACGGTACGGTGACGCCGGCCGAGCCGAGCGCGGCCAGCAGCTCACCGGGCATGTCGAGATCGGCGAAGCCCTCCACGGCGGGCAGCGCGGGGGTGATCGTCCGAGGGGGAGCGAACTCTCCCTGGACGGCGGCGGGCCGACGGCCGTAACCGCCTGAACGGCTCGGACCGGCCGGTCGGCGCGCGGCCGACGAGCCGAAGCGGCTGCCACCCTTTCCGGAGTCGACACTGCCGTTACGGCTGCGGGCATAGCGGTCGTTCGTGCGTGTGCGGTTCATGCGGAACCTTCCTCGATACGGCACATATCAAGGAATTCCCGCACTATGAGCGGCACGGAGAATTGCAAGAAAGGGCCGGTGGGGTGGCGGCTTGCGATTGCGCGGATTTATCCGTCATCAGATTCGCAAGCACTTAAATAAGCTGAAATAGGTAGCGCGGCGCATGGGCTCAATACTTGAAGTATCCACTGCGCTGTGGCTGTGAAGGGGTGCGACTGCCCCCTGAAGAACGATCCGTGTGCGGTGCGGCCTACGGATTTCCTGCTTGTCTGCCGCAGGTGAAATCACTGCGGGAAACGCTTGTAGCTGGGGCCCGCACCCCGAGGGATGCGGGCCCCAGCTACAAGTACGCGATGCGCGGCGTCAGGCGAGAACGATGTTCTCGGCCGTCGGGCCCTTCTGGCCCTGCGCGATGTCGAAGTTCACCTTCTGGCCCTCCAGCAGTTCGCGGAAGCCCTGGGCGGCGATGTTCGAGTAGTGGGCGAACACGTCAGCGCCGCCACCCTCCTGCTCGATGAAGCCGAAGCCCTTTTCCGCGTTGAACCACTTCACGGTACCAGCAGCCATGTCATTTCTCCCTTGGGGCAGTGCGTCGGAGCCCGCACCGTGCGGACGCCGAGTCGCCGCGATGATCACCCCACCCGGAAAAGACCGGATATACACAAGCGTTTCCAGTGGGACAACGTCCGACCGGACAGCACTTGAATTTTCGGGAACCACAACTGCAACTGAGACCGACAGTAGCACGCCGCAGCGGCCGACGTGCGGTGGAAAATCCCTCTCTACTCATTTCGGCAAAGAATCTGCCAGCCTGTTCCGCTGAAATCTCAGCTCGCCGACGCAGATATTGGCATACCCGCGCGACGTCATACCAGTCGGCCCAGGGGCGTGCGTGCCGAGGTGGCGCTCGTACATTTCGTCATACATCGAGCCGGCCGGCCACCGCGCCGGCGAGTGAAGCCGAGGCGAGGCACCGTGGGACGTCTGTGCCTCGCCTCGGCCGCTATGGGGAGGGCGTTACCCGGCGGCCAGCGGTGTGACGGCGATCTGGTCGATCACCGGTGCGTACGGGGACCGTTGGTCGTACTGGTTGTAGGTGTCGCCGTCGAAGTCCGGCAGCTCTTCCGCCATGAAGGTCAGGCGGTTCCTGCCCTTGTCGAGGGTGACCGGGACGGTCAGTTCCCAGAAGTTGTTGAAGTGGAAGGTCGTCGGGAACAGAACACGGCGGGCCGGTCCGCCGTTGACGGAGAGGTCGGCGTGGCGGGCGACCGGGTCGGGGTTGTAGTGGGTGGCGGGTGCCTGTTCCGCGTTGGAGTAGCGGATGGTCAGCGCGTGCCGTCCGGCCTGGGCGGCGGTCACGTCGATGCTGAGGGCGTTGGCCTTTCCGGCGCCGATGTCTGTGACGGCCTTGCCGTTCGCCGCGAAGCTGTAGGCGGCGGTTGACTTGGCGGCACCGGTGAGGGTGCCGTCCTCGGCCTGGTGGACGGTCGGCTTGAGGGTTCCCCGCGACGGCATGACCCGCAGCCGGTCGAGGTTCAGCCGGCCAGACACACCGGTCAGGGTGATCTTGTTGATGCCGCCGGAGAGGAACAGCTTGACCGTGTCCGTGCCCTTCCTGGCGCCCCCGACCGGATGCGCGGGGAGCTTCTCACCGTTCAGCGCCAGGCTCGCCGACCCTCCGCCCAGATGGTCGACGGCGACGGTGGATTCACCGTCGGTGGGGGAGTGGACCCAGAAGGTCGTGGAGGCACCGTCGGCCAGGGGTACCGTGCCGGGGCCGGAGGTGCCGGAGCGGCTGTAAACGGGCCGGGTGCCGTCGAGCGCGGCGTACTCGGCCTCGTAGACGGCCGGCTGGGTGACGTTGCCGTCGCGCAGCCCGAGGTCGATCTTGTCGATGATCGCGTCGCCCTTGGTGACGCCGAGCTCGGGGTCCTGTGCGGCGAGGGTGATCCGGTGCTTGCCGGCGGTCAGCTTCACCGTCGTGTCGGTGTGCCCCCACACCACCCACTTGTAACCCAGCGGCAGCCGCAGCTCCTGCGAGTCCTTGCCGTCGACGCGCAGGAAGACGTTGGTCGGGCCCTGCTCCTTCACCAGGTCGTACTGGTTGAACGAGTTGGCGAAGACGCTCAGGTCGTACGTGCCGTCCTGCGGAACCTCGACGTCGAAGGCGAGGACGCCGTCGGAGCCGGTGCGCAGCCCGCCCACGTTGTAGGCGCCGGACGTGGCGAACTTGCCCACGTTCGAGGGCGTGCCCTCCGGGCCGTTCCTGGAGTAGCCCGCGCCGGTGTAGGTGGCGTTCTCCGCCTCGTACGTCTTGCGCCAGCTCACCGAGGGCGCGGCCGGCGCTCCGCCGCTGCCGCCGGGGGAGAGGATGACCTGGTACGCCGACATCTCGTTCATGTCCCGCATCGGCAGGGTCACCGTGCCGTCCGCGCCGACCTCGACCTTCCGGTCGGCCAGCCGCAGCGGCTGCGCGGAGTCGCCGACCTGTCCGGTCCAGGGGATCTCCTGCACGGTGGCGCGCACGGTCGTGCCGAACAGCCCGGGGTCGATGTTGCGGAAGACGACGTCCGCGTCGCCGCTCTTGCCTCCGAAGAGGGCCCGCGACTGCTTCTTGCCCTCGTCGAGCGTGGCCACGCCCTGGAGGGTGTACTGCGCGTTGGGGTGCGGGGCGGTCACCTGCACCGTGTGCCCGGACATCTGGCCGTAGGCGTTGAACAGCCACCACTGGCCATTGCCCTTGTTGGCCTCCACGGCCGAGTCGTTGAGATTGCCGTCGATGTTCCAGTACGCCAGGTCGGCGTCGATCTTCGACTCCTCGATGGCGGAGACCCACTGGACGACCTGGCCGGGCACCGACAGGTGGTAGTTGTGGCCGTACTCGTTGACGTTGATCGGCAGCGGGTCGACCCCGACCTCCTTCTCCCACCCCCGGTACCTGGCCACACTGGTGCGGACCGCGGCGGGCGAGGACAGCTCGTGCCAGGTCATCACGTCCGGCACGACGTCGTTGTCCTTCGCGTACTGGAGGAAGCCCTTGACCTGGCCGAAGAGCTGGGAGGTGTTGGGGCCCGCGATCCGCGCGTCCGGGTCGAGGCTCTTGATCAGGTGATGGACCTCCTTCCACGCGGCGAAGAACTGCCGGGGTTCGTCCAGCCAGGAGACCTTGTCGTAGCTCCAGTCGCCCGTGCCGAACATGTTCCCCTCGGGTTCGTTGAAGGGGACGTAGACGACGTGGTCCTTGTAGTCGCCCATGGTCATGACCTGGCGGACCTGCTTCTTGATCTTCTCCTTGAAGTCCGCGAGGCGCGCGGGACCGTCGGCGCCCGGCCACTGGTAGGGGAAGCCTCGGTAGATGTCCGTCATGTAGATGTAGACGTCCTTGCCGCCCGACTCCACGAAGGGCGGCAGTATCTCCAGCGCGTCGGCTCCCGGATGCTGCGGACCGTCCTGCGCCTTCGTGGAGACCGTGCGCAGACGCATGCCCTCGATGAGGTTGCGGCTCGGCACGCCGTCGCCGTAGACACCGTAGAGGGAGCCGGAGGCCCCGCCGTGGAAGGCGCCGGTGTCGGTGGCGAGGTCGATGACGAGCTGTTCCGGTGCCGCCGCCCGGGCCGTCCCGGTCGCGGGGCCGGCGAGCAGGGCGGCAAGGACCGCCACCGCCGCGGTAACGGCTTCCGTCATTCTTCTTCTTCGCACTGAGGTCTCCAGGAGGTCCGCGTGCTGGGTGGAGGGAAAGCGAATCGGTTCGACATGTCGACGGCCCACGAGAAGGCGCGCCTGTGGCCCGTAAGGGGGGCCCAGGGGTGTGTCGGGAGTGACGTCCGCTCGGCGCGGCACGGTGGGGGCACACGGGCTGCGAACCGGTTCGGGGGAAGCTAGCACCGGCTCGATCCGTCGGCAATGCCTCTGACACAGGGAACTGTGCGGCGGACAAAGGGCTATGGAAAGCACGAGATGTTCTGCGTGAAGCATTGACAGCGATGGGTGTGCTCCCTACCTTCCATTCAGCGAACCGGTTCGACAACCGGTCGTGATCACCATCCAGCCCCAGACCTTCGGACGACCGGTGGGTGCGCTCACCTCTTCCGTGCGAACCGGTTCGACAGAGGAGTTGCCGTGAACATCGGTGAAATCGCCAAGCGGGCCGGTGTCTCCCGGAGCACCGTGTCCTACGCGCTCAGTGGCAAGCGCGCCGTGTCCGAAGAGACCCGTCGGAAGATCCAGCGGGTCATCGACGAGCTGGGGTACCGGCCCAACGCGAGTGCCCGGGCCCTGGCCAACGGCCGCACCAGCACGATCGGCCTGGTGTTCCCGCCGGCCGGCAATCACTACACCGGGATGCAGCTCGATTTCATCGGCAGTGTGGTGGAGGCCGCCGCGGCGCACGACTACGACGTGCTGATGTCACCGAGCGGCGTGGACAGCGACCGCTCGTTCCAGCGCCTGCTGGGGGAGCGGCGGGTGGACGGCGCCATCCTGATGGAGATCAGGCTGGAGGACGACCGCGTCGATCACATGGTCGAGTTGGACTTCCCCTGCGTCGCCATCGGTCGTACGGCGCATCCGGAGGACGGCTGGTGGGTCGGCCTGGACCACACCAGGCTGGCGGAGGCGTGCGTCCATCATCTGGCGGACCTGGGCCACCGCACGATCGCTTTCGTCAACCGGCCGGAACAACTGCTGCGCACCGGATACGAGTCCGCGCACCGGGGGCTGGAAGGGTTCACCAAGGCCGCCGCCGAGCGCGGGCTCACCGTGCGGACGTACTGCTGCGGGGACGACGCGGCCTCCGGTCAGGCGTGCCTGGAGCGCATCCTGCACGACGACCCGGCCACCACGGCGCTGGTCACCCTCAACGAGGCGGCTCTCGGAGGCATCTACCGGGGTCTCGCCCGGGCGGGTCGCCATGTGCCGCGCGACTTCTCCGTCACCGGGGTGGTGGCCGGCCGATGGGCGGAGACGGTGACCCCGCAGCTCACCGCGGCGGACGTGCCGGCGGAGGAGATGGGCCGACGCGCCGTCGAACTGCTCATGGAACGCCTCGACCATCCTGGCGCGGCACCACGGCACCACCTCCTTGTGCCGCCGATCTCCCTGCGCTCCAGCACCGGACCCGCGGCCGGAGCGGTCCCGGCCGACGCCTCGGCCGGCCTCTCTCCGCGGTCCTGAAGAACGACACCGCTCCACGGACCACCTCCTCCTCCCGCAGCGTCCCGAACCGTTCCCCTCCGGCCGTGCGGACATGGCCTCGCACGCCCACACGGCGTCCCGAGCACACCTGTGCCAAGAACTAAGGAATCCGCAATGCGTAGAATCCCCAGGCGTCGCCTCACCGCGACAGTGGCCCTGTCGACCGTCGTCGCCGTCACCGGCACCGCCTGCTCCTCCGGCTCGGGCAGCACGAGCGCCGAGGGCGACAGCGGAACGTACACCGTCTGGGACCCCTACCCGCAGTTCGGCAAGGGGTCGGCCTGGGCGAAGCTGCTGGATGCCTGCGGCACCAAGGCCGGCGTGAAGATCAAGCGGACGGCCTTCGACACGAGCGACCTCTCCAACAAGGCGCTGCTGGCGGCGCAGCAGGACAACTCCGCGGACCTCCTCATCGTCGACAACCCGGTGGTGTCGACCCTGGCCGAAGCCGGCGTGCTCACCACGACCGACGAGAACAAGCTGGACACCTCCACGGTAGACGCCAACCTGCTCGCCGCCGGCCAGTCGGGCGGCAAGACGTACGGCACGCCGATCGGCGCCAACACCCTTGCCCTGTACTACAACAAGGACGTGCTGCAAAACGCCGGGGTGGACATCACCTCGGTCAAGGACTGGAAGTCGCTGACGGCGGCTCTCGAGAAGGTCGAGGCAGCCGGCAAGAAGGGCATCACCTTCTCGGCCATCGGCACCGAAGAGGGCAGCTTCCAGTTCCTGCCGTGGTTCTGGGGCTCCGGGGCGACACTGACCGAACTCGACTCCGAGCAGGCGGCCGACGCGCTGTCCCTGTGGAAGGACTGGCTGGAGAAGGGGTACGCGCCCAACTCGGTCATCAACAACACCCAGACGACCAGCTGGCAGGAGTTCGCGAGCGGCGACTACGCCTTCGCGGAGAACGGCACCTGGCAGCTCGCCAACGTCCAGAAGGCCGGCTTCGACTACGGCGTCCTGCCCATCCCCGCGTCCGCGGGAGGCAACGCCGCGGCCCCGACGGGCGGCGAGTTCGTCACCGTCCCGGCCCAGGGCGACACCGGCCGCTACACCACGTCGCGGAAGCTGGTCTCCTGCCTGACCAGCGCCGAGAACCTCAACACCACCGACGCGACCCTGTCGTACGTGGCACCGACGGGCGAAGTGCAGGACAAGCAGGTCGCGGCGAACGCCGAGCTGAAGCCCTGGGTCGACGCGGTGAAGGCGGCCAAGGGACGCACCAGCGACGACCTGGGCACGAAGTACCCGCGGATCTCCGAGCAGTTGTGGAAGGCCGTGCAGTCCGCCCTCAGCGGTGCGCAGTCACCGAAGGACGCGCTGGCCAAGGCCCAGTCCGCCGTCAAGTAGCCACGAAACCCCGGTCAGCAGATGACTCACACGACCCAGTTGCCGGACCGCCGGTCCGCGCGCGTCCGGAAGGGGGCGGCCGGCGTCACCCCGTCACCGGCTCCCGCGCGAACACGGCGTCGTCCGACGTCCCAGCAGTGGGCCGCCTGGGCCTTCCTGGCCCCGGTGACGCTCTACCTCGTCCTGTTCTACGCCTACCCGCTGTACCGCAACATCGACCTGAGCCTGCGCAACTACACGGTCCGTTCCTTCGTCCAGGGCAACGCGCCGTTCACGGGCCTGGAGAACTACCTCACCGTCTTCGACGACCCCGCCTTCACGCCGGCTCTGCTGCACACCGCGGTGTTCACCGTCGTGTGCCTGGTCTTCCAGTACGCCTTCGGACTGGCCCTCGCGATCTTCTTCAAGCAACACTTCCCCCTGTCGGCGACCCTGCGTGCCCTGTTCCTGGTGCCGTGGCTGCTGCCGCTCATCGTGTCGGCCTCCACCTGGTCGTGGATGCTCAACAGCGACTCCGGCATCGTCAACGCCGTCCTGCACGCCGTCGGCATCAACCCGGTGAACTGGCTCACCTCGCCCTCGTGGTCACTCACCTCGGTGATCATCGCCAACATCTGGATCGGCGTGCCGTTCAACCTCGTCGTCCTCTACAGCGGCCTCCAGTCGATCCCGGATTCGCTCTACGAGGCGGCCGCCCTGGACGGGGCGAACGCCTGGCAGCGCTTCTGGCACCTCACCTTGCCCCTGCTGCGACCGGTGTCCGCCATCACGCTGCTCCTCGGCCTGGTCTACACACTCAAGGTCTTCGACATCATCTGGATCATGACCAAGGGCGGGCCGGCGGATGCCTCCACCACCTTCGCCACCTGGTCCTACCAGCTCGGATTCGGCAACGCCCTGCCCGCCTTCGGGCCAGGGGCGGCGGTCGGAAACCTCCTCGTCGTGGCCGCCCTGGTGTTCGGCCTGATCTACCTGAAGGTCCAGCGAAAGCAGCACGTCTCATGACTACCGCGACCACACTCCGCCCGCGCGGGAGCCGGAGCCACTGGTGGAAGACGGCCACGGGCACCCTGCTCACGGCGGTCATGCTCTTCCCGGTCTACTGGATGCTCAACGTCTCCTTCACCCGGGACGAGGACATGCGCAAGAGCCCGCCCGGCCTGTTTCCCGTGCGGGGCACACTCGACGGCTACCGCAGGGTCCTCGACGAACAGCTGCCCTACCTCGCCACCAGCCTCGTCATCGGCCTGGGTACCGTCGTCCTGACCGTGGCCCTGGCCGCACCCGCCGGATACGCGCTGGCCAAGCTCCGCCCCCGCGGCGGCGGCATCCTCAACTTCGTCCTGCTGGCCGCCCAGATGATCCCCGGCATCATCATGGCGATGGGCTTCTACGCCATCTACCTCAACCTCGGCCTGCTCCAGTCCGTCCCCGGCCTGATCCTCGCGGACTCCACCCTGGCCGTCCCCTTCGCCGTGCTCATCTTCACGGCGTTCATGTCCGGCATCCCCGGCGAGCTGATCCAGGCCGCCACGATGGACGGCGCCGGAGCCCTGCGCACCTTCTGGTCCGTCGTCCTGCCGATGAGCCGCAACTCCGTCGTCACGGTGTCCCTGTTCGCCTTCCTGTGGTCCTGGTCCGACTTCGTCTTCGCCGGCACCCTCGTCAACGGCGGCGCCCACGAGCCCATCACCCTCGGCATCTACCACTACATCGGCAACAACAACCAGGAATGGAACGCCATCATGGCCACCGCCGTCGTGGCCTCACTGCCGGCCGCCGTCATCCTCGTCCTGGCACAGCGGTACGTCGCGGCCGGTGTCACCGCAGGAGCCGTCAAGGACTGACCTCCGCGGCAGCCCGTCCCTTTTCCTCGTCACGGCTCCACCGTCCCCTTGCCGGACGGCCGTTGCCTCCCGCCCGAGAATCGAGTCGCCCCTCATGACCGCCGCCCTCTCCGGCCCGGCTTTCTCCGTCCACGACATCCCGTTCAGCACCCGCGGATCCTGGTTCGGCATCTCGCCCGTGGTGGCGGAGAAAACGTACGCCGAGGACCTCCACCTCGTCTCCCACCAAACCGGCATGCACGCCGTCCTGAGCCTGACCCCCGTGAGCCCGGGGACGGGAACCCGCGCCGCAACACGCGTCGAGGCGACCCCGGACCTGCTCAGCTGGATCGGCCGGACGGGCCGCGTCGACCTCGCCTACGAGTCACCGGACACCCTTCGCCTGCGGGGAAACGGTCTGGGCATCCGCGTCTGCGCGGCGGCGCGGGCACTGACCCCGTTCAGCGGCACCTACTTCTACCAGGAGCCCCACGCCACCGCGTACGTGTTCACCTCGTACGAGACGGGGCGGCGCTACCGGATCACCGTCCTGTCCGGCGCAGTGGCCGGTACCACCGGCGCGCAGGCACTGGGCAGTGCCGACCGCGGTGTCACGATCGCGGCCGACGGCGGCGGGACCTGGGAGATCGCGGTCGAGGAGTACGAGACCGCACGCACCCCTTACAGCTCCTCGGTTGCCTTCGACCGGATCGTCGAGGCCGCACGCACCGCCTTCACGGACTTCACCGATGCCATCGCGCCGTGGCGTTCGCCCTCCACCCCCGCCGCGGAGCTCGCCGCCTATGTGCTGTGGTCCGCGACCGTCCGGCCGAGGGGCTTCGTCACCAGGCCCGCGGTGCTGATGTCCAAGCACTGGATGGACAAGGTGTGGAGCTGGGACCACTGCTTCAACGCTCTCGCCCTGGCCCCCGGACAACCGGAACTGGCCTGGGACCAGTTCTTCCTGCCCTTCGACCACCAGGACGAGAGCGGCGCCCTGCCGGACTCGGTCACCCATTCCGAAGTACTGCACAACTTCGTCAAGCCCCCCATCCACGGCTGGGCCTTCGGACATCTGCGCCGACGACTCCCCGCGCCACTCGAGAGGACGCGACTGACCGCGGCGTACGACCGCATCGCCCGCTGGACGGACTTCTGGCTCACGGCACGACGCGCCCCCGGTGCCGCCCTGCCCCACTACCAGCACGGCAACGACAGCGGCTGGGACAACGCCACCACCTTCGACGCCGAGCGCGTCGTCGTGACCGCCGACCTGGCCGCCTTCCTCGTCCTGCAGATGCGTGAACTGGCGCGAATTGCCGAAGAATTGGAGCTTACGGGTGACGCCCGGCGGTGGATGCGAACGGCCGACACGACGCAGGCGGCGATGTTCGGGGAACTGTGGACCGACGGCCGCTTCATCGCCCGTTCGCTCGCGGACGGCCGCCCTTTGGCCGGCACCAGCCTTCTGGACCTGATGCCCATCACGCTGGGCGAGTACTTGCCCGGGGACGTCGCAGCCGAACTCGCCGCAGGTCTCGGGGCGCACCTGACGCCACACGGCCTGGCCACCGAACAGCCCACCTCACCGCACTACGTCTCCGACGGCTACTGGCGTGGACCGATCTGGGCCCCGTCCACCGTGCTCGTCGAGGATGGCCTGCGCCGTGCCGGTCACCACCGTCTCGCGGACGAGGCCAGCGCACGATTCCGCGCCCTGTGCGAAACCTCCGGCTTTGCGGAGAACTTCGACGCCGTCACCGGCACGGGGCTGCGCGACCGGGCCTACACCTGGACCGCAAGCGGCTACCTGCTTCTCGCCGAAGCCTACGAACTCCGACGCACCGAGCCGTCGCAGGCGGTCACCGCCTGACGGACCACGCCGGCACCCGTTCGGCTGATGTGCCGGGCCTGGCCAGGGCTGCGGTCGGGGCTACGCTCGCGGACCGCGCGGCGCGCGGGACGACGGCGAAGCCACAGGGGGAGCACGTGCCACACCAGTGCGAACCAGACCATCACGCCGCCGACGAGCAGCTTCGCCATGAGGTCCGAAACCACGCCATGCAGGATCAGAAGCAGTGTGCACCCGACGGTCACGGCCATCAGGAGCATGCCGCCCATCATCATCCGGTGCGCCACCTGCACCCTTCGCGGACCATTCATCTGCCCGTTGAAGCTGTCCCCACGCCGGAGACACGGACGATGACCACGGGGAGCGGCGGTCAGCCGAGGTAGAAGTCCTTGCGGACGGCGACGAACTCCTCGACGGTCAGGGGTCGTTTCCCGGTGATGCGCTCGACATCGGTGGTCGCCCTGTCGTAGCGGTTCGCGCGGTGCAGCCGCGCCATGGTCGCGATGTGCTGCTCGGTGTGCCGCGGGAGGCCCGCGTTCGTGAGTACCTCTGTGCGCCACCGTCGCAGGGGGACGTTCAGGTAGGTCACTGTGCGGCCGAGTGCCTGGAGAACGCCTGGGCCACTGCGGTCATGTCGAGCGCCCGCGGTCCGGTCAGCTCGTACACCTTCCCGGTGTGCTCCCCGGGATCGCGCAGGATGGTCGCGACCACCTGGGCGACGTCGTAGGCGGCGACTGGTGAGGTACGCCCGGTCCCGAACGGCAATGCCGGCGTGCCGTTCTCGCGGATCGAGCGCGCCGCGAGGGTGGTGAACAGCAGATTGTCGAGGAACGTCGTCGGGCGCACATGCACCACGGGCAGGCCCGACCAGTCCAGCACCTGCTCCGCCAGCCAGTGCTGCCGCTGCTGGTGGGATTCCGCGGTGCTGGTGGCCGTCATCTGCGACACCGTCATCTGCGACATGTCCACCAGCAGGTCGAGTTCGCCGTGCGCCTTCGCGACCGTGGCCATGACGGTCGCCGCCAGCAGGTGGTCCGGGGACACGCTGAGTCCGAAGTACGTCCGGCGGACGCCGTCGAGCGCGGCCGCCACCGTTTCGGGGCGGGTCAGGTCCCCGGTGACGACCTCGGCGCCCAGGGCCCGCACCTCGGCCGCGCGGTCGTCCTCGCGGCGGACCAGCTTCGGTAAATGTTCATGTGGGTGACCGGTGGGCACGTACATGACTCTTGACTCACTCGGGACGTGCTCTCTACTCTCCCGATAGAGAGCGCTTTCTGTCTGTTGCTCCGAGGTGTTCCCCTCCGCGTAACAGTTCATGTCCGTACCCGTTCATCGCCCCCCACGTTTGGAGATCGAACGATGGAACTGAGACCTCTCGTTGCCTCTTTCGGCCTGCTCGCCGGCACTCTGGCCGCGGTGGCCTCCGGCACGACCGCGCAGGCGGCGGCGCAGGCCGCGACGACCGTCTACGTCGCACCGTCCGGGACCGCGGGCGCCGCCGGCACCCTGGCCGACCCGACGACGCTGGCCTCGGCGATCAGCCGGGTCGCCGCGGGTGGCACGATCTACCTGCGCGGCGGAACGTACGCGTACAGCCAGACCGTCACCGTGCCCCAAGGGCAGAACGGCACCGCATCCGCGCGTACCACCATCACCGCCTACGGGAGCGAGAAGCCGGTGCTCAACTTCGCCGCGCAGAGCGAGAGTTCGGCGAACCGCGGGCTGCAGGTGAACGGCTCGTACTGGCACGTCAAGGGCATCGTCGTCGAGCGCGCCGGGGACAACGGCATCTACGTCGGCGGCAGCAACAACGTCATCGAGCGCACCGTCACGCGCTTCAACCGCGACACCGGTCTGCAGCTCGGCCGGATCTCCTCCAGCACGCCCATGAGTCAGTGGCCATCGAACAACCTGATCGTGAGCGCCGAGTCGCACGACAACGCCGACTCCGACGGCGAGGACGCGGACGGGTTCGCCGCCAAACTCACCACGGGCACGGGCAACGTCTTCCGCTACGCCGTCTCCCACCACAACATCGACGACGGCTGGGACCTCTACACCAAGACCGACACCGGAGCGATCGGCCCGGTCACCATCGAGGACTCTCTCGCGTACAGCAACGGCACGCTCAGCGACGGCACCGTGAACACCAACGGCGACCGCAACGGCTACAAGCTGGGCGGCGACGACATCGCCGTCAACCACGTCGTACGCCGCAGCATCGCCTTCAAGAACGGCCACCACGGGTTCACGTACAACAGCAACCCGGGCTCCATGGCGATCTCCAGCAACTTGAGCGTCGACAACGCGGAGCGCAACTACTCGTTCGACAAGGGCACGTCGGTGTTCCGCTCCAACACTTCGTGCCGCTTCTCGGTGTCCGGCTCGAACGACAAGACCGTCGGGAGCGCGGACAGCTCCAACCAGTTCTGGACGGGCTCGAACGGCAGCCGCTGCTCCTCCTACAGCGGAGCCCTCGGCTGGTCGTTCGCCACGGACGGCAAGCTCGTCGTCACCCTCGGCGGCAAGGCCGTGACGCTGTAAGGCGCCCAACGGGCGGGCGTGCCCGGCGAACGGGGACCGCTGCGCACGCCACTGCCCCAGACGCATCACGGTGAGCTCCGCCGGGCGGGGCACCACGACCTCCGCCCGGCCGAGCAGCAGACCGTGACCGCCCGAAAACTCACCCAAGACACGATCTACGACGACCCAGCAACAGCAGGACCAGGACGATCGGAACTGTGCCTGCGTCCCTCCGGGCAGTGCCCACGCTCACGACACAGCCGGATGTCGTCTCGAAATGGGGGAGCCCTGGCCAGGAAGGTTCACGGCGAGCGTGACGGTGCCCGGGCACTGATCGAGGTCCTGCTGCTACGCCGGCACATTCCGCACAAGCACCTGGTCGCCGGGCTCGCGACCGCTCTTCGGCTGGCGCCGTGACTTCGGAGCGCTCGCCCTGGAGGTACGCAAGGCCGCACAAAGCGAGGACGAGCCTCCAGCCCCGCCTGCCCTGCCGCCTGAACCGGCCTGCGCGAACATGACGTTCCTGCACGAGTGGACGCGTGCGCACCTGCCTCCGGGCACCCGGCCGTTGCCCTCACACGAGACGTCGTCGCTCTACGTTCCGCGACGGTCCTCAATTTGGATGGAGAGGTGCTGCCATGACTGCACGCATCGCTCCAGGTTGTCGAGCATCGTGCTGTCGGCCTTTCGAAAGGGTTCGTCGGGGAGGAAGTGGACGGTGGTCCCGGTCGTGGAGTCATCCACGACCGGTTGCAGGTCAGTGGTGGGCACGCCGTGTTCGTATCGCTGCGTCCAGGAGCCGTTGATGCGGCGGTTGGTATGGACGAGCCAGGTGCTGAGAGCAGCGACGACGGACATGCCCCTGCGCGCGTGGGCGTCGGGGAGGGATGGGGCATCGGGGTGGTCGAAGAACCGGAGGTCCTTCGTTGCCATGACAGGCTTCTTCACGATGTGCCTGTGCTCGTCGCGGCGTGTGTCGGTGCCCCGTCCGTCGTCGGCAACGGCCACGGAGCCGTCTGGGAAGAGGGTGATCCAGCAGCGTCCGCCCTGGCCAGATGCGGCCTCGTCCGCCGCATAGGCGACAACTTCCAGGATCAGATGCAGTGTGCCGCCAGGAGCGAATGCGGCTGAATCCTGGCGGATGTGCGCAAGATGGTCGAGATCAACGGTGCTTGCCCAGTCGTGCGTGGTGTTGCGCCAGGAAGTCCTCGGTGTGTCCATCCATGAAGTATGCGGGGCATGGTAGGGACTGCCCGAGCAGCGCGGAATCCTCGCAATGACTTCATTTCTCACTTCCCACCTGGGCACGGTCGGTGATGGGCTACTGCGCGAACCCGTCACTGGGTTACGTGTGGGTGGGTGGCCGCTGTGGAAACGGGGGGAAGAGACGGGCATGAGCTCCGGAGAGACAGACGGTTTACACGAGGGGGAGCAGCGCCAGGATCCGCAGGAGTGGGCAAGCGGCAGCTCGGTGCCGCCGCGGTCGAGCGGACAAACGGGCGATGGCGGCGGTCAGGGTTCTACACGGGTGCAGGGCGATGCCGATGCGGGGGAGAACGGCCCCCAGCAAGAAGGCGGGTTTTGGCACAGGCAGAACAGGGCGCTCGAGATCGTCGGCACCGTTGTCACAGTGGCCGCTGGGTTGGCCGGACTGATCTTCCTCTTCTGGCCCGATGCACAGCCCACGCCTGACCCCGAGCCGCCGCCAGCGGTCGAACTGGTCGACTCGGACGTCGACCGGGAGCAGAACGTCGCTGCCGATGTGGTCTTCGACGGACAAGTCACCGAGCGGATTCGGGTACCTGCGTCCGTTGTCAGTGCAACGCTGAGGAACAGCGCGGACAATCCCGTTCTGATCACCCGCGCTGAAGTGAACCTTGCTTCCGCTACTGAGGTGTTCTGCCGCTACGGTGCCGGGCCGACTGACATCACAGCGCAGTACGACAACAAGATCCCGGCTGAAGCACAGGCGGGTGCCGTAGTCCCCCGGAAGATGAAGTACACCCTCCCGCCGCATGCCCAGGAGCGGGTTGCGTTCACGGTGGGGCCCGAGCGCTACGGAGAGGGGTCGATGCCCTGGATCTATACCTTCACGATTTCCCTGCACATGGACGACGGCTCCACGGTCACGGTGCCCGAGGTTACTTACCTGGCCCCGACCGACAAGGCCACGGCATTTCTCGCCATGGCAGAACAGGCCACGAATCCACAACAGCCCGGTGGTCCAGGGCTGATGGACCCTTCATGCATCTCCGACCAGGCCCGCTCTGTAGCGCGGCTGGTCAAATCCGCGCCACGCCCGTCGCCGGAACTACGGGAATTCAGCGCAGACCTGGCCCGCTCAGCCGCTCAGTGAGAGGAGCGCACCACGATGGGGTGGCAGGCACCCCCGGCAGGGCGGCTTGCTTGCGGGTTGCCGTTCTTGGCCGATGTCGGATTTCTGCCCGGACTGTGCGTCTTACGCAGTTGGCAGGGACCATCCTTCGGGCAGCATCAGGCCCGGGGGGAGCGGTTGTCCGTCGGCCGGAAGCAGGTGAATCGGCGCTCTTCCTGTGGCTCGTCGTAGATCGACCTGTCCACCGGTGAACTGTGCGTGCTGGAAGTCAACCCGGCCGTCGGTGAACTGAGCCTTGTGGAAGGTGATCTCGGCACCAGTGAACTGCGCGCCCCTGAAGTCGACCTGGCCGTCGGAGAACCGTGCGCCGTCGAAAAAGAGCTGTCCGCCAGAGAACTGCGTGGCGAGGAAGGAGACACTCGCGCCGGAGACCTGCGCGTCGATGAACGTGATTAGGCCGCCGGAAAAGGTCGAACTGGTGAAACTAACACCTCCACCGATGAACTGAGTATTGGTGAAGGACACACGGGCGCCGGAGAACCGCGTGTTGGCGAATGAGAAGTGGCCGTTGAAGACGGCGCCGGTGAAGGAAACCCAGCCACCGGTGAATTGCGCACCGTTCAAGGTCCCGCCGTCGAAGACGGCGTTGGTGAAGTCGAGGTCATGGCCTTGCCAGCAGCGGGAGTCGTCGGCAGGCAGGCTTAGATGATCTCCGATGAGGCGGATGATGGTGTGACGGACTTCTCGCAGAGACAGATAATCGTGGCGCAGCGCCGGGTCGTCGGAGTCGGGGCCGGGACCGGGCATGTAGGGAAGCCGAAGGTAGGCACAGAGGACGTCGATGCAGGTCTGGCGGAGTTCCTTGGTAGGGGCATCGTCAGCGAGTCCGGCCAGTGCGTGAACTCCACCTAGGCGGACGGCGGCTGAGGTGTCGCCGAGCTGGGAGACCGCGGCGGTGAACCGTTCAGTGTGCAGGCGTGTGGCTTCCCGCAGCGCGCCGTCCTCGTCGACGCGCTGTCGGCGGTAGGCGACTACCAGAGCTACGAGTGCGCCCGAGCCGGCGACCACTCCGAAGGAGAGTTTCACGAGGTCGACCAGAGTTTGTGAGGTCAGCTGAGTTTCGGCCTCTAGTTGGTGGACTCCCAGGAGTTCCACCAAGCTCCACAACACTCCGCCCGCCACAACGACAGCAGCCAGGAAAACCAGGGAAAGAACGCGTCCGACCGGCCACAACGGCAGCCCTCGCCGCCGTCGGGTACCCCTATCTGCCATAGCCGCGACTGTACGGAGCCCTGCCCCGTCTTTCCAGGTGCAGTGGAAGGGCTCGTTGCGCGAAGTCCGCGACGAGTCAAAGGGCGGCGTGGCTGGTCACCGGTTTTGCACCCGTCAGACTAGGGCCGCGGCGCCGGCAGTCCCGAGCGCCGTGCAAGCGCCCCGCACATACGAGGACGGAGGCACACGGACGTGTACGAGATCCGGCCGGGCGGCCCGATTTGCCATCGAAGTTGGACCCTTGAGGCGGATGCGGAAGGGCTATCCGGAGAGTTCAGTCCGCCACGTCCGTGGCCAGTTGCCGGACGGCGGCGGATCTCCCGCGATGCCGAGGTCACGCCGCGCGCTCTCGTAAAAGGCATCGCGTGCCACACTCGCGAGCCGATGGGCCTTGGTCCACATCTCGGCGTCGACAGGCCCCTCCCGTACGAGCAGCTCTATGGTCCAGATCATCTCGTGCCACTTCCGTGCCGCCGCGATCGTCGCCGCGTCCCCGACGAGCAGGACAGACTCCCACTCAGTAGCACGATGGGACTCCGCGTCGGCAAGCAAAGGCAGACCCTCGGCCGGCTGCAACGGATCGACCACATCCGCGAACCCGAGACCTGCACCGATGCGCTGGGCGACACGAAGCTGCGCCTTGAGGGCATTGGCATAACGACCGTACGTCTCGAAGCGCTTCTCGTCCCACCGCTCGTCCCACCGCTCGTCCCGCTGCCGCTTCCACTGTCGACGCTCGGTCAAGCTCTGCACGGCATACGAGCCGAGCGAACCGACCACGACGCCTATCAGAGCGGGCAACTGAGCCAAGAGAACCACAGTTTCTCCCTCGACCCGTTCCTTGATGCGGCACGCTCGTCGCTCCGCATCCAAGAGGCCGTACCCACCCAGGGGCCCGTCCCCACCTTCGTCAGGGGCATCTCTGGTCGGCGGTCCCTCGCGACCGAACTTCAATGGCACACGGTCGAAGTTCGGTGGCACAGAGCGGGTGGGTGAACGGAGACAGCAGGTGCGCGGCCGAGCGTTGTCAGCTTCCCGAGGTCGTCCGGCGATGCCCTGCCGAACCGTGGTCCCTCTCGACACGCTGGGTGACACCTACGGCTTGGCTGACGAGGTGATCGGCGATCCGGCCGGGGCTACGGAGTCCGGCACCTCCACGTAGTCGGGCAGCTCGATGCCGTTGATCGCGCGCCCGACCAGCTCGGCGAACCATTCGCTCGCGAAATCGGGGCGCGGCTCGGCATCCGGCCCGGGGACCTCGCGGCTGCGGGCGTTCAGTCGGCCGATCTCCTGGTTGGCCTCGACGAACGAGCGCATCCGCGCCTCGTAGCGGGCGAACCCGGTGTCGGGGTCCCACTCGGCGGCGGCCAGCTCTCCGGCCAGCAGGTACGCGCCGACCAGCGCCAGCCCGGTGCCCTGCCCGGACATCGGTGACGAGCTGAACGCCGCGTCCCCGAGCAGCCCCACCCGTCCGCTCGACCAGCGGTCCATCACCACCTGGGCGACCTGGTCGAGGTAGAAGTCCGGGGTGTCGTCCAGGTGCGCGAGGATGTCCGGGGCCAGCCAGCCCAGGCCCGCCATCCGCTCACGCAGCAGGCGCTTCTGGGCCGCGACGTCACGGTAGTCGACGTCGAGGTCAGCAGAGGCGGAGTAGAACATGGCCATCGCCCGAGTGGCGTCCTGGATGGGACGCAGGAGGGCTGAGCGCCCGGACTCCTGGTCCTGGTACTCGAGCAGCCAGCGGTCCAGCCCGAACTCGTTGGGCACACTGTAGAAGGCCAGCACGTGCCCGAGGTGGCGGAGGAACCGCTCATGCGGCCCGAAGACCATGGCTCGCAGCTCCGAGTGCAGCCCGTCGGCCCCGATCACCAGGTCGAAGCGCCGCCGGTCGCCGCCCGCGAAGACCACGTCGACCCCGTCCGCGTCCTGGGCGAGCTCGGCGATGCGGTCGCCGAAGATGTACTCGACGCCGTCGCGGGTGTGGTCGTAGAGCACCTGGGACAGGTCCCCGCGCAGGATCTCGATGTCCGCGATGAACCCGTCGCCACCGCCGTCGTCCGCGCGGAAGGTCTCCAGCACGTGCCCGTCCGCGTCCACGGTGTGCGCGCCGGCGGTGTCGGTGCACGCCGCCCGGACCGCCGCGTCCAGCCCCATGCGCCCGATGACCTCCTTGGCGACTCCGCGCGCGTCCACCGCCTGCCCGCCGGGACGCAGCTCGGGAGCCCGCTCCACCACGGTCACCTCGGCCCCCCGCCGGCACAGCCAGTGGGCCACGGCGGGCCCCGCGATGCTCGCCCCCGCCACCAACACCCTGGGACCGCTCACCCGCGTCCTCTGCTCGGAGTCGTCGACGCCCATCACTGCCTCCCTGTCCTTCCTCCTGTGCTGGAACGTTCCCAGCACAGGCCCACCGCTGTCGGTGAATCCGGGGTATGGACTACGGATCCGCACGAGACTCATCGGTACGGCCGAAACCGCATCCACGCTCCGGCGAACCCCCTGAACTCGGCATGCGCGCCCGTCGGGCATGATCATGAGCCCCGACCTCGGCAGACATCGATGAGAAACGCCAATTCCCAAGGTCAATCACGGGTGGGCGCGAGGCGGCGTGATCACTCCTTGGCTGGCACCGGTCCACGTCCGGAGCAGCCCCAGCGCCGGGGATGCCGCCGGTGGTCCCAGCAACACCCCCACATAGACCGTCTGGCCGCACTGTCCTATCGCCCCGTGTCCGCCAGAGTCGTGGGGGTCGGCGGACACGGCCGGCGGATTCGCAAGCAGGAGGGGAAACAGCATGTCCGAAGCGACAGTTGGGGCACAGCGCGGCATGGCCCGGCGAGGGTTCCTGGCCGGGACCGCGGCCGTGACGGGTACGGCACTGACGGGCACGGCGCGCGCGGCCGGGACGAGTGCCCAAAGCGGCGCCGGCACCGGCCCGTTGGCGCTCGCCCACGTCACCGTGATCGACGGATCGGGAGCACCCCCGGCCCCTGACATGACGGTCGTCGTCGAGAAGGGCCGCATCACCGGACTCGCCCCGAGCGCACGCACCCGGCTCCGCCCGGGCACCCGAACGGTCGACCTGACCGGCAAGTACCTGATCCCGGGACTGATCGAGGCGCACACCCACAGCGACGGCCCGGAGACAGTGGTCCCGGCGCTGTACGCCCTCACCGGCGTCACCACGGTCCGGGAGATGCGGGGCCAGCCGGTCCACCACGAGTGGCGGGAGAAGATCCGCAGCGGTGCGCTGCTCGGTCCCCGCTGGGTGGTCGGCAGCCCCATCGTGGACGGCACGCCCTCGCTGTGGGCGGCCGACGTGGGGCCAACCATCGAGGTCCGCGACGCGGCCGAGGCCCGGCGTGCCGTACGGCGGGTCAAGCGCGAGGGCGCGGACTTCGTCAAGGTGTACTCCCGCCTGTCCCGCGAGGCCTACTTCGCCATCGCGGACGAGGCCCGGCGCCAGGGCATCCCCCACCTCGGGCACTGCCCCGACACCGTAGGGATCGCGGAGGCGAGCGCCATCGGCCACCGCACCATCGAGCATCTGCACGCGCTGCTCCTGGCGACCTCACGGCACGAGAAGGAGATACGACGCCGCCTGGCCGCCGTACGGATCGACCCGCGCGACCCCAGCAGCCTGTCCCGCTACCACAGCTGGTTCCAGCAGGTGCATCCCCTTGAATGGCGGGCGGTGCAGGGCTACGACCGGGACCGGGCGGACGCTCTCTTCCGGAGTCTGGCGGCTGACGGGACAGCAGTCGTCCCCACGCTCAGCGTGCACCGCACGCTGGAGCTGCCCGACGAGGTTCCGTCCCGGGCCGACGAGTGGAAGTACCTGCCCGCCTGGCAGGTGGAGAGCTGGCCGGACCAACTGGCGGCCCTGACCGGTGGGCGCACCCCCGAGCAGGACCGGCAGATCCGCCGCATCTTCGAGCACCGGCTCCGGCTGGTGAGCGAACTGCACAGCACCGGTGTGCGGCTGGCGGCGGGCACCGACACCGGCACGGGATACCTCGTCCCGGGCTTCGCCCTCCACGACGAGCTGGCGCTGCTCGTGGCGGCCGGCCTCACCCCGGCCGAGGCCCTGCGCGCGGCCACGCGGGACGCGGCCCGCACCCTCGGCCTGCCCTCCGTCGGCACCGTGGCCCGCGGACAGGCTGCCGATCTGCTCGTCCTCGACGCCGACCCGCTGCGCGACATCCGCAACACCCGCCGCATCCACGGCGTGGTCGTCGACGGCAGGTGGATCCCGCCGCAGGAGCGCCGCCGGCTGCTCGCGGCGGTGGAAGCGGCCGCCGCACAGACCCCGCCGCCCGAGGAGGGGGCGACCATGACGGGCTGCGGCTGCGGCGGACACCCCTGACGGGCCTCCGGCGGCGCCCTCACCGGCAAGTGGTGTCAGCCGCAGCCCAGGAGACGCGCTGCCGCGGCACCTGCCCCTCGGGGCGCCTCAAAACAGGCCCACCGAAAGCCCCAAGGCGTCCGAGGGTTTGGTGACCCTGCTGATGCCGCGTCCGTACGCAGGAAGCGGCGTTCCTCGACCGGCCGGCGCGCGTGCCGCCAGCGGGCGGTGTGGGCGAGGTGTTCCCGGCGGCTGTCCAAGAATGCATCAGGCGCGCTCCTGACGGCGTCGACCTGCTGCTGGAAGCGGTCGGCGACGTGCGCCGGTCACGCGATCATCCCTCAGTGCGCTGCCGTGGCCGCTCGACGGCGAGTTCGACGGGGACGCCCCTCTCGGCTTTGCGGTGATGGGATGCGCGGGTACCGGCGGCCGGGGCCGCGAGGACGGCCGTGGCGACGAACACCAGGACCACGACCATCGCCGGACGCAGTCCGTAGTGATCGCCCAGGAAGCCGAGGGCCGGCGGCCCCACCAGGAACGCGACGTAGCCGATCGTCGCCACGAGGCCGACCCGGGCGGTCTCGTCGGACCCCGAGTCGCCCGCCGCCGACAGGGCCACCGGAAAGCCCAGGGACGCTCCCAGTCCCCAGAACAGGACGGCGGACGCGGCCACGACGGCGTTGTCGGAGAAGATGACCAGGCACAGCCCGATGGCACCGGAGACCGCGCTGGCCCGTACGACGGTCGCCCGGCTGTGACGGTTGAGGAAGAACGTGCCGCCGAAGCGGCCCAGGGTCATGGCAGCGGCGAACCCGACGAAGACGAGCGAGCCGACGGCGGCGTCGAGACCGTGGCCGTCGACCATGAGCAGCGGCAGCCAGTCGTTGGCGGCGCCCTCGGCGAGAGCCATGGCCAGGACGATGGCCCCGATCATCAGGAGCCGCCGGTCCTTCCACACCCGCGGGCCCGCGGGCCGCGGGGAGTCCGAAGCGGACACCGGGGCACGGACCCCGGTCCCGGCGGGGACGGCACCGATGGCGTACCCGAAGATCGCGGCCGTCACCGCGGCCACCGCCAGAAGGTGCCAGTGGGCGGGGAACGCCGCAGCGGTGGCCGCCATGCCGGCCAGGCCGCCGATGACGGTGCCCAGGCTGAAGCACCCGTGCAGCGTGGGCAGAACCGCCGTGCCGGTGATCCGTTCCACGTCGGCACCGTCCACGTTGATCGCCACCTCGCCCGACCCGACCCCCACGCCGAACAAGCACAGCCCCGTGGTGACCAGGGGCGCGGAGCCGAGGGCGCTGCCCGCGCCCACGACGACCACGCTCGCGATGACGAACAGGGTGGCCAGCGCCGTCACGGGTCTGGTCCCGAACCGCGACACGAAACGGCCGGAACAGAGGATGCCGGCCATCGAGCCGACGGACAGACCGAACAGCACCAGGCCCATCTGCCCCGTGGACACGCCCAGACGGTCACGGACGTCCGGGGTGCGCGTGATCCATGAGGACATGGCGATGCCGTTGAGGAAGAAGAAGAGGTACAGCGCCCGGCGGCGTCGGCGTACAGCACGGTCTGTCAAGGAAGGGCTCCGCCGGTGTTGGAGACAATGAGGGACGGGCAGGTGCCGATCCCGCGTCACCCACCGAGTATGAACAAATGTACACATCGGGTAGGCGACCGAGAAGACAAGCCGAGAAGACGAGGCGGACAACGACGATGACAGGCAGCACTCGTGGCCCCAACGACCCCCGGCGCCGCGAACGCATTCTCGACGCCGCTCTGGATGTCATCGCAGAGCACGGCGCCATCAAGGTGACCTTTCGCAGGATCGCGGAGGCGGCAGGCGTGCCGCTCGGGTCACTCACCTACTACTTCGACGACATGCAGCACCTGCTGACCGACGCCTTCACCCGGCTCGCGGAGACCGTCTCCACACGCTACGGCGCCCTTCTGGAGGCGGCGCAGACCCGCCAGGAGGCCGAGGAGGCGGTCGTCGAGATCATCTGCGGCAAGGTCTGGGGGACCGACCGCAACCTTCTGCTCAGCTACGAGCTCTACGCCTTCGCCACCCGCAATCCCGAGGTGCGCACCGTCATGCGCTCCTGGATGCAGGCCAGCCGGGACTCCCTGGCCAGGCACTTCGACCCGCTCACCGCACGGGCCCTGGACGCGCTGGTCGAGGGATTCTCCATCCACAACTCCGTCGACCCGCGGCCCACCGACCGCGAGGAGGTCGCCGCCGTCGTCCGTGCCGTCGTCGACAGGCACCACTGAACAGGATCGACCGGGCTGCTGTCAGGCCCCTGCGGCGGACACGTGCCGGGTCAGCTCGGCGACGTCGGGGTGCGTGGCGCCGCCTCGACCCGCCCGCTGTCCTGTTCAGAGCAGGCCGCTGATGATGTCGGCGACGGTCTGTGGCTGCGACAGGAACGGGTGGTGGCCCGCCTTCACCTCCACCACTTTGTCCGCGCGTCGGGAGAATTCGCGTTGCGCCGCCACCGAGGTGCCCCGGTCCTCCGTGCACACCATGTACGTCGTGGGCAGATCGTGCCACGCCGCCGCCCGTACGGGTTGGTGGGTGACGGCCAGCGTCTGCCGGACCAGAAGGTCCCCTGCGCGGCGGGCGATGTCCGGCGGACAGTCCTGGACGAACGTCTCGGCGAACAGTTCGGGCCGCACGCTGAACGTGCCGCCGTCGGGGTCAAAGTTCAGGAACGGTGGTGGCGTGTCGGCGGCGAACGTCGACAGCGATTCACCGGGCTCGGGCAGATAGCTCGAGACGAGAACCAGGTGACGCACCGTCTCCGCGCCCACCGCGGCCTCGGCCGCGACGATGCCGCCGTAGCTGTGCGCCACGATCGCTGTCGGCTCGTTCCCCTCGTTCACGACAGCGCGCAGCGCGGCGACATCCTCAGGCAGCCCGGGCCCCTGCGGTCCGGCCAACCGTTCACCTTCCCCGCAGCTGGGCAACGCAGGGGCGACGCTGTTGATGCCGCGCTCCTGCAGGGCCGCGGCGGCCCGGTGCCACCACCAGGAACCGTCACGCACGCACGCCCCGTGCACAAACACCACACGCATGTCTTCCTCCTCGATCCGGAATGTCCCGACCACTTCGATCAACGATAGACGTACCGGCAATTACGTGAAATCGTGTGGCCATGGGACGGCGCAAGCAGCCTGAGATCCGTGACCGCATCCTCGACGCCTGCGTCGACGAGGCACTCGCGCACGGACTGCCCGACCGCCTCGAGCCGTTCGCGGCGGCGTCCGGCACCTCGCCCCGGATGCTGATCTACCACTTCGGTACCCGGGACCAACTGCTCCGCGAAACGCTGGGACGAGCGAGGCGACGCCAGCGCGACTTCTTCGGCGAACTGCTCTCCCCAAGGCCCGGCGAACCCTACGTGAGTACGCTGCGACGAGCCTGGCAGGACATGACCGGCCCGACCGGCCGCCCTTATCTCCGTATGTTCGGCAGGCTCCGCGAGGATGCGGAACAGCATTTGTGGCCGGGCTTTCGTCGTGAGGCCACCACAGACTGGCTGAAACCGTTGGAGGACGGCATGCGAAGCATTGGCCGTCCCGAACTGGGCACCCTCGTACTCGCGGTCATCCGAGGTCTCATCATGGACATCGAGGCCACAGAGGATGTGTCGCGAGCCGATCAGGCCTTCGAGGACTTCCTGGCCACACTCACCCCCCTCACCACGCGGACGAAGCATCCCGGCCCGGACTCCAGCCGCATGGCGGGTACGAGGTTCGCCTGACCGTCATCGCAGCTGAACGGTTCGCCGGGTTGTGCCTGCGTTGTACGGTGCTCCTGCCGCGGCGGAGCCTCGCTGGGAGACGTCGGGCGTTCGCAGGGGCAGAACGCCGAGCCCGGAGCTGCCGGCGGCTTCGTCGTCTGTGAGTCGGCTGCCGCCGATGCCCTTCACTGAGTGCCGGTGGCGGTGACGTGCCGGGTGCTCGGGCTGGCCCGCCAGTCCTGCTATCGGCGGCCGGCCCGCCCGGTCAGCGACACCGAGTCGGCCGAGGCGTATCGGGCCACCGCGCTGTTCCCCGCGTATCCCGGCGATCCCGAGTTCGCTCACCGGTTCCCGCAGCGTGGGCTACTCCGTCGGCACCGGATGGAGTCGCCTCCGCCTTTCGAGCCGTTCTGTGACGCGGCTCGAGCCATTGGACCTCGCCACCGACCGATGATTCCTTGCCGCTGCGGGAGTCTGTCTTCCGACAGCAACCTCCTTGGAAGGCGTCCCCATGACCACCTTGCACGACGTGCTCGAAGCCCACATCGGTGCCGGAACGCTGCCCGGAGCCGTGGCGCTCGTAGCACGTGGCGACCAGGTGGAAGTGGTGGCCACCGGGTCGCAGGACGCCGAGGGCGACGCCCCGATGACCAGGGACTCCATCGTCCGGGTCGCCTCGATCACCAAGTCCGTCACCGCGGCCGCGGTACTGGTGCTCGTGGATGAGGGCCGAGTCGCACTGGACGATCCGGTCGGAACGTGGCTGCCGGAGCTGGAGGCCCCCATGGTCGTACGCAATCCGGCAAGCCCGGTGGACGACCTGGTACCGGCCGTCCGGCCCATCACCGTGTTCGACGTGCTGGCCTCCCAGGCCGGATACGGCTTCCCGTCCGACTTCACGCTGCCCGCGGTGCAGGAGTTGTTCACCGTGCAAAAGGACGGCCGGATTCCGAGCGCCTTCCCACCGGCGGACGAATGGATGGCGGCGCTCGGCAGTATTCCGATGCTCTACCAGCCGGGCGATGCCTGGCTGTACGACACCTGCTCCGTGCTGCAGGGGGTGCTGATCTCTCGGGTCACCGGGCAGTCGCTGCCGGAGTTCCTGGCGGAGCGGATCTTCGGGCCACTGGGCATGGTGGACACCGGTTTCGAGGTGCCGGCCGCCAAGAGGGGACGGTTCACCAGTTTCTACCGCTCCGGCGACGACGGCAGTCTGGAGCTCGCCGACGGCCCGGGTGGGGAGTGGAGCCGGCTGCCCGCGCTGCCGCTCGGCAACGGCGGGCTGGCCTCCACCGCCGACGACTGGTTGGCCTTCTGCCGGATGCTGCTGGCCGGCGGTCTGGCCGCCGACGGCAACCGGGTGCTGTCGGCCGACTCCGTCCACATGATGATGACCGACCACACGAACCCGGTTCAGCGCGACATCGGACGGCTGTTCCTGGAGGGCCAGGGTTGGGGCTTCGGCGGCTCGGTCGATATCGACCGGACCAACCCGTGGAACGTCCCGGGCCGTTACGGTTGGGTCGGCGGCACGGGCACAGCGGCGCACGTGGTCCCGGCAACGGGAGCGATCACGATCCTGCTGACCCAGGTGGCGGCGATGGGTCCGGCGCCGGCCCCGGTGATCAGAGAGTTCTGGCAGTACGCGGCCGGCGTCTGACACACCTCAGACCCATGACCTCGCTTGCCCCAGAGCGCGCGCCGAGCTGGTCGACCGCATCGTCTGCCTCTCCGCGTTCGCCCTCGCCGACCGCGCCCTGTACTGCCACTACCTCGGCGCCCCGGAGGAGTCCACCGCACGGGACAGGGTCTAGATCCCGACGATTCCGAGGCGCTGGACGTTGGCCATCACGGGCTAGGTTCTGCCCTTGGCTCCGGCCGCGTGCTGGCGGGTCCGGACAACTATGGAGTCCGCCGCAGGGATCACAGCCCTACGGGCGCTGTCCACGTCGCAGTCGGCAGAAGGACAACCGACAACCGACAGAGGACCGAGGAATGCCTCCTCCTCGCGTTCGCGGGAATGCCTGCCCAAGAGGCGCGATTCGGTGCATGATCGGCCGGTGACCGATGTTGAGGGAAGGCGCCCTTCCGTCTGGCACCATCGTGACTTCCTGCTGTTGTGGGGCAGCCAGACGGTCAGCGAGATGGGGTCGCAGATCACCGTTCTCGCACTGCCGTTGGTCGCCGTCGTGCTGTTGGACGCCTCGGCGTTCCAGGTCGGCCTGCTGGCGGCTGCGGAGACGAGCGCGTATCTGCTGGTGGCGCTGCCCGCCGGGGCCATCGTGGACCGGGTGCCCAAGCGCCGACTGATGATCGGGTGCGACCTCGCGCTGTTCCTGGTGATCGGCTCGGTGCCGCTGGCCCATGCCTTCGGGAAGCTGACCCTCGTCCAGCTCTTCGCCGTCGCTCTCGTCTCCAGCGTGTTCGCGGTGTTCTTCTCGGTGGCCTACCAGAGCTACCTGCCGGTACTGCTCGACCGTGACCAACTTCTGGACGGCAACAGCAAGCTCGCGGCCTCCCGGTCGGTCGCGCAGATCGCCGGGCCCAGTATGGGCGGAGGACTGGTGACGCTGATCGGTGCCGCTGGGGCGATGGCTGCCGACGCGATCTCCTTCGCGGCGTCGGCGGGCTCGTTGACGACGATCCGTAAGCGTGAGCCACGCCCCGCCCGGCCCGAGGCCGGCCGAAGGCCCGCACTACGCTCGCAGATCCGCGAGGGGCTCGCCTACGTCACCCGCGATCCCATACTCCGCAACTCCGTGGCGTTCAACGGCACAGCCAACTTCTTCGTGATCATGGTGGAGAGCCTCGGCCCGGTGTTCCTCATCCGGACGCTCCACCTGGAAGAAGGCCTGGTCGGGCTGCTGCTGGCGCTGGGTGCCGTCGGTGGAGTGGTCGGCGGCGTGACGGCCCGGTATCTGGCCCGTAAGGTCGGCTCGGCGCGGATCAGCTGGATCGCCATGACCCTGCTTTCGCTGCCCGGCCTGCTCATTCCGCTGGCCAGGCCCGGCTGGTGGGTTCTGCTGTTCGGCTTCGGCTGGATCTCGTGGACCTTCGCCTCGACCGTCGCGGGCGTCTCGTTGACCAGCTACCGCCAGGCCGTCTGTCCGCCGGACATGCTCGGCAGGGTCAGTGCCGCCGCCCGCTGGATCAACTGGGGCACTCTTCCGCTGGGTGGTGTCGTCGGTGGAGCCCTCGCCTCCGCCATCGGCGTGCGACGCACACTGTGGATCGCGGTGGCCGGCGGCTGCTGCGCGGGACTGTGGCTGTTCTTCTCACCCCTGCGCGGCCTGCGTGACATCCCGCTCGGAGAGCTCGGCCCCGCACCTGCGGGCGCGACGCCGTGACAGTACCCTGCCCGCCACCACGACGGGCGCGGACGCTGCCACCACTCACTTCCACAGGCAGGCCCGTCGACAAATAGCTCGACAGTGGCGCGGTGATCGGGGACGCTTCGCGCGATGACAAGAATCGACGACACCCCGCCCGCCTGGGACGATCGTACCCAGCTCACCACATTCCTCGACTACGCACGGGCAACCGCCCGCGCCAAGTGCGACGGCGTCTCCGCGGAGAACGCGCGCAAGTCGCTCCTGCCGGGGTCGCCACTGATGACCATGAGCGGACTGATCAACCACCTCCGCTGGGTCGAGTACTACTGGTTCCAGGTGATCTTTCTCGGCGAGGAAGACCGGGCCCCCATGACGGATGAGGATCCGGACCGCGAAATGCGGATCGCCGTCGACTTCCCGCTCACGCAATTGCTCGACGAGTACGCCGGACAAAGCGCCCGCTACCGCGAACTGGTCGCCGAAAACAACCTGGACAAGCGGGCCGAGGGAACCATCCGCAACGGCCTTCACGTCGATCTGCGCTGGATTCTCCTCCACCTCACAGAAGAGACGGCCCGCCACAACGGCCACCTGGACATCCTGCGCGAGATGCTCGACGGTGCGACCGGCGCCTAGGGGGAAGGCGTACCGCACGCGTCCGGAACCCTAGATCCAAGCGCGGAAGACCAGGCGTTCCAGGGACGACGGACCGCCCGAGAGCTCGCGGACGGAAGGTCTACTCCACCTGCGCACCGCCGGTCCTTTGCCCGAGCGGGATACTGGAGGCAGGACGGAGGCGGCCATGCTGACGGAGCTGCGCGGTCATGTGGGCAAGTCCCTGTTTGCCCGGGTGGCGGGCCCGGACGGTCCGGCCACCCGGGCTCGGATCCACGACACTCCGGGGCCTCGCTGGTTCGAGCCCGACCGCCCCATACGCACAGTTCACGGCGACGCCTCGATGTTCATCGGCGGGATCAGTGCTCTGCTGCTGCAGTCCCTGCACCCACTCGCCATGGCGGCTGTCGCCGCCCACTCCGGCTTCCGGGGCGACCCGTGGGGCCGATTGCAACGCACCAGCACGTTCCTCGCGGTCACCACGTACGGCACCGCCGACGACGCCCAGCAAGCGGTCGACGGCGTCCGTGGCATTCACGAGCGCATCCGCGGCAGGACCGCCGAGGGCCTGACCTATCACGCCGCCGATCCGCACCTGCTCGGCTGGGTCCATGCGGCCGAGACGGACAGCTTCCTCCGTGCTCATCAGAGGTACGGGGCCTGTCCACTCGAAGACTCCGCATACGACGCTTACGTAGCCGACACCGCCCGGGTCGCTGAGGCCCTGGGAGTGATCGACCCGCCCCGCGACCGTCGCAGCCTCTCCGAGCGCCTGTCCGTCTACCGGCCTGAACTTCGGGCCACCCCCGAGGCCAGGGCCGCCGCGCGCTTCCTGCTGCTGCAACCGCCGATTCCCCTCGTCGCACGGCCGTTCTACGCCGGGCTCGCAGCGAACGGTGTGGCCGTGCTCCCCCCATGGGCCCGGGACTTGTTGAAACTGCCACGCCTGCCGGTCGTCGAGGACCTGGCCGTGCGTCCTGTCGGCCGTGTACTGACAGGCGCGATCCGCTGGGCCATGACGGCGCCACCGCCAGGCACGTGACGAGCCCCGACCTCTGCCGGTCGCCACGGCTGCCGTGGTGGTGCGGGCGGGGGACCGGGAGACGTCACTGACCAGTCCACCGCCGAAGCGGCTGCCGCGCAGATCGAGGAGAGCTACGGTGGCTTCAGCCGCGTCGGTCTCGTGACGCGCCGCCGCCGGTTGCCTGGCCGACTATCACACCCTGCCCACTCTGCGTAGCGCCGCCGCCGGGCTGCCTCCACATGTGACCGAACTGCTCTGGGACCTGCGAGACGCTCGTTTCATGGACGTCGCGGGCCTCCACCTGCTCTTCGAGCCGCGGTCGCAAGAGGGCACGACACGCAAGACGACAGTGACGAACCTCGGACCCCAGCCGCTTCGGCTGCTGGTCCTCGCCGCCGAAGTGAACCCCGCCCTCGAACTCGCCGACCTGCTCCCCGACACACCCCACGACACCCTGCTCGACGACTGACCGCCTTTCCCGGTGAGCCGCACCGCTCGGAACGTGGTGCCGGCGCGTTACCGAGGCTGGATGCGGGGGGCCTCCTGGTCCGAAGCGACTGAACTCCGCGGACCGTGGCAGACGGTGTGTACCGGCTCCGGTGCTTCCGCGGCATCGCCACCGGGTACGACAGGACCGCCGCCTCCTACGAGGCGGCGGTCAGTCTCATGTCCGTTCGTGCTTCGGGTGGGAGTTGTTCGGGGAGAGGCCTCGCCGGGACCGCCGGCGGGGACCCGGTGCGTGTGGCTCAGTAGATGTTGGCATCGACCTCCGGGCCGTCTCCGCGGGCTGCGTTGATCTGAGCGCGCAGCGAGATCTCGTCGTACACCCGGAACTCCCGCACGATCCGCCCGTTCTGGATCAGGAACTGTGAGACGCCGAGCACGGTCACCGGCTGTCCCGTCAGAGCGCCGAAGGCTGGAGTTCCCCGGTAGGTGCCGTGCATGGTCCACAGGACGGCGACGCGCAGACCCGCGTACCTTTCGTTGTAGTTGGCCTGGACGTCCCGGACGGCGAACCGGGCATCCGGGAACGGGCCGACCATGGCCAGAAGGTCGGCCTGGTAGCGCTCGGGCCGGATGACGGTGCGATCGCCGATCGTGTGCAGGAACAGGTCCCGGTCCATGTAGTCGTGGACCTTGTTCAGGCGGCGCTTGGACCACACTTCCTCGACGAACTCCAGCACCATCTCGCACTCGGGACGGAACTGGTCGGGGCGCTCCCCGCTGTCACCCCGCAGGAGCACCTCCTTCGGCGCGTCTTCGGTCATCGACCCGGTGTATCCCTGGAAGCGCAGCCCGCGGGCCACTTCGTCCGGGTCGAGGCCCAGTTGCAGGCAGTCCGCGAGGTCGTCACGGACGACCCACTCCTCGACCATCCGGCCGCGCCGGTAGAGGCAGTTGGCGACGGTGCGCTTGCGTACGGGCACCAGGCGGCCGTCGACCAGGTGCTCGTCGGCGGAGAAGACCAGGTGCGAGCTGAGGAACGCGTCGTCGCCGCGTGCCTCCCATACGACGTCCTCGGCCTGCCCGATGTGACCGGGTACCGAGGCCATGCGCATCGTGCTGCCCTCGATCACGCCGTCGCGTCCGACGACCGTACCCAGGCTGGTGTGGACGATGGAGTCCGGTTCGTAGTTGTCGACGATGTGGTCGATGTCGCGGGCGACCCAGATGCGGTCGGTGACCTCACGGATGAAGTCGTCCGGGTCGGCGTACGGTTGGTAGGCGACGGGGTCGAGGGACATGGTGCTTCCTTCTCTGGATGTGCTGGTGGCGGATTGGGTCCGTGGCGCACGCTGCGGGTATACGTATGTGCGGTGCGGTCGTTCAGCGGGCGAACTTGTCGTCCCCCAGTCGACTTCGGTAGGTCTCCTTCATGAAGAAGGTGACGACGCCGAGTGCGAGCAGTGCGCCGACGGCGAGGTAGGCCCACACGGCGTAGATGGTGCCGAAGGTGTTCACGAGGAGGGCCGCGACGAACGGCGTGATGCCCATGAAGACGGAGAACGAGCTGTTGTAGGCGATGGCGCTCGCACTGAACCGCGTCCGTGTGGCGAAGAGTTCGGCCGCGCAGACCGTGACGATGCCGGTGAGGAAGAACTCCGGGACGATGTAGATGAGCTGGCTCGCGACGGCCGCGCCGAACGTTCCTGCCTCACCGACCTTGAAGGCCAGCGGGACCAGGACGAGACACGCGACGGCTCCGGCTATCAGCATGGGTTTGCGTCCGATGCGGTCGGAGAGAATGCCGGCCAGCGGCAGCATCGGGATCAGTACCGCGATGGAGATCGCGTTGGAGGCCAGCCCCATCCAGCGGGGAAGACCGAGCGTGCCACTCAGGTACTCCGGATAGAACGTGACCCAGGTGTAGGACAGGATGGCCAGCGTGATCGAGATGCCGCAGAAGACGAGGATCGGTCGCCACTGCGAGCGCAGCGCCTCCCGGATCGGCGCCTTCACCACGTCGGCGCCGTCCTCGGTCGCCCGGACGAACTCCGGAGTCTCCCCGATGTGCCGACGCAGCCACATCCCGACGAGGCTCAGCGGCAGGGCCAGGACGAACGGGATGCGCCAGCCCCACGACTCCAGGTCCGGCCCCTGGAAGACCCAGCTGGTCAGCGCGGCGGTACCGGCTCCCGCGAGGATGCCGACGAAGCAGCTGTTGGAGGCGTACGACGTGTAGTACGCGCGGCGCTTCGGCTCCGCCCACTCCACGACGAACGCCACCGCACCGACGTACTCGCCGCCCGAGACCATGCCCTGCACCACGCGCAGCAGCAGGAGGAGCAGCGGGGCGAGGGCGCCGACCGCCTGATAGGTGGGCAGCACCCCGATCAGCGCGGTCGTCACGCCCATGAAGACGATGGTGTAGAGCAGTGCCTTCTTGCGGCCCACCCGGTCGCCCCAGCGGCCCACCAGCGTTCCGCCCAGGGGACGGAACAGGCAGGCGATGGCGACGATCGCGTAGGTGCTGATGACCGCGACGCCCTCGTCGCTCGCGGGGAAGAACGACGACGCCATGATGGGAGCCATGTAGCCGTAGAGGCCGTAGTCGAACTGTTCTACGAAGTTACCGATGCTTCCCGCGCCGATGGCGCGGCGTATCGCCTTCCGTTTCTGCGCGGCGTCCTCGGGGACAGAGACGGCGGCGGTGGGTGGCGCTGCGGCGGACATGGCTTCTCCGATCGCGCGGATGAATGAGGTGAGCGGGTATGCATACGTATGAATAGCTGGGGACTGCGGTGAACGTTAAGGAGCGTCCGGGGTGACGTCAAGGGGTGTGCAGGGGGGCCGGAGCGAAGGGCTCCTCGGCCGGGTGGTCGGCCGTCGGTGACGCGAGGGAGCGGAAGGCGTCCATCAGGACAGCCGCCATGTTGAACAGGATCAGTTGTGCGCCCGACTCCTCGGCCCTCCGTGCCGCCGCCGTCGACGGCACGATGGTCATCACGGCCCGCCCCGCCGCACGCGCGGCCCGGTGGGCGCTCCCGGTGAGCCCGTCGATGACGTCCTGGCCGGGGAAGCCGCAGTCGGCCGCGAGGTCGGACGGCCCCACCAGGACGGCGTCCACGCCCTTCGTCGAGGTGATCTCCCGGGCCGCGGCACAGGCGCGCTCCGTCTCGATCATCACTACGACCAGGGTGTCCTCGCCCGCCGCCAGATGCTCCCGCGCCGTCGCGGTGCCGAACCGGCCCGCTCTGCTGTACGTGGCGAAGCCGCGCTGCCCCAGCGGGGGATAGTGGTCCGCCGCCACGGCCCGCCGGGCGTCCTCGACGCTGTCGACGTGGGGATGGACGACGCCCGCCGCCCCCAGGTCCAGACAGCGCAGGGCCAGGGCCGGCTCCGCCGTGCCGACGCGCACCAGGACCTCGACGCCCTGGGCCGCCGCGGCCGTCAGATGGTGCTGGAGCACGGTCGTGTCGGCCGGCCCGTGTTCGCAGTCCAGGACCACGTAGTCGAGTCCCGCGACCCCCGCCATCTCCACGAGCGTCTCCGAGGGCAGCCGCAGCAGAGCGCCGTACAGCCGCTCCCCGGCCGCGAGCCGCCGCTTCAGCGAGGGGCGGCGGGACACGGGCGACGTCATCGGGCCACCATCCCGGCCGACAGGTCGATGTCGGCCCCGCACAGCCCCGGCATCCGCAGCATCGCGGACACGGCGGACCCGACCTCCTCCTCGGTGACCATGCGCCCGAGCGCCGCGCGTGACACGAACGCGGCCTCCGCCTCGGCACTGCTGCCGCCCGTGCGCTCCGCCTCCAGGCGGAAGTTGCGCTCCATGCGAGGGCCCGACACCGGGCCGGGAGAGAGGGAGTTGACGGTTACCCCGAGCGGTCCGACCTCACCGGCGAGCGTCGTCGTGAGCCCGATGACGGCCATCTTCGACGCGCAGTACGGTGTGCGCCGCAGCAGCGGCCGTTTGCCGGAAACGGAGGCGACGTTGATGACGTCGCCGGCGCCGCGCCGGGTCATGGGGGGCAGGAACGCGCGGCACATGAGGAACATGCCGCGCACGTTGACGGCGAAGACCTCGTCCCACTCCTCGGGCGTGACGTCCGTCAGTGCCGCGACGGGCCCCGCGATCCCGGCGTTGTTGACCAGGATGGAGACCTCCTCGCCCGCGAGTTGCTCAGCGAGCGCCTCCACGTCACCGGGCCTGGAGACGTCACAGACCCGGTAGCCGGCGCCGGGGCCGAGCCGCGCGGCCGTCTCCTCGAGGGTGCGCTCGGTGCGGCCCGTGATCACCACGCGGGCCCCTTCCGACAGCAGGGACCTGGCGATGGCACTGCCCAGGCCGTTGCCGCCCCCGCTCACCAGCGCGGTGCGGCCGGCGAGGGGGGCCGTTGTGGTGGTCACGCGCCCGCCTCCTCGTTCCACGGCAGCGGGGCGCCGGCGTACTTGGCCGCGCGCACGTCACCCGAGCGGGCGTGTCCCTCGAACAGTTCGACGCGCGCGGCGCGCCCGCACACCTCACCGAGCAGTGCGGAGGAGGACGTGTCGGTGACCTCCTGGTACGTCACCGTCTTGAGGTACTTGCCGACCCACAGACCGCCCGTGTAGCGGGCCGCGCCCCGGGTGGGCAGGACGTGGTTGGTGCCGATGACCTTGTCGCCGTACGAGACGCACGTGCCCTCGCCGAGGAACAGCGCCCCGTAGTCGTGCATCCGGTCCAGTGCCTGGCGCGGGTTCTCGGTCAGGACCTCCACGTGCTCGCTGGCGTAGGAGTCGGCGACGGCGAACGCCTCGTCGAGCGAGTCCGCGACGACGATCTCGCCGTGGTCGCGCCAGGCCGGGCCGGCGAAGTCCTTGGTGGGCATCCCGGGCAGGAGGCGTGCGACGTGCCGTTCGACCTCGCGGCCCAGCTCCTCGGAGGTGGTGACGAGGACGGCGGGGGAGTCGGGCCCGTGCTCGGCCTGCGACAGCAGGTCCACGGCCACCACGAACGGGTCGGCGTGCTCGTCGGCGACGACCAGGATCTCGGTCGGGCCGGCGAAAAGGTCGATCCCGACCTCGCCGAACAGCTGCCGCTTGGCCTCGGCGACATAGGCGTTGCCCGGGCCCGCGATCATCGGCACCCGGCCGATGCTCTCCGTGCCGACGGCGAGCGCCGCGACGGCCTGCACCCCGCCCAGCAGGTAGATCTCGTCGGCGCCCGCGAGATGCATCGCGGCGACGGTCGCGGCCGGGATCTCGCCCCGGATCGGCGGGGTGCAGGCGGCCACCCGGGAGACCCCGGCCACCTTCGCCGTCACGATCGTCATGTGGGCGGAGGCGGTCAGCGGGTAGCGGCCGCCGGGCACGTACGCGCCCGCGCCGGAGACCGGCACGTGGCGGTGACCGAGGCGCACACCCGGCAGGGTCTCGATCTCGATGTCGTCCATCGAGTCGCGCTGGGCCTGGGCGAACGTCCGTACCTGCCGCTGCACGAAGCGGATGTCGTCCAGGACCGTCCCGGGCACGCCGGAGACGATCCGCGCGATGTCGTCCTGCGACAGCCGGAAGGACTCGGGACTCCAGTTGTCGAACTTCTCCGAGTACTGGCGGACGGCGTCGTCACCGCGTTCGCGGATGTCGTCGAGGATCGTGGCGACGCGCTCGGCGACGTCGGCGCGGGCGGCGCGGACCTGACCTGCGGAAACGGCGGACTTCAGATATCGGGGCATGGCGGCTCCTTCGTACGAGGGGAGGGAGGGACGGGGGTACGGGCGGCCGAGCGGGGCTCAGCTGACCCGTGCGGGACGGTGGCGGGCCTGCGCGGCCGTCACGAGGTCGCCGAGGATCGAGGTGAGCGCGCCGGGCCGCTCCCAGGGCAGCAGGTGCCCGGCGCCGGGCAGCTCGTGCAGCCGGGCGCCCGGGACGGCGCCGGCGATGGCCCGGTGGAAACCGGGTGGGCACAGGGCGTCCCGCGTGCCGCAGACCACGGCGGTGGGGCAGTGGGCGGTGCGCAGAGCGGCGAAGGCGTCCCGACGGGTGGCCTGGGCGGCGAGCTGGGCGCGTGCGGCACGCGGGCCGACCGCGCGCGCCATGCGCCGGTAGCGCTCCGCGAGGCGGGCCGGTGCCGGATCCTGGGCGAACATGCCCGGCAGGGTCCGCTCGACCACCGCGTCGAACCGGCCGTCGCGGGCCGACTCGTCCAGCGCGCGCCACGCCTCGTACTGCTCGGGACGCGGCGCCCCCGCGTTCGTCGAGACGAGACACAGCCCGGCGACGCGCCCGGGGGCACGGCGCAGCACCTCGAACCCGACGATGGCCCCGAGGCTGAGCCCGACCAGCACGAACCGGCCGGTCGTCACGGACAGCACGGTGTCGGCCAGCTCCCCGACGGACGGACCGGTGAGCTCGACGTGGTGCACCGGATGCCCGGCAGGGAAGTCGACGTCCGTCCACAGGCCCGCGTCGCACAGCATGCCCGGGACGACGACCAGGGGGAGCGGTCCGTCCGACGCGACGGGGGAGAGGGGGCTGGGCATCAGCGGCGCGCGGAGCGGGGCAGCAGCGCGTAGGGCGCGACGTACCCGTTGTGGTCGATTCCCAGACCGGCGTCGGCGGCGGCCTTGACGACCTCCTCGTCCCACTCCAGACGGACCCGGCCGTCACCGGAGTTGACCACGAGCAGATCGCCCCGGTCGTCGCCGACGTTGCGCAGGGTCCGCCAGGCGTCCTGCGGTACGGAGAGCATGTCGCGCGGGCCCAGCCGCACCGACACCGGATCCGTGCGGTTGAGGGTGATCTCCCACAGACCGTCCTTGACGATGAGGGTCTGCGTCTCGTGCTGGCGGTGCAGGGAGACGCCCTGGCCCGGGTCGGCCCGCAGCCAGGCGGCGTTGTGGCCGTGCGGGTTGAAGATCCGGGGCTCCTGGTGCGGGTCCTCCGTCATGCCGTACCCGATGACGCAGCTCAGGCGTGCGCCCGCGCCGGGCAGGGAGCTGTCGAGGAAGGGATGCTCGGACCAGACCAGCTCGTCCACCGCGGCCACCCGGCGTTTCATCTGCTCGGGGCTGTAGCGGCGCAGCCGGTCGATGTGTTCCTGGGCCATCGGCTGCACGAGTTCGCTGCCCTCAGGGATCTCGTCCCCGGCGACGGTGTCGACGAGCTGGTTGTCGGCGGTCAGGTACAGGCCGTGTCCCTCGGCCTCGCGCAGCACGGACGGGCCCCAGATGATGCCGCCGGTGTCGTCCATGCCGAGCACGGTGAACAGCCAGCCGTCGTCCGGGCCGGTGTTGGTGAATCCGCGGAAGATCCAGGTCGGGACGGACACGACGTCACCGGCGCGCAGCGGCAGCTCGCCCTCGGTGCCGTCGGCGCCCCAGCGCAGCAGGTACTCGCCCTCGGTGCAGACGAACACCTCGGCCGTGTAGTGCAGGTGGAGATTGTTGGTGATGCCGTGGGGCATGGCGGCGGCACCGATGTTGTAACCGTGCGGAAGGCGCAGATTGACGAACTGGCCGGCCGCCTGCGACACCCCCGGTCCGATCATCGCGTAGTTCTCCTTGCGGTCCGAGCCCGGCGTGCGGCAGTCGATGAACGCCTGGTTGCAGGAGACGAAGTCGCTGCGGCGGATCGTGCGCCGGTCCAGTTCGGTGGGGGATACGACGGCATCGGGCATGACGGCTCCTCTGGTCGATCGACGTATGAATACGTATGCATTTCCATGACAGGGGACCGCTGCGGGCAATGTCAAGAGGTGGGCGACAAAAGCTGGATCAGCTTCATGCTTGGGGGCGGACGGGTTCGCGCGTAGGACCCGCGCGCGCCTGCCGACAGATACATACGTATCCTGGGACGGAGGGTGCCGGGGCCGGCGCGCGGTGGGCGGCGAGAAGAGGGGTCGATGGCGATCACGAGTCACGACGTGGCGAGGCTGGCGGGCGTCTCCCAGCCGACGGTGTCCCGCGCCCTGCGGGACGACCCCAGGGTGTCGCCGGCGACGCGGGAGAAGGTCAGAGAGGCGGCACGGGCGCTCAACTATGTGCCGAGCGAGGTCGGCCGCTCCCTGTCCACCCGCTCCACCCGGCGGATCGGCGTCATCGTCACCGATCTGACGAACCCCTTCTACCCTCACGTCGTCGCGCCTCTGCACGACGAACTCGGGCGCCTGGGGTACCGGATGATGCTCCTGACCGAGCGGTCCGACGAGGCGGTCGCCCAGGAGAAGCTCCTCGACCAGTCGCTCGACGGCGTCGTCCTCGCGACGGCCACCACCGACTCCCGCCTCCCGGCCCGGCTGGACCGCCGCGACATTCCGTACGTCTTCCTCAACCGCGACACCGGCCGGGCCGGCGACTACGCCTCCGTCGTCGACAACGAGGGCGGCGGCCGCCTCGTCGCCCGCGAGCTCGCCGCCCTCGGGCACCGCCGTGTCGCCGGCATCTTCGGCGCCGCCAACACCACCACAGGGCGCGAACGGGAGCTCGGCTTCCGCCTGGCCCTCGCCGACGAGGGCATCGGCCTGCCCGAGGACCGGGTGGTGCGGGGACCCTTCGAGTACGAGACCGGGTACGACGCCCTGCCCTTCCTGCTGGGCGCGGCGCGGCGGCCCACCGCGGTGTTCTGCGGGAACGACGTGGTCGCGGTCGGTGTCCTCAACGCCGCCCGCGCCGCTGGACTGTCCGTACCCGGAGACCTCACCGTCATCGGCTTCGACGACCTCCCCATGGCCTCCTGGGAGGTGCTCCGCCTCACCACGGTCCGCCACGACCTGCCGGAGCTGGCCCGTCAGGCGGCCCGCCTGCTCGTCCGCCGCATCACGGGCCAGGCGGACCCCGCCGGGGAACGCCTGGTCCTGCCGACCGAGTTCGTGCCCCGGGGGACGCACGGGCCGCCGCCGGCGTGACCCGTCACCGCCGCACGGCATCGGCCGGCGAGGGAGCCGGGGCCGGATCGGCGTCGACGGGTGCCGGATCGGACGGCTGCGCACCGTGCCGCCGCTGGCGCAGCACTCCCACGCCGACCAGCACGGCGGCGAGTCCGAGCGACAGCCACAACTCGAGCCGGTGCTCCGGAAGAACCGCCATGAGGACCAGGACGCCCGCGATGAAGGCGACCGTCGCGAGGGTCAGGTACGGGAACCCCCACATCCGCACGTCGGACGGCCGGGGGCCCTTGCGCCGGGTCGCGTACTGCGTGAGCGCGATGACCAGATACATCATCAGGGCGATCGCGCCGCTGGAGGCGATGAGGTAGGTGAACACCTCCGGCAGCACGTAGTTGGCGATCACGGCGGCGATGCCGATGACGGTCGACGCGGCGACGGCGAACCGTGGCACCCCCGACGCGGAGGTGGCGGCGAACGCCGTCGGCGCGTCGCCGCGGCGGGCCAGCGAGAAGGCCATGCGCGACGCGGTGTAGATCGCCGAGTTCAGGCAGCTGCTGACGGCGACCACGAGGACGACGTCCATGATCCGCCCGGCCCCGGGGATGTTCATGCGGTCGAGCACCGCCTGGTACGAGCCGTCGGCGAGTGCGTCGGAGTCCCACGGCACGAGGCTCACGACGAAGAAGATCGACCCGATGTAGAAGAGGCCGAGCCGCCAGACCACGGCGCGCACGGCCTTCTTGATGTTCTTCCTCGGCTCCTCGGACTCCGCGGCGGCGATGGTGACGATCTCGCTGCCCTGGAAACTGAACATCGCGGTGAGCAGACCCGCGAGGACGGCCGTCCAGCCCTGCGGCGCGAACCCGCCGTCGCTCCAGAGGTGGCCGACTCCACGGGCGTCGCTGCCCGGCAGCAGTCCGAGGACCGCGAGCACGCCGAGAACGAGGAACGCCAAGATGGCGATGACCTTGAGAAACGCGAACCAGTACTCGAACTCGCCGTAGTTGCGTACCGCGAGAAGGTTGCTGCCGGCCAGGACGGCGATCAGCGCAAGGGCCGGTATCCAGCTGGGCAGAGCCACGAGACTGCCGATGACCTCGCCGGCGGCGATGGCCTCGATGGGGATGACGAGGACGTAGAACCACCAGTACAGCCAGCCGACGGAGAACCCCGCCCAGCGGCCCAGGGCGCGGTCGGCGTAGGTCGAGAACGAGCCGGTGTCGGGGCGCGCGACCGCCATCTCCCCGAGCATCTGCATGACCAGGACGACCAGAGCGGCGGCCAGGAGGAACGAGACCAGCACGGCGGGTCCGGCCGCCGCGACGGCGGTGGAGGAGCCGACGAAGAGTCCGGCCCCGATCACGCCGCCGATGGAGATCATGGTGATCTGGCGGCCCTTGAGCCCCTGCGTGAGGGCGGTGTTGCGCGCGCCCGGCGGGGAGGTGGACGGAGAGGGTTGCTGCATGGGAGACCTCGGGGACGTGGAGGGAGAGCGGAGTCCGGCCGCGGGGAGTGAGCCGTCAGGCGTACGACGCCCGGAGCGTCCGCGCCGCGGCAAGGGCGCTCCGGGCGTTCCGCGGTGTCGTCCGCGCGGCCGGTGTCCTACCGGCGACCGGTCACAGCTGCTCGCGAAGCGGTGCCGGAACGGAGTCGAACGCCGAGGACGTACGGCCGATCCGGTCGATGCGCAGCGTGGCCGTCGCTCCGTGGGCGGCGAGGCCCTCGAAGGCGGAGATGCGCTCGACGGCGGGCGCCAGCGCGGCCGTGCCCTCCTCGGCCGCCCTCTGGTAGGTGAGCGGCTTGAGGAAGCGGGCGACCGACAGGCCCGCGTTGTAGCGCGCGGTCTTGCCCGTCGGCAGGACGTGGTTCGTGCCGGCGATGCCCTTGTCGGAGTACGCCACGGTGGACCAGGGGCCGATGAACAGCGAACCGTAGTTGCTGAGGTTGCGCAGGTAGAAGTCGTCGTCCTCGGTGTGGACCTCCAGGTGCTCGGGGCCCAGGACGTCGGCGACGGCGACCGCGTCGTCCCGGTCCCGCACCACGATCACGGACCCGAAGTCCCGCCAGGCCGGCCCCGCGATGTCACGCGTCGCCAGATTCTCCAGCTGGCTCTCCACCTCGGCGGCCACCGCACGGCCCAGTTCCTCGGACGTGGTGATGAGGGCGGCGGGCGAGTTGGGGCCGTGCTCGGCCTGCCCGAGCAGGTCGGCCGCCACCCACACCGGGTCGGCACTGTCATCGGCGATCACCGCCACTTCGGACGGCCCCGCCAGCAGGTCGATGCCCACGCGTCCGAACAGCTGCCGCTTGGCCTCCGTGACGAAGGCGTTGCCCGCGCCGACCAGCATGTCGACCGGCGCCTCGCCGAGCAGGCCGAAGGCCATGGCACCCAGTGCCTGGACACCGCCGACGGCGAAGACCCGGTCGGCCCGGGACAGGTGGGCGCCGTACAGGACGGCGGGGTGGGCACCGTGCTCGCCGGACGGCGGCGTGCACGCCACGACCGTCGGCACACCGGCCGTCTTCGCCACGTTGACGGTCATGAAAGCGCTGGCCAGCAGCGGGAACCGGCCCGCCGGCAGGTACGCGCCCACCCGGGAGACGGGGACGTACCGCTGGCCGCAGTTCACCCCGGGGGCCAGCTCTATCTCGAAGTCGGTCAGGTGCTCGCGCTGCGCGGCGGCGAACCGGTGGGTGCGCTCGTACCCCATCTCCAGCGCGGTACGGACGTCCGGGGGCAGCGCGTCCCCGGACTTCTTCAGCTCGGCCTCACCGATCTCCAGGTCACCGGACCAGCCGTCCAGTTCCTCGGCGTAGGCGCGGACCGCGTCCAGGCCCCGGCGCTCGATCTCCCGCAGCATCTGCGAGACGCGCTCGACCACCTTGGGGTCGCGCTGGGCGGGCGGGCCGTCGACGGCGGGCTTCTTCAGCCACTGGAGAGGAGGGAGGGCCTGGGCTTCTTCGTGCGTGATCTGCATGCCCGGGACGCTATGCGGGACGGAGCCACAGGACTAGAGGGGCCTTTCCTGGACAAGCCACAGGGAAACCCTGTGGCAGGTCGGCGCCCCTCACACCCCGCGGCTCTGGCGCAGCTCCCGCAGGGTGTCCTCGGCCAGCCGGGCCAGTTCCCGGGTGGCACGCGACAACGGCCGGCCCCGGCGGCGGACGAGTGCGATCGTGTCGTAGAGCGGCTCGGCGAACGACGCGGTGTGCAGCCCGGACGGGAACGACGGGCTGCTGATGACGGCGCTGCTGGCGATCGTGTCACCGACGCCGACCGCGGCCAGCTTCACCGCCGCCTCGACGTGCTCCAGCTCGATGAGCGGGTCGATCCGGACACCGGCCAGCTGGGCCCGCTCGGCGAGCTGCCGCCGCGTCGGATCCTGCCACCCGTAGTGCGCGTCGTACAGCACCAGGGGCGCCCGGGTGAAGGCCTCGATGGTCACGGGCTCGCGCGTGCGCTCCGCCTCGGCACTGATGTAGAACACCTCGTCGCGCAGCAGCGGTGTGACCGACAGCCCCTCGTCGTCGATCGGCAGGACGACGAGCCCTGCCTCTATGCGCCCGGCCGCGACGGCGGCGGCAGTCTCCGCGGAGTTCTGGCCGACGAGCCGCACCCGGACCTTGGGGTAGCGGGCATGGAACATCTGGACGAGGTCGGCCAGCAGGTAGTAGTCGGCGTTGCGCAGGACGCCGAACGTCGCCGTACCACCGCCCAGCGAACCCAGCGAGTGCACGGCACGGACTCCGCTGTCCGCCGCGGCCAGCGCCTCCTGCGCGTATGGCAGCAGCTCCTGCCCAGCGGTCGTGAGGGTGAGCGTGCGGCTTCCGCGGACGAACAGCTCCGCGTCCAGTTCCGCCTCCAGGCGGCGGACCAGCTCTGAGGCCGAGGCCTGGGCGATGTCCATGGCCCCCGCCGCAGCGGTGAACGACCCGAGCCGTTCCGCCGTGACGAACGCCCTGAGCTGGTTGAGGGTCATGCCGCCCGCCCTTGCGTGGTGCAGGCGGGCGTAACGGGGGAGGAGCAGGTCGAAGGCATGCCGGAACCCTAACGGGGCCGACGGCCCGTGCCGCCTGCGACCACCGTCGTTCCGCAGGATTCTCCTGTGCGTCCCACAGGTTGTGGCGTTCTTGTCCTGCGTGCGGCCGGATGATTGGCTGCGACTCGTCCACTCCTCTACGCCACCCGACGCGGAAGGTGCCCCCATGCCCACCCCCTTGCCGCTCGGCCTCGTGCAGGCGGCCGCGTTCCACCACGGTGACGGCAACCTCGAAGGGTTCGCCGAGCAGGTGCGCAGCCTCACCCGCACCCATCCCGCCGTCCGGCTGTTCGTGTTTCCGGAACTTCACGTGTGCGGGCACCGGCCGGACGAGGACCCCGAGCAGGTCATGAACGACGCGGCGCAGAGACTCGACGGTCCCAGGGGCACGGTGCTGGCCGCCCTCGCCCGCGAACTGGAGGTGTGGCTCGTCCCCGGAAGCGTCTACGAACGCGGCGAGGACGGACGGATCTACAACACGGCCCCGGTGTACTCGCCCGAGGGGAAGCGGATCGCCGAGTACCGCAAGGTCTTTCCGTGGCGCCCCTACGAGACCACGGCGGCCGGCGACCGCTTCGTCGTCTTCGACATGGAGGAGCACGGGCGGGTGGGGCTGTCGATCTGCTACGACGCGTGGTTTCCGGAGACCACACGGCACCTGGCCTGGCAGGGCGCCGACCTCGTGCTGAACCTCGTACGCACACCGACCGTCGACCGCGCTCAGGAACTCGTCCTCGCCCGTGCGAACGCGATCGTCAACCAGGTCTTCATGGCCAGCGTGAACGCGGCACCCCCGGAAGGGGTCGGCCGCAGCGTCGTGGTGGACCCCGAAGGCCGGGTACGCGCCGAGGCGGGGGCCGAACCACAGATCGTCGTGACGGACGTTGTCGACCTCACCGAGACCCACCGGGTCCGACGGCACGGCACCGCGGGACTCACCCGCGTCTGGGACCCCTTCACCGACAACCAGCGGCCCATCGAACTCGCCCTCTACCAGGGCCGGATCGACCCCGTGCGGTGGCGCCACGGACTGCCGTCCCGATGACCGGGGGGGCGCCTCAGGCCTTCGCAACCGCTCGGCGGTGTCCCTCGTTCCCGGTCAGGCCCAGTTCGGCCGATCGGTACCCCACCGGGTCGGTCCACGGTTCCAGTTCGCGGGTACGCCTTCGTAGCGGACCGGGGGCAGCGCATGCCGCAGCAGGCCGTAGGGCGATTCGGTCTCGGTGAGCCAGGACCCGGGATCGTGGAGGTCGGCTTCGCCCTGGACGGGGGTGGGATGGATGTCGTGCAGCAGCCAGGAGGCCGTGCCCGCCAGGGAGAGGCGAAGGTGCCGCCTGCCACCGATGGTGTGCCGGTCGCTGAGTGCGCGTAGGACGGCGGCCGCGAGCAGATACCCGGTCCCGTGGTCCAGCGCCTGAGCGGGCAGTACGCCGGGGCGGCCGTCGGCCGTGGCCTCGATCGCGGCGATACCGGCACCGGCTTGGACGAGGCTGTCGAAGCCGCGCCGCTCGGCCCAGGGGCCCGACCAGCCCCAGGCGCACAGCTGAGCGACGATCAGGTCGGGACGCCGGGCCAGGAGCGCGGCGGGCGCCAGTCCGTGCTGGTCAAGGGCACCTGGGCGGTAGCCGGTCACCACGACGTCTGCCTGGCCGAGAAGGTCTTCGAAGGCATGCCGGTCGCCAGGGCGGGAGAGGTCCAGCAACGTGGATCGTTTCCCCATCCCGGTGTCGGCATGGGCATCCGCGTCCTCGAGGAGCCGGGGAGAGTCCACGCGCAGCACATCGGCGCCCAACAGCGCCAGGGTGCGGGTGGCGACGGGACCGGCGATGACCCGGGTCAGGTCCAGGACACGCACCCCTTGGGCCGGCCCGGACGCAGACGCCGGCAGCCGGGGGCCGCCCTGAGCCGGGTGCCGTCTCTCGACCAGCGCGGGTCCTGCCTCAGCGGGTGCGGAAGCCACGGCCACGGCCAGGCCGCCGGCCGCGTAGACGGTCTCCTGGATCTCCAGGGCCGGACGCGATGCCAGTTCCTTCGAGAGCGTGCCCACCAGGGCCCGGTCCTGCCCCGTGTCCACGATTCCCAGCGCGCTGAGCAACCGGGCACGATGATGCGGGTAGTTGGCGTGGGTGCGCACCCATCCGTCGGCTGCCCGCCAGAAACCGGACAGCGGTGCGAAGGACGACGGGGCTCTGCCGTCGATCCGCAGGTGGCGTTCACTGACGAATGCGGTGGCCACCGCCGCCTCGTTCACCCGCACCGCGGGAACCGGCACACGGTTGCGCAGCGACAGCAGTTCCGCTGCGGCCAGTGAGCACACCCCCACGCTGGCCCGCGCCAGTTCCCTCACCGGCAGACGTGACGGCAGGACGCCGCCCGCCCCCTCGAAGCGGACCCTTCGGACCAGTTGGGGCGGGCCCCCCAGGGCCGCCCAGGCGTGTGCGGTGGCCGCATCCTCGGTATACGTCATCCGCTCATTGTGCGGCGCAACGCAGGGACAGGCCGGAAAAGCGGCATCCGGCGTCGTCCGCCCGCTCTCAAGTCAGATGGCCATGGGCGCCCCTGAGCCCTCGCTGGCGGAGAGCCTTTCAGCCTGTCACCCGGTGTTCGGTACGCGGTTGCGTCACGTCGCGCACGGCGTCGCAGTGGGAAGGTGTCCTGCGCGGAAGGCAGTTGGCGACACCCCCATGAGCGCGTGGAAATCAGCGGCCATGTGGGACTGATCGTAGTAACCGGTGTCGACGGCAAGGCCCGCCCACTTCGCTGCGCCCGCCCCGGCCAGGACGGTGCGGACCCGCTGGATGCGGGTGAAGCGCTTGGGCGTCAGGCCGACCCGGTCGGTGAACAGGTCGCGCAGGTGGCGTTCGCTGACCGACAGCCGCTGGGCCAGTGCGGCGACCCGGTCACCGGTGGTGGACAGCGACTGGACGGCCTCGCGGAGCAGCGGGTCGCGCGGGTCCGCATCGTGGCGCAGACCTTCGAGCACGGCGTCCTCGATCCCCCGCAGGACCGAGTCGGTGCCGGACAGTTCGTTGAGTCGGCGTTCGAGGCGGGCGGCGCGGTCACCCCACAGTTCAGTGAGTGGTACGGCCTGGTCCCGCAGTTCCCTGACCGGGACACCGAACACCGATCTGGCCACACCGGGGCGCAGCCGAACCCTGATGCACATCGGCAGTTCCTTCCCCGGATGGTAGGAGGCGCGGCTGCGCGGCCCCACCACACGCAGGTCGCCGTCCCGCGGGCCGGTCCTGCGATAGACCAATGCGGTGGCGACGTCGGGCAGGTGCACCAGCGGCAGGAACCCGTCGGGCCGCAAGGCACGGAAGTGGTTCGGATCCTGGCCGAGCGGGGCGAACGGGTCCGGGCCATGACACGCAAGCCGGAAGGCGTGAGTCTGCCGGCCGAGGTCGTACGGGGCGACTTCGACGACCGTGATTCTCTCAACAACAAGGCATCGGGAGGGTGGTCAAGGTGTCGGCCATCGGCACCGGTGAAGGGACCGGACTCAGGACCAGTGCCTGGCACCTTCCCGGTGAACGCGCGCTGCGAGCGGGAGGCACGGCCTGGACGGTCCTTCGGCCGAGCAGCTTCGCCACCAACACCCTGCACTGGGCCGCCGACATCCGAGCAGGGCGGCCCGTCGTCAACCTGACCGGGAACGGCGCTCAGGGCGTGGTCGATCCCCGGGATGTGGCCGAGGTGGCGGTCGCAGCGCTGACCACGCATGGTCATGCGGGCAGGACCTACACATTGACCGGTCCTGAGTTGCTGAGCACACCCGACCAGGTAAAGATTTTGCGGCGGGTACTCGGCCGCCCGGTCGAGATCGTCGACGTGCCGCTGGAGGCGGCGAAGGAGCAGATGATCGCTGCCGGCAGGGACCGGGAATTCGCCGAGGGCGCGATACGTGGCCAGAGGTTCATCGCCGGGGGAGGAAACGCCCGGCTGACCGACGATGTGGCGGCCGTTCTCGGCCGCGGGCCCCGTACCTATGCGATCTGGGCCGCCGACCATCGGGCGGCGTTCGACTGACCGGTCATCTCAGCGTCTCCGACGCGTCGGCGTGCGCGGGGAGCCGGGGACGAGGGCCAAAGGCCGTCGCCGAGCTGTTCGGCACCCGGTGCCTCGGATACCTGTCCGGTCCCGGCGAATTGCTTGCGCGGCCTGTGGGCGGCTGCGTCGCTCAAAACCGCGGAGGTTCCCCGGATCCTGGATGAGGTCAGGAGGGAACCCGCACGCGCGGCCTTTTCAGCGAGACGGACCGACGTGCGGGTTCTTGTCGTCGCTCAGCAGGTGCGAACCGCGGTGAAGCCGCTGTCTCACGCCTTCAGGTGAACTTCAGGAGCGGAAACCTTCATGCGCCCGGTCTTGTCAGTGTTGTAGGCAATTCTAGCGGTCCTCCGACGGAAGGCTTGCCCATGCGGCGTCGTGCTGTGATTGCTACTGCCCTGGCTTCCCTGTCTGCCCTCGCCGTGTCCGCGGCTGCCGCTGCGGGACCTGTGATGCCTGTTGCCGGGACGGTCACATGGTGCCTGTCTTCTGCGGCGGCCCAGCATCTGGCGGACGACGGAGTCGTGGTGTCGGCCGGCGCTCCTGCTGTGCTCGACTCTTCGGGGCCGGCCCCGTGTGTGCAGTGGCCGATGAAGGGCAAGATCAGTCTCGACCTGACAGCGGGGTCCTGGACCGCGGGCGGCGGCATGACCTTCACCAGGGCCTCGGACGGCCGCAGTCTGCGCTTCACCGGGGCGCACGGTGACATGGCGCGGCGGTCGATGTCGGTGGACGCAGCCGTCGGAGATGAAACGCCGCAGCCTGTTGACCTCTCCACGTACGAGCTCGACATGACGAAGATGACGGTTACCATGCCGTCCTTGAACTCTCCTGGCTCGGTAGAGGGCGAGCCGTTCGACACGGTGCTCACGCAGGACGGTGCGGCGGTGTTCTCCCAGGCGTTCGGCACGTCGCCGGTTCCCACCGGGGACAGTTTGGCCACGCTCGCGGGCCGTGTCGATGTCGTGCCGGCTCTGGGCTGAGCCCGGATGCTGGGGGAGTCTGGCGTCGTATCTGGCCGTCGCGGCCTCCCGGGTGAAGCCCAGGCTGAGAAGGTCAGTGCAGCGGTGCTGGCGTGGGCACAGCATCTGGGACTGGTTGCCGGCGCTTTTGAGGAGAAGCGTCTGGTGGCCATGCGGCTGGGTGATTTCGCCGGCTCGACCGTGCCGGGGGCGAGCGCCGGCGATCTGGAACTGACGGCTCAGTGGGCGGCGTTCATCTGTCTGGTCGACGACCGGTTCGACCGCAGCCGGGACGGTGTCCATCCGCAGGACGTCGCGTCGCTGTTCAACCGGTTGCTGCAGGTGCTCACCGGCAGCGGCGCGGCAGGATCGGGCAGCGGAGTCGAGCGGGCCCTGGATGACCTGTGGCGGCGTACAGCTCCGCGGATGTCCAGTCGGTGGCGGGAGCGGTTTGTGGCCGACTACCGCGACTTCGCCCTGGCCACGCGTGAAGAGGCCACCGACCGCACAGGCCGGATCCGGCTGGGGCTCAGCGACTACGTCCTGCGGCGTCGAAGAACGATCACTGCCCTGCCCATGGCAGACATCCTGGAGTGCACCGCCGACGCCCCCTGGCCCGGTCTCTCCGGCGGGGAAGACCTCATGGTGGCCCTGCGTCTGGCCGCGGCCGACGTGGCCGGCTGGACCAATGACCTGGTCTCGGCCGAGGACGACCTGCGCGAGGACCGCGACAACCTGGTGACCGTGCTGGGCCGTGAACGCGGCTGCTCCCTGCCCTCGGCACGCGAGCAGGTCATCGGCATGCGAGATGACCGTGTCAGAGATTTCCACGCGCTTGCCGCCTCGTTGACGGCGATGGCCGCTCCCGGAACCGAGCGGGACAAGGTACGGCGCTACGTGGCGGCCCTCGGATCCTTTGTGACCGCGACGCTGCACTGGCTTGGCGTCACCCATCGCTTTGACGCCCATTGGTCGCCCGAGCGCCCTGGGCCCAGGTGACTGATCCCGTTCGCCCGGCCTCTCACCGATCCGCGCTCCCCCTGATTCCCGCTCTCAAGGACTGTCCAAGCGATGAGACCCCCTGCCACCGAGCAGTTCCCCCCGGCCTGGCCGTCGCAGCGCTTCCCAGCAGCGCTGCCGGCCGGACGCAGAAGCCTCATGGGACACCTACTGGACCGGGTGGAGGAGGACGGCGCCGTACGCGACGCCTGTCGAAGCCGGGTCCTTGAATCCGCGCTCGCCCTGGCACTGGCAGAGCGGTACGGGTCTGGCCACCGCAACGCATGTGAGCGCGTGGTGCGTTACCTGGAGCGCCACCGCGCCAACGGAGACCTGATGGACGCGGCCGTGGCCGCCACCGCCCTGGGCCGCAGTGCCGGGCACCCGTCGCATCACCAGGCCCTCGAGGACATCGTCGGCCGTGTCCCGGACTTCACCGGACCTCGCAAGCGCGCCTTGGTCCACGCCATCTTCACCATGCTGGGCGCAGCTGACGTCCAGGATGAGGTGGCCCCCGAGGCCTTCGACATGAGCGCGCTGCATCCCTGGGCTGCTGTGCAGGCCGTTGCCGTGAAAGCCATCCTGGGCAGGGCGGCAGGAAGGACACCGGTTGGTCGGGACGATGTCACCTTGCTGGTCTCCACCCAGCGCCCGGGAACGGTATGGGAGGGAAACCTCTTCATCCACCTGTCCGTTCTGCATGCCTTGGTCGATGTGCCCGGTATGGAGAGTGTCGTCGAGGCCGGCCTGCGCACCGCCCTCATGCACCAACGGGAGGACGGCGGCCTGCCCTTTGTCACAGGCACCGACACGTGGTGCACCGTGACGGCGGGCCTCGCTCTGAGCAGCGCCGGCGCACCGCGCGAGGTACTGCACCGCATTGCCAGGCACCTGGTGCAGGTGCAGCGCGCGGACGGCGGTTGGTCCTACACCGACCATGCTCAGCTCTCCGACACGGACTGCACCTCCGTCGCGGTCGAGTTCCTGCACGATCTGGACGCGGACGCATTCCGCGCCCCGATTCGGCGCGCCCTGGACGCCCTGATCGCGGTCCGCGGTGCCGACGGCGGATTTCCCACCTACGGACCAGGCACTCCCTCAGAGGCGTGCATGACCGCCGCTGCGATCAACGCGCTCGGCACCCAAGGCCGCCACCCTCACCTCGTCCAGGCTGCTCTCGGCTTTCTCGCCGACAGCCAGATGCCTGACGGCTCCTTTCCCCCCGGCTGGAGCAGCAGTCGTCTGCATACCCTCTTCAGGTCGTATCTCGCCGCTCGTCCCTACCTCCGGCAGTCCCCTCCGGCCGTCCCTGACATGTGCCGTCGGATCGCCGGGCTGGTGCACAGCGCACAGAACGCGGACGGCGGGTTCGGACAACAGAACGGCGCCCCGAGCGATGCCATCAGCACCGCCTATGCCCTGATCATTCTGGCGGGACAGGGCGACCTCGCTCCCGCTGTGCGTGCCACCGGTTACCTGCTCGCCCAGCAGCGTCGCGACGGCAGCATCATTTCCGTGCCTGACATGCTCGGCCCGCGTCCTTTCCCGTATCACGTCCCGTTGCTGACCGACGCGTTCGTCCTGCTTGCCCTCGGCCACCTCACCCGTCGCATCCGGCCGTCACGCCTCGTCATGCCGGGCCGCCGGCTCAGTACTGCGCAACCCACCGAAAGAACCACCCCGTGAACCCGTTCCGCCCCGACCCGGCCGTCCCTTCCCTGCCCGGGCCGCGTGTGCCTGGTAACGGGAGGTGCGGCGGGCACCGGGTGGCCCCTGACGCGCGCTTTGGCCACGGCCGGCACCCACGTGTACGTGTGCGACAACGCCCAAGCAGGCCTCGACCGAACCGCTGCTTGCGTCGGACATCGATCGGGCGGCTCACCGACTCAACGGGGGACGGATGCTCCTCGTGTCCGCAACGCCGCCCTCCCTGATCCTCACCACGATCCGCCGCCGCAGCGGCCAACCTCGTCAGACTCCTCTTCTCCCCACCGAACCACCACCGCGGAGAACCCTGTGACCGTTCCCCTTCGTCCTACCCCCATGGACCTGACCATGCACAGCATGGCCCAGGCCCATCCCTCGATCCCCCAGACGATCGGAGTGATGCTCCACCTGGAAGGGACCACTCCCGCCCTCGGCGAACTCCGCGCTCATGTCGCCTCCCACCTGGAGCACGGGCCGCGCCTGACCCACTACCTGCACGGCCCCGGACTCAAAGCCCGCTGGCACCGCGACCCAACTCCCGACCTGACCAGCCGCGTCCGCGAACAGCATCTGCCCTCGGGCGACGAGCACCTCGATACGGCCCTGACAGCTCTCATCGCGCACCCTTTGCCCGACGCAGGCCCTCTGTGGGACCTGTGTCTGGTATCCGGTTATGCACCGGACCGCTATGCCCTCTGCCTGCGAGCGCATCACAGCACCCAGGACGGTATGGGCCTGATCGGTACCTTGACCGCACTGTTCGGCACCGCACCCACGCCCAGCATGCAGCCCTCGCCCCGCGCAGGAGCCGGCGCCTACCTGGGCACTGTGCGCGGCATGCTTGCCGCAAGCGGCACCAACAACGTGTGGAACGACACCGCGCTGCCCCTCACGGGGGACCGTGACATCAGCTGGGCTCACGTCCCCACGCAGCGATTGCGGCAGGCCGCTACCGTCCGCGGCGGCGACACGAACGATGGTTTCCTGGCCGGCCTCAGCGGCGCCCTGCGCACGTGGACATCGCAATTCTGGCCCCGGGGCACCGGCGGGCCGTTGCCGGCTGTCACCATGGTCAATTTGCGCCGAGCGGCGGAACACGACCGACCCGGCAACTACTTCACCTTCGCGTCCATGCCCCTTCCCTGCCACGAGCCGACAGCTGAGAACCGCCTCGACCACGTCATCGCGGCCACGCGCACCACGAAGGACCCGATCCGCCAGAACGCCATGCGTTCCGTGATGGATCTCGTCCCCGCGCGCGCCTTTCAGGCCCTGGCCGCCCGGCTGACCACACCCGAACGGGCCATCATCACGACGTCCTACCTCGCCATCCACCGGCCCCTTCGCTACAAGCAGGACTCCGTCACCCGCATCCAGCCCTTCAACTGGCTCCCACGGAACCATCCGGCGTCGATCGTGGCCTGCAGCTACAACGGAACCACCAGCATCTGCTTCGTCACCGACGCCGCCCTCCCCGGAACGAACCAGTTGGCCGGCCTGTTCCGCGACGCGGTGGACGAACTTCCCCACCCTCACGACGACTCGCAGCTGCCGGACCAACCTCCCCACGCATCCGGAACGATTCCGGCACCCGCGCCCGACTGCGACACCACAGCCGTCATCGATCTCGGCCTCATCAAAGACATCCTGGTCCAGCAGGGAGGCCTGCCGGCCGCACCCATCACTGCCGGGGCCACTCAGGCACAAGCCGGCATCGACTCCCTGGCCATTGCACTGCTGTCCATGACGCTCGAGGACCGCATGGGCATCGTGATCACGGAACATGAACTGGCGAAGGCAGCCACCGTCGCCGATCTGGTCGACCTGGTGGCCCGACGGGCAGCGTCGCCCTCCGACCACGAAGGCCCGGGAGAGCAGGATCCCCACCCACAGGCAGATCGCTCCCACGCAGTACCTGAGGCGTAGTCCAGCCCCCTGCCCCTCGGTAAAAGCTCCGGTCGGCACCACCCGTGCCACGGGCCCGCAGCGGAATCACGCGAGTGACCAGTCAGCCCTGGTTCCCGAGGGCAACCTCCCTGACGGTGACGCCAATGAGCGACACAGAGAAAGCGAACCGTTGATCTTTGCTCGCAAAACCACGCCCCCGACGCCAGCGCCTGCCGCGCGACTGATCGGCCTGGGGTCCTACCTGCCCCCTCGGAAGCTGAGCAACGCCGACTTGGTCTCGCGCCTGGACACCACGGACGAATGGATCCGCACCCGGATCGGCATTGCCCAGCGGCACATCGCCGATCCGGCGACAGCCACCAGTGACCTGGCGGTAGAAGCAGGGCTACGGGCGATGAAATCGGCGGAGGTAGAACATGTCGACGCCGTGATCCTGGCCACCGCCACTCCGGACCATCACGTGCCCGGCACCGCACCGCTGGTAGCCCACCGACTCGGCCTGCACCACGTCCCCGCCTTCGACCTCGGTGCCGGCTGCTCGGGCTTCGTCTACGCAACAACCGTCGCAGCAGGACTGATCCAGGCGAGTAGCGCCGGCACCGTACTGGTCATCGGAGCAGAGAAGATGTCGGCCGTCATCGACCCCGACGACCGCTCCACCGCACCGATCTTCGGAGACGGAGCAGGCGCAGTCGTGCTCACAGCCGGACACGCTGACGAACCGGGAACTCTCGGACCAGCCGCCTGGGGCAGCGACGGTGAGCACGCGGACGCCATCTACATCCCCGACGGCGGCTCCCGCCGCCCCCCAGGCGCAACCGGCGACCTGAAGAACCGGTACGTACACATGGAAGGCAATGAAGTATTCCGTCACGCGGTACGCCGCGTCGCTCACGTGACTCGTGAATCAGCCGCCGCGGCTGGATGGTCCATCCAGGACATCGACAGACTGATCGTCCACCAGGCAAACGCACGGATCAGCGCAGCCGTGGCCAACGCTCTGGAAATCCCGCCACAGCGCGTACCGTCCAACATCACCCACGTCGGCAACACCTCCGCAGCCTCCATCCCGTTGCTCCTGAGCCACTCCGCGATCGACGGGCAACTGGAAGCCGGGCAACGAGTCCTCGTGGCCACTTTCGGTGCAGGCTTCACCTGGGCGGCCACCACTCTGCTGTGGCCCAGCGGCCTTCAGGCTCTCAACTGAGGGTCGAACGCGTTCGCGTGAAGGATCCCCTCAAGCAGCGTCGTCAGAAGAGGGTCGTCGGCTATCGGTGCGCTGCCAGGAACGGCAGGACTACCTCGGCCATCTCATCGGGTACTTCCTCCGCGAGATCGTGGCCGGCGTCGAAGACGTGTCCGGTGACGTGGTGGGCCACGAGCCGTGCCTGGGACTCGTTGCGCTCGCCGATGAAGGCGCAGCCGCCGAGCGCCAGGACGGGGATGTCGAGCTTCTTCCGCGCGGCCTGCCGGTTTTGTTCTGCGTCGGTGAGCATGGCCCGGTAGACGGCGAGCATCGCGCGGATGCCTCCGGGCATCGAGTAGCAGCGCACGTACTCCTCGATCGCGTCGGGGGTGGCGGTGTCGGGGTGGCTGCGTTCGTTCTTGATCATGTAGGTGATCAGTTCGCGCTCATGCCCGGCGATCAGCGTCTCGGGGATGTCGGGCTGGAAGTAGAAGCCCAGGTGCCACAGATGCATGCCGCTGGAGATGTTCTCGGGGGTGAGAGCGGTGTGGTCCTCGAAGCCGAAGCCGGGGAGCAGTGCCTCGGCGAAGACGAGGGAAGTGGCGTGATCGCGGTGGCGGGCGGCGAGCTGGTACCCGATCACTGCGCCCCAGTCTTCGCCGATCACGGCGTAGGTCTCGTGTCCCAGGCGGGCCATCAGTTCCGCGATGTCGTCGCTCATCGTCGCGGAGTCGTAGCCGTCCGCGGGGCGAGCGGAATCGCCGAGGCCGCGCAGGTCGGGCACGACGACGGTGTGGTGAGGCGTCAGCTTCGGGACCAGGTGACGCCAGTGGTAGCCGGTCTTGGGCACGCCGTGCAGCAGTACCACGGCTGGGCCGGCGCCGCCCGTCCGGTAGTGCAGGCTCGTTCCGTTGACGGCGGCACGGCCGGTGCGCAGGGGCGTCGTGGTGTGGTCGTACATCGTGACGTGGTGCTTCCTGTCTGGGGTGAGTGCTGTGGGTCGGTGGGGTGAGCAGGCGATTCGGACCGTCGGCGCCGAGAGGATGCCGTCGAGCCGGACTGCCACTCACTTTCTTGATCGTGTGTTACAGATTCAGGGCAGGGGAACGTCCGGCAGGAGCCGCCGGGATGCTCAGTCGAGAGCGGTCAGCGCGAGGTCTACGAGAGGTTCGAGGGCGGGTGCGTCCGGTGTGATCTTCGAAGAGACCAGCAGTCCGTTGAGGAAGGTCACCAGGAACGCGGCCACCGTGTGCGGGTCGTGCCGCGCCGCGATCTCCCCCCGCTCCATCGCGGCCCGCAGCACCTCGGTGAGCGCCTCCCGGCTCGCCTCCTGCATGTCCCGCACGGTGCGCCCGGTCGACGCGTCCTGAGGCAGCCGCTCACAGGCGGCGTTCACGGCCAGGCAGCCCTGGCCGCCGTTGTCGACGGCGATGCGGATCCGCTCCGTCAACAGCGTACGGACCGCCGCGCGGACGTCCGTCTCCTCCTCCAGGCTGCGCAGGGCGGCCGCCGCGAGGGTGGTGCGGTAGTGCTCCAGCGCCGCCCGGTACAGGCCCTCCTTGTCGCCGAACGCGGCGTACAGGGAGCCTTGCCCGATCCCCAGGTGATGGGTCAGATCGCGCACCGAGGTCGCCTCGTAGCCGCGCCGCCAGAACAGTTCCATGGCGCGGCTCACCGCCGCTTCGGTGTCGAACTCCCGGATCCTTGCCATGACCCCACCGTAACCTATCTGGATCGGTTGCTCAAGAAAGGAGGCTGCGGTCTGACCGAACTCGCGGTTCTTGGCCGAGTGCGTCCGGGCTGTCCGGACTACCTTGCGTTCCTCGGAGCGGCGGACTGGATGCCTCCCGTTTCCACGGGGAAGGGATACGTCCTGGCTGCGGTGAACGCCTCGTGGACCGGCATGATGAGCGAGGTGAGGCGACGGGTGTTCGCGTCGCCGATCGGTGTCCACAGCGCGGCACAGTGCTCGTCGGTCTCGGCCTCGATCTGCTCGCGGGCCGCGATGCCGGCATGGGTCGGGGAGCCGTCGGCGTTGAGCCAGCCTCGTGCGACGAGACGTGCCGTTGCCGCCGCCACCTCTTCGTCGTCCCACAGGCGGGTGGCACGCGCGATCGCTTCCGGGAAGTGACCTGTCGCGGTTTGCAGGACGTTGCAGTCACACGGTCCGATGCCGTTGGCGGCGAGAACGGTGAAATGCGCGTCGCCGCGCCACTCGCGCAGCACCGTGATCTGCTGCCACAGTGCGACGAGCGGATCGGCCGGCAGAGGGACCGAGGCGTTGGCGGCAGCCATCGTCTTTCCGGCGTAGTCGGCGCTCCCGACGACCGGATCGATCAGGGACCGTGCCTCGGTGATCTGGTCGGCGGTGAGGTTGACGTCGACGCGCCGCAATGCACGACCGGCGGCTGTGAAGCGGGCGGTCTGCCACTGCTCCGGCGACGCTGCAGCCCACACGTCTGCCATGGCCTGCACCGACCGTGGGCTGAAGCTGTAGAAGGCCGCCAGTGTGACCTGCCACGGAACTGGTCCCATCGGGGCCGACCGGAACGCGAAGTACGCCGGTGCGTATGCGGTCACGCCCAGTTTGGCGGCCTCTTTCGCTGCCTCGGGAATGAAGTAGATGAACAGGTGGGTCGCGTTGATGGTGAGACTGACCTCACGGACGGCGTTCAGGTCCGTGTCGGCGCGACCGAAGGTGTGGGTGAACCGCATCGCGGTGGTCTCCTGGCAAGTAGGAAGGAACGAAATCGTCTTTGGCGTGTCCGGCACTTCAGGACGGCTCCGGCGCGGTGATCCGTGCGGAGATCGCGCCGAGTCCCTGGACTTCGATCCGGACCGTGTTTCCCGGTACCAGATAGGCGCGATGGCCGGACAACTCCTGGATGCAGCCCGTGCCCACGGGGCCGCTGGCGAGGATGTCACCGGCTCGCAGCGTGGTGCCGCGCGACGCGTGCGCCAGCATCTCGCCGAACGACCAGTGGATCTCGTCCCAGCTGCCGCCGCCGTAATGCTCGTCGTCGACGTACCCGTCCATCCGCAGCGCATAGCCCTTGCCCGAGCGGTAGCGCTCCAGCTCGTCGGGGGTGACGAGGAACGGACCGAGGCTGGTCGAGGCGTCCTTGCTCTTGGACGGGCCGTACACGAACCCCATCTCGCCGGCGGAGATGTCGCGTGCGCTCCAGTCGCAGTAGACCAGGTAGCCGGCGATGTGCTGCTCCGCCGTGGCGGCGTCGAGGTTGGAGCAGTCCCCGGCGATCACCGCGGCGACCTCGACCTCGTAGTCCCACAACTGAGCGCCCGGGGCGATGGGAACATCGTCGTGCGGTCCCTTGACAGCTGCCGGGTTGGAGAAGTGGAAGATCGGATACTCGTACCAGACCGGGCTGACCGTGCCGTCGCCGACGGCTGCCTTACCCGCGTTGCTCACGTGACGTTCGAACGCGGCGAAGTCCCGGACCGCCGGGGGTGCCGGTATCGGCGCCAGCAGATCGGCTGCAGCCAGTTCGACGATCTCAGTCGGTTCCCTGGTCGCGGCGGCCTCCAGCCCGCCTTCGGCGCGCAGTAGCTCCAACAAGTCCGTGCCCACAGCGTGGATTTCGTTGTCGTGCACCCTGCCGCATCGCGTGGAGCCGTCGAGAGAGCGGTAGCTGACCCACTTCATCGGGCATGCACCTCCCGGGTGCGGCGGTGGAGCCGAGGTGCGTCGGGTTGGGAGCTCGTGGCGACGGCGCCGGCGGAGTCCTTCACGTACGAGGTGCCGGGACCGGCTTTGGCCCGGTCGGTCCCGACGGCCGCGACCCGATCCCCGCGCTCGAGGTGGATACGGGCGAGGCCGCGCCCAGTGCCATCTGTGCCCCATGTGACCACGACCGTTCTCACGCGGCCACCGCCCGCGCGAACTTGACGATCTCCTCCACGAACAGCTGCGGCTGCTCCAGAGCGGCGAAGTGGCCGCCCGCGGGGATGTCGTCGTTGAAGTAACGCAGGTCCTGATAGGCGCGTTCGGCCCAGACGCGTGGAGTACGCGTCAGTTCGTCCGGGAAGACGCTGACCCCGACGGGAAGGTCCAGTTCGCTCAAGGCGAGCGGCTGCCGGGCGTATTCCCAGTACAGGCGGGCGGAGGAAACACCGGTACCGGTGTACCAGTACAGGGAGATGTGGTCGAGGATCTCGTCGGTGGTGAGAGTGCCGGGCCGGGTCCAGTCGAGGAACTTCTCGTAGATCCAGGCGGCCTGCCCGGCTGGGGAGTCGGTCAGCGCGTAGCCGATGGTCTGCGGGCGGGTGCGCTGCAGAACGTGGTATCCGGAATGGACGGCGAAGAAGCGGCTGCCCTGCTGGAGTGCGGCCTTCTCCTCCGGGGTCGGTTCGTCGGCGACCGGTGGGGCGCCGAGGAACTCGGGGAAGTTGACGTGGATCGCGCGCAGGCCGGGCGTGCGCTGCGCCCCCATGCGGGTCGCGACGACACCGCCCCAGTCTCCTCCCTGAGCCATGTAGGAGTCATAGCCGAGGCGCCGCATGAGCACGCCGTACGCGCGGGCGATCCGGTCCGGGTCCCAGCCCGTCGAGGCGGGCTGGTCCGAGAAGCCGTAGCCGGGCATCGAGGGGACGACGAGGTGGAAGCCGTGCTCGGTGAGCGGAACGACGGTCTTGAGGAACTCCAGGAACGAGCCCGGCCATCCGTGCAGCAGCAACAGGGGCGTGGCGTCGGGGCGGGGCGACCGTACGTGCATGAAGTGGAGGCCGATGCCGTCGATCGTGGTGCGGAACTGACCCAGCTCGTTGAGCCGCCGTTCCAGAATGCGCCAGTCGTACTCGGTGGCCCAGTACTTCAGCAGCTCCTCGAGGCGCTCCCGCTGCACCCCCTGGCTGCTGTCCGGAGTCGTCTCCCGGCCCGCAAGGCGTACACGGTGGAGCCGGTCCTTCAGATCCTCCAGGGCGCTGTCCGGAATATCGATACGAAAGGGTGTCACGCTGTCCGATGTCATGGTCACCACGGTGCGGCCGGGACGAGCGGGCAGTCCAATGATTGTTCCGGTACACGTCATACGCTCTGTGTATAAGGCCAGGTAGAGTGACGGGGTGCCTGAACGCTTCCCTGCGCCTGTGGACCTCGACCTCCGGCTGGTGCAGTGCTTCACCGTGCTCGCCGAGCACCAGCACTTCGGCCGTGCCGCCGAGGCGCTGCACACCACCCAGCCGTCGCTGAGCCGGCAGATCCGCCGCCTCGAACAGCAAGTGGGCGTCCGCCTGCTCGACCGCACCACGCGCGGCACTCGGCTCAGCGAGGCGGGCGAGGTCTTCCTGCCGCACGCCAAGGGGCTTCTGCGTGCCGCGGCCGAGGCCATGGCCCGCACCCGGGCCGCGGCCCGACCCAGCAGCATCACTATCGGCTACAGCCAGGGCCTGGTCATCACGCCAGCCGTACGCGCCCTGCGTGACCGCCATCCCGACGCCGAGGTCCGCACTCGTCTGCTCGCCTGGAACGACTCGCGAGGCGCGCTGCTGGAGCACCGTGTCGACGCGGTGGTGACGCGCCTGCCGTTCGCCACCGACCGGCTGAGCGTCACCGTCCTCCACGACGAGGCGCGCGTACTGGTCGTGCCCCGAGACCACCGTCTGGCCGGTCAGGAGGCGGTCACCCTCGCCGACATCGCCGACGAGCCGATTCCCCACGTGCGTCAGTCCGACCCGTTGCTGAACGCCTACTGGCGGCTCGATCCCCGGCCCGACGGGCGGCCCGCGCCCGACGGTCCCCTGGTCGAAGCCCTCGAGGACAAGCATGAACTCATCGCTGGCGGGCAGGCCGTGGCCATCGGGCCGCCCCTCGACCACGCGACCGGCCTGCATCCCAGCCTCACCACCGTGCCGCTGTGCGGGGTCGAACCGAGCCAGGTCGTACTCGCCACCCGCACCGGTGACCGCAGCCGTCTGGTCACCGCCTTCCGTAAGCATGCCGAGGCTCTGCTCACCGGAGCCCCTGGGGCTGGGCCGGTACAAACGACCTGATCAGCAGCGGCTCCTTCCGCGTACACGAGTGATCGTGCCCGTGCCTGGTCTGCCGTCACGCCCTGACGAGGTCTGGCCATCACGGTCATGGCCATCCTCGACGCCGGCGACGTCGTCGCGGTCGACGCACTCACCTGTCCCGGCTTCAAGGTGCTCGCGCACAGCCTCCACCTCGATCTGGATCCCTTCCCGATCAGGATGTGCCCGGCAGCACGGTGTGCTGATCGTCGAAGACGCCTCGCACGCCTACTGGGTCGAGAACCCCACCGCCGCTGGTAGCGGCCGCGCGGGACATCACCCTCCACGTCTCGGAGTTGTCCAAGAGCGTGGCCACGGGATCCGTGACATCGAGGTCCAGGTCTTCCTTGTCCGCCCGGCCGAAACCGAACCGGACGATGGTCGGGTACCGCATCGGTTGGCGAGACGGCGGGGCCCGACGTGATCGGCACCGGCGGCATCGACGTCTTCCTCGGCCTGGGCGTCGGCAAGGGCGAACCCCGCCGATGACACGGCCGCGGTCTCGGAGTGATGCCCGTCGCACGGGTGCGACTGAGGTGTCAGCGGGTGGAGATGTGCTGGGTGAGGAAGAGAGCGGCGCGGTCGAGTGCCTGATCGGCTTCGTCGAGGGTGCCGCCGGCGAAGGCCTGGAAGACGTGGGGGGCGTCGGCGGTGACGTCGAGGATGACGTCGACTCCGGCGTCGCGTGCGCGCGCGGCGAGGCGTGTGGAATCGTCGAGAAGGATCTCGTTGGTGCCCACTTGGACGAGGAGCGGGGGGAACCCGGTCAGGTCGGCGAAGACGGCCGGACTGAGCAGGGGCTGCTCGGGGTCCTGGCCGGCGAGGTACATGGCCCCGGTGTGCATCACGGCCTCGCGGGTGAAGATCGGATCGATGCCGTCCTTGGTTGTCATGCTCTCCCCGGTCCGGGTGGCGTCCAGCCCCGGGGAGAAGGCCACGATCGCGGCGGGCAGCGGAAGCCCCGCGTCGCGGGCGGCCAGGGCGGTGGTGACCGAGTAGCCACCGCCGGCGGAGTCCCCGGCGAACGCGATGGCCGACGGGTCCAGGCCGCTGTCGAGGAGGGCGCGGTAAGCGCTCAGGTTGTCCTGCAGACCAGCCGGGAACGGGTGCTCGGGGGCCAGCCGGTAATCCACCGAGTACGAGTCGAACCCGGTCTTCGACACGAGCTGCGCGGTCAGCGACAGCGCGGTCTCGGGGGAGCCGAAGACGAAACCGCCACCGTGGAAGTACAGGATCGTGCCCGGGCGCGCGCCGTGGTCCGGTGTGACGTGCAGGGCGCGTCGGCCGCCGAGCGTGGACTCAGTGGTGCGGACGTCGTCCGGCACGATCATCGTGTCCATGAGCGCCCTGAACCCGGCGCGCAGTTCCTCGACGGAGCGCTGGCCCTCGGGTCGCGGCTGGCGGAGCATCGCGTCGACCTCGGCGAGCTGTTCCTTGCTCATCTGCTTCCTCCTGTGGAATGGCTTCCTCTACACTATATGCCATGGCATATAAATCGGATGGGGTCGCCGACCTCCAGGGGTTCTTCGCGGATCTGGTCCGCTGCGAGACGCGCCTGTACAACGCCCTGAACGACCGCCTGCGCGAGCGGCACGGGATCGTGACGTCACAGTTCGAGTTCCTGCGGTTCCTGCGCCAGCACCCGGGGGCCCGGGTGGCCGACCTCGCCGCGGAGTTCGCCATCGGCGTCGGCGCGACCAGCAAGAGTGCCGACCGCCTGGAGAAGCAGGGATGGATCGTCCGCCAGACCAACCCGGCGGACCGCAGGTCCTCGCTCCTGGCGCTGACCGACGACGGCTCACAGCTCCTCGATGCCGCCGAGACCACTTTCGCCGCGGGCCTGAGCGAGCTGGTCGCAGGCGCCCTCGACCAGTCCTCGACGGCAGCCGCCGCCCGGGCCCTCCGCCAACTGCGCTCCGCACTCGAACGCGACCGGGTCGGCACCCCCACCGGCTGAAAGCGCCGGCCCGGCCATCGGCTCGACGCCCGGTCGCGACAGAGGCGTGGCCGGCCGCACTGCCCTGCGAACACGACCAGGCCAGCGCCCATGGCGAGCCATGCCGAGATCAGGACCGGCGCCGCCAACCGAGGTCGGCGGAGGGGGCTGCCACCTGTTGTCGTAGAGCCGCGTTGGTCGCCTCGGGCGCCATCGCGGTACTGCGGGTGGTGGCGGAGAGCGACATATCGCCGACGGGTGACTCGGCAGCCGAGGAACGTGCATTCCTGGGGCGGCTGTTCGGCGACCTGGAGCCTTGGACCGTCGGCCGCGGGGCGGGAGCGGCCGCGGATGGCGCAGGGCAACTCGCAGTCGGACTATGAGCTGAGGCAGGTGCGGTACCGGAAGGTGGGAATCACGCGCGGATCGTCACTCCTCGAACGGCGTGGCGAACAGCATGTCCTCGACCGTGGGAACCGCGAAATCGGCGAGGTGACGACGGCCGACCTCGGCGAAGGGGTGCATCACCACCGACATTGGATTCATGCGGCAGATCGAGAGGATGGTGTTGACGGCGTTCTGCTTGAAATCCTCCCTGGGGAATGCGGTGAGTATGTCCTCCAGGGCGTCGGCCGGTATTTTCTGAAGGCCTTGCCCGGCGAAATCGACTGCGGATCCGACGGAGACCATGGCGATCTCCGGCCTTTTCCGGCTCGCTATGCTGCTGCTGGTATGCAGGGCGATGGCGTCCCAGACGACTGCAACCCGGTCCTCTGGCACACCCTGTTTCCTGAGGAACCTCTGCGCGGCGTCCGCACCCCCGACTTCGAAGCGTTCGCCCGGTACCTGATATGTCTCCAGCAACCCGAGGTCGTGCAGGACCGCAGCGACGAAGGCCAGTTCCCGGTCGTAGCGGATACCTCGGCGCTCGAAGAGCACAGCACTGTAGAGGTACGTCCGCATGACGTGGTTGAAAAGGGTCACGGAGGACGCGCTTCGTGCGAACCTCACGGTTTCCCGTGTCAGTTCGGTGTTGGGGATACGAATTCCCGCGACCGAGGCCGGCAGCGCGTGGTCCCGGGAAAGCGACCCACTGTCACCCTGTGCCGCAACGGCAGGGGGAGTGGAGATCGCGGTGGCGAGCAGGGACGCCGCGCCGACAGCGGCAATTCCCGTGCTGCTTCGAAGCACTGACCGCCGAGTGACGTCGCTTGCGGCATCGTGCTCGCTTTTTTCAGACATGTGAGTTGCCTTCTCTTCAGTGGTGCGGACATGAAGAGCCTATGGAGGGCAGGGGGAGTTCGACAGTGGGGCGAATGACAACGGCCGCCTGGTTAGTGCCAGATGACTCCGGGACCTTGGCGGCCGTCGGGTCGGGGACGGTGGTGCGGTGCCGGCGGTGCCCCTTCGAGCAACGTGAGAGGCGACCCCCGGCCGCGGTTGCACGGCAGGGTGTCCGGCTCGTGATCAGGGGGAGATCTGTCGTCAGGTCGCGCAGATGGTCAGGCTGCTGGTGCGAAGGCCGTGATGGCGTTGACGAGGTCGGCCGGAGCTTCCAGCGGGATCAGGTGACCGGTGGCGGGTATCACCGTGAACTCGGCCTGGGAGAGGTGGGGCACAAGGTTGTCGCGGAGCACGTCGACGGGTTCGACCTGGTCGTTCTCTCCGGCGACGACGAGGGCGGGAACGCTGATCATGCGGGTGTGCTCGGTGATGTCCTCCGCGATACCGCGGAGCGGCCATTCGGTGCGGCCGGCGTCGGTGCCGGCTCGTGAATCGGTCGCGATCTGCGCCTTGATCGACGCGGGCAGCTCGGTCGCGGTCAGGATGTGGTCCCGTGCCCCGGCTACGGACTCGTCGGAGTCGTAGGCGTGGGAAAGGGCTTCCTGGTACTCGGGCGTGATCTGTGCCGCGGGCTTCGCCGGGCCGGAGCCGACGAGGACGATGCCGCGCAGGCCGGCGGGCCGGGTTGCCGCGACCAGTTGCGCGACCTTGCCTCCCATCGAATGCCCGACGAGGACGTAGTCGGTGACGCCCGCGTCGGCGAGTACGGCGAGCGTGTCGTCGGCGAGCTGACCGAGCGTGTAGGGGCCGGGTAGACCGCTGGACCGGCTCCACCCTCGGAAGTCGATCGTGAGGACGTCACGACCCGGAAGGCGGTCGACGACGAGGTCCCACGTGCGGGCGGAACCGCCCCAGTAGTGCAGGAACACCAGGGTGGGTCCGGTTCCCGGCCGATGGTCGTAAACGGGCAGCAGCACCGGCTGCGTTGCAGTCATCGTGGCTCTCCTGATCACTGTTCTGGGCGGTTTGCCTAGGTGTCCATTGAATCTCCCGCCCCCGGGCGAGGCATCGGTGTGACTGGTCTCCTGATGGTGGAAACTGGACAGGTGACCGTGATCCGACAGATGGCTTACCAGCCCGCAGAGCGCCGTGCCGCCACGGTCGAGACAATGACGTTCGGCCGCCTTCGCGATCTGAACGACGGTGGCACGCAGCGTGCCGACTTCCACGTCCTCGCCGTCGTCGACGCCGGGCACGGCTCCGTCACGGTGGACTTCCTCCGGCACCCTCTCGAGGAGCGGTCCGCGGTGTGGATCCCTCCCGGCGCGGTGCACCGATGGGATGACATCGCAGACGTGACGGGACACCTCGTGCTGTTCGTGCCGACTGCTCCGGTCACCCACGCCACCCGTGAACTCGTCGCGTCCCCGGACTTGGCCGCGCAATGGAGCATTCCTGACGCCGACCGGCCGTTCGTCGACGCCGCACGCGACCACCTCCTCCTTGAGGCATCCGCCCCACCGGGGGACATCTCGGGGGAGCTGCCCGGCATCCTGCTCTCCGCGCTGATCGCCCGGCTCCGGCCACCGCACGCGCAAGCACGGATCTCGCATCCGGTGTTCCGTTTGTTCCGATCCAGCGTCGAAGCGCACTTCCGGGAACACCACGACGCCGGCTACTACGCCCGTGCGCTGGGATACGCGCCCCGCACCCTTTCGCGAGCGGTTCAGCAGGTCAGTGGACGCACGGCAAAGGGGTACATCGTCGACCGGATCGTCCTGGAAGCCAAACGGCTCCTCGCGCACGACCGCCTCACCGCGGCCCGCTGCGCCAACGTGCTCGGCTTCTCCGACGCGTCCAACTTCTCAGTGTTCTTCCGGAAGGCGACAGGCATGAGTCCAGGCGCGTGGCAGGCGACGCTGGCCGTCACATGAGCAGGCGCACTGATGAAGGGCGCACTTGCACTGGCGTTCCCGGTGCGGGACTGCGTCTTTTGGTTCCCTTCTTCGGGGCAGAGCCCAGGTGGCCGGGGTGTGAGGCCGTTTCGAAGGCGGGTCGATGTCGTCGAGGCTTCTGAGCTCTATTCGTCGAGTCCGGCGCAGATGGTGGCAGTCCGGCACTGCGGCGCTTCCACGACTTCGGCTTCGCCTCGGTGGACGGCGGTCAGCGAGTCACCGCCGCGCCATCAGGTGTCGCGAGGCCGGGCGGCATCCGGCCCGGTCTCGAGCCCGTCCAGTTCGAGATCGACGGACCAGGAGGGCAATGATCCCGAAGATCGAGGAGCTTGACGGCGATGAGGCCCCGACGGTCTCGTGCCGGGCGGGGGAGAGGCGAGGGGGTGGAGCGTCGTCGGCGGGGAGCGCGACGCGTCAGGGGTTCATGGGCGCCGTAGTCGACGGCGGCGGGTTGATGCGGCCGGGCGTTCATGGTGCAGCGCGTGGAACAGGAACCGGTCGACAAGGTCGGCCTCCTCAGGGAGCTGTCGCCGGACGCCCAGGGCCGGGAGCGGGCCTGGTTCGACAGCGGAGCGACCGGCTTCTTCGCGGCCGCCCTCGACAAGGCCGTGGCTCCGCGGGCACGGCCGTAGCCGCCATGAGGGTGCGTCTCCATGCGAGGCGATGCGATGCGGTGGCGGTCGGCTGGTTGGGTCTCACTCCCACACGACCACGCTGCGCCGTACGGGCACTGTCGCAGGGCCGGAGGCGAAGAGTTCCGGGGAGCGGCTGCGGATGCGCTCGATGTCGTCGAAGACGGCGCGAAGGTGATCGCGCATGCGGCTGCGTGCCCTGGGAATGTCGCCGGCCGTGATCGCGGCGAAGATCTCGTGATGCTGGTCGGCGAAGACGGTGGGGGACTCGTGGCCGTGCAGGCCGAGCCGGCGGGCCCGGTCGAGGTGGCCCTTGGCGGCGGCGACGGTGGCCCAGGCATTGCCGTGACCGCTCAGCCGCATCAGATCGCGGTGGAAGGCCTCGTCCAGGGCGAAGAACTCCTCGCGGTCGAGACCGGTGCGTCGCTGGCACTCCAGGTTGTTCCGCAGTTCCTCGACCGTCTCGGTGTCGAGCTGCTCGGGAAGGTCCTCCAGGGAGGCGAGTTCCACCGCTTCCCGCAGGAACTGTGCGTCGGCGACCTGGGCGGCGTCGACGCGCGAGACGAACGACCCGATCTTCGGGAAGACCTGTACGAGTCCCTCCTGGGCGAGGAGGATCAGGCTCTCCCGCACGGGGGTGCGGCTGACGCCCAGTGAGGCGGCCAGCTCGTTCTCCGACAGGGCGGCGCCCGGGGCGAGTTCCAGGGTCAGGACCATCTGGCGCAGCTTGAGATAGATGTCGCGCCGACTGGTCCGCCGCCCGTTCGATTGAGCCATGCGCACATCCTACGTACTGGACGAAGGGTCTTGCTCCTCTGTGCGACAGATGCTTGTATACAAGTACTGCACGACAGGATGGAGCCGTAAGTGAGCAAGATCGAGCGGGCCGAGGTGCTCGTCTCCTCTCCCGGTCGCACGTTCGTCACGCTGCGCATCACCACCACCGACGGAGTCACCGGACTCGGAGACGCCACGCTCAACGGGAGGGAGCTGGCCGTCGCCAGTTACCTCCGGGACCACGTGGCCCCTCTGCTCATCGGCCGCGACCCCGCCCGCATCGAGGACATGTGGCAGTACCTCTACAAGGGCGCCTACTGGCGCCGCGGCCCGGTGACGATGACCGCGCTCTCGGCCGTCGACACCGCGCTGTGGGACATCAAGGGCAAAGTCGCGGGCCTGCCCGTGTACCAGCTCCTCGGTGGCCGTTCCCGCGACGGCGTGTTGGTCTACTCGCACGCCAGCGGCACCGACGTGCCCTCCCTCCTCGACGACGTCGAACGCCACCTGGAACTGGGCTACCGGGCGGTGCGGGCCCAGGCCGCGGTTCCCGACGTCGGCGGCACGTACGGGGTGCGCAAGGGCAGGATCTACGAGCCGGCCGCGACCGACCTGCCCGAGGAGCAGCCCTGGGACACCGACGCCTACCTCGGCTTCGCGCCGGGATACCTGGAGGCGGTCCGGGAGCGGTTCGGGTTCGGCTTCCACCTGCTGCACGACGTGCACCACCGGCTGACGCCGATGGAGGCCGCCCGCTTCGGCCGAAGCGTCGAGAGCTGCCGGCTGTTCTGGATGGAGGACCCGACCCCGGCGGAGAACCAGGAGGCGTTCCGGCTCATCCGCGAACACACCACCACACCGATCGCGGTCGGCGAGGTGATGAACTCCATCTGGGACGTGCAGCACCTCATCACCGGGCAGCTCATCGACTACGTACGCACCACCGTCGCGCACGCGGGCGGCATCACCCACCTGCGGCGGATCTTCGATCTGGCGGCGCTGTACCACATCCGCACCGGCTCGCACGGCGCCACCGACCTCTCACCCGTCAGCATGGCCGCCGCCGTGCACCTCGACGTCACCGTGCCGAATTTCGGCATCCAGGAGTACATGGGCCACGCGGAAGAGACCTCCGAGGTGTTCCGCTCCGGCGTCACCTTCGCCGACGGGTACCTCAACCCCTCCGACGAGCCCGGCCTCGGCGTGGAGTACGACGACAGGGCCGCCGAGCGCTTCCCCTACCAACGTCGCTATCTCCCCGTGGCGCGCCGTCTCGACGGTTCGGTGCACGACTGGTGAGCACCGCACCCGCCCTTCCCCGCCTGGACCGCCGCGCGCTGCCGCGACTGGCGGCCGGCCTCCGGCCCGCCGTCGACCCGGCGGGACTGCGCCCACGCATCGTGCACTTCGGGCTCGGCGCCTTCCACCGGGCTCACCAGGCCCTCTACACGCAGAACGCCGCCGCCCTCTCCGGCGAACCCTGGGGCATCACCGCCGTCGCGCCCCGCTCGACCGCCACCGTGCGCGCCCTGCGGAAACAGGACTGTCTGTACTCGGTCGTCGAGCGCCACCCCGAAGGCCACGCCTGCCGCGTCGTCGGGTCCGTCGTCGGCGCCCTGTCGATGGGCCCCGACGCCGAAGCCGTCGACGCGCTGCTCACCGACCCCGAGGTGAGCGTGGTGACCCTCACGGTGACCGAGAAGGGCTACCACCGGTCGGCCGCGACGGGCGGCCTGGACACGGCGGCGGCACCCGTCGCCGCGGACCTGGCCGCCCCGCCCGGCGCGCCGCTCACCACCGTGGTGGGACGCCTCGCTTCGGGCCTGGCTCTGCGGATGCGGTCCGACGCGGCCCCCGTCACCGTCGTCTCCTGCGACAACATGGCGGGCAACGGCGTCGTACTGGCCCGCGTCGTACGCGAATTCGTCCACGCCTCGGCCTGGCCGGACCGCGAGACCGTGCTGGCCCGGCTGGACGAGGCGGTGACCTTCCCGTCGACCGTCGTCGACCGGATCGTGCCCGCGACCAGCGACGACGACCGGTCGGCCGCCCGCACCGCGCTGGGCCTCGACGACGGCCTGACCGTGGCCGGCGAGCCCTACCGCAGCTGGGTCCTGGAGGACTCCTTTGGCGCGGCCCGGCCACCCTGGGAGCACGACGGCGCCCTCTTCGTACCGGACGTCGGCCCGTACCAGCTCACCAAGTTGCGGCTGCTCAACGGCTCCCACTCGGCCCTGGCCCATCTGGGCCTCGCCACTGGACACGCCACCGTCGCCGACGCCATGGCGACGGACTGGGGCGAACGGCTCGTCCGCGCGCTGTGCGCCGAGGTCGCGCCCACCCTGCCGGCCGGAGGCCCCGACCCCGAGGCGTACGCCGGTGATCTCGTCGTCCGCTTCCGCAACCCCACGATGCACCACCAGCTGCGGCAGATCGGCTCCGACGCTTCCCTGAAGATCACCGAGCGCTGGCTGCCCGCCCTGCGCGAGCTGCGCGCGAGCGGCACGGACACACCGGTCCTGGCCCTCGCCCTCGCCGCCTGGGCGCACGGCACCCGGCCCGGCGCCCCCGACCGGTCGGACCCCGCGACCGAGGCCCTCGCCTCCTGCTGGAACGCGGGCGGCCCCGCGGCCGGGACGGTGAGCGCGCTGCTGCGCACCGTCGGCGCGGCGGATCTCGCCGACGACACGGTCCTCATTGCGGCCGTCGCCGACCGGTTGCCCGCACTGCGCGCGGGCCGCGTCGAGATCTGACCCTTCCCGCCGCACCCCCACCTTTCCGCCCCCCCGTGCAACCCCACCCCCTGCACCCACCCGTTCCCGTCCCCGAACAACGGAGTTCACGATGAAGGACAGCGCCGTCGCCGCGGAGCAGACGCGCCCCGCGGAGCGCACCACGGGCGACCTGGCCAGAGCCGCCGTCTCGGGCTGGCTGGGCACGGCCATGGAATTCATGGACTTCCAGCTCTACTCGCTGGCCGCCGCGATCGTCTTCAACAAGCTCTTCTTCCCCGACGTCAGCCCCGCGATCGGACTGATCGCCGCGATGGCCACCTACGGCGTCGGCTACGTCGCCCGGCTCGCCGGCGCGGTGTACTTCGGACGCATGGGCGACCGGCTCGGCCGCAAGAAGGTCCTCTACATCACCGTGCTCCTGATGGGCGCCTCGACCACCCTGATCGGCGTCCTGCCCACCTACGGCACGATCGGCATCATGGCACCGATCCTGCTGGTCGCGCTGCGGCTGGCCCAGGGTTTCGGCGCGGGCGCCGAGATCGCCGGCGCGACGGTGCTCCTCGCCGAGTACGCGCCCGCCAAGCGCCGGGGCCTGATCTCCTCGCTGGTGTCGCTCGGCACCAACTCCGGAACCCTGGCCGCCTCCGGCTTGTGGGCCGTCCTGCTCGCCGTACTCACCGAGGACCAACTCCTGTCCTGGGGCTGGCGGCTGCCGTTCCTGCTCAGCTTCGCCATGATGCTGTTCGCCGTCTGGCTGCGCCGCGGCCTGAAGGAGAGCCCCGTCTTCGAGGAACGGGCCGACGTCGTGGACGGTGTGGCGCTGGACCGCGACGAGGTGGAGGCGGCCATCACCGACTCCGCTGAGCAGCAGGACAGCGTACTGGCAGCCGGCGTGCGGCAGCGCAAGGGCAAGGCGTTCTTCCTCGCCCTGGCGCTCCGCTTCGGCCAGGCCGGCAACTCCGGACTGATCCAGACCTTCCTCGTCGGCTACATCGCCACCAATCTCGCCGTCGACCGGTCCGTACCCACGGACGCGATCGTGTACGGCTCGCTCGTGGGCTTCGCCACCGTGCCGTTCATCGGTCTGCTCGGCGACCGCGTCGGCCGCCGCGTGCTCTACCTGGTCGTCTCGGCGCTGACCATGGTCCTCGCCTTCCCGGTGATGCTGCTGATCACCTCCGGCATGACGCCGGGCGTGATGATCGGCATGGTGCTCGGCCTCAACGTCGGCGTGCTCGGGCTGTTCTCGCTGGAGAGCGTGACGATGGCCGAACTCTTCGGCTCCCGCACCCGGTTCACTCAGCTCGCCCTCGCCAAGGAGATCGGCGGCATCCTCGCCACCGCGATAGGCCCCGTCCTCGCCGCCACCCTCACGGCCGTCACCGGGAGCTGGTGGCCCATCGCCGCCATGCTCATCGTCTACTCACTGATCACGTTCGTCGGCGCGTACCTGGCGCCCGAAACCCGCGGACGCGACCTGGTCCGCCTGGAGGACGCCGTATGACCACCGCCACCGAGGGCCACGGAGCCCCCGCCGCCGGCAAGCGCACCATGCGTGCCCTGGTGGTGCACGGCCCCGGCGACGTCCGTGTGGACGAACGGCCACTGCCGGTACCCGGACCCGGCGAGGTCCTGCTGGCCCTGGAATGGGGCGGGATCTGCGGATCCGACATCGCCTACTGGAGGCACGGCGCATCCGGCACAGCCGCGCTCAGCCATCCACTGGTCCTCGGGCACGAGGTGGCGGGCCGCATCGCCGCGCTCGGCCCGGGCGTCACCGGGCTCGCCGAAGGCCAGCCGACGACCGTCCACCCGGCCCGGCCGGTCGGCGACGGCGTACTGCCCCAACGGATCGCGGGCCGCACCAACCTCTACCCCCACGTCCGCTACTTCGGCTCGGCAGCCTTCACCCCCCACACCGACGGCGGGTTCAGCGAATACCGCACGGTCGACGCCGACCAGGTACGGCCGCTGCCGGACGGAGTGGACACCGAGCGGGGCGCGCTGGCGGAGCCGCTGGCCGTGGCCCTGCACGCCGTCGGCCGGGCCCCGTCCCTGCACGGCCGGACCGTCCTGGTCAACGGTGCCGGACCGATCGGCTCCCTGGTGGTGGCCGCCGCCAAACACCGCGGCGCGGACACCGTGATCGCCGCCGACCTGTCAGCGGACGCGCTCGCCGTCGCCCGGGCGATGGGAGCCGACGAGACCCGCGACCTCGCGCGCGGCGAGACGCTGCCCGAGGACGTAGAGGTGGTGTTCGAGGCGTCCGGCGCCCCGGCGGCGCTCGGCGCGGTGCTGCGGGCCACCGCCCGCGGCGGCACCCTCGTCCAGGTCGGCAACCTGCCCGGCAGCGCGGTCACCGCCGTCCTCGGCGACCTGGTCACCCGCGAGATCACCTGGACGGGGTCGTACCGCTTCGTGGAGGAGATCGACGACGCGCTGCTCGCCCTGCGCGACGGCGTGGACGTCACACCGCTGATCACCCACCGGTTCCCACTGGACCGGGCGGCCGAGGCCCTGTCGGTCGCCGCCGACCCGGCCGCCGGGAGCAGCAAAGTGCTGCTGCGCCTGTCCGACAGATGGGATCCGGCTGGCATCTAGGACACCGCAGTTGTGGCCGTGGCGGCGGCAGGGCGGCATTCAGGATGCGCGGCGGGCGCCCGAGGCGGGGGCGATGATGCCGGGGCCGAACTTGTCGCGTACCCGGTCCACGGCGGCCTCGGCGACGAGCCGGGCCTCACGGACCTGGTCCAGGCTGATCTGCTGGGCCACCGGGGGCAGGAGGGTCGGCACCTGGGCGGCGACGCGAACAACGCTGAGACCGCCTGCCCCCGACGAACTCTCCTGGCGCAACCGGATCGGGGCCCCGTTCACTGCCCTGCGCTACTTCACCCTCGACGGTGCCCACCACGCCGACCACAAGGAGCAGGGCAGCATGATCCGTCGCTACATCATCTGGCTGAACCGCCGGGCCGACGACCGGCGCCTGCGCGGCGTCGTCGACCGGGCGAACGTCGCCTGATCTACTCGTCGTCGCGGCACAGGCAGAAAGGATGGCCGGCCGGGTCGAAGAGCACCCGGACGTTCTCCCGTGGTTGGAACTCCGCGATGGTGGCGCCCAGGGCCACCGCCTCGGCGACCGCCGAGTCCAGGTCGCCGACCTGGAAGTCGAAGTGCATCATGGGGCGCTGATCACCGTCGGCCGGTGGCCACACCGGAGCCCGATAGCCCTCCGCCTGTTGGAAAACGAAGAACGGTCCTTGCGGTGAGGCAGCCACAATGGCTGTTCCCGGCTCTTCGTGCCCGACCTGCCAATCGAGGAGTTCGGCGTAGAACTTCGCCAAACCGCTGGGGTCCGGCGCTTCGAGCGTGGTGCCCCACCACATGCCGCCTGTTCGAGATCGCATGCTTGAGCCTATCCGAGCCCCCCACACACACGCCGTCGGCACCGGAGCGAGCCACCCCGCGCACCACGACAGGGCGAACGTTGCCTGATGCGGCGTAGTGGCGAGGGGTGCGGGTGGGGTAGTCCGTGGCGGCTTCCTTTGGCCGAGCGGGTGCTGCTGGTGGCCGTCGCGCTCGAGCCGGCCCGGACCGTCACCGATGCCGCCGACCGCTTGTGGATCGTGGACGGGACTCTCGTCCCGGTCCGCGACCGCAGGGTCGGCGCGTCCTCCCGCAACTACCGGTTCTCGGCGAACGCGCAGGTCGTCGGACGCGGAGACACGTCTGGTGCGGCAACAGCCGGCCAAGGGGCGCGGGGAAGCTGCTCGGGCCCCGGCGCGGTCGGCCGCCCGTCTTCGACAAGGACGACTACGAGGAACGAGTGGCCGTGACCAGTACCTTCGCGGCCGGCTCTAGATGTGGAATGTGGTGGTTGTCTCCAGTGCCGCCCGGCCGGTCGTGACCCGGTTTACCGGCGCGTTCTCATCGGCGTAACCGAAAGAGATCCCCACGAGCAGCTTCCCCTCGTCCACGCCGAGTTGGCCGCGGACGGTGTCGGCGTAGAAGCTGAGCAGGCCCTGCGGGCAACTGGCCACGCCATAGGCGGTCATGGCCAGCAGCAGCGTCTGCAGGTAGGCGCCGGCGTCGGCGGCCAGTCGCGGCCCGCCGTCGCCGGTGACGAACAGGAACGCGGCATGGGGCGCCCCGTAGAAGCCCAGGCTCTCCGCGTCGTAGGCCGCGCGGGCCGTGTGGTCCTCCGGGCCGATGCCCAGCGCTCCGTACAGATCGGCGCCGAAGGCGGCCCGCCGCTCCTGGTGGACGGGTGCGTACATGTCCTCGGAGTACGGGTAGTCGGCCGTGACACGTCGCTCGGCATGAGCCGTTCGCAGGGCGTCGGCCAGACGGTCTCGCCGCGCGCCGCCGACCACCTCCACCCGCCACGGCTGTGCGTTGGAGTTGGACGGCGCGGCGCCGGCCAGGGAGAAGATCCCGCGCAGGGTGTCCTCGGGCACCGGGTCGGGACGGAAGGCGCGAGTCGCGTGGCGCCCGCGGATCAACTGCTCGGCGTACTCCCACGCTCGTGTCCCGCCCATCCGTGTTCCGCCGGCGGGCGCCTCGCTCGTGCGTGTCCGGGTGAAGACCGGTCCGCTCATGGAATTCTCCTTTGATCCATCGAAGTAAACGGGCGCGTTTACATGAAACCCCACTATAGCCAGCCGCCCCGCCGAAGTAAACGAGAACGTATACTTGCGTCATGACCACGGTGACGACGGCGTCTCGACGGCAGGGGCGCGGAGGGCGGGAGCGCATCCTGGCCGCCGCAGCCGGACTGTTCGCAGTCCAGGGGATCAACGCGACCGGCATGGAGCAGATCGCCGAGCGGGCGCCGGTGTCCAAGCGCACCCTCTACGCGCACTTCAGGACCAAGGACGAGCTGGTCCTCGCCCACCTCAAGGACCTCGCCTCGACGGGGCGCACGCTGGAGGGCGCGCTGGCACGGCAGGACATCCATCCCAGGGAGCGAATCCTCGCACTGTTCGACCCGCTCCCGGCCGGCACGGATCCGGTTCGCGGATGCCCGTTCATCGATGCCGCCGTGGAGTTTCCTGACCCGCAGAACGCGGTCCACTCCTATGCCCGCGAACGGAAACTGCTGATGGTACGCATGGTCGCCGACCTGGTGACGGAACTGGGCTGCCGCGAGCCCTCCGTCCTCGCCGAGCAACTCGTGACCCTCGCGGACGGCGCCGCCAGCCGCGCCATGGTGCTGGGCGACCCCAACTACGGTCGGCACGCGCGGACAGCGGCGGAGATCCTCCTGGACAGCGCGCTGCCGACCACGATGTGACCGGTCGCCGGGTTGCCCGGTGTGCCTAGCGCCTGATGCGAAAGATCCCGTCGCTCGGCCGAGAGAAAGGCTCACGCAGCTGGCTCCGGGGCTACCGGTGCCGTGGGAGAGCGTGTGCCTTCTGCGCCGTAAGAGTCCTGTAGACGGTACCGGCGAGGTCGGGCAGCGTATCCCCTTCGCCGACGGCGCTGTTGACAGCAAGGGCGATGATCATGCCAGTCTTCGGGAAGTACATGTGCAGCACCCGGTTTCCATAAGTGGCCCCCTCATAGGCCCAGACCGTCCCGGTCACAGGGTGGGCGAGTTTCACGACACCGAGCCCGAAACCGATGGGATCGTCGGCCGTGACGGTCTTGATGGGCTTACTCGTCTTCGCCGAGACCAGGGACTCCAGCTCGCGCTGCTGCGCCGAGGGCAGCAGTCGACCGCTGTACAGTGCCCTGTCCCAAGCCGACATGTCTTTCAGTGAACTCACCAGGCCACCCGCCCCCTGCGCCCAGGACAGGCGGAGCCGAGGAAGTGGCTTGTTGAGATGCTTCGGCAGGACGGAATGGGTGGAGTACGGCGTCGGCATGCGCGAGGCCGTGTCCGGAGGGCAGTCCGGGGGGAGGCAGGTGTCGTTCATTCCGAGAGGTTCGATGATGCGCTCGGTGAGCCGCTCATGGTAAGTGTCGTGCGACGCTCGTTCGACAATCATCTGCGCGAGGAGGTAGTTCGTATTCGAGTACTCGTACGTCGCGGGGCCCAGTGGCAGGCCCTCCACATAGGACATCAGGCGATCCAGCGTGAAGCGCGTGGACGGATTGGCGTCGAAATCCTTCAGGAACGCATTCTGCTCGGTGTAGCTGGGGATGCCGCTGGTCATCGACAGCAGTTGCTTGATGGTGACATCGCGCCACGCCGGATACTGTGGAAGCCATTTTGCCAGCTTGTCCCGTATGGACAGCTTCCCTTCAGCCTCCAGTTGAAGCAGCAGCACGGACGTGAACGCCTTGGTGTTGCTGCCTATCTGCCACAGCGCCCTGCTGTTCACCGGCCGACCACCGCCGTAGCGGAACGTCCCCGCATCGACTGAGATATCAGGTCGCTGATCGCCATAGGTCACCCGAAGGGAGACCGCTGAGAAATGATCCTTAGCGCCCTGAGCGGCCAGATATTTCTCGAGGTCACTTCGCAGTGACGCGGTGGCACTGCGAACGGATGGCTCCACCACTGCGTGCGCGACGGCCGGTCCACCTCCCGACACCATCATCCCGGAAACAATCGCCGCGGTGACCGTCGTCAGGGCCACGAGGCGCTTCCCTTGCTGACCACCCCGCCGACGAAGCCTGTACCTCATTGTCGCCATTCCTCCATCGAATCGAACAGAACTGGGAACGACGATCACGCTACGCAGTGGGGGCACGGCAAGTAATGGGGGTAACCCCCGCTCGGTCGGGGCGCTGGCCCCCTGAGTGAGGCCAAGTACAGCTTCGAAGGCAGCAATCCGTCCGTCGGAAGAGGAGAGACCGCGACGGTCATTGACTCGTCACTGAGGAGCGACAACAAGCTGGAGCCCCTGCTCCGGGCTGGGAAGAAGTCCGAACAACCGCCGGTACACCAAGAGGCAGCTGATAGACGGCATACGCTGGCGCCCCCGCGCCGGTGCTCCGTGTTGGGACGTGTCCGAGCGGTACGGCCCATGGGGGACGGTGTACGGACTGTTCCGCCGTTGGCAGCGAGAAAGCACCTGGCACCGCATCTTCGAGCAACCGCGAGCCCGGGCCGATGCCGAGGGACTGATCATCTGGGACGTCTCGGTGAACTCCACCATCGCCCGCACCCACCAGCATGCGGCCGGTGCCGGTGATCTGTTCACCGAGCCGGACGACCACGGTCTCGGACGCTATGCGGGGGAGTGCGGAATCAATCGCCTCAAGCGCCACCGCGCGGTGGCGACGAGGTATGTCGAGCTCGCCGTCCGCCGTGAGGCGACCGTGCTGGTGGCGGCCGGCAACCGATCCCGTGGGTCTGGCGGGTCGTCGTCGGTAGTGGCTGCGGCGGATTGTGGCCTGGCGCTTTCGGCGCCAGTTGGAATACTGCGCAGTCTGCCTGGGGACGGTGCGTGTAAAGCAGGGAGTAGGCAGCCGGACATCGCCCTCGTACCCGCCGACGACCGGCGCTGCACACTCCGCGACGACCTCGTCACCATCCCCGTCGAGGGAGTCGAGCCCTGCCAGGTGGTGGTCGCCACCCGCTTCGGCTACGCCAACCCGCTCGTTGCCCACTTCCGTGAATCCGCGAAGAACTTCCTCGTCCGCGAAGCCTGAGTTCAGGCGGCGTACGCAGCGGTGAACCGTTCGGCGGCGTCCCAGAGCTCGCCCTCGCGCCGGGGGTCATAGGACTCCTCGGACGACCGGGCCGCACGGGCGCGGTCCACGTAGGACCCGCTCGGTGTGCTGGTCGTGCCGAGCACGACGTCGGCGAGGTAGCGGCCGGCGGCACCGCGGCCGGTCGCGAACGGGGTGAGGGCCATGAGCGGCAGGATGCGGCGCATCGCGAACCGGGCGACGGGCCCCGCGTTACGGGCGAGGCCGGTGCCGGGGACGAACCCCGGGTTGTAGGCGACGGCGTCGATCCCGGCCGGCAGCCGGCGCGCGTACTCGTGAACCAGGTAGATCGCGGCCAGTTTGCTCGTGGAGTACGCGGTACGCCCGGCTGCCGCGGTGTCCGGCTTGGGGAAGGCGCCCGGACGGGCCAGGACGTCCGGGGACTTCCATGCCGGACCGGGCACCATGCCCATGTTGTGCTTGAAGTCGCCGAAATGGGTGTCGCTGGCGGTGATCACGATCCGGGCGGGAGTCACGAACCGGTCCTGGAGCAGGCGGACGAACAGGTGGTTGGCGAGCACATTGATCGCGAAGGTCGACTCGAACCCGTCGGGCCCCTCGGTCAGCGCGTTCGTGTACTGCATGCCCGCGTTGCCCACGAAGCCGCGCAGCGGAGGCAGATCACCAAGCTCCAGCCGCTCACGGATCTCGGCGGCGGCCGACTTGACGCTCTCGAGCGAGCCGAGGTCCGCCGGAACGTGCGAGACCGTGTGCCCGCCCTCGCTCAGCTCCGCGGCCAGGCGTGCGCCCTGGGACCCGCGTACGACGACGAGGAGGTGCACGCCTGGTGACCGGCGCAGGACGTGCTCGGCGGCGATGCGGCCGATGCCGCGGCTCGCGCCCGTCATCACGACGGTGTGCTGCATGGGAGGCCCTGCCTTCTTGCTCGGGGTGCGAACTGGTCGGACGATGGGCGCCCGGCGGGGCGCGTCACCACGTTCGCCGCCGGGGCCGCCGCCAACCAGTGCCCGCCCTGTCACTAGGACTGGCAGTACCCAGGCTCGCCCGGGGCCGAGCGGCGAGAATGGACCCATGGCTGCCTCCCGCTCCGACTTCGGTGCACTCCTGCGCGCCTGGCGCGACCGCCTCTCACCGGCCGACGCCGGCCTCACCGCGACGGCCGGCCGCCGCGCCCCCGGACTGCGCCGCGAGGAGCTCGCGCAGCTCGCCGGGCTCTCGGTCGACTACGTCCTGCGCCTGGAGCAGACGCGCGCGAAGAACCCCTCGGCCCAGGTCGTCGGCGCCCTCTCCCGCGCCCTTCAGCTCTCCCGGGCCGAGCGCGACCAGTTGTACCGCAGCGCCGGGCTTCTTCCACCGCAGGACGGCACGGTCAGCACCCATGTGCCCCCGGGCATCCAGCGGCTCGCCGCGCGCCTGGGCGACATCCCGATCGGGGTGTTCACCGCCGACTGGACCCTGGTGTGGTGGAACACCATGTGGAGCGCCCTGCACGGCGACCCCACCGTCCTGCCGCCGGCCGAACGGAACCTCGCACGCGCCCTTTTCGGCGACGGCGCGGCTCACGCCGCCCTGCGTCCCGTTCAGTCCGAGCGCGGACAGGACGCCTTCGGGGCGTCCATCGTCGCCGACGTCAAGGACAGTGCCTCCCGCTACCCGGCCGACGCCCGGCTCGCCCGGCTTGTGCACGACCTGCGGGACCAGTCCGCCGTCTTCGCTCAGCACTGGGCCACGCGGACATCGGCCGCCCAGCACACCACCGACCGCAAGACGATCCGGCATCCAGAGGTCGGCGACATCCTGCTCGACTGCGACGTCCTGATCGTTCCGGGCGCGGACCTGCGCATGGTCACCTACACGGCAGCGACCGGCAGCAGCGACGCGGGAAAGCTCGACCTCCTGCGCGTCACCGGCGGCCGCACCGCCACCGCACGCCCCTGACACCCGCACCGCCCGGGCCTTCTCGCAGGTCACCGTCGTCATCCCTGCCCGCAGCTCGCGCGGGAGTGGCCGGAGGGTCGGCGCGCGGTGGTGGGGCTCAGGGGGCGACGTGGTCGGTCAGCCAGGTGAGCAGTGGTCCGAGTTCCTCGTGCGTGGCCAGCACACGGTCGACGACCTCCGGCGTCCGCAGCCGTTCGTCGCAGCCGAGGTACCGCACGGCGAGCAGCGATCGATGGCGCAACAACGTCGTTCGAGGATGGTCGGCGGGATACTCCCGGGGCACGCGCTTCAGCACGTCCCCGCTGATCTCGAACCCCTTGCCGCGTAGTTCGGCAACGACATCGCCCAATACGGAACCACTTGCCTCGGCGGCGACCGCCGCCCTGAACCGGCTGATCTGATCGGAGCCGGCGTACCGGCCACCTGGCTCTGTGCACCGTCCGAGGCCCGGTGAAGGTCAGGCCACCCTCCGAAGAGTGGGGCACGGCCACTGCCGCATCAGCGCTTCACGCGGCTGCGTACGGCGAGGACGGCGAGACCGAGGAGGGCCGGTTCGACGAGGCGGGCGGTCATCTCGACGTATGTTCCGGTGGTGGTCAGGTCCTGTCCGGAGGCCCGGAAGATCACCGAGTTGGCCACCACTCTCAGGGACTTCTCGAAGCGGCCGGCCGACAGGCGCTGTGCGTAGGGTCCTTCCGGGTTGGCGGGTGTCGGTTTCCTGGTGGTCAGGGTGATGCGCCGGCCGTCGGTGGTGCCGGTACTGACGGGGTCGGGGTCGGTCTGCGGCAGTCCCCACAGCATCATCGTCAGGACGGTGGCCGTCATCGCCAGGACCAGCCAGGCCAAGGCACGCGTGGCGCGCAGGCCGTATCCGGACAGGACCCAGTACAGCCCCAGCAGTGTCCGTTCGCCGCGGGATGTCGTGGTGTCGTGGCGGCGCATCTCCATTTCACCGTAGTAGAAGTCGGCTGCGCCCGGCTCGTTGCGACTGTCCTCGAGTGCCTTGCGGAGCTGGCGGTAGACCGGCGCGAGCGTGGCGGGTTCATGGGGGTCGGTGTCGGGTGGCGCGGGTGTCCAGCCGCGCCAGTGGCGTTCTTCGGCGAGGGTCTGGCGGCGCATCCAGCGCAGTCCGTCGGGTGGTTGCGGCAGGAGGCAGCGGCCTTCGAGGCGCAGCTGGTCGAGGTGGACCGTTCCCACGAAGAGGCAGTCGGTGAGGTCGGTGTCGGCCAGTACCAGGTGCGCGGCGTCCACGCCCCTGACGGAGGTGATCCGCACGGGGAGGTCGGTGAGCAGCTCGGGTTCGGCGATCACCTCGCCGTGCGGGGAGACGAACGGGCGGGGCCGGTCGGCGACGGTCACGGGGAATTCCGTCACGGCGTCGCTCAGGTCCACCGCGGCGTGCCGCAGCCGCAGCGCGGCGGTGGACGCCCACCGTGTCTGCCGGCAGCGGACCTCCCGCGCGGCGGCCTCCAGCGTCAGCGCGGTCTCGAACACGGCGTGGGAGAAGTCCACCGTTCCCGGGCAGACCAGCGGGCCGATCCGGGCGGTGCGCCGGAACACCGTCCGACGGAAATCCACGCCGGCCTCCAGCCGTGCCCCGGTGAACGTCAGGTCACCGCCGATCGCTGCCCCTTCGAACGTGGCTTCGGCGGCGAAGTGTGCTTCGGTGAACGGCATGTCGCCGCCGATCTCCGCCCCGTTGAAGCAGGCCCTGCTCCCGTGGAATTGCGTACCGTCGAAGCAGGCGCGGCCGGCGATCCGGACCGTCTCGAAGTTGGCGCCTTCCTCGAAGACCGCACCGTCGAAGGCGGCCTCTCCGTTGACGACCGCCCCGTTGAAGGAGGCGATACCGCGTACCCGGACTCCGGAGAAGTAGGCGGCCCCGCAGGTCACGCCTCTGAACATCGCGGTGCCGCCGACTTCGCGGACGCAGAACCGGAGTGCGCCCGTGATCCGGGCCTGGTAGAACCAGGCGTCACCGCCCACGTCGGTGTCGTCGAGCCACACGTCTTTTGCGACCTGGGCTGCGGCGAGGCGGAAATCGCCTGCGGTGCGCACTTCGCGGGCGTACAGACCCCCGTCGAAGGCGGCCGAGGCGAAGGAGCAGGAGCCGTCGAAGTCGACGGCCTCGAGTTCGGCGTCCCCGGTGAACCGCGTCTCTTCGAAGGCGGCTTTCCCCACCCGTGCCCGCCCGCTCGCCGGGTCTCTGAGGGGTGCGAGGAGTGCGTCGAGCAGGCTCTGGGTGAAGGGGGTGCCGCGGTGGTCGAGGTCGGCGCCGGGGGCCAGTGAGGCCAGGTGGGCGGCCCGTTCGGCGCTGTCCAGGTGTGCCAGGCAGGCCGTGTAGGGGGCCACCAGGTGTCCCCGGCAGTGTCCCCCGGCGTCCAGGTGTCCGCACTGCGGCCACGCGGGGGTGTCGGTTGCGGTCATCCCAGCTCCCGTCTCATACCGCCAGGACCGTCACGTCTGTGCGGTCGTGGCCCTTGGGCCGGTCGACCAGTGCCTCGACGACCCAGCGTCCGGGGGCGGCCTCCAGTTCCGCGCGGTAGCGGTCGGTCTCGTACGGGCGGAAGACGAGGGGCTGTCTGCCGGGGCGGCCCGAACGCCACATGAAGGTCCGCAGGTTGCGCCGCAGCAGGTCGTGCCCCAGGACTTCGATCACGAACGGGCGGTCGGCGGCGACGGGGTCCCGTGGCAGGTGCAGCACGATGCCCTCCTCACCGGCGAGTGTGCCGCCGGGCGGGCGTCCCGCACGGATCGCGAGCATCGCGTCCCGCAGTGCCGGGCCGCCGGCCAGGTCCGTGTTGCGCATGCCGGTCCACAGCATGGGGGACGTGCCGGTCCAGCCCGCGACGGCCGACGGGCGCGGTACGGTCCCGTCGCCGGGCCCCGGCAGGCTGCCGGTGATCCGCGCCCCGTCGCAGGAGAGTACGAGCGCTTCGGGGCTCGGGAAGCCGACGCTGCCGAGGCAGTGCACGGTGTAGGGGAGGGGGCCGGCGCGCCGGTGTGCGTCGCATGCCGAGCGGAACTCCTCCTGGAAGGCCAGTGCCTGGCGGATCGCGTCGCCCGGCAGTCCGGGGACCGGGTAGCGGCTGTCGGTGATCCACCGTTCGCGCGTCTTTCCCTCAACCCGCACGGCGGGGTATCCCACCGGCAGCATCTCGGCGACCGCCGGCAGGTTGACCGCCCAGTCGCGCAGTGTCTCGTTCAGCCGCGCGGCCACGTCCGTTCCGGAGCCCGCGGCTGCGGGGACCGCGTGGCCGGCCAGCAGCCGGGCGGCCTGGACCAGCCCCTGCTGCGGGGTGCCTAGGGTGACCAGGGTCCGGGCGGTCTCCCGGCCGCCCTCGCACTCCAGGTAGTGCCGCCCGATCAGACCGCCCGTCGCATGACAGACCAGAATGACACGCGGATCGTCGGGCCGGTCCGGGTAGTACGCGTCGGCCTCGGCACGCCACCGGTCGAGTTCCCGCGCGACCCTTGTCTTCAGCTGCCGTGCCACCAGCCGGTTCGACAGCCGCCAGTCGTAAGTGAACGGCACGAACTGCGCGTCGGGCGGGTCGCCGAGGGCGGTACGGATATCGGGATAGCCCATGCAGGACAGCAGCCCGGGCACGGAGTCCGGGACCTGCAGCAGCGTGTCGGCGTCGAGACGGAAGGGGGCCTCGGGCGGTTCATCCCCCAGCCCCGGGGGGAGGGCCACCTCGGTGAGTGCCGCGGCCGCCGAGCCGATCAGCTGCTCACCGCACCGCGCCCAGACGTCCCGGCCGTCCCGGCACAACCGTGTGCCCAGGAACCCCGGCACGAAGACCACCAGATCGTGTCTCATGCACCCTCTCCCCGTCTCCCGGTGCCGAAGAACGCATGCGGCAGCCGGATCAGATCGCAACGGTCCTCTCCCTGCAACGCCACCACCACACCCTCCGGGTCCAGCGCGGTACGGACGGCGTGCACGCCGTACCCGCGCGGAGCAATCCCCGGCCCGTCCAGCCATTGCCGGGACCAGAGGTCCCATGCGCGGGACACCGTCTCCGGCATGCACAGCAGCAGCACCGGCCGCTCCACGGGCCCGGCGAACACCAACGACCTCACGTCGGGGAAGTCCCCCGGCAGCCGCTCCGGAGGGTGGACGCTCTCGTCGCCGGAACAGTCCTTGACATACACGCTGCCGTGATCCGCCCAGGCCAGCACGGGCATCGAGGCGTCGTCCTCGTCGTCGTACAGCTCCCCGAGGGCGACGCAGGAGGGGCCGGCCGGGAGCAGGACGCGCTGCTCGACGCCCCGCGCGCCCTCGGTCCAGACCCGCAGCTGGTCACTGAGGTCAGCGGCCATCCAGTGCGTACCGTCCCGCAGGACCCGCGTGTCGATCCCGCAGAACCCGCGGTCGGCCCGGATCTCCCGCACCGCGATGCCGGCGGACGAGACATCGGCAGGCACCTGGTGGCGTACCAGCCGCCGGCCGTCGGCCACGCTCAGCCGCAGCGTGCCCGCGTCGGGTCCGGTGGCCAGGCTCAGCGCGCGGGCCGGCTGGCCGGCATCCCCGCCCAGCGGGATGTCCCGGTGGGTGATCAGTGCCAGGCCGTCGTCCAGACGCCACAGCCGTACGGACCGGCCGGCCGCGGCGGCCACCGTCCAGCCGTCCGCCGCCCGCACCGCGGCCACCGCCGTCACCGTGTGCCCGTCGTGGGCCAGTTCCGTAGCAGCGAGGGCGGCAGGATCTTCCTGCCGCGGCCGGGAGACCCTGATCCGGTCGTGCCAGGCCCGGCACAGCAACGGCGGACCGTCCGGCACGCCGGCCAGGGCGAGGACCGGACGCTCGTTGCTCGGCCGCCGCTGGATGCCGTAGCCGGCCTCCAGCGCGGGCATCACGTCCACCACCCGGATGTACGGGCCGTCGGCGACCGCGAGCAGTCCCTGGCCGCCCGGATCGAACGCCATGGCGCCGTCCCTGGGGGCGTTCAGAGCGAGCGTGGCCTCACGCCCGGGCCGCCCGGCGGACCAGATCCGGACGGCCACCTCCTCGTATCCGGCGAGCAGCAGCTCATCGCCGTACCGTCCGAAGGCCAGGCCGCGCGCGTCGGAAGGGTAGGCGGCCACCTCCGTCACGACCGGTTCGGGGCCGGGCCCGGCCTCGCACCGCCAGAGGCGCACAGCGGTCCCGTCGGCCACGGCCAGGAACCCCTGCCGGGACGAGAGGGCGAACGCCGCGGCGGCCATCGCGGGCGCGGCCAGCCTCACGCCGGGAGCGGTCAGGCAGGCGCGCAGACCGTCGATCCCGTTGCGGGTGCGGTCCACCTCGAACAGCTCCACCCGCTCGGCACCCGCTGTCAGGACGAACATCCGCCCGCCCAGGGTGAGGGCCGCGAGCTGCCGCACATCAGCCGTACGGACCTCCTTCAGCCGGGTGTCCAGGTGCGTGCCGCCCTGCCAGGACCACACCCACACCCGGTCCCCGTCGGCGGCCAGGGCCACGCCCTGCCCCTCCACCTCGGCCACCGACAGGGCGCGCACACTGCCGCCCCACCGGTACTCCCGGTCGGGCGCCCGGGCACCCGCCCGCCAGAAGTACACGGCCTGATCGTCCCGGGCGACGGTGACCCAGCGGGCTCCCGCGGCCACCTCCCGCACCTCGCTCAGCGGGCGCCCACGCTCCCCGCCCGCCCGGGGCAGCCGACGGGTCAGCAGCCGGGCGCCCGACTCGGGGTGCAGGACCTGGATCTCGCCCCGGCCACCGGCGGCCAGGGTGTCCGCGTAGGCCGCCCCCGCCGCCCCGGGTTCGGCGCGCCAGCTCAGCGCCCGCGCACCGCCCGAGGGCGCCGCACGCCGCCATTCCGGGGGAGCCGGCGGGACATCGCTCCAGTACTCCTGCCAGGGCAGGAAGCCGCCGTCGCCGCGCAGCGCCCGGTACGACGCCTCGCGGTGGCTGATGAAGGCGGTGGCGCTGAGCAGCGCCTTGCGCTCCAGCAGGACCGATGCCGGCAACGGGCCGGACGCGCGGGGGAACGAGCCCGCGACCCTGCCGTACAGCGCGGCCCCGTCGCAGTCCCGGGCCAGGCCCGCCGCGAGCGGCAGCATGACATCGGGGTTCGTACGCAGCAGGAAGTCCACGTCCCCGAACAGCTCCCGCAGCGCGTCCGGTCCCACCTGGGCGGCGTGCGCGCCCAGGTATTCGAGGGTGTACTCGTCGGCTTCGCTCCAGCCGCCGCGGGCGCGGGCGCGGGTGTGCAGCGCGTCGAGCACCCTGCGGTGTGCCTCCCAGGAGGTCAGCCCGGCGTCGGAGAGGAAGAACTCGCGGTAACTCGGATGGGCCAGCTGATGACGGATCCGCCCGGCCGCCTGCCGCGAGCCGACCTTCTGGGTGGCGACGATGCCGCCGTCCGCGCTCCGGCAGACCTGCCCCAGGTCCTCCAGCGTCAGCTCCGGGGAACCGGCCTCGCGCAGCGCGTTGGCGAGCGTCAGCCACGCCTCGTCCGGCGGCAGCCCGGGGCCCTGGACCACTGCCAGCGCCCGCAGCGCCTCGTGGGCCCGCCGCGCGCCCGGCTGCTCGCTCAGATGGCGCGTCTCCTCGGCCAGACGGGCGCGCAGGTCCACGCCGCCGTCCCGCAGCCACGCCAGCAGTTCGGCCTCGGCGGCGACCGTGGCCCGCCGGGCAAGTCCCTCCGCGGCCAGCCGGGCCACCAGGAACGAGCCGTGACTGCGTGCCGCGACGGTCTGCGCCGTCCAGTCGCGGTCCTCCTGGCGCGCATCTCCCCGGTACGGGGACTGCGCGGTGTCCAGCACGGACAGCACCATGGCGGCGATACTCGCGCGCGCCTCCTCGTCGTCCCCCAGGACCACGGGTTCGATGCTGAGCTCCAGGGTGTCCAGGAGCGACTCCTCCCCAGCGGGCGCGGTGGCACGCCGGCGGGGCTGCGACCGGGTGCCGACGACCACCCGGACACCGGGCGTGTTCGCCAGAGGGCTCAGGACGTGGCGGGCGATCGCGTGCGCCTGGTCCGGGAGGGCCTCGTCGAGCGCGTCGAAGAGCAGGTTCACCGAACCCGCCCGCCCGACCAGCTCCTCGAACGCCGCGGTGAACCTCTCCGACGTCACCGGCTCCTCCGGCAGCGGCGGCGCCCCGTCGATGTCCGCCAGCACCTCCCGCAGATGCGTGGCCAGCGAATGGGCCGACTGCCCCCGGCAGCTCAGCGCCGCGTGAATGCTCCCCGCCCGGGGCAACGCCGCCGGGCTCAGGTCCGGGCCGAGCGCCTCCCGCCAGCTCGGCAGGGAGGTGAGGGCCAGCCGGCCGAGCAGCGTGGTCTTCCCCGTACCCGCCAGGCCCGTCACCGCCAGCAGCCCCCTGGGATGGGTGTCCATCCAGCGCACGATCCGGCTCTGCGCTTCCCACCGGCCCGCGAAGTGGCGGCCGAGATGGCTGTTCTCCTCGAGAACGAACTGCTCCGCCTCGATCCAGGGCTTCCGCCGCGTCAGCACGGCCGGCGTGTACACCGGCCGGTCGGACTGATGGTAATGGGGATTGTCGAGGAAGTTGTTGGGAAGCGCCCTCACCTCCCGGCAGTCCGGCCGCTGCGCGGGTTCGTCCAGACCGTCGTCGGCGGCCCGCGCGTCCACGGCATGGCACAGATACGGCAGTGGCAGATACAGCGCGGACGGCTCGAACGGGCGGGCCTGGTCGTCCGCCACGAAGTCCGGCTTCGCCAGGGCTTCCTCCAGCCACGTCACCCAGCGGCCCGCCGACACCTGTGCGTCCGCCCCCGAGGTGCCGATGACGGCGAAGCCCTTCCGCCGGCTCTGCCGTGCCTGGACCACCGCGAAGTCCCGCTCCAGCTCCACGGCGTGCCGCACCGCCTCGCCCAGGGAGTTGTAGCTCTGAGAGGAACAGGCATCGATGATCAGCAGGGTGTCCGTCTCGTGCTCCGGCCGCAGCAGGAACCCCACCAGCTCGAGCAGGGACACGGCCCGGGCGGGGTCGAACTCGCCCGACTGCCAAGAGTCGGCGCAGGCGAGGAAGTAGCCCTCGTCGCCGCGCTGGACGCCGTGCCCCGTCCAGTAGAGGATCTTCCGCTGGGCGCCGTCGGACAGGAACTCCTCCAGCCCGGCCCACAGCTGCCGCCGGTCCGCCCCGCCCCGGTCGGCCCGGAGGGTCCTGCCGAACCCCAGTCTCTCCCGCGCCGTCTGCGTGAAGCGGTCACGGACCTCGGCCAGCTGCGGCCGGCCCAGCCTCTGCCGCTCCGCCTCGTCCGGATGGAGATACTCCGCCACGGCGACCGTGCCCACCAGGGAAGAAGAACGCCGCTCAGCCTTCAGCAACGTCAGCCGGCTGTCCGTGCCGCTTCGTACCATGAGATCGACAGCACCCCCCGAAAGTGTCCACCACAGCCTATTTACCAGTGGAGTTGACGATGCGAGACCGATTCACCGTGGTTGGCCGGGCGACAGGCTGTCATCTCTTCGAAGGAGACGGCACCCGGCCCGTCGACGAGGAGAACATCCACGTCAAGTACACCCCCAAACGTGTGCAGTTCCCCGAGGAGATCGCCGCCTGGCGGCGCTCCATCGAAACGGAGGAGGAACGCAAGGAAGCCGGCGGGCTGCCCCACCGCTGGAACAACGCGCGCTTCGCGGTCGAGCGGGTCGTGGTCACCCGTACCCATCTGGCCGAGGACCCCGTCGTCTCCCTCACCCTGCGGGACGCCGACTACTTCGACTTCCTCACCACCTCGCTCAACCTCGACCGACGCCAGAAGAACGGCCTCACACTGCGCCAGCAGTACCTGGAAGGCAGCGACCCGGCCGACGCGCCCTCCTGGATGAACTGCAGCTTCGGCATCAACGTGGCCCTGGAAACCGGCAAGGACGGCAAGATGCTGTTCTCCCGGCGCAGCGCCCAGGTGGCCGGGCCCAACAGCGCACGGTGGAACTCCTCGGCCAACGAGGGCCTGGCCCAGCAGCACGACCTGCCCCGGGACGGCAGCCCGGTCAGCCTGCACGCGGTGGCGCGCCGTGCCCTCTTCGAGGAGCTGGCCGTGCACGACGGCGACAACACCCAAGTGGAACTCCTCGGATTCGGGCTCGACGTGATCAACCACCAGTGGGCCGCGTTCTTCCGCGCGGTGACGCCCGAGCTCGACGAGCCGACACTGCGCCTGCGCTGGACACGTGGCGTCACCGACAAGTGGGAACACGACCGGTTCGAGTTCGTGGACGCCCGCCCGGAGTCGGTGCTCGGTTTCATCGCCGACGAGCCGGAGGAGCGGTGGACACCCTGCGCCCCGGCCCTCTTCTACCTCGCCCTGGTGCGCGGCGCCGTCGAGCGCGCCGGCGGGAACCCGGCCGCCCGGTTCGCCGTGGAGCGGGCCGAGCAGAGGGTCATGGCGGAACGCGGTCTGTGACTCGGAGGAGGCGACCTGGCGCTGGAGCGCGGCGCGGGCGGTCTGCTTCTTGAACTGGCCTTCGTAGCCGGTGTATCCGGCGTTGCGCATGGTGTCGGTGACCCACGTCGCGAACGCCTGGTAATTCCAGGGGCGCGGCAGGCGCGTCTGCAAGAGGTGGGTGCCGGTGACGGTGACGTAGGAGGCGTCCGGCGAGCACAGCCACACTGCCGCGGCTGCGATCTCCCCGGGGTCCGCCGGCCTGCGCAGCGGGGTCACGACCGCCTGCTCCTCGGCGATCTGCGCGCCGGCCGACGCGACGACACCCTCGAACATGGTGGTCCTCGTCAGCGCCGGGCACAGTGCGTTCACGCGGATGTTGTCCGGCCCCTAGTCGACAGCGGCCACCTTGGACAGGCCGACGACGCCGTGCTTGCCGGCCATGTACGCGGGAGCGCCGGGGATCGCGTACAGGCCGCCGTTGGAAGCGACGTTGACGATCGCCCCGCCGCCCTGCTGCTTCATGCGACGTGAATCACGGCCACCGCACGGAGAACTCATCGCCGATGTCGACGGCCACGGCCCCTGCCCGGCCGCCCTCTTCCTCGATCAGGCCCACGGTCTGGCGGGCGCTGTCCTCGTCCAGGTCGAGCACAGCGACGGCGGCCCCGTTCCGGGCGAACTCGAGGGCAGCGGCGCGCCCGATTCCGCTGCCCGCGCCGGTGACCAGACCGGCCTTGCCGGCGTCACCGGTCACGCCAGCGGCTCGTGGTTGACCCAGACCGCCTTGTACGGGTGGCGGCTCTGCCAGCGCCTGATCAGGTCGACGGCCCCGGGCATGGTGAAGGTCGCGTTCAGGGCGTCGACATCGGCCAGGCGCAGCTGCAGGACGGCGCTGGCGACGGCCACCGGGGCGTGATCGTCGCCCGGGACGCGGATGTGGTGCCGGGCGGCGAACGACTCGACCAGACCGGACTCCGTCACGAGCTGCTCGAACTCCCCGAGGTACTGGTCCAGTTCACTCGCGGGAATCGGATTGTCGAACGCTACGATCATCGTGTGGTGAATCATGCCTCCAGAGAACAGGCATTTCTCACGCCCGTCCAAGATCTATCCGTTCTCGTTCCATGCCTGGTAGGAATGGAGTGCACTCCGGTCGCGCCGCGGCCGCCTGACGGTCGCGCAGCCGGCCCTGTCCCAGGCGATCCGGCGCCCGGAATCCCGGCTCGGAGTGCCTGAAGGCCGAAAACCGTGTCCCGATCCTGCAGGCGGACCACCGGCTCGTGTTGGCCTTCAATCCCTACGCTGCTGTACCGGGCCCGGCTTCCCGCGGGTCCCCGCTCGGTCGCGTCAGCCCCTCGTCCACGGGCAGGCGCCGGGCCGGCTCCGTCTGGTCCAACTCGTAGTGGTGCCGGCATTCCTCGCACCGCACCCCGTCCACCAGTACGCCGGTCTCCTCGGTCTCCCCGTTGGGGCAGTCCGAACCGTCCCCGCGCCCCGTACATGCCTGCACTCGCGCATCCGCCATACCGTTGAGCGTGCGCCGGGCCCGGACAGGCCGGGGAGTGGGCGTACAGGGGCGCACAGGCGTACAACACCGGTTGCATCACCCCAACACCCGCGATCTCGGAGCCGGGGCCACCGGCGTTGTGGCCCCCTTCCTTCATGCCCATGGAATCGTCGCAGGAGCGTCACACGGGCTGCGCACAGCCTTGCGAAAGTCCCGTTAGCGTGACTGGCTGCTCGATCCCCGTGTGAATCCCGCGTATTGCAGCCAGGCCGTGGCCCAGGTGAGCCGACGGTGCAGTGGAACAGGAAGACCGGTAGACCGCAGATGGATTACTGCTCCTCATGTCGTCGGCACCTCAACGGCGCCCTGGTGTGCCCCGGGTGCGGCGCCTACGCCCCGGACATCGACCCGCACGCCGGCGGAGATACCGGGGTCATAGGTGACACAAGTGAGACAGGTGGCATCGGTGACGCCGCAGGCGCGGGGCCGCGCGCCGCCTGGCCCTCGCCCGCCATCGAGCCCGCCCTCGCCCCCGTGTCCGCGCCCGTCCCTCGTATCGGCACTGGTGCCGCGGACATCGATGTCGCGGACGGACCGCCCACACGGCAGACGGGGCGGGCGGCCCGTCGCCGCCAGCTGGCTCGCTGGAAGAAGAACAAGCGCCGCGCAGTCCTCGCGAGCGCAGTCGCCATCGTCGGCGGCGGTCTGACCGTCGCCTCGGTGGACCGGCACTCCGAGCACCGGGCCGAGGCCGCCACCGCCTCGGACAACCGGACCCCGTCCGTCTCGCCGGAGCGGACCCCCGGGCAGGGGCCCCCGACGACCACCGCACCGACCGCCCCGGAGCGGGCACAGGGGCGGGTGCCCGTCTCAGGCCCGGCGCAGCCGCAGTCGCGCCCGTCGACGGACAGTGCCGAGCCGCAGCAGCCCGTAGGGTCCCGGCACCGTTCGACGGCCACGACCCCGCCGCAGAGCGACGACACCACCCCTTCCGGGACCACCGACGTCCCGACGACCGCACGGCCGCGGCCGAACACCACCGCCCCCGCCTCCGGCGACACGCCCCCGGAGGACACGAGCCCCGCGACGCGGCAGCCGCCGGCCACCTCCGCACCCGGCGACGGCAGCGAGGAAGCGCCCCGGACACCACCCGCGGCGGAACCGTCGTCGCCGCAGCTCTGTCTGCTGGTGGTATGCCTCGGCTGACCCGGGGCGTCCCTACCGTGGGCGGGTGGCGGCGCCGGCCCCGCACAGCTGCGTGGCATCCGTTTCACGAGCAGCGGTCGCGGCGTAGTCGGTCGGGGTCCGGCCGTAGTACGTGCGGAAGGCGCGGGCGAAGTGGCCGCTGTCGGCGAACTGCCAGCGGGCGGCTATCTCCGTGACGGTCATGCGCCGGTGCGGTGCGACGAGCGCGCGGCATGCCTCCTCGAGGCGTCGGCGCCGGATGTAGGTGCTCAGCGGTCGGCCTTCCCTGGCGAAAGCCCGTTGGAGGGTGCGCGGGGAGACGTTCAGCTCCCGGGCGAGAGCCGAGGGGGACAGGGCGGGGTCGGTGAGCCGGCGGTCGGCCAGTTCCCGCGCGGCTTGGGCCAGGGCCGGAGCCAACAGGGGCTCCACGTCGTCCAGGCCGCCCCCGGCGGCGGCCCGGGCCAACTCGGCCAGGGTGCCGCGGGCGGCGTCGACCCCGGCCGGCCCGAGACGGTCCAGCATCCGGCCCACCATGGCGGCGTGCGCCGTCAGCAGCCGCACCTCGGCGGTGTCGCCCGGACCGGAGGCCGGCCCGCCCCGTCCGGACCGCACCTCTGCGGCGGGCAGGACGAGTACCTGCACGACAGTGTGTGGCGCCGCGGAGAAGTGGGACAGCCTGCCCCTCTGTACCAGCAGGCGACCGGCCGGTGCCGTGTGCTCGGCACCTCCCGGTTCCTCGAACCGCCAGGTCCCCCGGTGGACGATCCACAGGCGTACGTGATCGTCGGCCCCGACCCGTCGGCCCGCCGTCCGCAGGGCGGCCGCGGTCTCGAAGCGGTTGAACATCATGTCCCGCACCCGGAACCCGCGGGACCGCGCCGAGAAGTCGGACACGGTGGTCCGGCGGAAGGGCGCCAGCGCGAAGGTGTCGCCCATCCGGCTCCGCCACTCGTGTGCGAAGTCGCTGAAGGCGTTCGCGCCGCTCACGTCTGCCGAGAAAGTGCCGCTCATCGTTGTCGCGAATCTCCCGTTCGGGCTGACGCGCCGGTCCGAGGCGCCGAGACCACACGCTTCCTACCGTTGTTCCGGCATGCATCGAAGATCCGACATCCGCGGTTCGGAAGTCGATACAAGGATAACGAGGTGGGGAATTGAGGACGCTCGCGATCGTGGGCGCAGGCCCGCAACTGGGGCGCGCGATCGGCCGGCGGTTCGCCGCCGAGGGGGTCGACGTGGCGCTGATCGCCCGCAGCCGTACGACGCTGCAGGCGGTGGCCGACGACCTGTCCGACATGGGCGTGCGGGCCGAGGCGTTTCCCGCCGACGTGACCGACCGTCCCGCTCTGCACGCGGCGCTCACCGCCGCCGAGGAGCGGCTGGGACCGATCGACATACTCGAGTACTCGCCCGCGCCGTCCCCGGCCGACCTGCGCCGGGCACCGCTGGTCGAGGCCACGAAGGTCACCGTCGACTCGGTTCTGGCCCAGCTGGACCTCTATCTGCTCGGGGGCGTGGCGGCGGTGCAGCACGTCCTGCCCGGCATGCTGGAGCGCGGCACGGGAACGATTCTGATCAGCAGCGGGGCGGGGTCGGGGCCGGTGATCGCCCCGCACGTGGCGAACGTCCAGATCGCCACCGGCGGGATGCGCAACTGGATCCTCAACCTGCACGCGGCGCTGTCCGGCACCGGCGTCTACGCCGCGCACGTGGCGATCGCCGCCTTCATCGGCCAGGGGGGCCACGACTCCCAGCCGCAGACGATCGCCGACGCCTATTGGCGGCTGCACACCGGACGCACCGAAGCCGAGCTGGTCATCCAGGATCTGCCGGACGACTACCTGGAACAGGGTTTGGCGGACAAGTTCGTCGAGCCCTGATTGGCCGGCGGCTGCACGGGAGTTTCTTCGCGAGGGTGAACCCGACCGAAGAAGGCGAACGTACCGCCAGTGGTCACGCCGCCGTAGCGGGGCCGGAGCATGGGGCCGGGCAGCACGCGGCATGGGCGCCGAACCGCGAGGTGGGTGCGACTGGACCGTCCGCGGCCGGACTGGCGGAACGACCGCAGGGGCACCCTCACGTGCGGAAGCGGCCGCGGTTCTGCTCGCGCCAGGCACGGGGCGAGATGCCGTACGTCCGTTTGAACACCTTGCTGAAGTGGGTCGCGTCCACGAAGCCCCAACGTCGTCCTACCGCCGCGATGGTCCGCAGCCGCCCGTCCGGACCGGCCAACTCCCGCCTGCATTCGGCCAGGCGGCGCGTGCGGATCCAGTCTCCGAGACTGATTCCCGACCGGGACAGCACAGTGTAGAGATGACGTACCGAGATGTCGTGTGCGGCGGCGATCCATGCCGCCGACAGTTCGGGGTCCGCCAGATGCTCCTGGACGAAATGAGTGATCCGCAGACTGAGGCTGGCCTCCATCGGCGCTCTGGCCAGGTCGGAGCTGCCCCGCTGTGTGGTCAGGAGGGCGCGGAGCAGTTCGATGCTGGGTTCCGCGACGGCGTCGGCGTGCGCACCCTGATGCAGATCGTCGCTGAGGGCCAGTTGGGAGAAATAGGTGAAGGCGAGGCGCGCGACGGGATTGTCGGCTCCCAGGGCGACCGTGGTGCTGTCCCGTAACAACCGGTCGGGGAGCGCGAGCGCGGCACGTGGGAAACGCAAGAAGTGGTGGTCGACCCCCTCGTCGAAGAGGAGGGTGTAGGGAGCGATCGATTCGTAGACGGCGAGTTCGCCCGGCCGCAGCACGCACTCGCGACCGTTCTGTGCCACCAGGCTGGTGCCCGACACCTGAAGGCCGAGGAAGACGGCTGGCTCCTCATCCTCCCGGGCCAGCTGCTCCGTCCGACGGATCGTGACCGCGGTCGCCCGCGCCGAACAGATCCGCAGGGGCCCCACGGCGCCGAGTCCTATGCGGACGGCGATGTCCGCAGCCGCAGGTCGGTGGTCGATGTCGACTGCCACCACGGATTCCCACACCGCGTTCCGGACCACTTCCTCCCGGTCCCGCGGCGGGACGTACGCCGTGTCAAGGACCGGGCTCATGCGACAGCCCTCCGCCTGTTCCGGTCACAGAGCCGGCCTGGCAGCCCTCAGCCCGTTGCCGCACACGTGCCCCCTCGCCGCGTCGGGTTCCTGACATCAGTGTGTCGAAGGCCCGCCAGGTCGTGCAACGACTTCAACGGCCACACGCGCGGCCGGATCTCGCTGCTGCGGCGCTCCCGCGATGCGGCGCACAACTGACCAAGTTCCCTGCACGGATGACACATTCCGAGTCCCGTGATGACCCTAAGGTCCATGGGCAGGACCGGATGAATCGCTCGTCGAAGGCGGCTCGGAAGCCGCGTCAGCCGTAGGGAGCGCATCACATGAGGCGGACATTCTCCTTATCCGTCGCCGTCATGGCGGCTGCCTGCATCACGGCGGGCTGTGGCGCGGGACAGGAGGGCACGGCCAACCCGGCAGCACCATCGCAGGGGGACATGGTGTCGATTTCGGACAGTGAGCTCCGGAACCTGACCGTACCCGAGGAGATGGAAATCGAGTACGCCGAGTACGCACTCGTCAAGGAATGCATGGAGAACGAGGGATTCCCGTACTGGGTGGGTCCGGTGGCGAGTGCCGACGCCCGGAAAGCGGGGCGCTACGTGATCGACGACATCACGTGGGCGAGGAAGTACGGCTACGGCCGCCCCTTCGACGAGGCGGCCGAGAAGGAGCGCGGTGAGCACCCCAACGTCCGGTACCCGAACGCGCTCCCGAGGAAGGACCGCATCCGCTACAACACGGCCCTCAACGGCGACTACGACGACGTCCTGAGCGTGGACCTGCCGGCCGGAGGCTCCATCGAGACCCCTCGTGCGGGCTGCTGGGCCGCAGCCCGTACCCGCCTCTACGGAGACCTCGCGGCCTGGTTCAAGGCGAAGAAGACCGTCACGAGCCTCACTCCGCTCTACGTCCCACGTATCCTCGCCGACGAGCGGATGAAAAAGACGGTCGGCGCGTGGTCGCACTGCATGAAGGAGGCCGGCCGGCCGTTCTCCTCGCCGGACGAGATCCGCGAGAAACGCGCCGCGAACACCGAAGGAATGAGCTCGCGGCGGGCCCAGTCCTACGAGGTCGATCTGGCGGTGGCCGAGGCCACGTGTGCCGTAAGGACGAATCTCGGAAAGACCGCGCGCCGACTCGAGCGTGAGTACCGGTCCCCCCTGCTGAAGAAATACGCCAAGGAGAACGCCGCCTACCAGCGCATGGGGCTGGCCGCCCTCTCCCGAGCCCGGGATCTCACCGGCGAGTGACGCACAGGTGTCCGCGGCACAGCGGCCGCGGATGAACGAACACCCGACACACACCGACACATGAAGGAGCACCACCTCATGCGTAAGGCTTTCGCTGCCCTCACGACCGTCGCCGTGGCATCCCTGGGCGCCCTCGTCCCCGCGACCTCCGCCCAGGCGGCGGATTGCTCCGACGCCATGGCCGGCGCGTACTCCGGTTACATGTACGCCTACGACAGCACCAACTGCAACGGCCACCTCGGCCACGCGTCCGGCGACGACTCCAACTGGGGTGACTCCGCGCTGAGCTTCCAGGGGGGCGACACCAACAAGGCCTCGTCGATCCTGAACAACGGCAACAGCTACGAGGTCAAGTTCTACAACGGCACCGGCTACAGCGGTGGGCACATCTGCCTCAGTCGGTCCGAGGGCTGGGCGTCCAACCTGTCCGACGACGACTACAACACCGGCGCCTCAGCAAACAACAGCATCAGCAGCCACGCGTGGGCCAGTGCCTCCAACTGCTCCAAGTGGGCGGTGTGACGACAGCGGCGCGGGGAGACCGACCGCGCTTCCCGCAGGCCTGAGCCGGCGCGGCCCGCCGGCCTGTTCACCGCGGGCCGCAGTGTGCCACCGGCCGGGCCCCGGAGCCGGGCCGGTGGCACATTGCGGCCCGGTGGTGTTGCTTTGCTTCCCGGCCGGACGAGGGCCACGCGACACCGGAGATACGGCGGACCGCATGCCCCGGATGACGGCTGTGCCCAGGCGCAGCACGTCCACGGCAGTCCCCGCTCGCGGTCCGGCACCTTCTTCGCCGGGGCCCGGCCGGTCGTGGTCGAGCCTGTGAGATGTCTGTTTCTGAACCTGCGCCACAGGATGGCTCGGCAGCCCGATCAGGCGAAGCGTCGGGCACTTTGGTGTCCACCAACGTGTGATCGATCAAGGAATCACGCAACGCGCGAAGGTGCCGCTGCATGCCCGTCAGGCGTCGAAACGGCCGCGCGCCTTCTCGATGTGACCGAGGTGCTGGTGGGTCCAGCCGCATATGGCGTCGACCGCGGTCAGCAGGGCCCGGCCCGGCTCGGTGAGGGTGTACTCGACTCGCGGCGGCACGGTGGGGTACACCTTCCGGTCGACCAGGCCGTTGCGCTCCAGCATGCGCAGGTTCTGGGTGAGCATCTTGTGGCTGACGCCCTCGACCTCGTTCCGCAGCTCGCTGAAGCGCAGGGTGTGCTCGCCGAGCGCCTCGATGATCAGGAGCGCCCACTTGTTGGCGACGTCCGAGAAGATCTCCCGCGCCAGGGAGTCCGCGCGCCGCAGGTCAGCGTCCTCGGGCAGGCCCTTGAGCAGTTGCTTGGTCACCATCAGGTTCCTCAGTCACCGAAAAGTGCGTTCTTCCAGGTCAGCCGTCACTCTCCTACAGTTTCCGAGTAACTGCAAGAGAGCAGATCGAAAGGGAGAATACCGTGGCAACCGTTGATTCCTTCACCTTTGACGTGCCGGCCGAGAGCGACTTCGGCTACTCACAGGCGGTCAGGTCCGGCGAGCTGATCCACGTCTCCGGACAGCTCTCCTTCGACGAGGCCGGCGAGTTCCTGCACGCCGGCGACTTCGCCGCTCAGCTCAAGCAGACCTACGCCAACATGGACAAAGTCCTGGACCACTACGGCGCCACCCGGAACCAGGTCGTCTCACAGACCCTCTACGTGGTGAACCTGCGGCAGAACGCCGCGGCGACGGCGGAGGGCAACCTGCGGTACTTCGGTGACCACCGCCCGGCCAGCACGGTCTTGGGCATCACTGACCTGACCCTGCCCGGCCAGGTCATCGAAATCAGCTTCGTCATCGACACGAAACTGCCCGCCTGAGGCATTTCCCTCGCAGGTCTTGCGCACCGTCCGCCGGGCAACTCGGTCAGCAGCAGTTGGCCCCCGTGCCCGGGCGTGGCCAGCCAGGAGGCTGCCGGCGGTACTGTCATCACCCGCATTGTGGGACGAATGCCAATGGCCGAGCACAGAAGGCCGGTCAGTGCGAACTGCCGGCCCGCGACGAGTAGGCTGATCATTCGACATCGGACCGGGGAGGTCGGCGTGGATTATGGCGACAAGCTCTTCTGGCTCTCGGTGGTGATTCAGCGCAAGTACGCGCAGGTCTGCGCCGAGTTCGACCTGACCCCTTCGCAGGCCACGCTGCTCTGTGCAGTCAGGAACGAGCCGCGGCAGATGGCTGACCTCGCCGCGGCGTTGGGTATGACCAAGAACGCATTGAGCCAGCTGGTCGATCGCACCGCGCGGCGCGAATTGGTCGGCCGGGAAAGCTCGGCGCAGGACCGACGGGTCGTCATGCTCAGTGCGACGCCCACGGGGAAGGTGCTCGGTGAGGCCGTTTACGCCGAGGTCGCCAAGCGCCTGCCCGAGATCGCGGCGAACCTCGACGCCGACGACCAGCGCGACTTCGAGCGCGTGGCCACCGCCATCGTGGAAACCTCGGACCTCTCTCCGCCCGCCTCGAACTAGACCAGCACACCGTGAGTCCACGCTACCCCCACACCTTGACGATGTTCATGCCGTGAACTAGTTTCGTTCACGGCATGAACTACTGAAGGGTGGCAGCGATGAGCACACAGCTGACCGGCACGATCGCAGTCTTCGGCGCGACGGGGCAACAGGGCGGGGCGGTGGTCGACGCGCTGCTGGACCACAGGGCGCGGGTGCGGGCTTTGGTCCGCAACCCGCAGTCCGACCGGGCTCAGGCGCTGGCCGCCCGCGGCGTCGAGCTGGCGGCCATCCGGGTCGACGACCCGGCGTCGCTGGCCGCCGCGCTGGCGACGGTCGAGGGGTTCTACTTCATGACCCCGGAGGCGAACAGCCTCGAAGAGGTCGAGGCGGAGATCCGCGTCGGTACCGCGCTCGTCGACGCGGCGGTCGAGGCGGGCGTACCGCACGTCGTGTTCAACTCGGTCTTCGGAGCGGACCGGGAGTCGGGTGTGCCGCACCACGACTCGAAGCACTCGATCGAGGAGCACCTGAGGAAGTCCGGCCTCAGGGCCACGATGGTTCGCGCGACCGCCTTCATGGAGAACTTCGCGAGCGTGATGGCACCGAGCCTGGAGCATGGGGAGATCGTGCTGAGGTTGCCGCTGCCGGAGGACGTCGGCCTGAAGATGGTCTCGGTCAGGGACATCGGCCGGGTCGCCGCCGCGCTCCTGCTCGACACCGCGGAGGCGCCCGGCGGAGTCGTCGAGCTCGTCGGCGACGAGCTGACGGGCCCTCAGATCGCTGCGGCGTTCGGCGCGCGCGCCGGGCTCCCGGCACGGTACGAGGTCCTCCCGTTGAGCGTGCTTCCCAACGATCTCGACAGGGCGATGTTCCGTGAGTTCGCGAAGGCGGCGGAATACCCTTCGGACCTCGCGGTGGTGCGCTCGATCGAGCCGGCCATCCTGGACCTGGTCGAGTGGATCCGAGCCACCGGCTGGACCGCGCCCGCAAACGGGGCTGTTTCCTGAGCTTCCGGCCGCGATGAACGCCCCGATCGTGCCCACGGTCTCGGCGCTCTGGGCACGGCGACGCATCCGCCAACGGTTGAAGTGATCACGAGGCTCCCGGGGCGTGCCCGGGGCCGACACCGGCACACTGGTTGTCGAGAGGCCGCCGGTCGACGGCGAGGTAAATCTCCGGTAGGGGTGGCCCGGTGTGGCGCCCCCAGTATCAGGGGCGCGATCACCACGGGCACGGAGACCGCCAGTCTCCCCGGGGTGGAGGGGTGTCCGTGGTGTTCGGCGGCGTCCAGAGCCTCCCCAGGCCGACGCGGCGAAGACCACGTAGTGGCCATACGCCAGACCAAGGGTGGCATCAGCCCGGTCGCTCATCACGTCTTCCTTCCGCCTTCGGTCGGCGCCACTGACCGACCCCCCGTCATTCTTGCTCGGCCGGGGCGCAACGGCACAGCTCAGGCGCCGAGCGGCCGGTCCGCCCAGCTTGCTGGGTAAATGTGGCCGTCGGGGCCCGGCCGCCGGCCGAGACGTCTTCGATGTCCAGGCGTCTGTTCGAGGAGAAGTCTCCGGCTCCGCCCACGCGGCAAGGTCACGGTTGGTGCCGTCGTGGACATGGTGGCCTCACCGGTCAGTGTGGCGAAGAAGGCTCACTGAGGTTCTCGGCGACCTTCTGATGGGCTCTCTCGGCTCACGATGCGAGCCATGGCGAGGTCAGCGAAGATCTGATCCACGGTTTGGTGGGGTGTCTGGTCCGACGTGTCCAGCCAGAGCCCGCGGAGCGGGGTGTCTCGGCGTAGCGCGTCGTCCAGGATGTCGACCGTCCAGGGGCCGCCGTAGCCGTTCTTGTGGCGGCCGGCCTCACGCGCTGCGACTGCTTCGGGGCGGAGGGCAAGGACGACGAGATACAGGGGCCTCGCGGTCACGGCGTCAAGGTAGGCATCCAGGTGCTCGCCGAGAACGACGTCTTGGACGACGACGGTCCAACCCGCCTGCGCGTACAGGTCTGCGACCGCAGCGGATGCCTGGTAGCGCAGTCGCAGCTGAGCCGTTGCCTCGACGGTCGGCTGGGGCGTGAACTCTTCGCGACCGGACACGATCATCCGCCGGAAGCTGTCGCCGCGCAGGTGCACGGAGCGGGGGAGCCGCTCGGCCAGCAGTTGGGCGACTGTGGACTTCCCTGACGCCATGGCTCCGGTGACGAGCACAACTGCGGAACTGAGCTCCTGCACTGTTTGGCCCCTGTCGTGGTGCACCTGAATCAGAACTACCGTGAAGCCCCTGGTAGGACATGTCTCACCACAAGATCATGTAGGTAACCGCCAGAGCTTTCACGTTGATCACCCATGTTGCCACGCTCGATGCCCCCGCCAGGTCGTGGACTACCTGGCCCGTGCACCTGCATGAGCGTAGTGGCGTCCTTGCCGCCCAGGCCCCCTTGAGCGCACCAAGCCGATCGCCGCGCGGGCGGAGTCGACGCCGTCCGCCCCGGCCAGCCGCAGCTGCGGGGCGATGAAACCGCGCGTAGCGGGTGCGTGCCGCCTCGGGCACCCCTGCCGGGGAGCGAGAGGCGACGAGCTCACGCCGACGGGGGAGCGGTGCTGGCCCGGACGATGAATTCCACGGACGGCAGCTGGACCGGCTGGAACTCCTTGCCTTCGGTCAGTGCGACCAGCGTTCGTGCGGAGGCGTGGCCCCAGGACAGGACGTCCTGACGGGCCGTGGTCAGAGGGGGTGAGATGCAGTCGGCCAGCGGGATGTCGTCGAAGCCGACGACCGACAGGTCCTCCGGGACCCGCAGGCCGCGGCTGGTTGCGGCGGTGATCCCGGCGATGGCCATCAGGTCGTTGGCGTAGACGATCGCCGTCGGTGGTTCGTCCTGGTCCAGCAGCCGGTGGGTGGCCTGGGCGCCGGACGCGCCGGTGAAGTCGGCTTTGGCGGGCGGGAGTTCGGGCAGGCCGGCCTCTGCGAGAGCCTCGCTCCACGCGATGCGCCTGCTCTCGGTGTGGACGTACCCCTCGGCGCCGCAGACATGGCCGATGCGCCGGTGCCCGAGCGACCGCAGATGCCTGACCGCCTGGCGGATGCCGCTGCCGTCGTCGACGCTGATGGACGGGATGCCGGTGCCCTCCTGGGGTGGACCGACGATGAGTGCCGGGATGTCCAGCTCCGTCATGAGCGCGGGGCGTGGGTCGTCGACCCGCAGGTCGGTCAGGAAGACGCCGTCGACCCGGCCGTCCCCGGCCAGCCGTTCGTAGGCCCGCCGTTCGGACTCCGCGTCGGGGACGACCTGGAGCACGAGTGCGTAGCCGAGCGGGGCGAGTCCGGTTTCGATGCCCGCCACGAACTGCGGGAAGAACGGGTCGGTGCTCAGCAGTTCAGGCGGCCTGCGGATCACCAGCCCCAGGGTCTGCCACCGCCTGGTGGACAGGGCGCGAGCGCCGGCGTTGGGCTGCCAGCCCAGGTCGTCCATGGCGGCGCGGACCCGGCGGCGCGCCTGCGGGCTGACCCCGGGGCGGTCGTTGACGACGAAGGAGACGGTCGCCTTGGAGACCTGGGCCAGCGCGGCCACGTCGCCGATCGTGGGGCGGCGGGCCCGGGTCGGCCGCGGCGGGGGCGGGGCCTCGCCGGTGCTGTCCGCCGCCGGTTCGCCCGACGGGCCCTTCTGTTGCGTCATGCCGCCTCGCTTCTCCTCGTCGACGACTTCCCACGCGGACCCGCCGGATGGACGAGTTTATGTCGGCCCGGTGACAGAACGATTCGGTGCCATCCCTTGACCGTCTCATACTAAACCGGTTTGATGAGCCCGTCACCCCGCAACGATCTTTCCGGCGGGGCAGGTCCGCAGCGCCGACGCAGAGGGTCCGCTCCGGGCCCTCGACCATCCGCAGGGAAGGGAGTTGGGCGCTATGAGGCGTCATCATTCGCGCGTTACGGTGCTGGCGACCGCCGCGGTGGTCGCGCTGCCGCTGTCGGCCTGCGGCTCGGGCGGCGACAGCGGTGGTGAGCCGACGTCGGGACCGATCGAGATCTGGTACTCGACGAACCAGCAGGAGCAGGCGTGGGCCAAGGCTACCGTGGCTGCCTGGAACGCGCAGCACCCCGATGAGAAGGTCACTGCCAAGGCCGTGCCGTCGGGCAAGTCCACCGAGGACGTCCTCACGGCCGCGATCACCGCGGGCAACACCCCGTGCCTCGTCTACAACACCGCCCCGGCCGCCGTCCCCGCCTTCCAGAAGCAGGGTGGTCTGGTCGACCTCTCCAAGACCTTCCACGACGCCGAGTCCTTCATCGAGAAGCGCTCCGGCGCCGTCGCGGAAGGCTTCCGGTCACCGGACGGCTCGTTCCACCAGGTGCCGTGGAAGACGAACCCGTTCATGCTCTATTACAACAAGGACGTCTTCGCGAAGGCTGGTCTCGATCCGGAGAAGCCGCAGCTGAGCACGTACGAGGACGTGCTCGCGGCAGCCGAGGCGATCAAGAAGGGCAACGCCGCGAAGTTCGCCCTCTACCCGCCCGCGACCAGCGACTCCACCAACGCGCTGTTCGACTTCTACCCGCTCTACCTCGCCAACTCCGGCGGCACGCAGCTGGTGGAGGACGGCAAGGCCACCTTCACCTCGCAGGCCGGGCAGCAGACCCTCGCCTTCTGGCAGCGGATGTACGCCCGCGGCTACTCCTCGCCGGAGGCGTACAGCGGCGACATGTGGGCGGGCCCGTTCGCCGACGGGGTGGCCGCGATGGGCATCGCCGGACCCTGGGGCAAGGGGCAGTTCGACGGCAAGGTGAAGTACGGCGTGGTGCCGCTCCCCACCGCCACGGGAAGGGCCGGCGCCGCGACGCCGACCTTCGCGGACTCCAAGAACGTGGGGCTCTTCAGTTCCTGCGCCAACAAGCAGACCGCCTGGGACTTCACCAAGTTCTCCATGAGCGAGGAGATGGACACGGCGCTCCTCGAAAGGACCGGCCAGTTCCCCACCCGGAGCGACGTGGCCTCGGTGGCGGCCTCCTTCCTCAAGGACAACACCTTCTACCGGCCCTTCGCCGACGCCGTGCCCCACGCCGTGGACGTACCGAACATCGCGGGCTCGACCGAGGTGTGGAAGACCTTCCGCGCCGGGTGGGAGGAGACGGTGCTGACCGGCAAGGGCGATGTGAAGGCGGCCTTCGGCAAGGTCGCGCAGGAAATCGACGACCAGGCCGCGGGCTGACGGAGCGCACGATGACCCCACCCCGTGCCCAGGCCGACACGCCGCGGACCGCCACCGGCCCGGCCCGCGGCGGAGCGGCGCACGCCTCCGCACCACCTCGCCGGCCGCCCGCCTCGCGGACGAAGCGGTGGCTGGGCGGCAGCCCGCTCGGCCTCTTCCTCACCGCGCCGTACACCGCCTACGTCCTGGTCGTGTTCGTCATCCCGTTCGGGGCCGGGGTGTGGATGGCGTTCCACGACTACTTCTTCACCGCGCCTGGCGTCTCCGTACCGCACCCGTTCGTCGGCCTGGACAACTTCACCGAGGTCCTCGGCGAGGCGGAGACCCGGCGGGCCTTCGGCAACCTCGCGCTGTTCATGGCCATCAACATCCCGCTGACCGTGGTGCTCGCCCTCGCGCTGGCGTCGGCGCTGAATACGGTGACCCGCTGGCGGGGCTTCTTCCGGATCGCCTACTACGTCCCGTACGTGACGGCCTCGGTCGCCACCCTGGCCGTCTGGCTGTTCCTGTTCAACGGCTCCGGGGCGGTCAACCACGTGCTCGGCTCCCACGCCCCGGACCCCTCATGGCTGGCAAACAAGCAACTGGTGATGCCGCTCATCGCGGTGTACGTCACCTGGAAGCAGCTCGGGCTCTACATCCTGCTCTACCTCGCAGCCCTCCAGAACGTTCCCAAGGAGCTGCACGAGGCGGCCCTGACGGACGGCGCGGGACGCTTCCAGGCGTTCCGCGCGGTCACCCTGCCGGCCGTCCGTCCCGTCACCTCGCTGGTCGTCCTGCTCTCCATCATCACGGCCGGACAGATCTTCACCGAGCCGTTCCTGCTCACCGGCGGCGGCCCGGGCGGCGCCTCCCTCACCCCGGCGCTACTCGTGTACCAGCGGGGCATCGCCCAGGGGGAGCCGGACGCAGCGGCCGCCATCGGGCTGATCCTCGTGACCGGGGTGCTCGTCATCGCGACCGTCGCCCGGCGCATCACGGAAAGGGACTGACATGGACCGCGTCCTGCGAGCTGTGCGCTACGCCGCGCTCGGCCTCGGTGCCGTCGCCGCGCTGCTGCCGTTCTACTACATGATCATCGGCGCGCTGCAGAAGAAGCGCGACACCAGCCTGGGCGGCCTGCTGCCCGATCCGGCCAACCTCACTCTCGCCAACCTCAGCGGCATCGACGACTCCTTCAGCCTCGTCGGCGCTCTCGCCAACTCGCTGATCGTGACCGCCGGTGTGATGGCCTGCACGCTGGTCTTCGGCCTGCTGGCCGGGTACGCGCTGGCGATCCTGAGGTTCCGCGGCCGCGGCATGGTCTTCGCCCTCGTGCTGCTGGTCCAGGCGATCCCCTTCCAACTGCTGATGATCCCGCTGTACGTGATGGTCGTGCGCTACTTCGGCCTCGCCGACAGCTACGCCGGCATGATCCTGCCGTTCGCCGTCAACTCCGTCGCGGTGCTCATCTTCCGCCAGTACTTCCTGCAGATCCCCAGAGAGATCTTCGACGCGGCCCGCATGGACGGGGCGGGCGAACTGCGCATCCTGCGCTCGGTGGCGGTTCCGCTGGTGCGCCCTGCTGTCCTTACGGCCATGCTCGTCACCTTCATCGGCCCTTGGAACGAGTTCCTGTGGCCCTTCCTGGTGACCAAGGACGAGGGGATGCAGCCGCTGGCCGTGAGCCTGGCGAACTTCTCCCAGGCCAACTCCACCTTCCAGGCCAACCCCACGGGCGCGGTGCTCGCCGGAGCCTGTGTGCTCGCGGTGCCTGCCGTCGTCCTGTTCGTGCTCTTCCAACGCCATTTCACCTCGGCCAACCTCGGCTCCGCGATCAAAGGCTAGGTATGCCCCAGCTCATCACCCCCAGCGCCCTCCCCTACACCCTGCGCAGGGTCGGCGTGCTCATGAGCCCCGATCCCGCCGACCCCATGGAGGCCGAGGGCGTCCTCAACCCGGGCACCGCCTGGGCGCCCGACGGGCAGCTCTACCTGTTCCCGCGCATGGTCGCGGAGGGCAACGTCTCGCGCATCGGCCGGGCCCGCGTGGTCATCGAGGACGGTGTGCCGGTCGGTGTCGAGCGGCAGGGCGTGGTGCTCGCGCCGGACGAGGGCTTCGAGCGGGGCGCGGGCAACGCCGGGGTGGAGGACCCCCGGATCACGTTCCTCGCCGACCTGGGCGTCTACGTCATGACGTACGTGGCCTACGGCCCGCTCGGTCCCCGGCCCGCGCTGGCCGTCTCCACGGACACCGTCGCGTGGCGCCGCCTCGGACCGCTGCACTTCACGTACCGGCCGGAACTCGCCACCGACCTGAACTTCTTCCCCAACAAGGACCTGGTGTTCTTCCCGGAAATCGTGCCGGGCCCTGACGGGCGGCCGAGCTTCGCCATGCTGCACCGCCCGATGTGGGACCTGGAGTGGCTGCGGCCGGGGGAGGGCGCCCCCGCACCTGCCGGGATCAGTGACGGGCGGCCCTCGATCTGGATCGCCTACGCCGACGCCGAGGAGGTCTCCCGCGACCTTTCCGCGCTCACGTCACTGCGGCACTCCGCCCCGGTGGCCGGACCCGAGATGCCCTTCGAGGTCGCCAAGATCGGGGCGGGACCGCCGCCGGTGCGGGTGCCCGAGGGCTGGCTTCTCATCCACCACGGCGTGACCGGCCCCGTCGCCAGGGGCTTCGAACTCAGCCACGGCGCGGTCTACCGGGCGGGCGGCATCCTCCTCGACCCGGACGATCCCTCGCGAGTGCTGGCCCGTTCGCCCGAGCCCTGGCTCTCCCCGGAGACGCACGAGGAGACGGTGGGCACGCTGGGCAACGTAGTCTTCCCCACGGCCGTCGAGCGGATAGCCGACACCACGTACGTCTTCTACGGCATGGCGGACAGCTCGATCGGGGTCGCCGCCCTGGAACGCACCGAGGACTGACGGGCCGCATGCCAAGAGGCGGGCCGCCGAAGGATCACCTTCCATCGGCGGCCCGCCTCTTCCTGCTCCGAGGCCGCCTATGCCAGGGCCCGCGTCACCGTCCTGCCGAGGTCCGCGCCCGTGCCGAGGGCGAAGTCGCCCCGGCGGGTACGGCCCCGGGAGGTGAGGGTGACCGAGACCTGGAGGCCGGGCCGGTCCGGGTTGGCCACGCTCACCACGGGCGAGTGGCCCGTCCGGTCGAGGACCACCAGGGCGGGCTGGTCCACCAGCAGAGCGCTCCCGCCGCCCAGGTCGAGGACGCCGGGCTCATGGAATACCGCCATCGTCAGCCGGAGCCGCGGATGGGTGACGGCCTGCGCCCGCTCGTCGTTGCGCAGGGCCCGCACCACCGGCCTGGCCGCGTAGGCCCTGACCCGGCCGGGGGTGGCGCCGGGCAGGACGATATAGGCGTACCCGGCGTCCTCCGGGGCGGTGCCGTGGTCGAAGAAGAGCGTGAAGGCGTCCCGTTCGACCGGGTCGCGGCCGATCCAGCTGCCGCGCTGCTTCTTGTGGGAGACCTTCAGCGGGCCGCCCTCGGGGAAGACGTAGCCGATCTCGTCGTTGTACGCCCAGGAGGCCGTCACCGGTGCGGAGTCGGTGCCGGGGCGCACGGCCCGCCCGCCCACGGTGGCGTTGGAGCGGGCCGCCCCCTGGTTGACGGTCGTGTGGACGGCGTGGGCGGAGGTGGAGCTGATCCCGGTGCCGAGCACCATCAGCTCGTCGTCGAAGCAGAAGTAGCTCTTGAGCCCCTTGGTCCCGTACCGGTCCAGGGTGAGGACGCAGGCGCCGTACCGCCCGTCGCTGACACCACCGGTGAAGCTCCCCGCGTTGTCGGGGCTGGACGCCGAGGTCACCTTGGCGTACGGCGCGGTGACGCCGGGGTAGTGGGACCAGTCGAACGCGGGAACGAGGTCGTCGTACTCCCGGTTGGTGACCTGGATCGAGGTGGCCCCGGACGCGTTCCAGGCGATCTCGTTGCCAACCTCGGGCCGGAGCGTGGAGCGGTACTCACTGCCTTTCATCCGGGGGGAGTTGATCCTGGTGAAAACGCCGTACCCGTCCCGCAGGTGGGAGGAGAACTCCGACCGCCAGAAGTACTTGTGGCCGGTGACGCCGTTGCCCCGGCTCCGGCCCCGGATGTTGTCGGCCAGGCGCGTGTACTGGGCCGACCTGGCCTCGTCGGCGCGGGCCATCCGGTCCAGCGGCTCCAGGAAGTCCGCCGCGTAGCTGGTGACGCCGTCGATCGTGTTGGGCGGCCGGTAACCGAGGTACAGCATCCCGATCTCCCCGCGGATCAGCCACCGTGTGCCGTCGAGAATGTAGAAGGCCACGGCGTCGATGTCCTCGGGCGAGAAGTCGAAGCTGGTGCCGCGCGCCACGTCGGCCCAGGCCGCGACGATGGTGAAGAGCGCCATGCCGTAGCCCTCGCTGTAGAGCTGCGCGCCGTGCGCCCAGAAGCTGGAGTCGACCTGCACGGCCTCCTTGACCCCGCCGCTGCGGTCGACCGCCACCGTCTGCGACATGGTGACGTAGCCCTGGTGGATGTCGTCCGAGGCGCGCTTGGCGACCGCCTCGTAGAGGTAGTTCTCGGTGCGCCAGGAGCCGTTGGCCCCGACCGGGTCGCGGCGCCCGGTGTTGTGGGCGTAGGCCACCTCCCGTGCCGGGGCGCTGAGTTCGTCACCGACGAAGATCGACACCCGCCCCATGGCCATCGACTTGCCGATCTCGGTCTCCCACCAGTTGGTGCAGGTCGGCCTGGTCTCGTCCCAGTGGAGCAGGGCGCGGTTCAGTGCCTCGATCAACTCCGGCCTGCCATGCCCCTCCGCCTCCGGGTCCCGGTAGGCGTGGGCCATCGCCATCATGCGGTACAGCGCGTGGTACGGCGACCACACCCGGCCGTTCGCGGAACTGGTGGTGTCGGCGTAGTCCACGTTCGGCCAGGACCCGTCGGAGCGCAGGGACGCCGCGTAGGACAGGGCCTCGGAAGCACGGGCGAGGAAGATGCCGTTGGCCAGTCGCACCTGGTCGCCCTGGGCGAGGAAGCGCTGCTGGAGGCGCTCGATGATGATCTGGATGTCGTCGACGACCGACGGGTCGCCGCCCGCCTCGGCGGCCCGGGCGAGGGACGGCACCGTCAGCGTCAGGCCGGCCGCGCCCGCGGCCAGCCCCAACCCGCCGAGCAGGACGCGTCGGCGGTCGGGCAGGAAGGCGGCTCCGGTGTCAGACATGAAAGACTCCTTCAGTGCGTCCGGCCTGCCGACGGGGTGTGGGACGCCTGATCCGTCAAGGAGGGTGCGTCTCGGCCGGCGTGAGGCGTGCGGGCGTTGGTTCGGTCATGGCCGTCAGGTGGGGCACAGGGTGGCTAAACCGGTTTGAGGATGATGTTCAACAGTTATCCGGTGGCGCTCACCCGCGTCAACACTCCGAACGGCGAAACCTGTGTGCCGCGAGGCTTTCCCGCGACGAGCGCGCCGACATGGGCCCGGGGTCCCGAGGAGCGCCGGCCCCCAGCCGGGCGCCAGGAGCCGGCAGGTGCCGAGGGGCCCGTCAACTTGGCGTGTCAGCCAGGTTCACAGGAGGCAGGTCGTTCAGGATCAGGGTCTGCAGGTCGTTCATGGTGGGGGAGTCCATGGTGGCCAGACGGCGGGCTTGACGGGTGGCCATGTGTTCAACGGTCTGGCGAGCCAGGCGGGCGTTGCCGAAGGAGCGGTCACGGGGCTGGGCGTCGAAGTACTTCAGGAGCGCCGGCGGCACGTCCGGAGCACATTCGAAGCCGCAGAGGGCCGCGTGTTGCCGGACGATGGTCACCAGTTCCTCCGAGCTGTAGTCCGGGAACTCGATGTGCCGTGAGAAGCGGCTGGAGAGGCCGGGGTTGGAGGCGAGGAAGCGGTTCATCTCGTCCGTGTAGCCGGCGACGATGACGACGACCTCCTCGCGGTGGTCCTCCATCAGTTTGAGCAGGGTGTCGATGGCCTCGCGGCCGAAGTCGGACGGCGAGTCGGGAGGCGCGAGGGTGTACGCCTCGTCGATGAAGAGGACGCCGCCCAGGGCCTTTTGGAAGACCTCCTTGGTGAGCTGGGCGGTGTGCCCCACGTAACGGCCGACGAGGTCGGCGCGGGCCACCTCGACGATCTGGCCGCGGGGCAGCACTTCCAGTGAGCGCAGCAGCTTGCCGTAGAGGCGGGCCACGGTGGTCTTTCCGGTGCCGGGAGGCCCGGCGAACACGAGGTGCCGGTTGATCCGGGAGGAGGGCAGTCCTGCCGCTTCGCGCTGCCGGGAGGCCGAGAGGAGATTGATCATGTCCGTGACCTCGTACTTGACGCTGTCCAGGCCGATCATCGCCTCCAGTTCCTCCACCGGCGACGTCGCCCGGACTCCCGAGGCGGCGGCCTTGGCGGCGGCGGCAGCGGCCTCGCCGACGTCCTCCGGCAGCAGCACCGTCAGGTCGTGCTCGGCGGCCTCCATGAGACCGGCCAGCCGGAACGCCTGGCGGTCCACCATCTCCTCGAACACCTGCCGGGCCACTCGGCCGTTGCCGAAGTTGGGGCCCCGGTGCATCTCGCCGAAGTGGGCGGCGAGCGCGTCCCTGGTGTCCGGGGAGAGGTCGTAGCGGTGGCGCTCGCAGAGGGTCTCCACGATGGTCACCAGCTCGTCGACGGTGTAGTTGGCGAACTCGACGGTGCGGGCGAAGCGGGAGGCGAGACCGGGGTTGACGGCGAGGAAGGACTCCATCTCGTCCGTGTAGCCGGCCGCGATGACGACGACGTCGTCACGGTGGTCCTCCATCAGTTTGACCAGGGTGTCGACGGCCTCACGGCCGAAGTCGGCGCCGGAGTTCTTGCCGTCGGAGGCGAGCGTGTACGCCTCGTCCACGAACAGCACCCCGCCCAGCGCCCGGTTGAACGTCTCGGTGGTCTTGATCGCCGTACCGCCGACCACCTGCGCGACCAGGTCGGCCCGGGAGACCTCCACCAGGTGACCGGAGCGCAGGCTGCCCAGCTCGGCGAGGATCGAGCCGTAGAGGCGGGCGACGGTCGTCTTTCCGGTACCGGGAGCGCCCGCGAAGATCAGGTGCCTGCTCATCGGCGGAGCCGGGAGGCCGAGGTTGGCCCGGCGCTGGGCCAGCCGGGTCAGGTTGATCAGGCTCTTGACCTGGCGCTTGACCCCCTCCAGCCCGACCAGCGCCTCCAACTCCTCGACCGGTCCGGCCGGTTCGGCGGGCAGCTCGTCGCCGGTCCGCTCCGCCCCCGTCCGGGACGGGTCGGTGAGGTCCGGCGGCGGGGCTCCGTCGTACGCGTCCCGGCCGCCGTTGCCCGCGCTGGAGAGCCGGTCGACGGTGAGCGCGCCCTCCTTGGCTGTCTGTCGCAGACCGGCGCCCCGGTTGTCGTTGGCCGCGCAGTCGAGCACGGAGACCTGGCCCGCGCTCTCCACGCGGACGCCGTCCGCCTGCCCGTTGAGCATCTCGCAGCCGTTGAGGGTGGCCCGCGACCCGGCGAGGAGGAGCACCCCGTGCGCGCCGGAGGAGATGATTCGGTTGCGCAGGGCGGAGACCTCGCCGTCCTCCTCGACCCGGATGCCCTCCGTCGTGCTGTTCTCGACGACCGTGTCACGGATGTCCGCGAAGCCGCCCGCGTCGATGAGGACCCCGGGCCCCCCGGCCTCGCTCATGGAGCAGTTGACGACGTGCGTGCGGCTGTCGGCCGCCACCCGCAAGGAAGCGCCGCCCGCCTTCTCGACCTGGCAGTCCTCCAGTCGGCCGCGCCCGCCCTGGGCCACCTCCACGCCGTGGCCCGCTGCCGCGACGATACGGGCCCGCCGCACCAGGGGATTGGCCCCCGCCCGGATGTGCAGGCCGGTTCCGGCGGCGGCCGTCACCTCCAGCCGGTCGACCTCGGCCGCCGATTCGCCGGTCAGCAGGACGGCGGACGAGGCCGCGCAGTCCCGTACGACGGTCCTGGTCAACGCCGGCGCCGCGCTCTCGGTGGCCAGGACCGCGGGCCCTTCGCAGCGGGTGAACTCGCACCCCTCGTAGCTTCCTCGCGCCCGTGAGGTCACCACGAGGCCGCTGCCCTTGGTACGGGCCACCCGGCAGTCGCGCAGCACCGGTTCGGCGCCGGCGGAGACAAGGATGCCGTGCTCGGAGGTGTCCTGGACGTCCAGTTCGGCCAGCTCGGGCCGCGAGGCACTGGTCACCAGGGCGCCCACGGCCAAGTCGTGCAGCCGGGTGCGCAGCACCCGGGTGGCACTGTTCTGCTCGATGGCGACTCCGGGCTTGTCGGTGCCGGATATGTCGCAGTCCTCGACCCTGCCACGAGCCTGCCCGTTGGCCAGCACCCCGTTGCCGCGCGAATCTCGTACGGTGCAGCCGCGGATGACGGTCCTGGCCTTCTCGCTCATGACCACCGCCGAACTGCCCAGGTTCTCCAGCACGCAGTCCGCGACCACGCTCTCCTCGGCCGAGGTGTCGACGATCCCCGCCCCCGCCGGGTTGACGACCCGGCAGTCCCGCATGGCCAGCGAACCGGCGTTGCGGCTGAGCAGCGCGGTCCAGCCGGCACCGGTGATCTCGCAGCCGTCCAGCGCCGCCTGGCCCTGGTAGGCGTCCACCACGGGGACGTCCTCGTCCTCGGGGCCGCGCAGCACCAGGTCGGTGAGCATCACGGCGTCGGCGACCAGGGTCACGGCGGAACCGCTGTGCGGCGCGATCTCCACGCTTCCCCGGTTGCCGTCGGCCACGATCGTCACCCGCCGGGAGATGCGCAGGCTCTCCTCGTAGCGCCCGGGCAGGACACTGATGACCGCACCCGTCCGGGCCTGTGCCAGAGCTTCACCGATGGTACGGAAGCTGTCCGGCCCTTCTGATCGGTCGGGACCAACCGTGAACAGCTGGCGTACCACGCGCGTCTCTCCTCTTCTTCGTCACCGTCGCGCTGGCGACGACGATGGGGTGACCGTAGTAAACAGTAGAAGGCGTCGGTGAACAGCGGGCGGAGGCAGACCCCATGGCCATCGGCGGCCATGATCTCCCGTACGGAGTTGGGAGGTTGAAGGGGTGGAGCCGCCTTTTATCATGCGTCCCATGAGGCAACCGCGGGTTCCCACCGTCCCCCTGTCCGCTCCTGGCCGGCGCCGCCGCACCCGTAGGTGGTCCCAGGGGGTCGGGGCGCTGGCGGTGACGGCGGCCTGCGCCGTGGGCCTCCCGGCGCAGGCCGCCGCGGACGCAGGCACGACGAGCCTGCCGGCCATGCCCCTGGCACTGGCCCAGGACGCCCCCTGCACCCCCGAGTCCAAGCGCACCGCCGAAGGGGTGACCTGGACGCAGAAGAGCCTGTCGCTGCCGCACGCCTGGAAGTTGTCCCGGGGCCAGGGGGTCACCGTCGCGGTGGTGGGCTCCGGGGTGTCCCTCGCCGCGCCGGCGCTGGAGGGCCGGGTCACCACGGTCGGCGACGCGGGCGAGGACTGCGTGGGGCACGGGACGTTCATCGCCGGGCTCATCGCCGCGGCCCGCACCGACGGCACGGCCTTCCAGGGGGTCGCCCCGGCCGCACGGGTGCTCGGAGTGCGGGGGACCGACGAGCGCGGGGTCCCCTCCGCCGAACGCGTCGCCGCCGGTATCCGCGCCGCGGTGGACCGGGGTGCGCGGGTCGTCAGCGTCGCCTCGGCGCTGCCCACCGGGAAGAAGGAGCTGACCGACGCCGTCCGCCACGCCGTCGAGCACGACGTGCTCGTGGTCGCCCCGGTCGCTCCGGACGCCGAGCCCCAACCGGGTGACCGGACCCCCGAGGCCTACTGGCCCGCGGCGGCGCCCGGCGTCCTGTCCGTGGTCGGAGTGGGCGAGGACGGAGTCGCCCTGAAGAGCGCGGTGGGATCGGCTGCGGCGGAGCTGGCGGCGCCCGGTGGTCCCGTGATCGGCGTCGGTCCACGCGGTAAGGGACATTTCATCGCCGCCGGATCCTCGGCCGCCGCCGCCTACACCGCGGGTGCGGCCGCCCTGGTCCGCGCCTACGACCCGGACCTGTCGGCCGCCGAGACCGCCGACCGGCTGACCCTCTCGGCCGCGCCGGCCGGTGAGGCCGCCCGGCTCGACCCCTACGCAGCCCTCTCCATGGTCTCCGCCGCGTCCCGGGCCCCGGTGGCCGCCCCGGTGGAGAGCGAACCGCTGCGGCTGCCGGTGGCGTCCACGGGCCTCCAGGACCGGGCCCTGGTGATCGCCGGCGCCATGGCGATGCTGGTGATCCTGGTCGCCGCCGCGGCCGCGGTGATCCCGCGCGGCCGCGCCCGGGGCTGGCGGCGGCCCTGAAGAACGTCCGGCCGACCCCGACCGGGCCCACGACACCTGGCGCGGTGCGTGTCCGGCGCGCCCGGGAGCGCGGGCCGCTCTCCGGCGACGAGGCTGGGGCGAGTGTCCGGTGTCCAGGGCGGCTCAGTCCGTTCCGGTTTCGTCCAGCCGGGCCGTCTGCACCAGCGTCGTGGTGCGCCGGGCCACCCGCAGGGCGCGCCCCGTGGGCAGGGTGCGCGGCTTGACGTTCCCGAAGAGATATCCCTCGGTCGGCGGGCAGGACAGCAGCAGAGCAGGCGAGTTGACCTCCTGGAGGCGGCGCAGCAGGGCCTCCTGGAGGCCACGTCCCGAGCCTGAGGCCGAGCGGGCGACCACCATGTGCAGGCCCACCTCGTAGCCGAGGGCCAGATAGTCCAGCAGCGGCATGAAGGGGTTGTTGCCGGGGCCCACGCCGATCATGTCGTAGTCGTCGACGAGGACGAACAGCCGCGGTCCGGTCCACCAGTCGCACAGCCGCATCCGGGCCGGGGCGACGTCGGCCCCGGGCACTCGGAGTTTGATCGCCCGTGCCGCGCCGTTGACCAGATCGCGCAGCGCGTCGATGGACACGGCGTGCCCCAGGCGGTACTCCTCCGGTATGGCGTCGGCCAGGTCGCGGCGGTAGTCCACCAGCAGCACCCGGGCCTCCTCGGGACTGTACCGCTCGGTGATGGCGCGGGCGATCAGGCGCAGCAGGTTGGTCTTGCCGCTCTCGGTGTCGCCGACGGTGATCAGGTGCGGTGTGGTGGAGAAGTCGTGCCAGGCGGGCTTCAGTCCGTCCTCCTCCAGGCCCAGCGCGACGCGCAGACCGTCGCCCTCCTCCGTCTTCCGGGGTTCGGGCAGCGTGCGGCTGGACACCGTCGCGGGGAGCAGCCGCACCTCGGGGGCCTCCGGTCCGTTCCAGTGCTCCTTGACGTCCTGGATCAGGTCGGCCGCCCCCGCGGAGAGGCCGGCGGCGCTGTCCACGCCGTCGATCCGGGGCAGCGCCGCGAGGAAGTGCAGCTTGGAGTCGACGGTGAGGCCGCGGCCGGGGGACGAGGGCACGGACCTGGCCCGGCGCGAGTCGACCATCGACTCCATCGGGTCGCCCATCCGCAGCTCGATCCGGGTCCCGGACTGGTCGCGGACAGCGGCGGTCAGCTCCACCCAGCGAGCGGTCGTGACGATCAGGTGGATGCCGTAGTTGAGTCCCCGGGAAGCGATGCGGGTGAACGTCTGCATCAGATCCTGGTGGTCCTGACGGACGGTGGACCAGCCGTCCACCACCACGAAGACGTCCCCGTGCGGCTGGTCGGCGAACTCCCCGGCGGCCCGGCGGGCGCGGTAGTCGGGCATGGAGGTGACACCGTGCCGGAGGAAGAGCTTTTCCCGGTTCTCCATGATCGCGGTGACCTCGGCGACGGTCCGCCCGATCCGTTCCGCGTCGACCCGCGCGGCCACCGAGCCCACGTGGGGCAACCCGGCCAGCGGGGCCAGCGAGCCGCCACCGAAGTCGAGGCAGTAGAACTGCGCCTCGCGCGGGCTGTGGGTGAGGGCCAGCGCCGATATGAGGGTGCGTACGACGGTGCTCTTGCCGCTCTGCGGGCCGCCCGCGATGGCCACGTGGCCGCCCGCGCCGGACAGGTCGACGGTCAGCAGGTCGCGCACCTGGTCGAAGGGCCGGTCCACGATGCCGACCGGCACCGAGAGGCGGCCGCGCCCCGCCCAGCCCACGGTGGTCAGGCCGTGTTCGGGGTGCGGCGCCAACGGCGGCAGGAGTTGGTCGAGGGACGGCGGCGTGTCCAGCGGCGGCAGCCAGACCTGGTGGGCGGGCGGGCCGGCGCCGCGCAGCCGGTCCAGCGCGGTGGCGAGCAGCGACCGCGTCTCGCCCGCCTCGTCCGGTGCGGGCTCCGTCTCCGGAGGCTCGTCGGGGGTCTCCGACGCGGGGCGCGGGGCCACCCACTCCGTTGTCCAGGGAACCACCTGTCCGGCCGCCCGCGCCTGCACCGCCGGACCGCTGCGGTGCTCGTAGGTGCCCGAGACGAACGCGGCCCGGAACCGGGTCAGTTCCTCGACGCCGCTCTTCAGGTAGCCGCTGCCCGGCTGGGACGGCAGCCGGTAGGCGTCCGGTACGCCGAGCACGCCGCGGCTCTCCATCGCGGAGAAGGTCCGCAGCCCGATCCGGTACGAGAGGTGGCTCTCCAGCTGGTGCATCCGGCCCTCGTCCAGCCGCTGGGAGGCAAGCAGCAGATGCACGCCGAGCGACCGGCCCAGGCGGCCGATCATCACGAAGAGTTCCATGAAGTCGCGGTGTGCGGCCAGCAGTTCGCTGAACTCGTCGACGACGACGAAGAGACTGGGCAGCGGTTGCAGCGGCGCACCGCCCGCACGGGCGCGTTCGTACTCCAGCGCCGAGGTGTAGTTCCCGGCCGCGCGCAGCAGTTCCTGACGGCGCATCATCTCGCCGTGCAGCGCGTCCTGCATTCGGGAGACCAGCGCCACCTCGTCCGCCAGGTTGGTGATTACCGCCGACGTGTGGGGGAGTTCGTCCAGGCCGAGGAAAGTGGCGCCGCCCTTGAAGTCGACCAGGACGAAATTGAGGGTGTCCGAGGAGTGGGTGAGCGCCAGGGCGAGGACCAGGGTGCGCAGCGTCTCGCTCTTGCCGGAGCCGGTCGCGCCGATCAGCATGCCGTGCGGGCCCATGCCGCCCTGTGCGGACTCCTTGATGTCCAGTTCCACCGGCCGCCCCTCGGCGCTGATGCCGATGGGGACGCGTAGCCGGTCCGCTTCGCTCCGGCGCGACCAGAGGTCCAGCGGTTGCAGACGGTTCAGGTCGGCGATGCCGAGCAGCGAGGTGAGCTCGATGTCCGCGGACATCGGTTCGGCGCTGTCGCCGCCGAACGCCATCCGGTACGGCGACACGCGCATCGCCACCGTCCGGGCGACGGCCGGGCCCAGCCGGTCGGGGCGGCCGAGCAGGGTGCGCTGTTCCTGCCGGTTGCGGTCGGTACGCACCAGGCTGACGGTCTTTCCCTGCCGCCGGGAGCCGCCCTCCCCGTCCTCGCCGAATTCCAGCCGGAGCGTAGTGCGGCCCGGACGCCAGGTCAGTTCGCCGGAGAGGTCGATGACGACCGCGTTGCGGAACCCGGCCCCGTCCAGCCGGTGACCGCTCGGCACACCGCCGTGGTCGACCACGATCACCGTGAACGGCTCGTCCTGGCCGGATACCGCCTCGGGATCGAAGGGGGGTCGCTCCTGGAACTCCGCGCCGAGCATCTCCTCCAGCCCCGCCACCGTGGTGACCACACGTCGCACCGGCCCGGCCCCGTCGTGCGCCTCGGCCTGGAGGGTGTGCGGAAGCCACTTCACCCAGTCGTAATCGGCCCGCCTCTCCTCGGACACACAGAAGGCCAGCCACAAATCCTCCGGCGAGTGGAAGACCGCCAGTTGGGCGATCACCGCCCGCACAGCGTCGCGGATCTGCCGCTCGTCCCCCCGGCACAGCACCCGGGACCAAGCCTGCAGGGACAGCGCGATGGGCTGGTCGGGGACGTTGGCGTACGCACGGATGAAGCTGCGCAGCGCGTGCGCCGAGAGCGGCTCCAGGTCCTCGACGGGTTTGGTGGACATCGGAGCCAGTCGCAGCCCGAGCCGCTGTGTGCCCACCGCGATCCTGGCCTCGCCGAAGTCGTCCTGGCCCGGCCTGCGTTCCCACAGCCGGGAGGTGCGGGCCAGCGAGGACAGAGCGGCCGGGTCTGGGTGGCGCCAGGACAGCGCGTGCTGCTGTTGGATGAAGGCGCCCCTCACCTGCTGCCTGGTCTGGCGCAGATAGCGCAGGTAGTCACGGCGCTCGCCCTTCAGACGCCCCTTGCGTTCGCCCGCCCGGCGCATGAACTGGCCGAGGATCATGAGGGCGGAGGCGGACACCATCAGGATCAGAGCGGTGTAGCCGAGCGCCGAACTGCCGCTGCCCATACGGACGAAGAGCAGCATCATCGAGGCCGACATCATGCCCATGGGCAGGTAGTTCCAGACCGCGGAGGTGTCCGGCACGACCTCCGGGAGCGTGGGCGGCTCCTGAAGGCTCAGCTCCCCGTCGGGCATGTCCGGGGCCCGTCGGCGAGGCGGGCGACGGAAGAGAACCACACTCAAGGGATGCCTCCTCGGCGGCAGTACGGGTCCTGCGGTCGGACAGGACGACGTGACGGTGCGGCCCGGTGTCGAAACGCGGACGAGGGCCGGTGACTACGGACGAACGGAGTCTGCGCGACGTCCTGCCGGGACCGCTTCGCGAACCGTGAGCCGTGACGGCCCGACCCTGCGCGTCCGGGCGGGAGTTGGCCCCGGGCGGCACGGCTGAACCGTGAATGGTTTCATAGGCTACAGTCATTCGCCTATTGGCGCCGATCCCCCAACTCCGGTTGCGGCGCCCCCTTATCGCAAGGTGTCTGCAATTCGCCTGCCACGCCCCTCGGAAGAGACGAGCGAGCCTTGACCGACAGTACGGTGGCACATCTGTGCCGGATCTCGGTGCGAGCCCCCGCGAAATCCATAGACCTGGCCGTTCCCGGCGACATACCGGTGGCCGACCTGCTCCCGGCGCTGCTCGACTACGCGGGAGAGGAAACTCAGGAAACCGGTTTGGAGCACGGAGGCTGGGTGCTCCAACGGCTCGGCGGCGCCCCCCTGGACGAGGAGTCCACGCTCGACGCCGTGGGTGTGCGCGACGGCGAGACCCTGCACCTGAGACCGCGGGCCGAAGCGCTGCCCGAACCGCACTTCGACGACCTGGTCGACGGCATCGCCACCAACATGGACCGCCGCCCGTTCGCCTGGACGCCCACGGTCGGCCGCCGGGTGCTCATCGGTCTCTCGGCGACCACCCTCGCCGTCGGTACGGTGCTGCTCGCCCTGCCGGGCATCAGCCTGTGGCTGCGCGTCACGGTGCTCTTCGCGGGAGGCGTCCTGATGCTCGCGGGCGCCGCGTCGGCCAGCCGCGCCGTCGGCGACGCGGGCGCGGGCGCCGCACTCGGAGTCATGGCCACCGTCTACTGGACCCACGCGGGTTGGGTGCTGCCCGGCAGCAGCCCCGAAGGCGACCACATGGCCCACGTGCTCGGCGCCCGGCTGCTCGCCGCCTCCGCGTCCGCCGCGGGCGGAGCGGTGCTCACGCTCGCGGTGGTGGCCGCTTTCACCCCGTTGTTCCTGGCCATCGCCACGGTGGCCACGGGTGGCGCCTTCACCGCCCTGCTGCTCATCCTGTTCGACCTCACGGTCCATGAGGCGGCCTCCGTGGCCCTCCTGCTCACCGTGCTGTTCGGGGCGTTCGTGCCCTCGCTCTCGTTCCGCCTCTCCGGCATGCGCACTCCTCCGCTGCCCACCAACGCCCAGCAACTGCAGGAGGGCATCGACCCGCACGGCAGCAACGAGGTGGCGGTCAGGACCGTGATCGCGGACGGCTGGATGACGGCGCTGTTCGCCGCCACGGGACTGCTCTGCGCGGCCGGGCTGGCCGCCCTGGTCCAGCCCTTCGACTGGCCCGGCGGCTGCATGGCCGGAGCACTTTCCCTGCTCCTGCTGCTGCACGGGCGGGGCATGGGCAGCTCCTGGCAGCGGCTCGCCCTGCTCGTCCCCGGCGTGCTCGGAGCGGCGGCGCTCGTGATCCGCGCGGGGCAGACGGTGTCCCCCAGCACCGTGCCCGCACTGGTCGTGATGCTCTTCGCGGTCGCGGCGGTGAGCGCCATCGCCTCCTGGACGGTGCCGGGTCGCAGGCTGGTGCCCTACTGGGGCCGCATCGGCGAGTTGATGCACTCCGCGGCGGCGATCAGCCTGCTGCCGCTGGCCCTGTGGATCCTCGGCGTGTTCGGGTGGCTGCGCTCACTGAGTCTGTGACGGCACGGACGGCAGGCCGCCCGCCCTCACGCCGCCGCAGCCCCGGCATCCCCGCATTCCCCGCCGCGCCCGGCGCCGACAGCCCCCGCGCGGCCATGGGTCCGTTCCTGAACCATGGGAGAGCAAGACGTGCAGAACAGACGTGATCAGGTCCAGGCGCACATGTTCGTCATGGGGCGTCTCACCTCCGGCCTGCTCCGCACCGACCTGGACGCGCCCGAGAGTCCGGTCGGCCGCACCAACCGGGGTCTGGCGATCGGCATCGTCGTCTCGCTGCTGATCTCCGCCGGCGCGTTCGTCTGGGGCCTCATATCCCCGGCCACCTCCAACTCCTGGCGCGCCGAGGGGACGCTGATCGTCGACGAGGACACCGGCTCGCGCTATTTCTACGACAACGGCGAACTGCGCCCCGTGCTGAACTACGCCTCGGCCAAGCTGCTCGCGGGCGCGTCCCGCTCCGGCCTGACCAGCAAGACGGTCGACACCGACGCGCTGCGCTCCACCCCTCGTGGCCTCCCGGTCGGCATCAGCGGCGCCCCCGACGTGTTGCCGGACCCGGGCACCCTGGAGAAGTCCCGTCCGTGGCTGGTCTGTTCGGCCTCCGCCGACGGCGCGGGCACCGGGGCCACCGTGCTCTCGGTGGCCTCGGCCGCGACACAGCGGCCGCTGCCCCGGGGCAGCGCGGTGCTGGTCGCCGACCCGTCCGGGAACCGGTACCTGGTCTGGCAGGGCGCCAGGCTGCGGATCGACGGCAAGAGCAGTGCGCTGGAGGGCCTCGGCTACGGGTCGGCGGTGCCGCGCAAGGTGTCCGCGGCCTTCGTCGACGCGCTGCCCGCCGGGCCGGACCTCGCCCCCACGGCCCTGGCCGGGCTCGGTGAGCCCGGCCCGTCCTTCGGCAGCCTGACGACTCGTGTCGGGCAGGTCTTCCGCACCACCGTGCCGGGCGCCGAGCGCGGCCAGTACTACCTGCTGCGCGAAGAGGGCCTGGTGCCACTGACCAACACCCAGGCGGCCCTTCAGCTCAGCGACGCGCAGACCGCCCGCAAGGCGTACGAGGGCAGTCCACCGCACGCCAGGGAGCTGGAGCCGGGGGCCCTCAAGGGGCAGCTCGCGCCCGGCAAGGACGGGTTCTCCGCCGACGCCGTAGCAGGGATGCCGGAGTCGCCGCCGACCCTCGCCCGGATCACCGAGGAGCAGGGCCTCTGCTCCTCGGTGACGCCGGGTTCGCCCCCTGGTTCGGGCGTGCGGGTCGGTGTCGCTCTGGTGGACCAGGACGCCCTGGGACCGGCGGCCAAACGGTCCTCCATCGGTGTGGCCGAGGCCTGCCTGGCTGTCGACGCCGTGGTCGTCGGACCGGGGGAGGGGGCCTTGGTACGTGCCGGAAGCGCCGCCGGCGGCGAGGTCGGCGGCACCCGCTATCTGGTCACGGACACCGGGGTGAAACACCGGTTGCCGACCGAGGCGGACGCCGAGGCCCTGGGATACGGGAGTGGCCAGGTGCGGACGGTGCCCTCGCTGCTGCTGTCCATGCTCCCCACCGGTCCGGATCTCGGAGCCACCGCTGCCGCCGTCTCCCCCCAAGCAGGGGCGGAACCTCTCAAACCGGTTTGTAGAAGTGGGAAAGCAGCCGAGGACGCGAAAAAGCCGTCTACCTCTCAAAGGGTTTCCGAATAGCGTGACGCGGTGCGGGGGCGTCGTTCACGTACGGCATTGGTGCCTGAGGTCTACGGGCAGGGGCGCGAACGGCAACGTGAATTCTCGACAACGTCCTCGGCCGTCGTTGCGGTAACAACTTCTGTCTGACTAGGCTGAGTTGAGTTTCCCGACTGTCCTAGGAGTAGAGACGACATGAGCGAAATGGGCCTCCAGCAGTCATCAGAGGGCTCCACTCGAAGCGGAATCCAGGCGCTGGAGATGGCCTACAGCGGCGTGCAGCGCATCCTCCAGGACGTGCACGGCACCAGGGGCAACCTGTCCGGCACGTATCAGGGGTCGGACGGCGGCCGCTTCGGGCAGCTGCTGGACAAGTGGGACGACCAGGTGGTCATCATCCTGAAGAACCTCGAGGACATGATCGACAAGCTCAACACCAGCCTCGTGGAGCACGGGAAGGCCCAAGGCTCCAGCAACGCCGCCATCGACCAGGCGTTCAGTGCCAGCGAGGCCGCCTTCGACGCCCTGTCCGGGTCCGGCGCCCTGGGGAACAACCCGAGCTAGGTGCTTCGGAGCGATCGTTCGCCTCCTTGCCGCTCGCCGTACCGACCGCCCCTTCCCCGAGATGAGGACCCCTCATGGCAGACACGACCGACGGTTTCATCCACGTTCAGTACAACCACGTGCAGAACGCCGGCGAGAACATGATCGAGCAGACGCGCGCCATCCAGACCACGCTGACGCAGTTGGAGATGGAGCTGAACGACCTCAAGCAGACCTGGTACGGCTCTGACGCCGAGGTCTACACGGAGAAGCAGGCCAGGTGGGACGCCGCCGTCGTCACCATGCAGCAGCTCCTCAGCTCGCACGCGGCCCTGCTGGGCGATGTCTCCGGCAACTACAAGCAGACGGAGAACAGCCTGAGCCAGCTCTGGTCCGAGGTGAACATCGGCAGGTGACCGTTGGCCGTCCCGGTTCCGCCCCGTCCGAGACGGGATCCGGCCGACCGGGGAGGGGGCCACCGGAGCGCGACCACCTGGCGCCGACAGGCGCCGCGGACACCCTCGCAGGACGGGAGACATGCATGGCCGACCTCAGTGAGCTGGACAAGGCGTCCCTCCAGGCGTTCATCGAGCAGGATCTGTCCGAGTTCAAGGCCGACATCAAGAAGGTGCTCGAGGGCGACCCTTCCCTGAAGGCCATGTCGGAGGGGCGCACCACGGCCGACACCGTCCTGGCGATCGGAAAGAACGAGCCGCTCGTGATGGGGAAGATCGGCGAGAGCGACGACGTGAACGGTGAGAGTTTCGTCAAGTCCCTGGCGTCCAACATCGAGACCGCCGTCACGACGCTCGAGGGCCAGCTCAGCACCTTCGAGGAGATCGAGGACGGGCTGCGTCAGACGATCGAGAAGCTGTTCAAGACCCAGGGTGACAACCTCGCCGCCATCGACGCCGAAGACTTCTCCGAGATCCTGTCCGAATCCGGCTTCTCGGGTGAGACACCGTCGCCCGACCCCGGTGCGGACGACAAGGACGACGACAAGGACGAGAGCGACGACGGCGAGGAGGGCGACGACCGAGCCTCGTAGTGCGCCGTCCCTCATCCGCGACGCCTTGCCGCCACTTGGGGCGGCCCCTTCGTCCTCCTGATCCCGTCCGTCACCGGACCTCTCTTTCCCGGAGACCTCCATGCCAGATCCCTCCGACCGCTGGGCCAAGGCCGTCGAGATGTTCACGGGCTACCCCATGCCCAAGCGCAGCGGCCTGTTCAGCGACGCGACGGGGACGGAGCCGGAGGGCAACGCGCCGCTGCTCAAGGTCACCATCGAGGACGCGGCCGAGTTCATAGAGATGACGGAGTCCAACTACGACTACCATTCTGGCGCCAAAACGGGCAAAAACGACTTCGTGATCAACTTCTACCTGCCGGGCAAGGAAGACCCGGAGGAGGTGAGCCTCAAGGGTTACTCCGAGGAGGACCTCAAGGAGAGGATCTACCCTCGACTGCGCCGGGTCCTCATCAACTTCGTCGGACCGGGCGGCGAGGGCGTCAGCCTCAGCGAGATGGACCCGTTCAGCTGGTACAAGTACAGCGACAACTCCCTGGCCGGGGCGGAGCACGCGATGGGGCAGTACATCGAGGGTGCCGGCGCCGCGTTGCACAACTCCGGCTACGAGAACATCGTCTCGCACACCAACGTCGGCTTCTCGTCCAACGGTGCGTCGGTCGACAAGACCAACGCCATGGACTTCTCGACTTTCACCAGAACGGCCGAGGCGTACGACCGGGTCGCGAAGTTCTTCACCGAGCACGCCGAGACGCTGAAGCAGTGGAAGGAGTCCCTGGGGAAGGAAAAGGCCGCCTGGAAGGGCAAGGCCGCCGAAGTCTTCGTCGATCTCATGGACGGGCTGTACAAGAACTACGCCGGGTACGGCGACCAGATGCACCCGAAGAACTTCAAGGCCCAGCACCAGAGCCAGTGGGACTGGTACGAGGCGTCCAGCAGGCAGGGTGACGCCGTCGTGGGGGCCGGCAACGCCGTCTTCAAAGCCAACCGCGAGCTCTCCCGAGTCCACAGCGAGTGGATGGGCGGCCTCGCAAGCGAACGCGAGACGCTGTCGGAGGGCGATGGCGATCCCATCGAGTACTGGCCGGGGCTCGGCAACCCGTACGGAATTCTCTACTCGATGCTTCAGTCGGTGAGCGACTGGGTGTACAACAACAACGCCAGGTTCGCCGTGGAGGCGTCGAAGACCACCACGAGTTCGACCCACAGCCAGGGGAACAGCTCCTCGTCCCATTCCTGGAGCGAAACTTCGGAGACCACCGAGTTCTACGTACTCCGTTCCGAGGCCAAGCTGTCGATCCCCGGCTTGGGCAAGCTGGACGATGTCTCCACCTGGGCGAAGTTGGGCACCGAGGCGGTGGAGTCCTGGAACCGGGGTGTGAAGGAGTACCTGGAGCCGGCCGCCAACCAGGCGCTGTCCGATGTGAGAAACGCCTTCCTGGATGCCCAGGCCGTCATCGACGAGGTTCTGGAACCCGAGGTCACCAGCTACGGAAGTGCCGGAGGGAGCGGTGGCGGAGGCGGCGTCGACAAGAAGGTCGACAAGATCAAGGACGACGCGGACAAGGCCATCGCCAAGGCCAACGCGGCCGCGGAGAAGGCGATAGCCGAGGCCGAGGCGGCCGCCGCCAAGGCCAACGCCGAGGCGAAGGCGGCCATCGCGAAGGCCAACGCCGAAGCGAAGAAGGCCGCAGAGGAGGCGAAGGCTGCGGCGAAGGAGTCCAACGACGAGGCCAAGGTCGCCATCGACGAGGCGAACAAGGAAGCCGAGAAGGCGGTCGAGGACGCGAAGGCGGCGGGGAAACAGTCCAACGCCGAAGCGAAGGTCGCCATCGACGAGGCCAACAAGGAAGCCGAGAAGGCGGCGAAGGAGTCCAACGCCGAGGCGAAGACGGCCATCGACGAGGCGAACAAGGAAGCCGAGAAGGCCCTGGACAAGACCAACCGTGAAGCCAAGACGGCGATCGACGAGGCCAACGGCCAGGTCGACAAGATGCAGGACCGCACCAGCCTCCAGATCGGGGACGCCAACAACCAGGGCGACCACCGCGCCGACCGCACCGATGCCGAAGCCAAGACGGCGATCGACAGCGCCAACGACAAGGTGGACAAGGCCCTTCAGGAAGCCGGCAACCAGGCGCGGACAGCCATCGGTGACCCCAACGGGCAGGTCGGCGCCGACGGTGGACGACTCGGCGGTAGCGGGTCCTCGCTCCCTCCGGTCCCGGGCGGCGGCTTCGTCACCAGTCGGCAACCGGGCGACCCGCTCGGGAACAAGTCGCGAGGAATCACCAGCCCGAACCTCGACGGCGGCTTCACGACCGAGTTTCCCGACGGCTCGCGGCAGGTCGTCGACTCGAACGGCACCATCACCGAGATCGGCCCCGACGGCACCAAGACCGTGACCCGGCCGGACGGGTCCAGGACCATCACCGACCCCGACGGAAACGTGCGGACCTCGGGCCCGGGCGGGAACCTCAACGGCTCTCGCGAACACATCACCGTGGACGGTCCGAGCGGCGAGATCGTCACGAGGCCCGACGGATCGACGGTGGTGGACGGTCCGAGCGGTGAGATCGTCACGAGGCCGGACGGATCGACGGTGGTGGACGGACCGGGTGGCCGTACGGAGACGTCGTCGGACGGCACGGTCAAGGTGACCGGGCCGGACGGCTCCATCAAGGTGACCTCGCCGGACGGCAGCGTCACCGTCAACTCCCCGGACGGCAGCAGCTCGGTCACCCGCCCGGACGGCAGCTCACGGGTGGAACTGTCGGACGGGACGGTCCGGGAGACCGGCGCGGACGGCCGGATCACCGTCAAAGAGCCGGACGGAAAGGTCACCGTCTCCTACCCGGACGGGAGCGCCAAGGTGACGATGCCGGACGGCTCGGTGCAGGAGATCTCGCGGGACGGCACCGTCACGGAGATGTCTCCGGACGGTCGGACGGTGGTCGAGGGCTCGAAGGTCGACGTCGGGAACCCGGGGAGCGGCCTAGGCAATCCGGGTGACCGGATCGGGAACCCGGGAGGCAACCTCGGCAACCCCGGCGACCGGATCGGGATCGACAACCCCGGCGGCCTCGGCAATCGTTCCGACGTCCCCCGAATCGAGATCGACCACCCGAAGGGCGGACTCGACCAGGTCATCGCGGATAGACCGAACGGTTCGACGGGCCTCTCCGGCGGGGACCTGCGCGACCACGGGGCACTCGTCCCGGGCGGCCCCGGCGACGCGTTGGGCTACGACGATGACCCGTACGACGACTACGGCTCGGAGAACGAGAACGCCGCGAACGGGCAGGGCACGTCGGTCAACCCGTTCACCCAGGGCGGCACTCCGATGATGCCGCCCATGGGGGGAATGCAGGGCGCCGGCGCGGGCAACGACTCCAACGGCGAGCGCGAGCGGTCCAACCCGGGCTCCCGCATCAACCGGCCCGCCCCGCGGCGCGGCTCCACCGCCGCCCAGGCGGCCAGTCGGCGGGCGGCGGCGCAGCGGGAGCAGGAAATGCACGAGGACGTGGTCGTCGCCCGGCCGACCGCCTCGGGCGGCGGGATGATGCCGCCGCCCGCGCAGCGCTCGGAGGCCACACAGAGCGGCGACCGCGAACGGTCCCACTGGACTGCGGAGGACGAGGACGTGTGGGGCACCGACGAAGGCACCACGCCCGCGGTGATCGGACGATGAACAGGGGTGAACGATGAGCGAGGAGTCCGAACGGCTTGAGCAGCGACTGGCCAGGGCGACCGCGGAGTTGGAGAGCGTCCAGAGCGCCGCGGCCGACGCCGAGCGGCAGTTGAGCGCCTTCACGTCCTCCGCCTTCTCCGCGGACGGCTCGGTCGAGGTGTCCGTGGGCGGTCAGGGTGAGGTGACAGAGGTCAAGTTCCTTGACGGCAAGTACCGTTCGATGACCGCATCGCAGCTGTCCGACGCGGTGCTCGGCACGATCCAGGAAGCCAGATCGCACCACTCCCGCATGGTGCGCGACCTCTTCGAGCCGCTCACCCGGCCGAGCGCCGTCATGCCCGAGCTGCCCGGCCTTGAGCTGGACTGGGACCGCATCCTCGGTCCCGCGGCCGACACGCTCCCCGAGGAGTCGTGTCCGCGCGGCGCCAGCGACCGGCTACGCGACGAGATCGACGGGGACGAGGTCTGACGGCTCTGGCGGGGAGCGGGGACGCCCCCGAAGGACTGGAGAGGTACAGCGCTCCGGTGGGACCGGGCGGACATGCCACCGACGGGTGGCGTGCGGCGGCGTGAACGAGTGCGGTACGAGGAGGCGGACATGAGCGACGACGACACCTTTCACCTGGAACCCGAGCGTGTGCAACAGGGAAAGGCCCTGCTCGCCGAGCTGGGCTCCTACAGCTGGGGTCTCGTCTCCGAGTTCGACGCAATCATGGGCGACACCTCGTGGTGTGGTGGCGACGAGAACGGCAGGAAGATCGAGGCCAACTTCACGAGCAACCGCGATGCGGTCTCGGCCGCCCTCAACGGGCTCGGTGAGGTGCTGGAACGGACCTGTGACGCGGTGCTGTTGAACCTGAACGCGACATCGAGCACGCAGGGCGACATCCTGGCCGGGATCGACGCGGAGATCGCCGGCTACGGGGCCGGCGAGGATGCTCCCGGCGGCGGTCGGCGAGGCTGACCCATGGCGCTCATGCCCAGTGAAGAGCTGCGGAACCTGATGTTCGTCGTGACGGGGGAGAGGTTCCCCGAGACCGACGAGGACGTGGCCGCGCTGCGTGGTCTGGTCATGCAGAGCACGCAGGGCAAGGTCGACATCCTCAAGGGGAAGGTCGACGAGAGCATCGCCTTCGTCGGGGACGCGCTCCCCGGTGACATCGGCAGGAACTTCATCGCCGCCATGGAGAGCGTCCGGCCCGAGCTGGACAAGCTCACCGAGGGCATGGGCAAGGCGTCCGGCGGGCTGCGGAAGACGGCCATGGACGTCCGCGAAGCGAAGTGGAACCTCATCGCCGAGCTGATCCGGCTGGCCGCCGAAATCGCCATCTTCACCGCCCTGGCAGCCGTCACAGGCGGCGCGTCGGCCACACAGATCGCCGTGCGCAAGATGATCGCCAGGGTGCGGATGCTGGTCATCCTGTATGAGCTGTCCAGCCGCATCCCGATCTTCTCCGCCGTCACCGAGGCGATCGAAGAGGCCCTCCTCACCCTGGCGACCCGGCTCGCGCTCATGCGGTGGGCACCGGAGGGACAGCGGCCCGGCGGGGTCGACTGGCGTGACGTCGGCATCGCCGCCGTGTTCGGCGCGCTGACAGGGGCCTTCTCCGAACTGTTCGGAGTCGTCGTCAGGAAGGTCACCAACGCCTTCAACTCCTATGCCGACCACTGGATGAAGGACCCCCCGACCAAGAAGTGGAACAACGACGACCTCGGTGACGGCCTTCTCAACACCCCGGGCGGGAACCGGTGGGGCGACCTGCCGGACGGTCCGCCGCGCGTCGGACCCGGCCCGGGCATCCGGCGTCACGTGATCGACGAGATCGGCCAGGCCCCCAGTGAAGGCGCTGCGGAGACCCTTGCCGAGGGGCTGGTCAACGAGATGTTCTACGACGGCTTCGAGGTCAATCCCTGGACCGCCGTCGGGGCGATGGTCAGTCGGCAGGTCGAGATGGGCCTGATGAGCGGCGGTCTGGCGTTCGGCGGGGCATTGCACAACTTCTTCTCGTTCAAGGACGGCCTCGGGGGCGGCCTGCGGGGTGGCTCCATTGGTGGCCCGGGTGGTGCCAGCGGTGGGCCCTCCGGTGGTTCCACGGGTGGATCCACCGGAGAGGCGGGGAACGGAGAGCTCGGGAACCTCGACACGGGCCCGGGAGGCGGGTTCGGGACCGGTTTCCAGACGCGGACAGGTGACCTGGACGGCCTCGGCGGGGTCGGCGACCTCGACGGAGGGCACGGTCTCCGAGGGGGCAACGGCAACGGCCTCAACGGAGTGGGAGAGCCGGACCCAATCGCCGGCCCCGGCAGCGTCAACGGCGGCCGCGACGTCCGCGGTCTCGGCGGTTCCGCCGGCCTGAGCACGCCGGACGGCCTCGACGGAATCCGGCGCCACAACGGGCTCAGCCCCCTCACCCGGTTCGACGACTCCCACCAGGCCCCCGGACCCGGGCCCCAGCGGGTCCCCGGCCTCAGTCTGACCTCCGGCTCCGAGCAGGTCCCTGGGCCTCAGCAGGTCTCCGGCTCGCACCTCTCCTCCGGTTCTCAGCAGCTTCCCGGCACTCCGCAGGGCCCTGGTGCCCATCGGTCCACCGGGTTCGACGCGGTGAGCAACCTCGACCAGCGGGTTCCCGGTCAGGACGGTGGCTCTCTCGGCGGGCAGGTGCCCTCCAGCTCGGGGGCGTTGCCGGACACGGAGCACGAGGGCCATCGGCAGACCCCGTCCGGTGGTGCCCAGCACGACCAGGGCCAGGACCAGGCCCGGCCCCGCCACGCGGAAGAGGCGCTGGAGGTGGGCGCCGACCAGAAGCAGGAGGCGCCGCGACCGCAGCCCGAGACACGGTTCGAGTCCGGACAACAGCCGCACACCCAGGCCCCGACGTACACTCCCGCCTCGCCCCAGCCGCAGCCCGAAACCCGCATCGCCACCTCGTCGCACTCGCAGTCGCACCCGGAGACGCAGCAGCAGCCCGGGTCCCGGGCACCGTCCCAGCCGCAGCCGCAGCCGGAGACGCACACCTCCGACTCGCCTCGTCCGGAGCAGCAGCCGCAGACCCCCGCCTCGCCCCAGCACCAGACGCACACCCCCTCCTCCCCTCCGCAGTCCGAGCCCTCCGGGGAGGCCCCGCCCCCGGCGGACGAGACAGCACCGGATCCCGTCACCCCCGCGTCGCCCGGCCCCATCGGAGCGGACGGGCATACCGACCTCCAGCGCACCTCGGCCGCGGAGGCGCTGCGTGAGCAACACAGCGAGGCCGTACGGCGGTTGTCGGGCGCGTTGGACTCCGTGCAGGAGTTGCGCGACCGGATGGACACGGGCGGCGGGACCAACAGGGACGCAGCTCGCCTCGACCGGGCCCTGGACGACGTCGCGCGGGCCGAGAAGGAACTGGCGTCGGCCGAGGATCAGCTGCGGGACCTCGGGACGGACCCGCACTCCCTGCCCCCGGACCGGGATCACGGTCCGGCCCCCGCCGTCGAGCGGGACGGCGGCCAGCGCCGGTGGATCGCCGGACAGGTGACGCCGGAGGACCTGGCCGCGGACGTGCGGAACCTCGACTTCGGCCGTGCCGTGTACCGCGAAGCGCTGGACACGGCAGGAATCTCCGCCCCGCCCGCGCTGCGGGCGCAGTGGCAGCTCGGCAGCACGGACGTGCCGCTGGCGGAGAGCGGCCTGCCCCCTGTCGACCAGGCCCGGCTCCTCATGGTGGAGCCCGGACCGTGGCCGCAGGCACTGGAGGTCACGGCGGCGAACGCCGCCAGGCGGCTGTGGCAGGAGTCGTACGCGGACTTCGCGGCAGACGCCCCTCAACTCGCCGACGGCGAAACGGGGTACACCCCCTCCCAGGCCTGGAGTACAGCCACAGGCCTTGTGCTCCCGCTGGAGATGCACCCCGTGCGCGCCGACTCGCGGCACGCCGTAGCGCCGTACCGTGACGCCGTACGCGAGGTCGCGGACCTGCTGATGGCGGGCGGCGCGCGCGACGCTGCCGCCTCGCTCGCCGACCGGCTCCGGGGCGACCTCGGTCTGCCGTCCCGCGCGGACGACGCCGTGCCCCCGACCGCCGCCCCGGTCGACCTCCCAGCGCCGATCCCCACTGCTTCCGTCTCCCCGCGCACAGAGGTGCCACCCGCCGCCGTACCCCCGCCCTCGGCCCTCACGTCCGCCGCACCGAGGACCGGGCCCAGGGCCGGGGGAACGCGGTCCGGAGAACCGGAGCCCGGGCCGGCCGAGCAGGAGCCGCAGCGCGACCCGAAGGCGGTCGTACTCGAGCCTGCCCCGGTCGTGGCGCCTGCCGTGCCGCTCGTCGCCACCTCGTCGGATGACGCTGTTCCGCGCGGCTCCGAGACCGCCTCGCCTCCGGCCCGGCAGCCGGCCGTCCTGCTGGCGCCCCCGACCGAGCCGGACGTCGTGGCGGCTTCTCCTGTCCGGGCCCCGGCGGATCCGAAACCGCCCGCGCCGAGGCGGACGAATACGATGCTCTCCTCCGCGTCTTCCTCCTCGGAGGACTCGATGGACGCTCTGACGGCGGAGCAGGCCCAGGACGTCAAGTTCCTGCGGGACAAGAGCGAGTTGTACCACCGGATCGCGGGTATTCGCGCTCTCGCCGCCGACCCGGCCTTCAGGAAGGGCATCAGCGACTTCCTCGACAACATCGATCGCGACCGGAAGTCCAGCACGCCGACCCCGGTCGACCACGCGGCCATCGAGGCGATCATGACGGGCCTCCAGAAGAAGGGGGTGTACGGCAACAGGATCCAGTACTCCTGGTACCACCGCCATCAGGACAAGGAAGGCTTCGAGGGAGCTCTGGAGGCGCATGCGAAGCGGTCCGCGAACCATGGTGCGCTCTGGTCGAAGCTGGGTTCGGCCACCGCCACCGCTGAGGCGGGCGTGGGGCGCGGCGTGGTGCTGGAGGCGTCCATCCAGGGCCGGCTGTTCGACGGCCTGCTCTTCGGACTCTCCTCCTGGAGTTCGTCGCCCGCGCTGGGAGTGCTCTGGGAGCGGTTGTCGAAGTCGTACGTGGAGTCGCTGACGGGCTGGGCCACCGCCCACGTCCTGGACGGCACGACCAATACCAGCGTGCTCAACCGGATCGAGTGGCCCACGCTCGCGAGGCAGATCGAGGCCGGGAAGGTGGACGGGCTCAACATCGTCGTCTACCGGTCGGTCCCCAACCCCGACACCGGTGCGTTGGACCTGGTGCCGGTCGACACCTTCCCGGTGCGGACCCAGGAGGAGTTCGACCAGGTGCCCCAGGCGCCCGCCGACGCCGACTGGTACCGGAAGCAGAGCCGGGTGGACCAGGAGCAGCGTGCGGCGCTCGTCAAGGTGTACTCCCGCGAGGATCAGATCGACAAGCTCGACAAGTATGTCTCCGACCTCTTCGGCAAGCACGAGGGAGAGATCACCTTCCGTCCGACCCTGACACCGCATACCACGTTCCGCGGCAGTTTCTCCTCGCGGGCCCTGGCGGACGTCGCCGTGCGGTTGCCTGCCGTTCACCCCGACCAACGTGCCCTCCTGATCGACGCGTTGTCATCGGAGGAGCGCCGGACACTGGCCGCCAACGAGGAGGTCGTCAACAGCCTGCAAGCGCACCTGTCCCCGGAGGACTTCACGGCGACGACGGAGCGGCTGAGAGCTGATGGTCCGGAAGGACCGCCCCAGCAGGAGGCGGAGGACGTCGTCAGCGTCCCCCCGTGGAGCTCGGCGGCCCTGGCTGCGGAGCTGTCGAGCGTGGCCGCCGGCGAACGCACGCTCCATCTGCGGGAGCTGTCGTCGGAGCAGCGTCATCAGCTTCTCGCTGACGAGGAGTTCATCAACGGCCTGCGCGAGCACCTGTCCCCGGAGGACTTCGTGACGGCCGAGGCGGAGCTGACGGCCGAGGGGCCGGAGGCTCTTGTACCGGCACAGCAGCCGGACGCCCTGCTCGCGCCCCCGACCGGGCCGGACTCCATGCCGGCGCCCCCTGTCCCGTCCGACGCCGATCCGATCCGCGACTGGCGGCTGATCTCCGCCGGGCCGAACCGGCTGCGATCCGACGCGCTGCGCGCCGTGGACGAGGCGGTGGCGGGACTGCCCGCCGACCCGAGCGCGGAGGACGTGCGTCCGGTCCTCGACGCGGTGGGGGAGTGGAAGAAGGGCAAGACTCCGCAGAGCGGGCGGTGGGACGCGATCACCCGGTTGGAGTCCGCGGTCATCGACCGCATCGACCGGATACAGCAGCTGAACCGTGTGGAGCGGCCCGCGCCCGTCGCCCCGGTGACATCGGTGTCCGTGGCGGCCCGGCAACACCCGGTGAAGGTCGACGGGTACGCTCCGGCCAGCGGCTTCGAGGTGGAACTGCACCGGTATCGTCTGGAGTTGCCCAGCGGCCACACCTACGACGAGTACGACGAACTCGTGTCGGTGCCGGGCCTGTTGAAGATCACGTTGGATCGGGCCGGCGGCGTGCCCATCCTGGAGCTGGTGACCGAACCGGCCCGCGGACTCGCGAACGGGCGGCCGGACGGACGGGCCGAGCGCTCCGACGTGGTACGCGCCTTCCACGACGTGGTGAGTCGGCTGGAGAACGCCAGGCCGGGCAGCAGCCTCAGCTCCGTCTTCCCCGCCGATGCCGGTTACCGGGTCGACGTCCTCGCGGAGGGACTGCCGGTCAAGATCAACGAGGCCGGTGGCGACCGGATGCTCGTGCACCACTCGGCGTCCACGCCGATCGCCGAGGCCGTGCACTTCCTGGAACATGTCGGCAGCAGGATGCGCCGGGAGCCCGGCCCGGCCCGTACCGCCCACTCGGACCTCGGACTCGGCCTCCAGTTCGCCAAGCACGGACGCACGCGGTTCGATTCCTGGCTGGACCAGCATCCCGAGCACAGGTCCGGCCTGCTGGCGTGGGACCACGACGAGTTGGAGGGCGCGCTCGCACTCGGTTACGCCCAGGCCGCCGGTGCCGTTCGGGGCAGTCTGGACCGGTCGAGGCCGCCCAAGGACCTGGCCGCGGTGGTCTCGCGCGGCTCGCTCGCCGGGATACGCCGCGGCCTCAGCCCCGTACCCCGTGCGTTCCTGGAGGATCAGGCCAAGCAGCTCGCAGGCGAGTTCGCGACCTCCTTCGACGTCGCGGATCTCCCGAAGGACGTCGGTGTGCTCGACCGGCTGCTGCCGCCGAGAGCGGATCAGGGGGAGCGCGCGACGGTCGGTCAGTACCTCGACAACCTGCTCCGGGAGAACCCGGAGCGCCCGGTCGACCAGCGTGAGGCGCTGCTTGTGCGCCGTACCTGGTCCGATCTGGACGGAAATCCGGAAGCGGGCGCGGCACGCATCGAACCGCCCGTCGCCGTGGTGCAGGTCCGTCTCTACGCTGCCACCGATTCCACCGCCGGCGCGGTGGAGAACGATTTCGACACCCTGGCCGACCTGTCGCTCGGCCTGTACCGGGCGGCGCGGTCCGGACGCGGCCTGCCCAGGGTGGGGCGTCCCCTCGCCCCGGCGGGGTCGCATCCCCCGGCCCCGCCGAGGCGGACGAACACCATGCTGTCCTCCGCCTCCTCCCTCTCCTCGTCGCAGAGCTCGATGGACGCTCTGACGGCGGAGCAGGCCCAGGACGTCAAGTTCCTGCGGGACAAGAGCGAGTTGTACCACCGGATCGCGGGTATTCGCGCTCTCGCCGCCGACCCGGCCTTCAGGAAGGGCATCAGCGACTTCCTCGACAACATCGATCGCGACCGGAAGTCCAGCACGCCGACCCCGGTCGACCACGCGGCCATCGAGGCGATCATGACGGGCCTCCAGAAGAAGGGGGTGTACGGCAACAGGATCCAGTACTCCTGGTACCACCGCCACCAGGACAAGGAAGGCTTCGAGGAGGCGCTGGAGGCCCACGCGACCCAGTCCGCCGACCACGGCGGACTCTGGTCGAAGATGGGTTCGGCCATCCCCACCGAGAACGCGAGCGTGGGGCACGGCGTGGTGCTGGAGGCGTCCATCCAGGGCCGGATGTTCGACGGCCTGCTCTTCGGACTCTCGACGTGGAGTTCGTCGCCCGCGCTGGGAGTGCTCTGGGAGCGGTTGTCGAAGTCGTACGTGGAGTCGCTGACGGGCTGGGCCACCGCCCACGTCCTGGACGGCACGACCAATACCAGCGTGCTGAACCGGATCGAGTGGCCCACACTGAGGCGACAGATCGAGGCCGGGAAGGTGGACGGGCTCAACATCGTCGTCTACCGGTCGGTCCCCAACCCCGACACCGGTGCGTTGGACCTGGTGCCGGTCGACACCTTCCCGGTCCGGACCCAGGAGGAGTTCGACCAGGTGCCCCAGGCGCCGGCCGACGCCGACTGGTACCGGAAACAGACCAGGGTGGACCAGGAGCAGCGTGCGGCGCTCGTCAAGGTGTACTCCCGCGAGAACCAGATCGACCAACTCGACGATTACGTCTCGGACCTCCTCGGCAAGCACGGCAACCTCACCTTCCGTCCGACCCTGACACCGCACGCGACGTTCCGCGGCAGTTTCTCCTCGTCGGTCCTGGCGGACCTCGCCGTGCGGTTGCCGACCGTGGACCCCGGCCAACGTGCCACCCTGCTGCGAGCCCTGTCACCGGATGAGCGCCGGATGCTGGCCGGCAACGAGGAGTTGGCCAACAGCCTGCGCGAGCACCTGTCCCAGGAGGACTTCGCCGCGGCGGCGGCGGGGCTGATGGTCGACGGACCGGAGTCCGGTGATCCGGCGGGCGCGGCCCGGCAGGAGGCGGAGGCCATCGTCTCCGGCATGTTGGTTGACCCCGAGGTCACGGTGTCCCTGCTGACCGGTGGCCGGCGCGTGGTCGTGGTGCCGCGCGGGGTGGCGGTGACCTCGCTGCCCCAGTTCGCCGGCCTGCGGGGCGTGGAGGCGGACGGGCGGCCGGTGGACGTCCAACGGGCGCTCTACCACGACGGTCTGATCGCCATCGGCGAGGAGAACCTGCTGGGTGAGCCGGCCGACCTGCCGGGCGCCGGAATCCAGGCGGACGGCTACGGGGCACTGCGGCACGAGCTGGCCCACGCCATCGAAGAGGTGCTCGATCCGGCCGACCGGAGGCAGATCGAGGAACACTACCGGGTCAAGAGCGCCGAGGGGGAGGCCGCCCGGTGGCCGGACGGTCCCGGCGCGAACTACTCGGCCAGCAACCCACGCGACTACTTCGCCCAGCTCACCAACACCTACCTGGCGGTCAACGCCGGTACCGACCTGGCCACCGGTTCGCCACGCAACAACGGCGCCGACTGGGTGCGGGAGCACGACCCGAAGCTGCTGCCGCTCCTGGAACGGCTCTACGGTCCCGGCCGGCCCGGGATTCTCGGCAGCCAGGACAACCCGTACGTGCTCAGCGGCTTCCGCGCCCTGTTCGACCGCGCCGAACGGGACCTGGCGGGTGAGCCCAGGACGTCGGAGTCCGGCTCGGCGTCCCCCGTGCCCGCGCCCGACCCGTCGTCGCCGGCGCCCGACCCGTCCCCCGGCCCGAGGGGTCGTACCGGGGCAGGCCCGGACGGCAGGACGCTGCTGGCCCCTCCGACCCAGGGCGGCCGCCTGAGCCGCAGGCTGGTCGAGGCCATGAAGCAGATGTTCGGCCGGGACATCAGGCGGCACCCGCAGTTCGACGCGCTCTACGACGCGCTGGCCCTGCTGAACCGGCTGCACGAGTCCGATCCGGGACGCCCCCGGGGCCCCATGGACGTGGGCGCGACGGCCGAGCGGGTGCTTCACCTGGACCCCGGCGTCGACATCACCCCCGAGGACTACCGCAACCTCCTGCTCACCACGGCCAGTGCCGCCCGGCACGGCTGGGCGAGATCTGTCGCCTCCATCGCCGGCTACGCGACGCACCGGACCACCGGTGTCCTGGGGCCGGAGACGTGGTCCTCCGACCCGTACCAGAGGTACACCGCGCGCGACTGGTCGGGAGGCGGAGCCCTCCAGCTCGACGTGGACCAGGTGTGGGCGCCCGGAAGCCGGCGAGGTGAACCCATGGTCGGTTCCCCCGCGCTGTGGGGTCACCGGCCACACGTGGCGCTCGCCGAGCGGGACGCCGAGTCCGACCTGATCATCGTCCGGGACCGGTCCGGCAACGCCCGGTACGTGGACGACGGGGAGTTCGCCCATCTGGTCGCCCTCGACCCCAACCGGCCGCCGGGCGCCCCGGTGCTGGTGCTTGTGCGGCCCCCGCGGAACGCCGCGCCCGAGACAATGCCGCGGTTGCTCGCGGACCTGGCCGGGACCCGTGTCTGGAGCACGGACGGGGATTTCTCCCTGATGCCCGCGGAGGGCCCCGGCAACGTCAGGCTGATCGCGCTGGTCGACCGCCGTCCCGGGCGGCACGTCGGCGTCTGGTTCCCCAGCGATCCGGGCCTTCACGACCGTTCTCCCGGCTACGAGATACAGACCACCGTCGGCACGGCGCTGGACTCCTCCGACGTGGAGTCCTACCCGCTGACCACCTTGGACGGACAGCTGCTCACTGGCCGGGCCTATCTGACCAGCGACGATCTGGTCCGTATGGAAGCCGCGCTGCGCGAGGCGTCAGGTGTGGAGTACTACGCCAACTACGACGAAGGAGTGCCCGGCGCCATCCCCAGCCGCCACGGCCCCATGCTGAGGCTGCCCCGGGCGTTGACGGACAGCTATGTCCTCTATCTGCACGCCAGAGCCGGCTGGGCGAGTGTTTCGAGCCGTAGCAGCGGCCGTCAGTACAACCTGCGGCCCGGCGAACTGGGGCGGATCGTGCGACGGCGTCCCAGCCTGCGACAGCTCGACCCCAACCTGCCCATCTTCGCACTCGGCTGTGAGCTCGCGCAGCTCAGGCCGGGTTCGGACCTGCTGGTGGAACCGTCCGAGGCACAGAACGTCTCCACGCAGACCGGGCGCGTCCTCTTCGCCACGGACGCCCAGGTCACCCCCGTCCCGACCGTGGGTGACTCGCCCCCGATCCTGGTCCTGAGCGACGATCCGGACCGTCCCCGGCACGGCATCTGGGAGTACCGTCCGGAGCCGGACGCCGACACGCTCCGGTGGATCGCCGACGTGGCGGGGCTGCCCCCCGATGTGGCCGAGCGGTCGACACGCGCACTGCGCTGGGTGCGCGCCCTGCGCGAGGTGTTCGACATCGACATCGACTCCGACCCCGGACGTCAGCACGAGTTCACCGCACTCATCCGTGACTTCGGCCGGCTGGAGGTGCAGCGGATGGCGCTGGGAGTGGGACCGGAGGGCACCAGACCGCTGACCTGGCGTGAGCTCACCCGCATCACCGACGACTTCGCCCGACGCGCCGGGTTCTCCGGCGGCGTGGTGACGCACACCCTGCTGCGGGACGTGCTGCTGGCGGCCCGTCACCGAACGCTGCGCCTCCCGGGCCTGCCCAACATGCCGAACATCCTGTTCGCGCCCCCGACCCGGGCCGACTCCGAACCGCCCTTGACGCTGCCCGCAGCGGTGGGGCCGCCGGCGCTCCGGATCGACACCGCCCCCGCCGCGACGGACCACGACCCGTCACCGACGCCCCCGGTGGCGCTCGCCCCGGACACGGAGGGCTCCTCCGACGGGTCGGACACGGACGTCGACAACTCCCGGTCCGCCTCCCCGTCGGATCCGGGCCCCGCGCTACCAAACGCCGAGGCCGCCCACCGCGAGCCCCGCAGGTTCCCCACCAGTGCGCCGGACCAGCCCCGGAGCAAGTCCGCGGCCCAGAGTCCCCTCCCCGCTCCGGAGCGGCCCGACCGGCTCGACACGGCCGCGGGAAGCGGGATGCTCCCCGGAGCGCCGCCCGCCGACGGGCCCCGCCCGACACCCTCGGGCACGGCGAGCGCGCCGGTTTCCCTGCCGGTGCGGGCCGCCGTGCCCGTGCGCACGGTCGCCCGGCACGACATCGACTTCATCGACGGCCGGGCGCAGCTGGGCGAGGACTCCCAGCGACTCGTCACCACCATGGCGCAGCGGCTCGTAGGCGCCGCGGTCCGCGACCTGACCGCCGGGCTGCGCATCCCCTCCCTCAAGATCACCGGCTACGGCGACGGCGCACGGATCGCCGTCGGCTCGGGTCCCGCCCAGGGGACCGAGGGGGCCGGGCGTCTGCCGGCCCGGATCGTCGAGGACGCGCTGCGGGCGCAGATCAACGCCCATCTGTCCACGCTTCCTCCGGAGATGCGGGAATCCGTGCGCCGGGTTCGCGGACGAGCCCTCACCGCGGACGACTTCCCGATCGACGCCCGCAGCGGAGCGGACCCCGACCCGCACCCCCGGCCGGGGGAGCGCCGTGCCGTCGTCGAGGTGCAGGTGTCGGCCCTGTCGCGCGCCGTCGATCAGCTGATGCGGCTGATGCCCGGACTGAACCTTTATTCCGACGCCGACCACGTCCTCACCCTGGACAAGGCGCCCGACCTCGTGCTGCTCCGGCCCCTGGGTGCCCCGGAGCCGCCGCCGCCCGCGCAGGCGACGGACGCCGCCCGCTTCGACACCGATGCCGTGCCGGATCAACTGCGCCCGCTGTACGCCCTGGTGACCGACGCGATGGCCACGGGCGACGCCACCAGCGTCGCTTCCCTGACCGCCTTGCACCTGGACCGTCAGGGGGTGTTCGCGGAAGGGACACGCCTGCTCGCTGTGGACGGTTCGGTGCGCGGCCGGAACTGGACCGGCCACCCGGGGCCGCTCGCGGACACCGTCGTGCGTCAACGGGTGCCGGGCAGCGACACGGCGGCCCCCTCGCCGACGCCCTGGTCGGCGGGAACAGTCACCCAGGAGCCGCTCGTGGTCGGTACCGCGGACGGAAGTCACTGGGGAGCCGAGCTGGCTCTTCCGGACGGGACGCGCTACCGCGTATCCGACCAGGAGCTCTCGGAGCTGGTGGGACGGGACCCGGACCTGTCGTCGGCCGACGGGAGGCGCCCCGTGGTGCTGGCCTCGTCGAGAGCCGGCGCCATGGGGCTCGACCTGCCCCGGATGAGCGCGTTCCGGTCCGGGCGGCCGGTCTACGCGCACACCGGGCGGGTGGAACTGGTGCCGGACCGGCAAACGTCGCGCCTCCACATCGAAGTGTCCGACCGGCGCGATACCAGGCTCCCCCTGGGCTCCTGGGTGCTGAGTCTCCCCGACGACTGGGACGCGTCCGAGCCTCCCGCCATGGGCGGCGACGCCGTCCGAGGCATGGACAACCGGATCGTCCGGATGAGTGACATCGAGAACGTCACCATCATGGTCGACGGACGTCCGGCCGGACGGATGCTGATGAACCTGCAGGATCAGTTCAGCCGGGAATCGACCGGTCTTGACCTCGCCGGGTTCACCGAGTGGGTCGACGTCGACCCGGTCACCGACCGCGCCCTCGATGGAGCCCACCCGGTGGAGTGGCAGGGGCGCAAGCCCTACGTCCTGTGGGTACACGGAACGCCCGGCGTCGCCACCGCCGGCGCCACCGATGGCTGGCCCGTCGGCCTCAGCGGCCCCGAAACGGTCCGCTACCTGAAGCGTCGGCCGAGCTTCCGCAGGCTCGACCGGAAGCAACCGCTGGTCGCCGTGATGTGCTGGGCCTCGGCGAAGCCGGGCGGCGCGCTGGGCGGGTTCGCGGACGACGCGCCTTTCGTCCCGGACCCGTGGGCCGCGGTGTCCTGGACACAACAGGTCGCCAACGGGCTCGGCCGGGACGTCTACGGTCCCAGCCGGGTCCACGTGACCGGGGGGCCGGTGGGCAAGCCCGAGAGCGGTGTCTACACGAACGCCCAGGGCACCACCGGCACCTACGGTGTGAACCGGGCCGAGCCGACACCGGAGGAACTGGACCGGCTCTCGACGGTGGCCGGTCTGGACGGAGTGGCGGCCGACCTCCAGGACCGGCGGGAGACCACCCTGCGTCTGGTGCGCGGGTTGCGCGACCTCTTCGGCGTGGAGGTGGAGAACGACCGCGACGACCCCGCCGGTGACTACCGAGCGCTGCTCAGCGGGCTGGGAGCCGTCGAGGCCATGCGGCGGGTGGACGCGCGGCTGGCCTCGCGTGGCCGGCTCACCCCCCACCTGGTGGAGCGGATCGTCCGGGCGCATTCCGGGACGGAGCCCGCTCCCCACACCAGGCCCGCGCCGGTGGACCCCGCCGACGTCCGGACCACCCTGCTCGCCGCCCGGACGGCACTGGAGTCCGGCGCCTCGGCCCAGCTGTCCTCGTTCGTCGCACTGCCCGGCGTGGACCGGGCCCTGGAACTGCTGACCGAGGACGACGAGGACGAGTCGGTCCGGCAAGTGCTGCGGCTCGCGCCCGACCGGCCCGTCACCGCCGACCTCAGGCAGCACGCGCTGTGGGCGACCGTCGCGGCCGTCGAGGCGGTGGACGGCCACCCGGACACGGAGTCCCTGGTACGGCAGGTGCTGCACCTGCGCCCGTACGAGAGCGTCGATGGGGCCGAGGACGGCGAGGCGTTGCTCTGGACGGCCGCCACGGCGGCGGCCATCGGCCGGGACGTCTACCGCCCCGTCGCCCTCGCCGCCTACCACCTTCAGCGGGGAGGCGTGTTCGCCCCCGACTCCGTACTGGTGTCGACTTCGGGTCTCCCCGTGGGGCGGAACTGGTCGTCGTTCTCACTCACCGACCGGTTCAACGCCGACCTGTACACCGTCACCGACCCGGCCACCGGTGCCAGGACCAGCCATCTGCCGCCCTGGTACGGGCCGGAAAAGCCCTTCGTCGTCGCAGTGGAGCCCGGCGCCGAAGCCGGCACGGTCTCCATGCCGTGGCTCAACGGCCCGAACCGCTCCATTCCCTACGACGAGTTCGCCGAAGTGCTGCGCATGGAACCCGCTCTGCGTCAGACAGCCCCGGTCGCCGCCCGAGTGGTCCTGGTGGGGCTGGACGACAGGGCCACCCAGGACCTCGCCGACGTCCTGGGCACCCGCCGTGCGCTCGGCCGCAGAGTACTCATCCCGCGGCACCCGATGAACCTGGGATTCGATGCGCAGCGCCATGCGCACTACCTGAACATCACCACCTCGGACCCGGATGTGCACCAGCACTGGTGGGACCAGCATCCGGAGCAACTGCCGCCCCGCTCGCAAGCCCCCGCCCCGCCGGAGGCCACTGCCGACACCGACACTGACACCGACACTGACACCGACGCTGCTCCGGCGGAGCCGGACCGCACTGCGGAGGGCGTGCTGCACGACTGGGTCGAGTCGCGGCTCGAGGAACCCGGCACGGAGCGGTACGTTCCCCAACTGGCCGGTGCGGACTGGGCCGGTGGCCGCCCCACGGTGTCCGTGGCCGACCTGCTGGCGGCCGGGGTCGTCCTCGACCACGACCAGCACGCCTACGCCGCGCTCATGGGCGGCCTGCCGACCGCCTCCACCGACCTCTCGCTCGTCCAGCGCTACCGGCTGCTGCGCGCGTGGTCGGGAGACGACGCCCAGGCCGTCACGGGGATCGTGGCGGACCTGACCGCGGCGCTCGAGGCCGATGCCAGCAAGTATCCGGTGCGTGGGCCGGCCGGACGGGGGGAGAGGCCCGACGGCGCCCGAGGAACGGCCTCCGGTCGCTCGCCTGCCACCCGCCCGCATGCGCAGGAGCCCGCGGAACCGCCGCCGTCGGCGGACATCCCGCCGTCGCAGAGCTCGGCCGGGAACGCCGCGGTGAGGGAGGTCGTCACAGGGCAGTCCGCGTTCACGAGTGGGCGGCACGATCCTGTGGATGACGACTCACACCTGGCGTACGGAAGCTCGTCGGGCGGCGCCGAGCCCTCTCCCCGCCGAAGGCGGCGGGACAGGAACGACAGTTCCGACTCGGACTTGGCCTACGGCTCGGACCACGGGACTCCGCCGCCCCCCGGTATCCCGTTTCGCGGCTCGGTGGGCGGAGTGACTTTCGAGAGCCGGAGCAACGGTACGGCCATGTGGGAGGTATACGACTTCGTGGCCGCCGCTGCCCCCTTCTTCGGCCAGGAGATCGCAGCCGCCGGTCCCATCACGGTGCGGTTCGGTCGTACGCGTGGAGGTACCCCCGGCGAATGGCTGCCGGACAGCCGTTCCATCATCCTGGATCGGGGTCGGGCCAGTAGCGGTCATCTCGCCGGAACCGCCGTGTTCGAAATCCTCAATGCCGCGTCGGCGCGTCGCCTGGCCGCTCTGGAGGACGAGGCGCGCAGCGGCAGGCTGGACCTCCTGGCCGAGCAGACCGGGTGGCCGGCCGCTCAGTACTTCGCCATGGAGGTGGAACGCATCGAGTGGGAGAACGGAATGAGGCACCAGGAAATCGTGGCCGGCGCCGGTGGAGGGGGAACCGGGGCCGACCTGTTCGCCGCCGAGGGCGACTTCAATGCCTTCTATGAGCGTCAGGTGCGCTCCGGCCACACGCACAGCTACGAATTCCGCTACAACCTGCTGAGGGAAGAGGCGGCTTCGCAGGCTCGTCGGCGCCGTGAGGCAGAAGAGGGTGCTTCGTCCGGCGGGGGCCGCCGGCACGGGTCCGACCACAGCTCGGACCGGCGTCATCGCAGGCGCCCCCGGTAGTCGGTCGATCCCATGAGCCTCCCGGAGTGTCCTGCTCGCCGCTGGCACTCGAACTCAGAGCCCCCCGCCGCTCCGCCGCAACGACGACTTCGTCGTCAGCCGATCCCCGGATGATTTGCCCAGTGAACGAGGACACGATGACCGACTCTGCACAACCCCCCGCATTCCCTCCGGACTCCCCACCGCCGGATGAGGCCGTCCGGGCTGCGGACCCCGTCGGGGCTGATGCCGAGGCGAAGGAGCAGCCCGATCCGCCCGAGCCCCCCGAGGAGATCGTCCGGGCCGCCCGGCTGGCCCCGGGGCACTGGTTCAGCACGGTCGATCCCGGGTGGCGGGGCGAGGGCGTACCGCCCGACTACGCGGTGGCGGGCCGCTGGCGTTCCGACGCCGCGGGCGAGATCGTGGAGTGGCAGGACAACGACGCCTACCTGCCCTCCCCGCAGGTGCTGGGCTGGCCCGAGCCCACGGACCCCGTCGACGCGGCCCTCCAGCGCGCCGTCACCGGCTACGGCCCGCCCGAGGACGTGGCGTACGCACTGACCGACGCCGAGGTCGCCGTCCTCACGCTGCCGGACGGTTCGCCGGTCACGGCCACCGGGTCGGACGGCACCCCGGTGGTCCCGGTCTTCACCTCCTCCCGGTACCTGAACCTGGTGGGTGCTCTCGCCTTCGAGCACCGGGCCGCGATCGAGCTGCTGCCCCGACTGCCCGAAGAGCACCGGATCTACGTCAACCCCCCGAGTCCCGCGGGGGCGGTGCTGGAGACCGGGCCGCTGGCGGAGATGATGGCCCGCACGAAGACCGCGCGGCCGCGGACGGAACCGGACGGGACGGAGCGGGCAGCGGCAGGCGATGCGTGAGTTTCACCGCATCGGGGCGGTGAACGAACCGAGTGACTACCGCAGTCGACACAGCGAGGCGGGCCGGTGCGGGCCCGGTGAGCGAACGCGTGCTCATGGGGCGGTGGTCCGCCCGAACAGAGCTGTGTCTCGCCAGGACATACGGGCGTGGAGAAAGGGTCAGGGATGGGTGCGGAGATGAACAGCACGTGGAGGGAAGCGGGATGAGCCGCTGGAACGGTCCGCTGTCCCGGCGTCGGAGCGCCGCGTCTTCGAATGCGGGGCGACAGCGTGCCGGACGGGACACGGCCGGGCGGGACACCGGGACCGGCGGGGGACAGGCATCCCGGGTGCTGGTCGAGAACCACGGCGGTCTGCTCCTGCTCCGTCTGCCCACGGACGAGATCCTGCATCCGGCGGACGTCGCCGACCTGGCCAGGACGCTCGGCGCGGACGAGGACGGCACCGTCACGATCGTCGCCGTCGCGGCGGCCGGAGCCGCAGAGGCGCTCTGGCCGCGGCTGAGCGAGACGCTGGACTCCCTCCGGGACGAGGGGACATCGTCGGTACGGCTGGTGATGTCCGACGCCGGCACCGGCCACCCGGACCGTCCCGCACTGGCCCAGCAGATCGCCGACGCCTGGAAGATGACGGTCGAGGCCCCCGACGGACCGGTGCTCGTGGTGCCGGGCGGCTCGGTCTTCGTACCGCCCGGGCGCGGCGGTTGGCATCGTTTCGCCCCGGACGGCGAGCCGGAGGAGCTCGGGCCGCGTGCCCCGGCCCCCGGCTGGCAGCCCGCGCTGCGCCGCGCCCCGGCCCGTACGGCGGAGGGCTGTGTGGTCGACCAGATCCCGGCCGGCGTGGTGATCCGGCCCGCCGGGGCCAACGCACCGAGGCCCGGCGACCTGTTCCACGCGATACCCGTGGACCCGGGCCACCCGACCGTGGTCGTCGGCGTGCCGTGGGGGGAGGACGTCGTGGCCACCGACGTCGCCGAGGTCCTCGCCGGTCTGCCCGCCGTCGTCCGTCGCGGTGTGCGGCTCGCGCCCGGCGGGCGCCGGGACCTGCTGCGACTCGGCCAGTCGGTCGCCGGGCTCCTCAACGCCGAGGTCGAGGTCACCACCGGGCTGCCGCTGATCGCCACGGGCCAGCTGCTGGGCCGGTTCGGGATCCGGTCCGTGCTGTCCGGGCCGGACGGTGAACCGCGCTGGCTTCCCTTCGTGGACGCCGTGATGTGCCTGCCGTCCCGGGAGCCCACGGCGGCCGCAGACCCGGAGCCCGGCGGGCCCGCCCGTCCCGTACCGTCCACCGCACCCGCGCCCCGGCTGCTGTGGTGGTCCGGCCCCGCCCCGGAACTGGGCTTGTCCGAGAACGGTGTGGCCCGGCTCTCCGACGCCTGGCAGGCGGTAGCCACCCGGGCCGGGCTGTGGGTCGGACCCGCCGGTACGGACGCGCCGCGCACCGCCCGGCCGGTGAGCGTCGAGGGCCCGGTCGTCGAGATCGGCCGCGGCGGCGACCGGGTGGACGCCTCGCTCTGGCCCCTGCTCTCCGACCTCCTCGGCCGCCTCGCCCCCGACATACGCTCCCGTACGACGCTCCAGGTACACGCCCTCACACCCGACGGCGGCCGGGCGCTGCGCGGCCTCGCCGCCGACCACGCTCTCCGGATGATCAGCTTCGCGCCGGCCACCGCCCCGCGTCCCGCACGACGCGCCCCGGCCCCGACCATCACGGAGGCGGGAGCACGCACCGGCGCCGGGGCCCTCGGCCGGACTCCGGTGCCGTCTGCCGTCCCGACGTCCACCAGGCAGGCGAGCGCCCCCGGCTCACCGGAGCGGACACCGCTGCCCGGCTCCCCGCCCCCGGTCACGCCGGCCGTCGCGCCGGAACCGGCGGCAGCGGCCGCCACGGCTGCGTCCGGCGCAACGGCAGCGGCGCCGTCCTCTGCCGCCCCCGACGTGCCGGCCACGCCCACGCAGCGTTCCGGAGAGCCTTCCGTGCCGCCCCCCGTACCCGCCCCGGCGCCCTCCGTCAGGCCCGCCGGGCTCTCCTCCGCCCCGCTCGCCCCGGACGTTGCCGCGAGCGGGGACAAGGGGACCGGCGGGACCGGTATCACGACGGAAACGCCCCAGCCCCGCAGGGCGGTGACCGAGAGCGAGGCTGCGGAGACCGGCGCGCCGCCCGCCCCGGTACCGGACGCCCCCCGCGCGCGGCCCGTGCCCACCGGTGCGCCCTCCGCACGCTCGGCCCCTCCGGTCCCGGACCCCGTGGGCGGTACGGCTGCCGGGCAGTCCTCGGCGCGGCCGGACCCGGCACCCCGGACGCGAGTCGATCCCGTCCCCGCAGTTCCCACCCCCGTAGCCGCAGATGCCGACAGGCCCGCCACCCGTACGGAGTCCGCCCCGGAGTCCGCCGGGCCGCGTGGGCCCTTGCCCTCGGTGCCGGTGGAGCCGCAGCACAGCAGCACGCCCGCGGAGCGTACGGAGTTCCGGCGGCTCGCGGAGTCGACCTGGGAGCGGCACAGCGCGGTCGTCAACCGTGCGCTTGCGGAGATGCCGGCCCTGCGCGGCGCGGAGCAGGAGACGGCCCGTACCGACCTGGTGGCCCTCCGGATGTACCTGGACAACGCCGAAGGCCCTCTCGATCACCTTGAGTTGGCGAAGTCGCTGCGCTCCGGCGAACCGCGCCTCGTGCCGTACGCCGGGTGCATAGCGTCCGCGCTCGCACGGCTGCCGTCGTACCGGGGGGTCGTCCTGCGCGGGCTCGGCGGCGTTACCGGACCCGGTCGACTGCGACCCGGTGACGTGGTGCGCGACGCGGCACCGGTGAGCGGGCTGCCGCTCGACCCCGCCGGGAAGCAGCGGGTCGCCGGGGCGGGTTTCGCCATCTGGTCCACCACGGGCCGCCGGGTCCGGCGGCTGCTGGACGGAGACGAGCAGATCGTCTTCGCCCCCGGAACCGCCTACCGGGTCCTCGCCGTCCGTACGGACGGCGACGGCCCGTTGATCATGCTGCGCCAGATACGCAGCCCGGAAACCGCGTCCCTCCTCCTGGAGGACGCCGACGAGACCGCGCTGGAGCGCCTGAACCAAGCTCTGTCAGGCCGGACAGCGCCCGGAACGGGCGACTGGCCGGACCGCTGCGCAGGTCCTCTCGGCGGCATCGGTGTCCTCTGACGGCCGGCGGGCCACCTCCCCGCACACCCACCTCGACAAGGAGCTGTTATGCCTCATCAGCACGATCCCCCGGCGGGGGAGAGGCCGTCGTCCGTCTCCGTCCGCCGTGCGGTGTCCGTACCGCCGCCGGACCAGGGGCCGGGCGCGGACCTCGGTCCCCGCACTCCGGGTGCCGCGGCCCCGGACCCGACAACGTCCGGCTCCACGGCCACAGGCGCCGCGGAGCCATCGGCTCCGCCGGGCCCCGCCACGATGTCCGCCGAACCCGCCCCGGGCACACCGGAATCCGCCGCGACCGCCGCGCCGACGCCGGACGGGACCGCCCGCAGACGGTTCCTCGGGCTGCGCTCGCGCTCCGAGAGCACCGAACCCGCTCCGGAGGCGGCCGATCCCGCACGGGCGGAGGGCACGCGGCCCGAGCAGTCCGCGGCCGCCGAGGAGCCCGACAACGACGGCCGGTCGGGGCTGCTCTTCGCGTCGGACCACGACCACCCGGACGGCCCGGGCCCGGACGAGGCGAGCCCGGGACGCCCGCGCGGCCCCATGATCGCCGCGGCCGCCCTCGCGGGAGCGGTGCTCATCGGTGTACCGATCATCGTGTTTGTCGGTACGAGCGACGACGACCGCCCCACGGAGCAGTCGGTCGGCTCGAAGCCCGTGGGTGGCGAGCCTCTCGAACCCAACATGTCCGACGACAAGCCGCCCGCCGACTACGTGGCGGAGTCGCCGTCCCCGAGCGCTTCCCCGAGCACCGCCAGGAAGACAGCGCCCGAGACGGTCGCCGAGGTGAAGAAGGTCCCTGCCGCCGACACGGAGCAGGCGCCCGCGAAGGCGGAGTCGGCGGCGCCCGGGAGGGCGGAGTCGGCGGCGCCCGGGAAGGAGACCGAGAAGTCGGCCCCACCCACCCGCCGGCAGATGGCCAACGCCCTGTCCGGCAAGGCCAACGTCATGCTGAAGAACCAGCTGACCGGCCTGTGCGTCGACGTCCCCGGCGAAGGCAAGGGGAAGCCCGCCGGTGCGCTCAAGCAGGGCACGTGCAGGGCCACCACCGCGGACAACCAGATCTACGACCTGAAGGTGGTGGACAAGGACGGCGGACCGCAGGGATCCAGCCTGTTCGTGATCAAGAACCGCAAGAGCGGGCTCTGCCTCGACCTTTCGTACTACAAGTCCGTCAAGCCCGGCTCGAAGATCATGGAATACCACTGCAACAGTACGACCGCGGACAACCAGCTCTGGTGGCTGGATCCCAACGAGTACGGGAACCGCGTCCGTAACGTCGTGAGCAACAACCTGTGCATGGGCGTGGCAGGTGGCGACCGCTCCGAACTCGATGCCGCGCTGCAGTTGCAGACCTGCAGCGGCAAGGTGTTCAGCTCCCAGCGCTGGATGGTCAGCCAGCTCCAGTAGGCGCGAGCCCTGTTGACCGGGCCCTCAACCGACGTTGTCGGCCCGGTCAGCGACCCTCCGTCCGCTCGAGCGGAGGAAGTCCGTCGCACAGGACCGAGGGAAAGGCGGGTTCGATGCGGTGCACGTCGGTGCATCCGCCCTTCGCGCTGCGGGCGACCGGCTTCCAGCCCGACTTCTCGGCCCGGAAGAACCAGCGGTCACGGAGACTCGCCCCGCAGCCGGGGCTGGTGCCCTCGGGACAGGCCGGGCCCATGCGCGAGGAGACGTCGAACACCAGCCACTTCCCGTCGCAACGCTCCTCGCCGCGGGAGGTGTGGTTCGGTACGTCGAGCGCCATGACCGCCTGGTCGTAGGAGGCGGGCGTGCAGCCGGTGGGCGCGGGGTGGCAGCCGAGTTCGCCGCAGAGGCGCAAGTCCGGCAGGTGGGCGCCGTCCGCGGTGAACACGGTGTGGGTGTCCATGGCCAGTTCGCGGTTGCCGAGCGGGGACGGCAGTCGCACCTTCGCCGTGCTTGTCGCGGTCGTGCGGCAGTCGGCGTGCGGGGCGCCGCCCGTGAGGGCGGAGAACGTCACCTGCACCCACACGGTGCGGTCCGAGGTGTCCGTGACGGTCGCCTTCAGATCGCGTGCGCACGTCTTCCCGCCGCCGGGCACCTCGGCGTCGACGCTGAGCGTGCGCCGGTCGTCGGCGAGTCGGGCGGCCGTCACCCGGAATGGGGCGAACGTCTGCCAGCGCGCCGGCTCTGTCGGAGTCGCCGTGCTGCCGGAACCGGCCCGGACGGTCCCGCAGGCGCCGAGCAGCAGCACGCCGACGGCGCTCAGCACGACCGCCGTGACCAGTGATCTTGTGCGTCGCATGTTGTTCCGAGCCCCCCGGTGATTGTGGTCCTGGGGCCACTGTAGGGCGTTGCGTGCACGTCGAATCAGGATGGTCGAGAGTCGTGCAAAAGGGTCTGATGTGCGCAGAATTCTGCGCGGGAGACCGGCCGCCGGTCAGGGTGGTGTGGCGTGGGTCACTGTTGACCAGGTGATCGACTCGCAATTAATATCAGCGGAAATAAATCGCCGCCGCGGTGGGCGGAAAAAGCGGACACTTCCCTGATTATTCCTCCGAATTGTATCCCGGGTGCCTTTGGTGCAGTAAAGCGGAGCTGTGGAAGGAATGGCTGCGCGGGGGCAGACATTCACGTCGAGAGTGCCAGTGCATGTTTCCGTCCCTTTTGTTTCGTGTGAAGGGTGGTCCGTGTCTCCTCCCCACATCGTTGTTCCCCGACCTTCCGGCGAAAGGACGCCTCCCGCGCCGCTGTCCCTGGCGCAGGAGCGACTGTGGGTCATGGCACGTATGGGCGAAGACGCCAGTGCCGCCTACAACGAGCCGATGCCCTTCGACATCCGCGGGGCCCTCGACCGTGACCTGCTCGTGCGGGCGCTGCACCTGCTCGCGGCCCGGCACGAGGCGCTACGCACCCGGCTGGTGCCCTCCGGCGGCTCGGCGCTCCAGGTCGTCGACCCGCCCGGGACCGGGTTCCGGGTGACGGTCGAGGACCTGACGCGGTTGCCCGACGCGGCCGAGCGGTTCACCCGCATCCGGCACGCGGTGGAAGGCGCCCCGTTCCGGCTGGGCGAGGAACCCATGGTGCGCGGCTGTCTGGTGAAGCTCCGAACGGACCACCACGTACTGCTTCTGACGGCGCATCACATCGTTTTCGACGGCTGGTCCCGTTCCCTGCTCCTGCGTGAACTGGGCCAGGTGTACACCGCGCTCCAAGAGGGGCGGGACGCCGTACTGCCGGAACTGACCTGGCAGTACAGCGACTACACCCGCTGGCAGTGGGAGTGGATGTCGGGAGCGGACCCCGCCGCGCACGCGGAGTACTGGGCCGACGCGCTGGCGGGCGCTCCGGCCGTGCTCTCCGTGCCCACCGACCGGCCCCGCCCGCCCGAACAGGTCTTCCGTGGCGACCGGGTCACCGTGACCGTCGACGAGGATCTGACGAGGGCTTTGCGCGACCTCGCCGCGGACCACGGTGTTTCCCTGTACGCCACCGTTCTGACCGGTTGGTCCGTGCTCCTCTCGCTGCTGTCGGGGCAGGACGACATCGTTGTCGGGGCTCCCACCTCGAACCGCCGCCGCGGTGATGTGGAGGGCCTGATCGGCCTTTTCGTCAACACGCTCGCCCTGCGCGCGGACCTGTCCGGCTCGCCTCGTGTCGCCGACGTCCTCAAGCGGGTCAACCAGCGGGTTCGGGACGCTCTCCGCCATGTCGACCTGCCGTTCGAGCGGGTGGTGGAAGTGGTCAACCCGCCGCGCAGCCCCGCCCACACGGCGCTGTTCCAGACCATGTTCGCCTGGGTCCCCTCCATGCGGAGGGAACTGGAACTTCCTGGTCTGGACGTGGAGTTGCGGCAGGACGCCGCCCATGTGCCGGCGAAGTTCGACATGGTCCTGGCGCTGGCCGACGAGGGGCCACGGCTCACCGGGGAGCTCGACTACGCGGTGTCACTCTTCGACCGGACGACCGTCGAACGGTACGTACGCCAGTTCTTACGTGTGCTGCACCTGATGACCCGGCAGCCCGGAGCGGAGATCGCCGATCTGACCCTGCTGCACCGTGACGAACAGCGCGAACTCCTTGCCGCCTTCAGCACAGGACCCGCAGCTTGTGAGCCGGACTCACCGGTTCCGGCGGGCCTGCTGGAGCGGTTCGCCGAACAGGTACGGACACGGCCGCGGCAGCCCGCCGTGGTGGCCGGGGACACGGTGCTGGACTACCGGACACTGGACCGCCGGGCCAACCGGCTCGCGCACGCGTTGACCGCTCGCGGCGCCGGACCCGATCGCGTGGTCGGCCTGCACGCCGGCCGCACGGCGGACCTCGTCGTCGGCGTGCTCGGCATCCTCAAGGCCGGCGCCGCCTACCTTCCCCTGGACCCCGGCCAGCCCCCGGAGCGCCTCACCGCCATGGCGGACGACGCCGCGCCGGTCCTGGTGCTGACCGACGGGGAGGACACGCCGGGCGACGACCGGCAGCCGTGGGAGAACCTGGCGAAGGTCGAGGCGGAGGGAGCGCACGAGGAAGCACCGGAGGTGGGCGCGGACCCCGCCCGGCTCGCCTACGTCATCTACACCTCGGGATCGACCGGCCGCCCCAAGGGCGTGGCGGTCACGCACGGCAGCGTGATCAACCTCTTCGACCACTGGCGCGACCTCATGGGGGACGCGCCCGGCGAGGCAGCGTCGGCCTGGTCCAGCATCGGCTTCGACGCGTCGGTGCACGAACTCCTCGTACCGCTGACCACCGGAGCCGTGCTCCACCTCGTCCCCGACGAACTCCGCGGCGACCCCGGGGCCCTCATGGCGTGGCTGCGCGAGCACCGGGTCACCCAGGCGTTCCTGCCGCCCTCCTACGTCCTGTGGGCCGACGAGGACCCGGCCGCCCGCCTGGCCGGACTGAGCCTGCGCCAGCTCCTCACCGGAGTGGAGTCCCTGCCCGAGCGGGCTCTGTACCGCATGCGTGAGTGCCTTCCCGGCCTGCGCATCTGCTTCGGCTACGGCCCGACCGAGGCGACGCTCTACTCCACCGCCTACACCGATCCGAAGCCCTACGAGCGGCCCTGCCCCATCGGACGGCCGCTGCGCGGCACCCGCCTGTACCTGCTCGACGACCGTATGCGCCCGGTCCCGGTGGGGGTCGTCGGTGAGGTCTACCTGGGCGGCGCGAGCCTCGCCCGCGGATACCTGAACCGCCCGGACCTCACCGACGAGGCGTTCGTCCCCGACCCCTTCGTCCCCGGCGAGCGCGTCTACCGCACCGGCGACCTGGCGCGCTGGCTGCCGGACGGCAACGCCGAGTACGCCGGCCGCCGCGACGACCAGCTCAAGCTGCGCGGTTTCCGCATCGAACCCGGTGAGGTCGAGGCGGCCCTGCTCGCGGTCCCCGGCGTGCGGGAGGCCGTGGTGCTCGCCGACCGCGACACACCCGGCGGCCCGCACCTCGTCGCGGGCGTGGGCTGCGACGAGGGGACCACGCGCACGGCGTACGAGTGGCGCGCGGCCCTCCGGGACCACCTGCCCGACTACATGATCCCGGTGGTGGTGGCCGAGTTCCCGCGCCTGCCGTTGAACCGCAGCGGCAAGGTGGACCGGCCCGCGGTGCTGCGCGCCGCAGCGGGCGCCCGAACCGGCCGGGTCAACACGGCCGCGCCCCGCGACCACGTGGAAATGGCGCTCCACCGGATCTGGCGCCGGCTGCTGCTGCACCCGGACGTCGGCATCGGCGACGACTTCTTCGAACTCGGCGGCACATCGATATCGGCGATCAAGATGGCCGCCGCCGTCCAGGAAGAGCTCCGCGTGCCCCTGCCGGTCCGGGACGTCATGCTGCACCCCACCATCGAGGCGCTCGCCGAACGGGTGCGCGGCCACGGCGCCGGCGCCACGCCGCCCGCCGACGTCAGCAGTCTGGTGGAGTTCCGCCCGGGCGACGGCCGGCAGCGGGTGGTCTGCATCCATCCCGCCGGCGGTACCGCCTTCTGCTACCTGCCGCTGTCCGCGGCCCTGCCCGACGGCGTCGGTGTGGTGGGACTCCAGGCACCCGGCATCAACCCCGGCGAGTCCGTCCTGCCCGGCGTCGAGGAGATGGCGGAGGAGTACCTTCGGCTCGTCGAGCCCGGGCGGGACGAGGCACTGGTGCTGTGCGGACTCTCCTACGGCGGCCTGATCGCGTACGAGATGGGCCGTCGGCTGGCGGCGAACGGACGGCAGAGGGTGAGCGTGGTCCTCCTCGACACCCACGGCATGCAGGGCGGGGGAGACGCACGGGAGCGCGCCGCGGTCGGACCGGTCGGCATGGAGGAGTTCCGGGCAAAGCTGGTGCGCTTCAACGGCATGTACCCGGGCATCGACGACGACCAGGTGGCTCGGTACCTGACGGTCTACAACCACCACCGTGAGACGGCCGCGGCCTACGTCGTACCCGAGTCACCGGCCCGCGTCCTGCTGATGCAGGCGACGGACGTACGGGACGAGGACGACGAGGAGGCGCCCGGCCGCCTGCGCGCGTTCTGGCGCCGCCGTGTCACAGGCGACTTCAGCGTCGAGCCGGTCGCCTGCGGCCACTGGGACATGCTGGAGAGCGACGAACTGCCACGGGTCGCCTCCGTCCTCGTCGCCGAGCTGGCCCGGCTGACACCAGGCCCGGCAGGCACCGGGACGCCGCTCGCGACCCCTTACGGCATGTTGGAGGACTGATGGAACCGCCCCTGCCCGAACACTCCTCCGCCCCTACCGCCGACCCGGGCACGGCGTCGGGGATCGCCCTCGCCGTCCACCGCCGGGCCCTGCGCACTCCGGACGCGGACGCGGTCGTCGACGGCGACGTACGCCTGGACTACGCGACGCTGAACGCCGCGGCGGCGGCCGTCGCCGAGGCACTGGGCCGCCAGGGCGTGGCACCAGGGCGGTCCGTGGCCGTCGCACTGCCGCGCTCGTGGCAACTGGTCTGCGTGATGCTCGGCATCCTGCGCACCGGTGCCCGGGTGGTGCCGCTGGACATCCAGAGCCCACTCGAACGCCTCCTCTTCATCCTCCGGGACTCCGGCGCCGACATCCTGGTGCACGCCGCCTCCGAGAACGGCGGCGAACTAGGACGGGGCAGGACAGCGCTAGCGGTCGACACGCTGCTGCCCGCGCCCCCGGACGGCGCGGCGACCGCACCCGAACCCCACACCGCCGACGACGTGTCCTTCCTGTTCTACACCTCGGGAACGACCGGCCGGCCCAAGGGCGTCGAAGTCCGCGACGCCGGTGTCATGCGACTGGCACGGCCCGGCTACATCCGGGTCGGACCCGGTCTTCGCTACGCGTGCCTGGCGAACCCGGCGTTCGACGCGCTGAGCTTCGAGGTCTGGGTGCCGCTGCTGACCGGTGGAGTGTGCGTGGTCCTGCGCGACGCGGACGCCCAGAACCCCGAGAGGCTCGCCGCGGCGCTGCGGCGTGAACGGGTGGACACCGTCTTCGTCACGACCGCGCTGTTCAACGCGGTGGTCACGGCCGTCCCCGACTGCTTCGCCGCGGCCGGTCAGGTCCTCGTGGGCGGGGAACAGCTCAACCCCCGGGTGATGCGCCGCTGGTACCGGGACAACGCCGACAGTGGCACGCGCCTGTACAACGTCTACGGGCCGACCGAGTCCACCACGTTCGCCCTGTGCCAGCCGATCCCGCGGGACCTCGACGGCGACGTGGTGCCGATCGGGCGGCCCCTGCCGCACACCGGGGCCGTCGTCGCCGTACCGGACCAGCGGCGGGTGGCCGCGCCCGGCGAGGTCGCCGAACTCCTGCTCAGCGGCGCCGGACTCGCGTCCGGCTACCGCAACCTCCCGGAGGAGACCGAACGGCGCTTCGTGCGGCTGGCCTGGCTCGACGGAGGCCGGGAGCGGTACTACCGCACCGGTGACCTCGTACGGACCGACGACGAGGGGCGCGTGGAGTACGTCGGACGCACCGACCGGCAGGTCAAGGTCCGTGGCTTCCGGATCGAGCCCGGCGAGGTGGAGCGGCACGTCCTCACCCACCCGGGCGTCCGGCAGGCCCACGTCTGCACACGGCGCGAGGGCGAGGAGGGCAGCAACGAACTGCTCGCCTTCGTCGTCCTGCGGCACGAGGTCCCCTTCGAGGAGTTCGACGCCCATCTCGCGGCGCACCTGCCCGCCTACATGCGCCCGCACCACATCCACCTCGTTGCGGAGCTGCCGCTCAATCCCAACGGCAAAATCGACCAGGCCGCGCTGCTGCGGGTGACCGGCAGGCCCTGGCGTCCCGGCGTGTCCGGCGCACCGGCCGCGACGGACACGGAGCGAGGTGTACTGGACCTGGCCGAACAGGTCCTGGGCACCAGCGGCCTCGGACTCGGTGACCGGTGGATCGCCGCCGGCGGCGACTCGCTGAAGGCCCTGCGCTTCCGCTTCGCCGTCCGGCAGCGCTGGGGCCACGACCTGCCGCAGGCGACCGTCCTGCACGGCGACCTCGCCGCCGTCGTCCGAGCCGTCACCGCGGCCGGCCCTCACGCGAGGAACGCATACCCCCCACTGGCGGCCGTCGGCGCCCGCTCGGCGCCCGCCACGAGTGAGCAGCAGCGGTTGTGGCTGCTGCAACGCCGTGCACCGGACTCCCGGGCCTACTCCGTCCACCAGGCGTTCCGCGTGGACGGACCCGTCGACACCGCCCGCCTGCGACGGGCGCTGCGTACCCTGGTGACCCGTCACGCCGCCCTGCGGACCGGCTTCAGCCACGGCGCGCGGGGACTCGAACAGAGAGTCGGCGAGCCGTACGACCCCTGGCACGAGCCGGAACCACGGCCGGCGTGGGACGAGGAAGAGGCGCACGCCTTCGCCGACGCCTTCTTCGCCGAGCCCTTCGACCTCGCCGACCCCCGGATGCTCCGGACCTGCTGGCTGCCCCGGAACGGCGGCGGGACACTCCTGCTCCACCTGCACCACATCGCCGTCGACGGATGGTCACTGGGCATCCTGCTGCGCGACCTGTCCGCCTTCTACGCCGACGCGGCCGACACCCCGGCCGAACCGTCCATGGCACAGGCCGCGACCCCCCTGGACTTCGCCGTCTGGCAGAACACCTGGTTCGCGACCGACGCGTACCGCGCCCGGCGCGACGAACTCCTCGCGCACTACCGCGAGTCGCAGGAGCCCCAGGAACCGCTCACCGGCCACGGCACCGAACCGGCACCACGGGCCCGGCTGCTGCGCACCCGCCTCGACACCGCACGCCGGGCCGGGCTGGACCGGCTCTGCGCCGAACTCGGCCTGACCCGTTTCCAGACGCTGCTCACCGTCTTCTCCTGGAGCTTGTACGGAGTGACCGGCGTGGTCCGCCCGCGCGTCGCCACGCCGGTCGCCAACCGCCCGGTGGCCGAGCTGGAGCACAGCGTCGGCATGCTGGCCAACACCGTGCTGCTGCCGGTGACCGTCGATCCCGGAGAGGACCTGCGAGCACACCTCCTTCGCACGGGAACCGGAACCGCACAGGTGCTGCGCTGCCAGGACGTGGCCCTCACGGACGTACTGACCGGCTGGGAAGAACTCGGCGACGGCACTCCGTTCGACTTCCTGTTCGTGTCGGAGAACACCGACTTCGCGGGGCTGCGGCTGCCCGGCTGCACCCAGCGTCCCCTGTGGTGGGCGGCGACGGAGGCCAAGTGCCCGATGACGGTGTCCGTCGTCGACCACCCCGAGGGACTCGACCTGCTGTGGGAGTACGCGGAGGACCGCTTCTCCGCCGAGGACGTCGAGGCGATGGCCGCCCTGTTCGCAGGCGGCCTGGACGCGCTCGCGGCCGGTGGCCGGTCCACCGCGCGCGAACTGGTCGCGCCGTACCGGCGTTCCCTGCCGCGGTACGGGCGCGGACCCGCCCCGCAGCCGGGTTTCACCACCGTCGCCGACGGCTTCGCCCGGCAGGTCGCCCGCACCCCCGGGGCCACCGCCCTGCTGACGGCCGACGGGAGCACCCTCACCTACGAGGCCCTCGACGCCCTCGCCGCGGACCTCGCCACCGAACTGGCCGACCGCTACCCCGTCCCCGCCGACGGCGGGACCTGCCGGGTGGCGCTGTACCTGGAGCCGTCCACCGAGCACGTGGTGTCCCTGCTGGCACTGGCGCGGCTGAACCTCACCGCCGTACCCCTGGACCCCTCCTACCCGCCCGACGTGCTGCGCCGGGTCCTGGAGCTGGTCGACCCGCTCTGCGTCCTGGTCCCACCCGCAGGGGCGCCCGCGCCGGACACACCGCTCCCGCCCGACGTGGCCCGCCACCCCGTCGTCCTGACGGGCCGGGTGCCGCTGCGGCGGATCCCCCGGGCGGCCGGTTGTCACGACGGCGCCAGGCCGCTGTACACGCTGTTCACCTCCGGCTCCAGCGGCGTCCCCAAGGGCGTGGAGATATCCGACCGCACGTTGTGCAACCTGATCCGGTGGCAGTCCGGAACCGGAGGCCCGGCCGGACCGGCGGCCACCCAGCAGTTCTCCATGCTCGCGTTCGACGTGTCGTTCCAGGAGATCTTCGGAACGCTGTGCACCGGCGGCAGCCTGCAACTGATCCGCCCCGAGTGGCGCCAGGACGTCCCCGCGCTCCTGGACCGGCTGGAGTCGGCGGGCACCGAACGGATCTTCATGCCGTACGTGGCGCTGCAACTGCTCGCCGAGTACGGCGTCCGGCTGGGAAGGTTCCCCTCGCGGCTGCGCGAGGTGGTCACCGCGGGCGAGCAGCCGGTGTGCACGGACACCGTCCGCAGTTGGTTCTCCGGACTGCCCGGCGCCCGGCTGTTCAACCACTACGGGCCGACCGAGACCCACGTGGTCAGCGCCCTGTGCCTGGAGGGCGACCCGAGGGAGTGGCCCGAGCGGCCCGCCGTCGGACGCCCGGTGGCCGGTGCCGACCTGCGCGTCGTGGACGCCCACGGCGACCCGGTCCCGCCCGGGTGCACCGGTGAACTGCTGATCGGCGGCACCATGGCCACCCGCTGCTACCTCGACGCTCCCGCGTCCGACGACCCCCGCTTCACCGAGGTGCCCGGAGCCGGCCTGTTCTACCGCAGCGGCGACCGGGCCTGGTTCGACCACGAGGGTCTGCTGCACTACGCGGGCCGCGACGACCAGCAGATCAAATGGAGCGGACACCGGCTGGAACTCGGCGCCGTCGAGACGGTCCTGCTGCGCCACCCGCTGGTGGCCAACGCCGTCGTCGCGCTCGACGGGAACCGGCTGACCGCCTGTCTGCAGTTCCGGGGCGAGACCGCCTCCGCCGACGAGCTCGGCGCCCACCTCGCCACCTCACTGCCTTCCTACGTCCGCGTGGACCGCTTCCGGGCACTGCCCGTGCTGCCCCGCACCCCCAGCGGCAAAGTGGACCGGAGGGCCGCCCTGCGGGCGCCGGGTGAGGAGCTGCGCCGCACGACGGCCGCCCGCACCGGCCTGTCGGCCGACGAGGAGCGGCTCTCCACCGCCTTCCAGGAGGTCACCGGGGCGGCGATCGGACCGGACCAGACCTTCTTCGAGGCCGGCGCCTCCAGCCTCGCCCTCATACGCTTCCATCTGCGCTGCACCACTTCGCTGGGACTGCGTTTCGGTGTCGCGGACCTCTTCGAGCACGTCACCGTCCGCTCCCTGGCCCGCCACCTCGCCGCCCCCGCCCGGCCCGGCCCCGAAGCAGCCGCCGCCCCCGCCGAGGAGAACGACGAGGACCCCCGGCCCGGCGAACCCGTCGCGGTCGTCGGCATGGCGTTACGGGTGCCCGGCGCCGCGGACCTCGCCGCCTTCTGGGACCTGGTCGTCTCGGGCGGCACCGGCATCCGCCGCATCGACGCCCCGGAAGGCGTCGTCGGCGCGCACAGCACGCTCGACGCGATGCTCGGCTTCGACCCGGGCCACTTCGGCATCAGCCCGCAGGAGGCCCGCCTGATGGACCCTCAGCAGCGGCATCTGCTGATGGCCTGCGTACAGGCACTGGCCCACGCCGGCATCGCGGACACCTCGGCCACGCGCGTGGGCCTGGTGGCCGGCGCCGGCGAGAACACCTACTTCCAGTCCCTGCTGCTCGAGGCGGACCCCGACCGGCTGCCCGACGGCTTCCAGCTCGCCCTGCACCACGAGAAGGACTTCCTGGCCACCAAGGCGGCCTATCACCTCGGGCTGACCGGCCCCGCCTTCAGCGCCCAGACCGCGTGCTCGAGTTCCCTGGTCGCCGTGCACCTCGCGGCCGGCCTGCTCCGGCAGGGCGAAGCCGAGGCCATGCTCGCCGCAGGAGTGCTGATCGACCCCCGCCTCACCGGCGGCTACCGGTACCGGCCACAGCACATCTTCTCCGCGGACGGCGACTGCCGGCCCTTCAGCGACGACGCGACCGGGACGGTCGGCGCCAGCGGTGTCGGTGTCGTGGTCCTCAAGACGTTGCGACGGGCACGGCGCGACGGCGACACCGTCTACGCGGTCCTCACCGGCTCCGCCGTCAACAACGACGGTGCGGCGAAGATCAGTTACACCGCACCGTCCGTGTCCGGACAGCGCGAGGTCGTCCGGGCCGCGCTGGCCCGCGCCGGACGCACCGGCGCCGACCTGGGCTACGTCGAGGCACACGGAACCGGGACCCGGCTGGGCGACCCGATCGAGGTGAGCGCCCTGCGACAGGCCTACGGCGTCGACGAGTCCGGCCGCTGCGCCCTTGGCTCCGTCAAGAGCCAGCTGGGCCACCTGGGAGCCGCCGCCGGTGTGGTGGGCCTGGTACGCGCCGTCCTCGCCGTCTACCACGGGACCGTCCCGCCCACCCTCAACTTCCGCGCCTTCAACCCCGAGATCGGGCCCGACCCCACCCCCTTCCACGTCCCCACCGAGGCAGCGCCCTGGCCCGGGGGACGCGAACGGGTGGCCGCGGTGAGCAGCTTCGGGATCGGCGGCACCAACGCGCACGTCATCGTCGAACGGCCCACCGGGACCGGCGACGCCGCGCCCCGCGACGTACCCAGGTGCCTGGTGCTCTCCGCGTCGGGCAGGGACGCCCTCGTCGCCGACGCCGCACGGATCGCCGACTACCTCGGCTCACGGCCCGACCGCTACGAGGCGGTACTGCGTCACCTGCAGGCCGGCCGCCCCGCCCGACGCCTGCGGACCGCGGCGGCCGTCGAGGACGTCACCGCCGCCGTGGACTGGCTGCGCACGGTCGCCGCCGGAGAGGTCCCGCACGGCACTGCCGACCCGGACGCCGCCCCGGCCCCCGCCGTCGGCCGCACGGCCCACGACCTCGCCCGGGAGTGGACCGCCGGACGGTCCGTCGTCTGGAGCCCGGGACCCGCCCCGGCCCCCTGGGACTTCCCGCCCCCGTCGTTCGCTCTCACGGAGTGCGACTTCGACCGCGCGCCCGCGCCCGCGGTCGCCGGACCCCGGCGGCTGCCCCCGTCGGACTGGCTGCACCAGCCGCATTGGGTCCGGTCGCGCCGCGCCTCGGTCCCGGAAGGCGCCGCACGGACCGGGGACGGGCCCCTCGTGGTCGTCGTGGCCGCCGAAAGCACCCCCCGGGAGGCGTACACACCGTTCGAGGCCGTGTCCTCCAGGCTCATCCGGGTCCATCCGTCCACCGCCTTCGCCCGCAGGGGGCCCGACAGCTTCGACGCCGACCCGGCCGACCCGGCGTCGCTGCGCCTGGTGCTCGACGCCCTGTCCGACGACGGCACCGGATCCGTCGGGGCCGCGGTTCGAACGGAGTGGGTGCACGCGCTGCCCCTGGACGTGACGGGGCCGGTCGGCGCCGACACGCTGGCCCGTGCCCGTCACGCCTGCCTGGACACCACGGCGGCCCTGGCCCAGGCGCTGGCCGGGCGGACCGGCCGTCCCCGCGTGTGGTGGCTGTCGTACGGCGCGCGCCCCGTGCACGCAACGGTGGACCGACCCGAACTCGCGCTCCTCGGGGGACCGGTGGAGACCGCCGCCCAGGAAGCCGTCCTGGACGGCCACTGGCTGGACCTCCCCGACGGTGACCTGACCCGCTGGGCCGCACCGGTGGCCGCGCTCGTCGCGGGCCCCCACCCGTCGGGGCGCTCGGACGACGGGGGCCCGACCCGGCAGCTCGCGCTGCGGCAGGGCTACTGGTGGCGGCCGGGCACCACCCCCGTGGCCGCGCCGCCGGACCCCGAGCCCCTGGTACCGGCCGGACCGGACACGGTCCACCTGATCCTGGGCGGCACCGGTGGCATCGGCCGTGCCGTCGCCGCCTGGCTCCTGGAACACACCGACGGGCGGATCCTGCTGCTGTCGAGGAACCCCCGGCTCCCCGAGGAACTCGACCGCTGGGCCGATCGCGTCGGCCTCATGGCGATGGACCTGGCGACCACGCCCGCACACGAGGTGGCGGCGGCCGTCGCCGAGCACACCGCACGCCTGGACGGTGTCGTCCACGCGGCCGGCCTCGGACACGGCGGGTTGCTCGTGCGTCGCGACGCGGCGGCGATGCGGGACGCCGCCGCGGCCCGCGAGGGCGGCGCGCTCGTCGTGGAGCATCTCATCGCCGCCCTCCGGCCGCGGTTCGCCGTCTACTGCTCCTCCATGTCCGCCCTGCTCGGCGGCGTCGGGCAGAGCGACTACGCGGCCGGAGCGAGCCTGCTCGACGGCTTCGCCCACCACCGCGCCACCGAGACGGAGGAGACCGTCCGGATCGGTATCGACTGGGACATCTGGCGTGAGACCGGGATGGCGACACGGGTCGCGCACCCCGACAGCCGCCACCGGGCACACCTGGACGTCGGCCTGACGACCGAGGAGGGAAAAGAGGTCCTCGCCCACGCCCTGGCTCTGCAACTGCCCCAGCTCCTCGTCTCCACCACCGACCTCGCCGCCTCCCGCGCGTTCTACGCCCCCGCCGCCGAGGACCGGCCGGAACCACCCGTCCCGTGTCCCGCCCCGCCGGACGGCGCCGCGGAACGGGCCGCGGCCCTGGCCCGCGTGGTCCGGGGCCTGCTCGGCGTGGACGAACTGGACCCGGACGACTCCCTGTACGACCTCGGCGCCGACTCGCTGACCCTGATCAGCGTGATCGCCACCATCGAGGACGACTACGGCGTCGAGTTCGACCTCGCCTCCTTCAGCCACCGGGTCAGCCTCGCCGAAATCCTCAAACAACTGGAGGCGTCCCTCACTCCCGCCGAGCCCACCGCCGGCGAGACGGGGGAGACCCGCTCCCCGGTCGTCCTCGACATCTGGCAGGAGGGGAACGACGACACCGTCCTGTGCCTGCTGCACCCCGTGGGCGGAGACATCCAGGCGTACCGGCCCCTGGTGGGGGAGCTGGGCCCGGCACCCACCGTGTGCCTCATCGCCGATCCGGCCCTGCGCGACACCGGAGCGCCCGCCTGGTCCCTGGCCGAACGCGCCCGTCACTACGACGCGGCACTGAGGGCCCGCTTCGAGGGCTCCGGCCACCGCATCCACCTGGCGGGGTGGTCCTTCGGAGCCCGGGTGGCCATGGAGATGGCGGGGCTGGCAGAGTCTGCCGGGCACCGGCTGGAGGCACTCCACCTGCTGGACCCGCCGCCGCCCCGGACGGAGACGCCGGCCGCCGCCCGGGACGAGACCTACCTGGAGGCGGTGTTCGCCGCCGAACTGGGCGCCCGCGCCTCGCTGCCGTCCGGCTCGTCCGACCCGGCGCGGGCCTACTCCGAACGGCTGGCCCGCTGCTGTCGGGCCAACCTGCGCAGCCTGGACGAGCACCGTGTGCGGCCGCTCGCCTCCGTCCCCACCTTCCTGTGGCTGGCCGAACAGCGTACGGCCGGACTGCCCGCACCCGGCGACCCCCGGGAGACGGAGCGGCAGTGGAGGGCGTGTCTTCCGCCCACCGCCGTACGGCGGACCCTGCCCACCGACCACTACGGCATCGTCTCGCCGCCCCACGTACACACGGTCGCCGAGGCCATCAGGGCAGCGCTTGCGGGCCCGTCGGCCGCGCCCCCGGCCACGTCGTCCTGACCGCACCCCCTCTGGAGGAGAAGCCATGGAGTCGTACGAACGCGAAGCACTGGAAGCGGTGACCACACGTCCCACGAGGTCCTACCGCACGCTCACGGCCGAGCGCATCACCCCCGTGCTGGGCGCGGAGATCTCCGGCGTCGATCTGTCGCAGGAACTCCCGGTGGACCAGCTGGACGAGATCCGCACCGCGTTCCTCGACCACCACGTTCTCGTCTTCCGCGATCAGACGATCACCACCGAGGACCACAAGCGTTTCGCGGCCGCCTTCGGCGAACTGCGTCCCGTCAATCCGCCACCGCCCGAGGGCGACCCCTGCGTCCTGGAGATCCGCACCACGTCAGCCGCGGCGGACGTGGCGGGCAACGGCTGGCACGCCGACGGCACCGCCGACGCCGAACCGTCGCTGGGATCAATGCTGTACATCACCGAGATCCCCGAGCCGGGCTGCGGCGGCGACACACTCTTCGCGAACATGCACCTCGCCTACGACATGCTCTCGCCGGCCATGCGCTCCCTGTTGGACCCGCTCACCGCCGTCCACGACGGCGCCCAGGCCCTGGGCGGTTACACCCCGCCGCCGGACTACGTCATCCCCAAGAGCGAACACCCGCTGGTCGCCCGGCACCCCGAGACCGACCGCAAGCTGCTCTACGTCAACAAGGCCTACACCAGCCGCGTGCCCCAGCTCTCGGCCCGGGAGAGCCGGACCCTGCTCGACATGCTCTTCGACGCCGTCGCCGCCACTCCCGTCCTGCACTGCCGCGTCCGCTGGACGCCGGGCACCCTGGTCTTCTGGGACAACCGCTGCGTCCAGCACCACGCGACGTACGACTACTACCCCTACGCCCGCTACGGGCGGCGGGTCGCCATCAACGGCGGCCCGGTCAAGGGCTGACGCCCCCGACGGCCACCCGGACCGACCCCGATGAGCACCGCCGGCGCCGCGTTCCCGCCCGCACCGCCCACGCGTCGCCGCGGGACCGGTGCGGGCCGGTGCGGCTCACCGCCGTACGTCGTCGAGGAGCAGACGCGCGGCCACCTCCGCTCCGTCGGTGCGGACCAGGCCGCCCACGGCCCGCGCCCGGGACCGGGTCCGCGGTGCCAGGGCCGTCCCGACCGCGGCGTCGAGGGACTCGGTGGTCACCGCAGTGCCGTCGAGTGCCGTGCCGATGCCCAGGTCCGCGACCCGGCCGGCCCAGTACGGGTTGTCCGAGAGCGGACTGGCCACCACCACCTGGGGAACGGCCGCCCGGGCCGCCGTCGTCGTGGTTCCCGCGCCGCCGTGGTGCACCACCGCGGCCACTTTCCGGAACAGCGCCTGCTGGTTGACCTCGCCGACGGCGAAACAGTCGCTCCGGTCGTCGAGCAGGTCCAGCTCCGCCCAGCCCCGGGCGACGAGTACGCGACGGCCCTGTGCGCGGACCGCCTCGATCGCCCTGCGCGCGATGTCCCGCACCGGACGTACGCTGCCGAAACCCACGTAGACCGGCGGCTCGCCCGCGTCGATGAACGTTTCCAGATCGGCCGGCAACGGGCGCTCGTCCGGCAGCGTCCACGTGCCCGTCTGGGTCACGTCCAGGCCCGGAGCCGGCCGCCACGGTCCCAGGACCGGGTCCGCCGCGAGCCACGGACGGTCGGTGACGACGTGGTCGCGGACGTTGTCCACCGGCGGCAGGCCGAGCGAGGCCCGGTGGCTGTTGAGTGCCCTGCCGAACTGCCCGTTCACATGCTGGGCGTCCCACTCCCACAGGACCCGGTTGTCGCCCGTCTCCGCCTCCGGCCAGCCCGGACGGGGCGGTGGTGCGTGATGCGGCGACGGCAGCTGCACCGCCGCGTAACTCACGTACACGTAAGGGATGCCCGCGGCCTCCGCGACCGACCGCGCTGCGATCTGGGCCAGGCCGGCCGCCACCCACACGTCACACCCGTCCGCGGCGCCGGGGAAGACGTCGAACTCCCGGTCGACCAGCTCGTCCCGGTACCGGGACAGGTCCGCCGCCGACGGAAGCTCCGTCCCGCGCATCAGCTCCCGCACCGGTGGGCCGACCGGTACCAGGTCTATGCCGAGGCCGGCCAGCCGTTTGGCGAACTCCTCGTCCGGTGGGGCGCACACGCGGACCTCCGCGCCGAGCGCCCGTAGCCGCACCGCGAGTGCCACCAGCGGTTCGACATCGCCCCGCGTTCCGTATGTGGACAACAGCGCCCGCATGGTTCGTCCTTCCGGTCCGGTGGATAGGCAAGTGAATGCTGTCGGAATTCAAACCGTCAACACAACCTGAAAGCAGCCAGATGCATAATTCCTCCGCTTCCCTTCCCGACGTTTCGGTTGTATTGCCCTGTGCCGGGTTCGCCACCCGCTTCGGTGCCCCGTACGCGAAGGAACTCCACTGTCTGGCGCCCGGGGTGACCGTCCTGGACCGCAGTCTCGAACCCGTCGTCGAGTTGGCCAAGAATGGCCTCAACGTACGCGTGGTCGTCGTGTTCGGAAAGCACAAGCTGGACACGGTCGGCTATCTCGCGCGCTATGCCGGGATATTCCACCTGGTCTTCGTCTACCAGGACGAGTCGTACGAACCGAGTCTCGACGGCGCGATCCGCTCCGCGCTGCCGATGACACTGGGGCCGGTGGCCCTCGTCCTGCCCGACATCGTCGTCGACGGCCCCAGCGCTCCGGGCAGCCTCGTCGCCGCGCTGGACCGGACCGCGGTGACGGGTTGGAGCGTCGTCGCCACCGAGACACGGGAGCGGGAGACGCTGCGGCAGATGGGCGCGCTGGCCCTGACCCGCGAGGGCGGACTGCTGTCGGTCGAGGCGGCTGTGGACAAGCCCGCCGATCCCGCGCGCTACAACGCGTTCTGGGGGATGGTGGCGGCCTCCGAAGAAGAAGCGCACCGGCTGCCCGACCTGTTCAGCGAGAGCGCCGACAGCCCGCTGGTCGGTGCGGTCGCCCTCCTGGCGGAGAGGATCGTCAACTACAACACCGCTGCGGGCTGACCGTGGGAAGGTTCCCGAGGTCCGCGGCGAGGCACACGCGGTACCCGGCACGGGCTCGGGCGAGCGGCACAACTCGCCTTACCCATGGGGTCGTTGAAAGTGACCGCAGGCCTTCGTGCAGTTCGTGGCCGAGACCCATCGCTTCGCTCACACGACGGCAGAACGCGGCGTCGTCCGGGCCGGTCAAGTCGGGTGCACGGTCGGTGCGTACGCAGGCTGCGTGATGTCGCCGTGGGCGGGTTCGGTGCCGTGATCGAGTCATGTGTTCGCCGCCTCGGCCACGTTCGTGGCTCGGATGACCAGCCGCCTGCCGTGAACGGTCAGCCGGGCATTGCGGTGGGACACGAAGACCTCCGTGCGGTGCAGTCCTGGACAGCTCCACCACACCGGAGGTCTTCGCCGTGTTCAAGCCCGGTCGGCGTTGACAACGCTCGTGATCAATACACCTAGCGCTGATGCCGCTTGCTGTGGGACTTGCTCTTGTGTGTGTAATTGTTGATGGTGTTGGTGATGTCGCCGACGTTGAAGTTGATCAGTCCGCCGCAGGCGAGGAGGCAGAGGCCGGGGTCTGGGTCGGGGGGTGTCGGCGTTGCGGTGACCTGCACCGTCGTGGTGCTGTTGGAGGCGTCGCAGTCGGCGTTGCCGTTGTAGGCGGCGGTGATGGTGTGGGTGCCGGTGGAGGCGAAGGTGGCGGTGTAGGTGGCCTGGCCGTTGGCATTGACGGGCACTGTGTCGAGCAGGTCACTGCCGTCGAAGAAGGTGACGCCGAGGCCGCCGGTAGGGTCGGAAGGGCAGTCGACTGTGGCGGCCAGTTGCACGGGGGCGTTCACCTCGGTTGACTGAGGGATGGCTGTCACCGTGGTGCTCGAGGGTACGGCCCAGGCGGGTGAGGCGAGCCCCAGTGTGGCGGCCAGGGCTGCGGCGACGACCAGTCGTGCTCTGCATGGCGTGAAGTGCACCGGTTCGGTTCCTTGCTTCGGTTTCTGGTCCGCAGAGTGCGGGTGTCGTGAACCCTCACGTTATGGCGGTCGCCTCTGCCTTCCTGGGACGCGGCGCTGATAGGTAGCCCGGTTGGATTAGCTGCCTGCGCTGCTCGCCGGACGGCCGAGTGAGGGAATCGAATGGATGCGCGCGCAGGATGTGAGGCGGCCTTCCCGCCGGTCGCTGCGTCAGATGCCGGGCGTGGCGGTTCGTGTGTAGGACAGACCAGGGCTGGTACCGCCTGCGGTGGTGACCGATACCGTGACCGGGCCTGGGGCGCCTGCGGGTGCGACCGCGGTGACCTGCGTGTCAGACACTGTGGTGAATGACGCGGCCGTGCTCCCGAAGGTGACAGCCGACGTGGTGGCCAGGTTCGCGCCGGTGAGGGTGACCACGGTGCCCGCTGACGCCGGACCGGTGCTGGGGACCAGTGCCGACAGCATGGGCGGGGCGACATAGGCGAAGGCGACGGGGTTGCTCGTGCCGCCCGGCGTGACCACGGTGATGGGCGCGCTGCCCGTCCCCGCAGGAGCCGAGGCCGTGATCTGTGTTGTTGACACCACGGTGAAGGAGGCGGCGTTGGTGGAGGCGAAGAGCACGGCGCCGGCGTTGAGCAGGTTGCTTCCGTTGAGCATGACCACAGTGCCGCCGGCGGTCGGGCCCTGGGCGGGGCTGCCGCTGTTGAGGACGGGCGGCGCGGCGTAGAAGAAGAACGCGTCCGGGGCGCTCGTACCTCCCGGAGTCGTTACGGTCACGGCAGCGGCCCCGGCGGTGCCCGCGGGGGTGACGGCGGTGATCTGGGTGGCTGAGTTCACCAGGAACGACGTGGCCGGGACGCCGGCGAAGGTAACCGCCGTGGCCCCGGTGAGCCCGGTTCCCGTAAGGATGACAGTGGTGCCGCCGGCCGTTGGGCCGCTGGCAGGCGTCACCCCCGTGATCTGGGGGACCTGCGCCACGACGTAGGTGAACGTCACCGAGTTGCTGTTCCCTGTCGGATGGATGAGCGTCACTGCCGCTGCACCTGCGGCGCGGGGAGGGCTCACAGCCGTGATCTGGGTGGTCGAATTGACGGTGAAGGAGGTGGCGTTGGTACTGCCGAAGCGTACGGCGGTGGTTCCCGTCATCGCCGTGCCGGTGAGGGTGACGACGGTGCCCCCGGTAGTGGGCCCCTGCGTGGGGTTGATGGTATTGATCGTGGGCGGCATGAAGGTCGCTCCAATGGCAGCCTGGGCGAAGCCCGGGCCGACGAGGGCGCCGGCCCGGGCTGGGAGTCACCGCACGGGAGAAGCCGGAGGCTGTCCACCCGGCGCGGGCTACCCGGTCGAACGGTGGGCAGGACTGCCGCCCGGTGCGAGCCGGGCGGCAGCAGGGCGCGGGTCAGATGCCGGGGCCGGCGACGTAGGTGAAGGCGTCGGCGGCTGTGTCGGATCCGGCCGCGTTGGTCACCACCACGTCGACTGCGCCGGCGGCGCCGGGCGGGGTCACTGCCGAGACCGTGGTGGCGTTCACCACGGAGAACGGTGCCGGGGTGCCGTCGAAGGTGACCGATTCGGTGGTGTCGAGGTTGGTGCCGGTGATGGTGACACCGGTGCCGCCCGACGTCGGTCCGGAGGCGGGTGCGACGGTGGTCACGGTGGGGACGTCCACGTAGGTGTACGACAGGCCGTTGTTCGTCCCGCCTGCGGTCGTCACACTCACCCCCACGGGGCCTGCCGCCGCGCCTGCCGGGGCGGCGACGGTGAGCTGGGTGTCGGAGACGACCGTGGGCGTGGCGGTGTTGGCGCCGAAGGACACACTCGTGGCCGTCGCCAGCCCGACACCGTTGAGGGTGACCGTGTTGCCGCCCGCCAGCGGACCGGAAGCCGGGCCGACCGACGACTTGAACGGGGCTCCGACGTAGAAGAACGGGACGGGGTTGCTGATTCCGCCCGGGGTCGTCACGGTGACTCCGACGGTGCCGGTGCCCGACGGGGACACGGCCGTGACCTGGGTCGGAGAGACGTTGGTGATACTGCTGGCCGGCCTGGTGCCGAAGGTGACAGCGGTCGTGCCGGACAGGTTCGTACCTGTGACCGTCACCAACGTACCGCCGCCGGTGGATCCCTGGTTCGGAGAGATGGGCATGGAGAGACTCCTCGCTGACAGGAACAGACAGGGCGCAGCGAAACCATGAGCTTTGGGAGCCGACCTTCGCGGAGGAGTTGCACGCAAGAGCAGACGACTGAAGAGTGCCGCCGTGCCGAGGGGCTTCCCTCGACGCCGCACAGGAGAAGAACCGGCACATGCCGCCCTTATCGTGATCCCCGGTCATGGGATGGGCGGCCCACCGGTTCGCTGCTTCAAGTACCCCACAGGTCCTTCACTTTGACAAGACGTCAATCACATCATTCAGACGGCGGGGAGCGCACGAGCAGACCTGTGAACCACCGGCGTGCGCCTTGGGTTCTCCCTTTGTGCCGACAAAGGCCAGCCGACACCGCACGCGGTGCCGGCTGGCCATCCAACCCCTCCGGGGTGCCCATCGCGGTCCCGGCGGAGCCGCACACCTCCCCACGTGTGAAGGGTGACAACTCACACCGTTGCCACGCTCCCCGAACGGAACGGGCTGCCCTGGTTGGATATGCCCAGTAACGCAGGATTGAGGCATATGCCTCAAGCCCTAGAGTCCAGTGTCACCTGATTGGAGTAGTGCAGATCCTTGTTCCGCGGGTTCGTTCCAATCCGTCCGGAGGCAGGGCCAGTTGGGGTGCCGGACGGGTGAAGCCCTTGGTGGATGGGTTTCGGCCGCGGCATCCGTCTCCATCAGAGCTCACTTCCGCGCCACCTGGGACGGAACGGGGAGCGTGGAGGGCGCCTCAAGGGCGCTTGGATTCTCACGGGCCAAGGGAGACGACCTCATCCGCAGCGGGCAGTCTCCGTGCCGTGCGCTGCGCATCGGCCGTCAGACACGTGTCGTCACGGCGTCCCTACTCCGCATCCGCGAAAGCGGAGACCCGGAGTATGACGATGCCCGCGCCGGATTCCACCCGACGTCCTGAAGTGCTTGCTGACCAGGGCGGCAGGGAGTGGGAGCGGCGTGGGAGCGATCGGGAGCCGGGCGCCATGGGGATTGTCTTCTCGGCTACGGTTGCTGGCCGCCGCAGGACCACGCACAACTCGGCCGATTGGAGAAGTGCTGCCTGCCCGGTCTTGTCGGCGGTGAAGGGCGGTACGGCGTGAATCCGGCGGACGAGGCGCTGGTGGCCATCCGGAGCAAACACAGAGCCGTCAGGCACCACTACACGGCGCCGACCGCTGCGGCCAGTCCGCCCGGTTTCGAGACAGAGGAGCCGTCCAGGTCACCGCCGGCGCGGCTTCGTTCGTTCCGGAGTGGTGCAAGGACCGGGGGACTGTCCGAACGGCGGCCTGTCCGTGCGAGTGGAGGTGATCGGCACTGCACCTGTTAATGCGTATCAACGTCGCCCTTCCTCTTGACAGGGCTACCCGCCGACGCAACCGTTGAGAGCGCTCTCACTCACGTCACGTACACGAGGGGAACTGATGCGCTCTTCCCGTTGGCTCGCCGGTGCCGTTCCGCTGGGGCTCGTCGGCCTCCTCGCACTCGGGCAGGCCGCGATCGCTGCCCAGCCGGACGAGCGGCCCACCGACCGGCGCGCCCAGGAGACGGACAGAGGCGCGACGCATCGGGCGGTGACCGTGTCGGATCAGCCCTCAACGCTGGGGCGCTCCCTGGTGGGCGGGGCGGACCCGACCGTGATCAAGGTGGGCGACCTGTATGTCTCGGCCAAGGCCGTGGACGGCGGGATTGCGGTGCGCACGGCCGCCACCCCGGAGGCCGTGGCCACCGCGCCGAAGCACCAGGTGTGGCGGGACAGTGCGGGTCTGGGCGAGGTGTGGGCGCCGGAGATCGTGCACCACGACGGCCAGTACCGGATCTACTTCGCCGCCGGCCGAGGCGCGGCCCACCGGATGTACCACATAGGCTCAGCCAACCCGACGTCCGGTTACTCCGCGGCCGTCAAGGTTTCCCTGCCCGGCGACAAGTGGGCCATCGACGGGGCGCCCTTCACCTACAACGGGCAGCGCTGGTTCGTGTGGTCGGGCTGGTCCGGCGACACCAACGTCGAACAGAACCTCTACATCGCCCGGATGAGCAGCCCCACGGCGGCCACCGGCGGCCGGTACGTCATCTCGCAGCCGCGCGAGCCCTGGGAGCGGGTCGTGGGCAACCCGTACATCAACGAGGCTCCCCAGCCCGTCGTCGACCCCTCCGGGCGGCTGCACGTTGTCTACTCCGCGAACGGCAGCTGGAGTGACAAGTACTGCATCGCCGACTTGCGGCTGCGGGCGGGCGGCGACCCCACGTACGTCTGGGACTGGTACAAGAGCAACGGCTGCCTCTTCGGCTCGCACGCGCCGTCGATGATGTCCGGCTGGACTCCGACCGTGAACGTCAATGGACCCGGCCACCACTCGTTCATCCTGCCCCGGGGCGACGTCAACGCCGCTCCGCCCTCCGGAAACCGCTTCCCCACCCTGTACCACGCGGTCGCCAAGGGCACCCCGTACTCGTGGTCCAACCGCTACTGGTACTCCGGTACGGCGGTCTGGTGGAGCAACACCACCTACCGGCGCGCCAACGTTCCCGGGAGCACGACCGATGCGGGCTACAGCCTGAAGTTCTTCGAGTAGGCACAAGGCGATTCGGCTGTATGAAGCGGTCCTCGACGTTCCCGGTGACATGGCGTTGACGAACGTGGGCGGTTCGGGCGAGGCGCTCTACGCGACGCCTTTGCACACCTCCGTGGTCCCCGACCGGCCATCGCCGCGTTGCCCGTCGACTGCCTGGCCACTCCCGCAACCGGTGCCTGCACGCCGGCACCCCGGCTGGGGCTTCACCACCGCAGTCTGAACACCCGTCGGCCCTCACCGATTTGCCGATCGGAGGGCCTCCGAGTGCGCCATGGGGGTGACAGGGTGACGTTCTTGGAGTCGCTTGTAGCAGCAGATGGCTGCGGCCAGTCCGAGAGAGGCCGGTAGTTGCGGGGGTTTCGCTCGTAGCGGGGGCTGAGGCACCGGTAGCCGGACAGCCACGACATCGTGTGCTTGATCACCCACCTGCGCCGCCCTAATCGTTTGCTGGACACGACGCCCTTGTGTGCGATGCGCACGCCGATGCGTTTCCATCGGCGCCACCTGCGCAGGCCGGGACGATCGTAGGCTTTGTCCGCATGCAGGCGCTGGGGCTTGAAGTAGCGGCCGTCGTAGGGGTCCTGTCTCGTTTGGTGACCCCTCGATCATGGGTTTCAGCCCTTCGCTGTCGTGGGTGTTGCCGGCAGACACACCGACGAGGAGGGGCGGTCCGTTCGTCCGACACGGCGTGCATCTTGGATGCCCGGCCTGCCCCGGTCCACGCGGCTCGAACCTGCGTGTTCGCCCCCTTTTTAGCCCTGACATGGGCGGTGTCGAGGAGGACTCGGCTGACCTCGACCAGGCCTGCGTCGTCGAGCTCGTGCAGCACAGCCCCGTGCAAACGGCCCCGGACACCGGCTCCCGACCAGATCAGGAACCGGCGATGGGCCGTCGACTTCGAAATACCGAAGCACAGTGGCAGAGCCCGCCAGGCGCAGCCGCTGACCAGGGTTCGCGATCTCCTACAAGCCGCCGGACTGTGGCCTCCCGATTCTGGTCTTGGGTCAGCTCGGCGGCCATATGGGCGTGGGTGACACGTTCCGGCCTTGTCAGCGGTGGGTGTTCCGCGTCATCGGCGCGGGGCGGTCGCTACAGCTGTAGCGGCGGCGGACACGTTATGGGCAAGACCACCCCGAGCCGACCCTGGTCAGCCGGGATGACGAACCCGTGCATCCGTTTGATCGCCGGAGCGACCGCGGACAGAGCCTACGCGCGCAGGCCCGGCGCACCAGCGGTGTGCCCCATGCAGTGAGGCAAAGGCCCCAAGACTTGATAGTTAACCTGGCAACAGTTAGCGTGTTAACTATGAGTGGATCGAGCCGAGAGAGCACGTTGGAGCTGATGCGGTGGGTCGTGTGGGGGCAGCGACGCATAGCTGAAGACTGGATACGGGAACGCGGCCTCACGCACGAGCAGAGTGCGGTGCTGGCGTACCTGTCGAAGAACCCGGACGCCATTCAGCGTGACGTCGCGCGGGCCATGCGCACCAGTGCGCCCAGCGTCTCGCGACTCCTGGCCGGACTCGAGCGGCGCGGACTCGTGGAGCGCCAGACGCAGGAGAGTGACACGCGCAGCCGCCGGGTGTACGTCACTGCAGCGGGCTCCGAGCTGATCCAGGGGTTCGAAGAGGCCATGGACCGCGTCGAGAAGTCGATCCTCGCGCCGCTGGGCACCGCTGGGCAGGCCCGGCTCCATGAATTGCTCGAACAGCTCGCGTCCCGCATCGAGCCACCCAGCTCCCCCTGAACCGGCTCTACCGCTCCGTACAACGGCCGGGAGCCTCGCGGGCAGGACCGCCGGTTCCTCCAGCAGCAGTAAGGAACACAGGCATGACCCAGATCACGATCATCGGTGCCGGTCTTGCGGGACTGACACTGGCACGAACCCTGGCGGTTCACGGAATCCCGTCCACGGTGTACGAAGCGGAGGCGTCTGCCCGGGCCCGGGGCCAAGGCGGGATGCTCGACATCCACGACTACAACGGACAGCACGGCATCCGCGCCGCCGGCCTGATGAACGGCTTCCGGTCCCTCGTCCTCGAAGGCCGCCAGGCGTCCCGCGACGTGGCACCTGACGGCACCATCCTGGCGGACCGACCCGATGACCCCGCCGGCGGTCGCCCCGAGGTGCAGCGCGGCGAGCTTCGGCAGTTGCTGCTGGAATCCCTGCCCCCCGGCACGGTCGTCTGGGGCCACAGGACTCGGAGCGTGCGGACCCTCGCCGACGGTCGTCACGAAGTGACTTTCGGCAACGGATCGACGATCGCCACCGACATCCTCGTCGGTGCCGACGGCGCCTGGTCGAAGGTCCGGCCGCTGCTGTCCGATGCCACGCCCGCCTATGCCGGACGCTCGATGATCGAGACGTACCTGTATGAGAGCGACACCCGGCACCCCGCCACCCTGGCACTGGTCGGCGGCGGGTCGATGACCGCCTATGACGAAACCACCCGCATCGGTCTCGGCGTGCAGCGCGAGCGCGCGGACACCCTGCACTCCTACGCCATGTTCGACCAGCCGCTCAACTGGTTCGACGGCATCGACTTCACTGACGGCCCTGCGGCCGCCCGTACGGTCGCGGCGATGTTCGAGGGGTGGGCGCCGGCTCTCGTCGCCCTGGTCGCGGACAGCGACATCCCGCCGATCTTCCGCCCCTTGTACGGGCTACCGATCGGACACCGCTGGGAACATGTACCAGGCGTCACGCTCATCGGAGACGCCGCCCACCTGGCACCGCCGGACGGCGAAGGAGCCAACTGGGCACTCTTCGACGCAGGTCAGCTCGGCAACGCCATCGCCCAACAGCGCGAGAACGTCGACGCGGCCATCCGTGCCTACGAAGCCGCGCTCTTCCCGCGGAACATCGACACGGCGACCGCCGCCGCGGGCTACTACCCCGAATTCAAACCGTGCTGACCCACAACTACGGGACAAGCCTGAGAATCACGGCGAGCGTTGGACGTGGCGGTGGGTGATCAGGCAGACGGCGAGGCCGAGGAAGGCTTCGCTTATGTCGTCGTGTCGTTCCCAGCGGATGCGTAAACGTCGGAAGCCGTGGAGCCAGGCGATCGTGCGCTCGACGACGTAGCGGAAGACGCCCAGGCCGGTGCCGTGAGGCTCGCCCCGCTTCGCGATCACGGGGCGGATGCCCCGCTGCCAGAGCAGGCGACGGCGCTTGTCGTGGTCGCAGCCACGGTCGGCCAGCAGCGCGTCGGGGCGTCGGCAAGGTCTGCCGGCCCGGACCACGACGGCGGGGATCTCGTCGAGCAGCGGCTCGAGTTGGGTGAAGTCGCCCGCGGTATCCGCCGGTCAGCGACACTGCGAGCGGGATGCCCTGTCCGTCGACGATGAGGTGGTGCTTGCTGCCCGGCCGTGCAAGGTCGACCGGGCGGGGCCCGCTTTTGGGCCCCGCCGGGCCGCGCGGACGTGCGAGGAGTCGATCACCGCCCGCTCCCAGTCCAGCTCGTTCTTCGACCGCAGCTCGTTCAGAAGCAGCTGATGGAACCGGTCCCAGACGCCGGCCTCGTTCCAGGCCGCAGGATGCCACCAGCGACCGGGCGCGGCATCAACGGCTCGATCAGCGACCACAGTTCGTCCGACACGATCCACGGCCGCGACTGACGGTTCCCCGTAGCCAGACCTACGAGACAGCAGGCCGAGAGTCTCATGATCAGCAGCTTTGTTGGAGCCAACGAACCATCCGGGAACGCAGAGTGACCACCGGCGGCCAGATCGCTCCCCGCCAAGTGGCCGCCGCTGGGGGAGTCCCACTGACCGCCGACACAGACTGGCCGCATGCGATGGCCCTGAAGCAGGAGCCCGTACTTGGCCAACGGATCATGCGGGGCCGAAGACTTTGCCGGGGTTGAGAATCCCGGCCGGGTCGAGAGCGTGCTTCACCGCGCGATGCATCCGCAGGACGGCTGGGCCGAGTTCCCGGGTGAGACCTGGCCGCTTGAGCAGTCCCACACCGTGCTCACCCGTCACCGTGCCACCCAATTCAAGGGCGTCGGCGATGATGTCGTCGAACGCGGCACGGGCCCGGATTTGAGCCGCCGTGTCACCATGTTCCGTCACAAGCAGCGGATGCAAGTTGCCGTCGCCGACGTGCGCGATGTTGGCGATGGTGATCCGGTGTCTCTCCGCGGTCCGGTCGATGCGGGCCAGCATCTCCGCCACCGCCCCGATGGGCACACAGACGTCCTCCGTGAGGACCGGCCCCAGCCGCTCGAGCGCGGGGAAGGCCAGCCGGCGGGCCGAGAAGAGCATTTCGGCCTCTTCCTCTGTCTCCGACCGGTCCGCCCAAGTCGAGCCGGCGGCGCGGAAGCAGTCGACCATCCGGCGGGCGCCCTCCTCGGCGGCGCGGCCGTCATCGTCGAAACGGGCCAGGAGGACCACGTCCGCCTCGGCGGAGAGTCCCATGTTCTTCCAGGCGTCGACCGCGCGCAGACAGTGCCGGTCGACGAGTTCCAGCGCGGCCGGCCGCAGCCCTGCGGCAGCCGCCGCCCGCACCGCGTCACCGGCTTGCCCGACGCTGTCGAAGTAGCCGACGGCGGTCACGCCGACCGGAGGCAGGCGTCGCAGCCGGACGGTGATCTCGGTGATGACACCAAGAGTGCCCTCGGCACCCACCATGAGGCTCACGAGGTCGTAGCCGGCAACCCCCTTCGACGTACGACGCCCGAGCCGGACCACCTCGCCCGTGCCGGTCACGACCTCCAAAGCGAGAACATAGTCGCCGGTGACGCCGTACTTGACGCAGCAGACTCCGCCGGCGTTCGTCGCGACGTTCCCTCCGATGGTCGACCAGGGCGAACTGGCAGGGTCGGGCGGATACCACAGGCCGAGCGCCGCTACATGGGCGCGGAGGTCGTCGTTGACCACACCGGGCTGTACGACGGCGAGGCGCTCCAGCTCGTCGACCTCCAGCACCCGATCCATGCCGTCCAGCGCGAGGATCACGCTTCCTTCGACGGCATTGGCGCCGCCCGACAATCCAGTGCCGGCGCCGCGGACAACCAACGGAACTCCGTGCTCCAGGCACGCACGCACCACACTCTGGACCTCGTCGGTGCTCTTGGCGCGCACGACCGCCACCGCTCGGCCCGCAGGCGCCCACACCGCCTGGTCGTGCGAGAGGCCGGCGACGATGTCCGGATCAGTCACCACCCGGCCGGCGGGCAGCCGTCGCCTGAGTGCTTCAGCGATACCCACGGCGGGGGGCGTCGTGCTGACGCTGCCACGCTCGGCCACGCGCACACCTCCAGAGAAGTCGACTTACATGGGACGAAGGGGGAGCTGCGGCGTCCGGGCTCACTGGGCGCGGCAGGTCCTGAGGTAGCTGAGGAACGATGCCTGCAGCCCGGTCACATGCGTCTCGTGCATGAGTGCGCTGGTGACAGATCCGCCGCGTGACGTGAGGCGGTGAAGGAACGTGGCCGCGTTCTTCGCGAGATTCTGGTAGACCGCCAGGTCTCCGAGTATCTCCTGCTCGTTGAAGGTCACGTGCAGCTTGGTGTCGGGCAGGGGGTCGCCCATGGCTTCAAGTCGAGCGAAGACCTGACTGTCCGCATTGACTATGCCGGGGCTGCCCGCGCCGATGCTCTCGAAGAAGGTGCTCTTGGTGAGCCAGGCATAGAGGCTGAAGAGTCCGCCGTAGGAGTAGCCGAAGAGGCCGTGACCGCTCGGGGCTGTGCCGTGGTCGCGTTCGATGCGCGGGTGCAGGTCGTCGGTAAGGAAGTCCAGGAACACGTCCCCGCGGCTGTCGCTCAATCCAGCAAGGTAGGCATCGGCTTGCTCGCGAGTCGTCACACCCCTTTCGACCCCCATTTCCACCGCATCGATGTACTCCTTCGCGATGGGTTCGCCGGGCGGCACGAGGTCGCGGTTGCGCAACCGCTCCCAGTGCTCGGCCTCCTCGCCCGCGTAGCCCACGCTGACTTGGACGTAGGGCTGAATCGCCTGCATGGGGTCCAGTTGCGTGACGATGAGTGGGGCGGTCAAACCCACGGCCCAGTTGCCGTCGAGCACGTACACGACAGGCGCTGGGGCCGTGGCAGGGTCGTAGTGCGGTGGCGTGGTGACCCAGACGCCGTAGTCGTGCCCGCCGCTGGAGCGCATCTCGAAGTATTCGGTGTGGGGGAGGCAGCCCTGCCACATGGTGCTCATCTCAGGTCCTTTACGATTTTGCCGGCCTGGACGACGAGGACGGCGTTGGTGGGGTCGGAGAACAGTTCCGGGTCTTCGAGCGGGTTGCCGTTCCACAGAACGAGGTCTGCCTGCGCGCCGGGAGCGATGACGCCCACCTGGCCGGACAGGCCGAGGATCTCCGCGTTGGTCCGGGTCGCCGCCACGAGCGCTTCCATCGGCGTCTCGAGGGCTGCGCGCAGGCTGAGTTCTGTGCCGCGACGGTCCTGGGCCGGGCCGATGAGATCGGACCCCAGCCCGATCCGTACTCCCGCGTGCTTGGCGACAGCGAGCGCATGCGCCATCTGCTCGCGGACCCCCTTGGCCCGGTCGCGGACCGACTCGGCGAGGCCGGCTCCGGCGGTGTCGTGCAGCACTTGCTCGACGACGGCGAACGTGGGCACAAGGGCAACCTCGCGATCGGCCATCAGAGCCGCTGTGGATTCGTCGAGGCTGGTGCCGTGCTCGACACAGCGCACCCCGGCCTCGACCGCATTGCGTATGCCCTCGTTGTTGTGAGCGTGGACGGTCACATAGGTGTTCCGCGCCGCAGCTTCCTGAACTGCGACAGCGATCTCTTCGACGGTGAACTGGGTGTCGCTCAGTCGATCATGTCCGCCCACCACTCCGCCGGTGACGCAGAGCTTCAGGAAGGAGGCTCCGCGACGGAAGGCTTCGCGGACGTTGTGCCGCAGCTCGTCCGCGTTGCCCGCCATCATCGACAGGGCACACAGGCCCGGGATGTGGTGTCTGCTCCACAGCTCGGTGGGTTCCCATGCGGCGCCGTAGTAGCCGTGCCCACCGATCTGGCACTGAACAGGTCCGCACGACAGGACGCGCGGCCCTCTGACCTTGCCCTTCGCGATCGCCGTGACGACACCGCCGTCGATCCCGCCGGTGTCGCGAACGGTGGTGAAGCCGGCGTCGAGCGTCGCACCGGCTGTGGCGAAGATGTCGGCCGCGATCTCGGCGGCGCTGATCTGAAACGAGAAGTGCGGCTGGATCGGGCTCGACAGGCCCAGGTGGACGTGAGCGTCGATCAGGCCGGGCGTCATCGTCAATCCCCCGGCATCGAGACGCTCGGCGTGCGCGCTGGAGCCGCCGAGTCGGGTGATGCGGCCGTTCTCGATCGTGAGATCGAGGCTGCTGGGGTCGTGCCCTGATCCGTCGATGACCGTCGCGCCGACCACATGAACAGGTCCCATCGTCGATCCTCCGCCGTTGCATCCGTCTTTTCCAATGGATAAACTGCGGGAGTGATCCTGTCAACCTCGCAACGCAACGGCAGCGCGCGCGAGCGACTCCTGGTACGGCTTCTCGACGCCTTCGGTGAGGCCCTTCCCCCGCCGGAGATGTCGCTCCGTGAGATCGCCGCCCGTATCGAGACCAGCCACGCCCTGTTGCGCTACCACTTCGGGTCGCTCCCGGGCGTCCTGGCCGCCATGCTCACGGCCCAGCGATCCCGTGACAACGAGGCACTTCTGGAGGCCGCCCAGCAGGGCACCTTCGACGATTTCGTGGGGGCGATCTGGCGTGCTTACACCCGGCCGGAGCAGCTGTCGCGCGTCCGCGGCTTCTTCTACGTCGCCGGACTGGCCGCGTACGGCCCCGAGGACTTCCGTGAGTTCGTGGAGTCGATCGACGACCTGACCGTGATGCTGTCCTCACTCGCGGAACGCGAAGGGCTCGAGGCGAAGGCCGCCCGGGAGGCGGCCACCGTCACCATTGCCGCGATTCGCGGCCTCCTCCTGCAGGAACTCCTCGCTCCCGGAACCCGCTCGGAGGACGCGGTCACCTTGATCTTGCGCATGCGCGAGGGCCGGCCCGCCCGACGATCACGTCCGGAACGCTGAGTGGCCCTCGGCCTCGCAGCTGAGCATCGGCGCACATGCGCGACAACGGTGGGGTACGGCGACGGAGCGTGACGACAACAATCGCCGGAACATGGCCTCTTACCCACGTGCGGTGCGGACAGCGGCGGAGTGGCGACGCGCCGCGCCGCCACAGGAACCATCTGGTCCGACGATTAGAAGGTGAGTTGGAACGTGACTGAGAGCACAGACGTGGTCGTCGTCGGAGCCGGGGTCATCGGATCCTCCATCGCTCTCGAACTGGCGCGGAGCGGCCTGCGGGTGGTCGTCGTCGACAAGTTCGGCGGCGCAGGCAACGGCTCCACCAGCGCCTCGAGCGCCGTGGTCCGCTTCACCTATCCCACGATCGCGGGCGTCAGTGCTGCGTGGGAGTCCCTTCACTGCTGGGAAGCATGGCGCGACCACCTCCAAGCACCCGCCGGTGAACCCCTCGCAGCGTTCAACCGCTGCGGCGTCACCATGCTGGACGTGGACTTCGCACCCCGCAGCCTGTTCACGCGCCACTTCGACCAGGTCGGTGTCCCGTACGAGGAATGGGATGCGCAGGAGCTGTCCGAGCGCATGCCCGCCGTGGACACCGGCCGGTATTTCCCGCCCCGCCCGGTGGATGACGACGAGTTCTTCGCCGACGCATCCGCTCGACTCGGTGCTCTTCACACACCCGACGGAGGCTTTGTCGACGACCCGCAACTCGCCGCGCGCAACCTTGCTGCCGCCGCCGAGCGGCACGGAGCCACCTTCCGCTGGAAGACCGAGGTCACCGCGGTGATGCGGAGCAGGGGACGCGTGCGCGGTGTGCGTCTCAAGGAGGGAACCGAACTGTCCGCCGCGGTGGTCGTCAACTCGGCCGGCCCATGGTCGGGACAGCTGAACCGGCTCGCCGGCGTAGGCGGCGACTTCACGGTCGGTCTGCGGCCCCTTCGCCAGGAGGTGCACCATACAGCGGTCCCCGCCGGCTACCACGACGCTCACGGCGACCGTCAGGCTCCGGTGCTGGCCGATATGGACCTCGGCACCTATATACGGCCCGAGGGAAGGGAGTTCCTGCTCGTCGGCGGCACGGAACCCGAGTGCGACCCGCTGGAATGGCTCGATGATCCGGACGACGGAAGCCCCCTTCCGACCGTGTCGCAGTTCAGGACGCAGGTGACGAGGGCGGCTCGCCGGCTGCCCGGTCTGCGTGTTCCCAACAAGCCCAAAGGGGTGGCAGGCGTGTACGACGTGACCGACGACTGGACCCCCGTTTACGACCGAACCGAACTTGCCGGCTTCTACGTGGCCATCGGCACCAGCGGCAATCAGTTCAAGAACGCCCCTCTGGTAGGCCGCCTCATGACCACCCTGATCCAAGGTGTCGAGGGCGGGCACGACCACGACCGCAGTGCGCTCACCCACACCTGCGAACACACCGGCCAGACCATCGACCTCGGTGCTTTCTCACGCCGACGTCGGCCAGTCGCCTCCACGGGCACAGTCCTTGGCTGACGCCGGGCCGCGACCAGCCGGGCCGACATGCGCCTCGACGGCTGGCGCTACGAAAACCAGCCTGAGCACTTCCTGACACACCTGGTCAACGGGGGACCGCCAAGCCCCCGCTGCACCGTCTGCGGCGCCCACCTCGCCTACCACGACGCTCCCTAGAAGTCGGCTGCTTGGGAGAGCCGTCGGTAGCAGATGAGAGTGCAGGCGATGCTGGTGAAGGCCGGGAAGTGGCTCGCCTTGTGTTCGTAGCGGCGATGGAGGCGTCGGTATCCGACACGCCAGGCCATCGTGCGTTCGATGGTCCAGCGGTGCCGTCGGCCCGGCCGCGGACCGGGACCTTGGCCAGGACCGGGACGAAGTGGGGGCTGTGGGCGGCCTGCCCCGGGGTGAGGGTGAAGGCCAGTGGGCGGCCGCTTGACGCCTATCCGCGTGGGATGCCTTGTCGCCAGCCGCGTGAGTGGTCCAGGGCGGCTGCTTTCAGCCGTGCCCGGCGTCGTCGGTACAGGCGTCGGCGCTCGTCCCGGCGGGTGGCTTCGGCCGCATCGCCAGGCACTGCGGCACCTTGATCCTTTTGTTCCTTGCCGCGGACGCGGCCCCCCTTTCCTCCGCCAGTGCCTTCTCCAGCGCTGACAGCGTCTTGGCGTCCACGCTCACGCCGGCCGCGTCGTGATGCGCTCTCGCTGTGGTGGAGTCCACGCTGACCAGGGAAAGGTCCACCTGGTCCCGTCGTGCGGCCTCAGCGATCACCGCCTCCCTCAGTGGCGCGCCGCGTGCGGTATTGAGCTGCGTGGGGAGAGTGGAGGGCTGGTGTCCGAGAGCTGCTTCGGCCTGGGGGAGCTGGGCGAGCCGACCTCCACGAGCCGCAACCACGCCTGGTAGAGCGTGGCGTGCCCGGCGACCGCCGACCAGTGGCGGCCGTCGGTGAAGACGATGGGCAGCACGAGGATGACCGCCACCGAGACGATCATGGTGGCCGAGGTGTGCCTGATAACGGAGCCGATGGCCATGCCGGCGAACGCGCACACGGGCGCAAGAAGGGCGGACGCCACTACGACGCGCAGGGCGCCCGGGTAGCTGATCGAGATGCCTGCGTCCCGGCCGCCCCCGGTCTCACGGCAACGAGCGCAAGCTCAAGCGCTGGGTGCGGGCCCCTGCCACCATCCTCGACGTGTACCTGCCTACTACGCACCAGCTCGTTAGCCTGGACGCCGAAAAGCCTTTGACGGATTGGCGGTTGTCGGCCGATGGTGTGCAGGTTGCTTCGGTCACGAGCCAGTCCTGCGGTGCCATCGGCTCTCGCACGGCGAAGGAGTTCCGCATGCTTGCTGTGTCTGCCGCTTCAGGGACCTTTGGCAGACTCGTCGTGGATCATCTGCTGGCCCGGTGCCCTGCCCAAGACGTGGTGGTTGCGGTGCGTGCTCCCGAGCGTGTCGCGGATCTCGCCGCCCGAGGAGTCCAGGTGCGCCGTGGCGACTACGACGCCCCGGACACATTGCGCACGGCGTTCAAGGACGCGGACCGGCTCCTACTGATCTCGTCCCCGGAATTGGATCCCGTTCGCCGTATCCGTCAGCACCGCAGCGCCATCGAGGCGGCCCGCGACGCCGGTGTCGGCGCCGTCGTCTACACGAGTTTTCTGGATGCCGATGTCCAGGCCGAGGGCGTCACCGAGGCACACCACGCCACCGAGCGCGCGCTGCGGGCCGGCGGCCTGCCCCATACGCTGGTGCGTCACCCCTTCTACAGTGAAGCTTTCCTCAACCCCGGTCTGCACGCCGCCATCCTTTCGGGCGTCCTGGACGACGCGACCGGCGGCCGCGGAATCAACACCGCTTTCCGATCCGACCTCGCCGAAGCCGCCGCACGCGTCCTGACCGAGGCCGACCACCTGGGCCGCGCCTACGACTTCACCGGCACCTTGTGGAGCTATCCCCAGCTCGCCCAGGTCCTCGCCCGCATGTGCGGTACGACCGTCGTCCACCGCGTGCGGGACAGTGCCAGTCCCGGTGCCCAGGGCTGGCTAGAGGAGCAAGTCCGAGGAGGGGCCCTGGAGCGGCAGACCGACGACCTGCGTCGCGTCCTCGGGCGTCCGCCCACGACACTGGACGAGGCTGTCACCAAGATCCTCGCCCGTCCCGCGCCTGGGAGCGACGTTGCCAAGTAGTCCCAACACATCAGCACCAGGATCAGGACCCGTGCCGACTCTGATGTGACGGAGGCAAAGCTGCGGCGCAGATCCTGGGTGGCCGAGCGTACGCCAAACCTGCCGACAGGGCGGCACAGACGGCAGTGCCGGATGATCTTGTGCTTGATGGCCTGTGGGCTCATGTGGCCCCGTTGTTCCCGCCTCGCTCACCGTGGCATCGACGGTATCCAGGCCGCCTGCCAACGAATGATCGTTCGGGGGCCTGCGACTGCCTCTCTCCGCGCCGTGCGCGGACCGGGTCACCGTCGCCCGGAGGGACAGGTCCAGGCGGCTGTTCCCGCCGGGTTCGAACCGGCCGTACGGGTGCACGTGGGTCCGGAACAAGCGGGGACAGAGCAACCCGGCCCGCTTCGGTGGGTCGCTGCTCCCCGGTCAGGATGTTCTCCCCTGCTCAGGGGATGTGCTGGGAGGAGCAAGGTGGGGATGCCGGCGCGCCTCGGAGCAGGTTCGAGGTGACGACCCCGCACGCCTCCTGGGGCCCTTGGGGGAGCCGGTCAGGCCGTGTCCTTTCCGGTCGCCGCTTTCCCTGTCCCACTGGCCAGCGGAGTCCTGCTGGCCAGGGTGAGGTTTTGAAGGCGGGGAGGAGCCTGGGGGCTTTCACGGGGCCGTGTAGGCCGGCTGCGGAAGCGGGGTCGTGGCGGTGCGCCGATACGTGCTGGGGCTGATGCCGCGGGTTCGTTTGAACGCCGCGCTGAACGCGAACGGGTCGGAGTAGCCCACTGTGCGGGCGATCGCCGCGACAGTCATTGTTTCGCGCTCGGTCAGCAGGTCCGCCGCGAGCGTCATGCGCCAGTGGGTGAGGTAGGTCAGCGGCGGTTCGCCGACCAGTTCGGTGAACCGCTTCGCCAGCGTGGCCCGCGATACCCCGGTCCGGTCGGCCAGTGAGGCAACTGTCCAAGGCGCTGCCGGTTCCCCGTGCAGCAGGCGCAGCGCGCCGCCCACCACCGGGTCGCGCCCGGCGGAGTACCAGCCCGGCGCAGTGCCGTCGGGCCGGTCGAAGTACTCGCGCAGCGCGCACACCAGCATCCAGTCCAGCAGCCGGTCGAGGACGACCTGCTGGCCCGGCGTGTCGGCGGCGACCTCGGCGGCGAGGTGGTCCCACACGGGGTCGGGCCCGCCGCCGGAGCCCACCCGCAGGACGACGGGCAGCGCGTCCAGCAGCCTGCGACTGATCTCGCCACGCACCGGATAGGCGCCGACGACCAGGGTCGTCGTGTCCTCCCCGCCGGTAGCGGCATCGTGCCAGCCGAGCCGGTGCCGGGTCCCGCCCTGCTCTGGCGTCGAGCAGAACGCGCCACACGCGACGGGTTCGGCCCGGGTGCCCACCTCGTCGACGAAGAGGAACGGTGCGGGGCCCCGCACGATCACCGTCTCACCGACGCCCAGACGCTCGGGAGGGCGGTGCTCCGGCACGATCCAGCCGCCTCCGCGGAGGACGGTGCACAAGGTCAGCGGCGCGCCGTCCACGAAGTGCAGCGACCAAGGCGGGGTCAGGGTCGAACTGCCGAACAACGAGCCCTGGGCCCGCACTCCGCGCAGTAGGTCACCGAAAGCATCCACCCGCAAAGACTAAACGATCCAGACGATCACACAGGTGATCTGGCTCATCACCCATGGATCCGTCCGGGCGCATGCCGTTGACTCACTGACATGAGCGACGACACCACTCTTGTCCTTGGCGCGACGGGCAACACCGGGCGACGGGTGGCCGCCCGGTTGCGGCTGCGCCACGCGCCCGTACGCACCGCCTCCCGTTCCAGCCCGACCCCGTTCGACTGGTTCCGCCCCGCCGACTGGGGCCAGGTCCTGCGGGACGTCACCACCGCCTACGTCGTGCCCCCGTCCGTGCCCGGTCCGGTGCACGACTTCGTGGCACGGGCCGAGGCCGCCGGTGTGCGGCGCCTGGTCCTGCTCTCCGGTCGCGGCGCCGACGACTGGGGCGACTCCGCGTTCGGTCTGGACATGCGCTCGGCCGAGGACGCCGTCCGCGGCTCGACGCTGGAGTGGACCATCCTGCGCGCCTCGAACTTCGCCCAGAACTTCGACGGCCACCCCTTCCGCGCCCCGCTGGCCGCCGGCGAGCTGGCTCTTCCGGCAGGCGCGGTCCCCGAGCCGTTCATCGACCTTGAGGATGTCGCCGACGTCGCGGCCACGGTGCTGTCCGAGCCCGGCCGGCACGCTGGCCGGGCCTACGAGCTGACCGGGCCACACGCGCTGACCTGGGGGGAGGCAGTCGAGCTGATCTCCCGGGCATCCGGGCTGCCCATCGCCTACCGGCGCGTCTCCCCGGCCGAGTACACCGCGATGCTGGTCCAGGAGGGCTGGAGCGAGGAAGAGGCCCAGCACCTTACCGAGATGTTCGTGCTGCTTGAACGCGGAACCGCCGCCCGGACGACGGATGACGTCGCCACCGTGCTGGGGCGCGCGCCGCGGACCTTCGAGGACTTCGTCCTGCGGGCCACGGCAGCGAAAGCCTGGCAGCGCTGAGTCCCGTCGGCCCGGCCTGGCGTACTGCCCCCGGCCTCGGGGCCCCGGCGTCGCGTACTGGGCCGCGGCCTGGTGTTCGGGGCTCCCGGAGGCGGAGCACCGCACGCCCTCCCGCGCATCCGCACCACACGCTGCCGTCCGTTCTTCACATGACTGGAGCCATCGATGCATACCCTGCTCGTCGCTGCCAACCCCGACTCCCGGTCCCTGACGCACTACGTGCTGGGAAGACTTGAGGCAGCGCTTCAACCCGGTTCGGTCGAGATCGCCGACCTGGCCGCGGAGGGATTCGACCCCCGGTTCACTCCGGCCGATCGTCGGGCGTACCACGGCGGCGGCGACTACCCGGCTGACGTCGTGGCCGAGCACCGTCGTCTTGAGCGCGCCACCGATCTCGTGCTGGTCTTCCCCGTGTACTGGTGGTCGATGCCCGCCCTGCTGAAGGGGTGGATCGACCGTGTCTTCGTCAACGGCTGGGCCTTCGAACACTCCCCCGCTTCGGGTCTGCAACCGAAACTGCAGGCCCTCACCACCCATCTTCTCTTCCTCGCCGGCGCCGACTCCGGTGCGTACGAACGCCACGGATACGAGAAGGCACTGCGCACGCAGATCGAGCACGGCATCGTCGACTACTGCGGCAGCCGACGCGGCTCCACAGCATTCCTCTACGAATCCGAACAGCTCGCCCCGGAGACCACGGTGCGAGACGTTGACCGTGCAGTGCGGACCATCACCGAAGCCATCCGTGCCCGCGGGACAGCAGGAACTGCCGGCCCTGCTCCGGACGGCGTCCCGCCAGCGGGAAGCCGAACAGGACGACTCGCGGACCGGTGACCCCATCTCCGCGCCCTTCGCGCAGCGGGGGCCGAGTGGCAGCACAGACCACTGCCATGCCCCGCGGCGAGGTGACCGCAGGTCCAGGTGTGTAGCCGTGGGCAGCGGTCACCCCTTCTGGGACTTCGTCACCGGTTCCGCAGCTTCTTCACCACGGCCATCCCGACCGCTTCGGCGCTGCCCGGGTTCTGTCCGGTGATCAGTCGGCCGTCCTCGACGACGTAGGAGTCGAAGGGCTTGTCGGCAGTGCTGTAGGACGCTCCGAGCTTCTTCAGCTCGTCCTGAAGGCTGTAGGGGACGGCGTCCGCGCGCTGGGCCAGCTCCTCCTCGGGCCAGGAGAAGCCGGTGACGTTCTTGCCCTTGACCAGCGGTTCTCCGCTGCTCAGGGTCACGTCGAGCAGGCCGCAGGGGCCGTGGCAGACTGCCGAGACCACCCGGTCGGTCTCGTAGAAGCGGGCGATGAGGGTTTCCAGGGCCTGGTTCTGGTGGAAATCGAACATCACGCCATGTCCGCCGGTGAGGTAGATCGCGTCGTAGTCCTCGACGTCGACCTCAGCCACGGAGACCGTGTTCTCCAGTGTGTTCATGAACTCCCGGTCGGCGTAACGCTTGTCGGTGCCCAGCTCGCCGAGGACATCGTGGGCGAGGCTCTCCGGGTCGAGCGGGACGTGCCCGCCCTTGATGCTGGCGACCGTGCAAGCGAAACCGGCCTGCTCGGCGACATCGTAGAAGTGGGTCAGCTCGCCCAGCCACAGCCCCGTTCGGTAGCCGACCTTCTCGTACTCGCCGACGCTGGTAACGATGATCAGAATGCGATTGGTTGTGGTGGCCATGAGAGCCTCCTCTGTCATAGTTCGTCGACGGACGCGGTTCGTCCCGCGCGGTTGGCGTCGTCCCTGGCCTGGCGGGCCAGGCGGGACAGCAGCGACCGGAACTGCTTCTGCTCGGCAGGCCCCAGAGCTGCCAGCACCGACTCCTCGGCCGAGGCGACCTGGTTCTGCAACGCGCGGAAGGTCTCGATGCCCAGGACAGTGGCCACGACCTTCCGCGCCCGCCGGTCGGCCGGATCCGGCTGCCGCTCGACCAGCCCGGCCCTGACCAGGTCATCGATCACATACGGCAGCACCGACCGGTCGATGCCCAGGTATCCGGCCAGCTGCGACTGGTTGGCCAGGTTCTTGGACACCACGGTGTACAGCAGCTGATAACGGCGATACCGCGTGGCACATCGGCGGTACAGGGTTCTGCTTGCGCTCTGTAGTCACGCATGAGCATCCCGATTGACCACCCCAGGTCGCAGTCGCGGTCAGCCTCCCCTTTGTCCGGGTTATCGCCTTCGCCTTCCGCGGTTCCACCCTACGCCCAGTCGTATGTGCCACAACTTAGTTGTTGCACATACGACTGGGCCACGACGGTAAGGCGGGGGATCGCCGCTCGTGGGCACCGGGCGAACGCCTGGGCTCTACCTGGCCGCGATGCCCGGTGTCGGCGAGCGGCATTCCCTGCGAGCCCTCACACCGAAAGTGCGCCTGGTGTCGTGGTCGCCCACTGCTGCCGGCCGCCGCAGTTCTCGGCCTGGAGCGAGGTCGACGCAAGACCGCAGTCAGCAAGACCGAAAGCCCACACTATGCACCCGGTGAACCGGTCATGAGTTTTATGTGCGCCGTTAACGCATCACCGTCGGGCACGAGAACGACGCCCCTTGCCGACAGAAGAGACCTCACTGCCCCGTTGTCCGGTGTAGTGCTCACATATACGGTGGTGAAACCCTGCGCACTGGCTCTGTTCAGGAGGAGTTCGAATACGGCCGTTCCCACGCCTGCACCTCGGTGGGTCCGGCCGATCCACACGCCGGCCTCCGCAGTACCGGTCTGCCCGTCCAAGGGGCACAGGCGCGCAGCCCCAGCGACCTGCTCTGCGACGGTGATGGCGAAGGTGGTCTCCAGGGGATCCGCCGAGAGGGAACGCGCCTCGTGGAACTGCACGAATGCTGCCCGGCGCTTGGGCGTCCAGCCGCTCGGCCCCATCACGGGTGGCATCACCTCTAACGGATCGGCGTCCGTGACGGCTGCGTGCAGCAGTTCTGCGAGAAGGCGCTGGTTGAGACGGTACAGCTTGACATCGGTTCGCATGATCACTCTCTTAGAGCCATTTCATTTGGAAGGGTGACTTCTGTCGCGGTGGCGCACGAGCGTTTCTTCGATGGCCTGCTCAATGAGGTGGATCTTCTGTCTCGGAAAGTTCCTCTTGATCAGGGAGCTCATCCGCTGAGCCTTTTCGGTGGTCGGCAGGAGACCCGCCAGGAGGTGCGGTAGCAGCAGGCGGCGGGCAAGGACTTCGTTTTCGGAGGTGACCTGCGGCCGACGCACGACCGAGACGTTGCCCCGGATGGCGTGTTCGTTGCCTGGCGGGACAACCGACCGGTCCGTCTCGATCGCGGCATAGCGAAAGCCATGAGCGAGATCGCATGCGGGGCAGCCGACAGGTCCTCGGCCGAGGCGACCACTGCAGTCGGAGCAGGCCAGCCTGTCGAACGCGGCGTCCACCACCCGCCAGTCGTGACGGTTGGGCTCGGCCGCGGTTGCCTGAGATCCGCTGGCACCGTGCACAAAGGCGGACCATTCGTCTTCCACGATGCTGTCCACCAGTTCGCGGCAGGCCTTGCAGGCGGGCACACCGCTGTACTCATATCGGCCGCATTCGGCACAGCGGCGTAAAGGCGCCCCCATCGCGGGTCTTGCCATGGCCCTGATCCCTTCGGGCGCCGGTGCGACATCGGAGACAGCCGGCGATCGCGTTGCCCACTGTCCTGGCGAAGTCTCTCCTGCCGCACATGACACGAGAAACTGTTTACGGCCTCGGCGCCAACAAGCGGCGGTAGCAGATAGGGGTGCAGGCGATGCTGGTGCAGGCGAGAAGTGGCTGGCTGTGCGCTCGTAGCGGAGGTGGAATCGGCGGCACGGCAAGCCACCCGCATCCAGCTCCACCTGGAGAGCAACGCCAGCCTCGGCAGCCTGCTGGGCTGGTCTGCTGCCCTGCCGCTCACCGATGCGCAACGGACGCGGCGAGATCCATGGCCTCAACGGCGGAGAAGCCTTGCTGGCTGGCCGGCGACGCCTGGACCCCTACGAGAAGCAGTGGGACACCGAACGCCAGCTGATCTCCTACGAGTCCACCTGGCGCGACGTCGCCTGGCTCCCTGGCACACTGCTCCGCCGCCTCGGACTTCTCCACACCGTCGCCGTTCCCCAGGTCGTCACCGGACGTGAAGCCCGCGTGGGGGAGTGGTGGATCCTCCAGTTCGAGCACGACTCCGATACTGGCCTGCGCTGTGCCGAGCTGGTGCAGGCACTGACCGACTCGCACCGCGGTCTGCCGCTGGAACTCTGTGGCCACCGCGACATGATGCCCGGAGACAGCCTCGGACTGATTCTCCTGAAATCGCCGGATCGCGCCGCCGCCTTCCAGCAGCGCTACGACCGGATTGACTATCCGATCGCGAAGGACCGCACCGAGATGTTCGCGGCGATCCGGCGACGTACCGGTGCCTTCGCGGGTGAGGCAGCGCTGTCCGCCACGCCCGGTGGCTCGGCCACCGGCGGAGCCGGATTTCGCGGTACCGGTCCGCCGTCAAGTCCCCGTCACCCGAAAGGATGCCGTCCCGCGACGACGTCCCATGCCCCGCGCGCTTGCCGTACGGTTTTCGCACTGCGTCCGCCAGGGAAACGAGGGCGGGCTGGCTCGGGGAGAGGGCGGCGTTGGGGTGGGCGGGGACGAACCGGAGACCTAGAGTAACTGGCTCTAACAAAAGCTGCTGATCATGAGGCTGTCGGCCTCTCTGCTCGTATGTCTGGGAAACCGTCAGTCGCGGCCGTGGATCGTGTCGGATGAACTGTGGTCGCTGGTCGGGCCGTTGTTGCCGAAGCCGGGTCCGAAGAAGGCCGAGGGCAGACCGCGGGTGCCTGACCGGCAGGCCCTGTGCGGGATCCTCTTCGTCCTGCACACCGGTATCCAGTGGGAGTACCTGCCCCAGGAACTCGGCTTCGGCTCGGGCATGACCTGCTGGCGGCGCCTCGCGGCCTGGAACGAGGCCGGCGTCTGGGACCAGCTCCACCAGCTGCTGCTGAACGAGCTGCGGTCGAAGAACCAGCTGGACTGGGAACGGGCGGTGATCGACTCCTCGCACGTGCGGGCCGCCCGACGGGGCCCAAAAGCGGACCCAGCCCGGTCGACCGGGCACGCCCGGGCAGCAAGCACCACCTCATCGTCGACGGCCAGGGAATCCCGCTCGCGGTGTCCCTGACCGGCGGCAACCGCGGGCGACGTCACCCGACTCGAGCCGCTGCTCGACAAGATTCCCGCCGTCGCGGGCCAGGTCGGCAGACCCCGCCGACGCCCCGACGCACTCCTGGCCGACCGCGGCTACGACCACGACAAATACCGCCGCCTGCTCTGGCAGCGAGGGATCCGCCCCGTGATCGCGAAGAGAGGCGAGCCGCACGGCACTGGCCTGGGCACCTTCCGCTACGTCGTCGAGCGAACGATCGCCTGGCTCCACGGCTTCCGCCGCCTGCGCATCCGCTGGGAACGACGCGACGACATCCACGAGGCCTTCCTCGGCCTCGCCGTCTGCCTGATCACCCACCGCCACGTCCGACGCCTTTGTTAGGACCTCTTAAGCGCCCGCTGACTGACCAGGAGGCACGATGCATCGAGATGCCGGCGTGCTCCGAGTCGGCCCGCTTCGACGCCTGGCTCGCCCACGGGCAACGGCGCCGACTGGCTCCACTAGCCGCCGGTGCTGAGCTCACCGAGCGCATCCGAGGACTGCAGCCCTTCCAGCGCCGCGACGTCGAGGACCACCCGCTCCGGCTCCTGGCTGAGCACACGAACCTGGCCAAGCACCGCACCCCGGCCGTCGCCGCGACCCGCCTCGGCGCCGTCTATCCCGACCACCAGCACCCCGATCTCACCGTCGCTCTTCCTCTGGAGCGCAATCCGCAGCCAGGCCACGGCCTTCCTCTCCAGCCCGGAGACATCCTGGCCAGTGGCCCCCGCTACACCCGCATCGCGCTCTCGATCGTTCCGACCGTGTGCGTGCAGCGCCCGCACACCCAGGTCTGGCACATAGCGCTGAAAGAGCTGGGCTACCTCGAAGACTGGGTTCGGACCACGGCCATCCCGATCCTCATCACCGGATCCCGCCAGGGCACCGCGATCCCGCCCCAGCTCGATATCACGATCGGACACCCCGACCTCCGGCAAGCCCTTCAGTCGGCGGGCACCACGCCTGCAGCGGACCGGGGCGTCCTGAGCATGCAGGCCACCATCGCCCGCCGCGATCTCCCCGAAATCCTCGCTATGCCACCAGTGGAAGCCGACAGAGAAGTGATCACAGCATGGGTGGCCTCTCTGGATGACGCGACGGTCGCGACTGCGCTCACCCGAATCGCGGAGGTGAGGTCGAACCCCACGGCTCTGCTGGACTGTCTACGTCAGTTGAGCGCTGAGGCTCACGCCTACCAGAGCCGATAGCGGAGCGACCAAGGCCCGCGTCGTGACGTCGGCCCGCAGCCAGGCGATTGTCAGTGGGGGGTGAGAACCTGCCGTCTTGACCAGAGGAGAACGAGGGGGAGAAGTGTGGGGGAATGACGGGCCGGAACGACGAGACCTGCCCACCTGGCTGCGAGGACGACAGGCACTACGTCCGGCATCCGGAGAAGACCGCCGAGCTGGCCTGGGAAGGTTCGGCATGGGCTACAAGCTGACCACACAGACTGGCGTCGGCCTGGGAAAGACCGTGGAAGCAGGTCTGATCGTCGCCGCAACGGTCGCTGGACGCCTGTCTCCCCTCGACTACCTGACGATCCTGGACGGGCAGCACCGAACGCTGTGGCTCGGACGACAACGGGAGGCGGATCACCACGTGGGCGATCATCGACGAGGCCTACCAGATGCGCTCCGACACGCTTTTGTGGACCGCCGGCATCTTCGAACGGGCCCTCTTCGTCGGAGACCCCGGCCAACTCGACCCCTTTTCCGAGGTCGCAACCGACCGCTTCCAAGGCCTGTCCCACGACCCCATGAACAGCGCGGTCGCCGTCCTGCTCGCCAACAACCGCGACCTGCCCGTCCACTCACTGCCCGTGTCCTGGCGCCTGCCGCCCTCAGCCGTCCCCCCGATCAGCAACGCCTTCTACCCCTCCACGACCTTCCACGCCGGAAGCAGTGAAGCCGACCGAACCCTCACGTTCTCCCCTCTCGACATCCGCACCCCCACCGACGAGGTCATCGAGCACGCCGCCCGAACCGGATGGGCACTGTTCGAACTACCGGCCCGCATCACCGGCCAGCGCGACATCGAAGCCTTCCAGACCACCCTCGGCATCGCCGACCGGCTGCTGACCCGACGCGCCATCACCACCTGCGAGGAAACCCCCCAGGGGCACGCCCTGCAGCCCGGTGACATCGCCATCGGCACCGCCCACCGCAGCCAGGCTCACGACATCCGCGCGCTCCTGGCCCGCCACTACCCCCAACTGCACGGCGTCACCGTCGACACCGCCAACCGGCTCCAAGGCTGCGAATTCCGCGTCACCACCGTCCTGCACCCCCTCTCCGGCCGCGGCGACGCCTCCACCTTCCACCTGGAAGCCGGCCGCCTGTGCGTCCTCACCTCACGCCACCGCCACGCCTGCATCGTCGTGGCCCGCGCCGGCATCGCCGAACTCCTCGACGCCCACCCCTCCAACGATCCCGCACACCCCGAAGCCGCCTCCAAGGCCGCCGACGGCTGGGAGGCTAATCACGCAGTCCTCGCCCACCTGACCCAGCACACCATCTACGCTCAGGCACAGCCCCGTCGCTGGCGCGGATGAATAGGTCGCCGCACGCCTGCCACATGAAGGCGGGTTGATGGGAGCGTCGTCGCTGGGGCGCCCTCAGTCCTCGTCGTCGAGGGTGTCGTCGGCTGATTCGTGGTGGACGTTGACGCCGGCTCGGCAGCGCGCGGCGCCGATCGTGTCGTGCAGCCGGGCGAACAGGTCGGGCCGGATGAGTAGATCAGCTCCCGCGACCGCGGGCAGGAGTGGTTCGTAGTTTCCGTCGTGGACGAGGCGGCCGTGCCACTGGCGGCAGATCATTGCCTCACCGGTGGCGTCGCTGAGGCTGAACCCGCAGATTCCCTCTGTGGGTTCAAGGCCGAGTGCGGCCACGACGCCGGCTGCGGGTGCGAGTACGTAGACGGGCAGGCCGAGGCCGCTCAGGGTGCGAGGGCGAGGCGTATCGATCAGGCCAGCGGTTCCAGCGTCAGTGAGGGCCGTCAAGGCCTGGTCTGCGGCACTGATGTGCTCGGCTGCTAACTCGGTTGTAAGGCCGAGTCCCAGGCGCCGCCACGGGCTGGTCCACAGCTGCCAGGGGGCCTGGCAGGCGGGTAGTGTGCCGGGCGGCGGGTCGTCGTCGAGGGCCTCCAGGCCGACGGCGATCTGCAGTTGGCGGGCGGGCTGATCCGGGTATCGGCGTGCAGGAGTGCGCTGCCGCTCGAACAAGCCGATCTGCACCCAGCCCTCGTGCGGACCTTCATCCACGCGAGCAAAGGCCATGGCGTTTCCCGGCAGGGACCGCAGGCCCGCGACCGAAGCGAAGCCGGAAGGCGGCCAGGGCTTGTCCGCTTGATGGCTCTCACTGAACCACGGTGCTGGATCAAGCGACCACGCCAGGGCCTCGGGACGAGTCAGAGGGCGGGGAATGCGGGCGAATTCGGCACGCAGGGCCGCGCGGGGGTCATCGCGCAGTCGCGCGGCCGCGCCGCGTTCGAAATTCTGGGCGTTGCCGAGATGTCCCGCTTGGGCAAGCGCGGCACGCAGGCCGGCGGCAGCGCGTTGCAGGGCGTCTTCGGCGGCGGCCTGGTCGGCGAGATAGGCGTCGGGAAGCTGGCTGCGGCGTCCATTGGTCAGAAGGTCCAGCTGCATGCGCATGAGCGTCTCGACGTCCGGAAGAGCATCGATCACGAGATCGATGACGGTCTCGCGGAGCCCGGCCGGACTGCCGGCGGCGTTTAGGCGGTCGCCCAGGTAGTGGTCGACGAGGTGGGTTGCGAACTCCCGAGGGTTGTTCATGCGCTGTCCTCGCTGAGGGAGAGGGCGGCGGCGATGGCGCGTGCGAGTGTCGGATGAGCTGCCGTTGCCGCAGGGGCGGGCCGCCTGGTGGCCAGCGCGGGCCAGGATGGCGGACGCATCGGCACGGACGGACAGCACGTCACTGCCGCACAGCGTGACGAGCTGTTCGAGAAGGGCGGCATCCAGAGGTCCGTCGGGCAGGTGTCCTTGTAGGACGGTCAGGAGCCAGGTCAGGGGGCCAGCTCCGAGGTCGAAGGAGAGGACGCGTGCCAGGGCTGCCTGCGCCTGGCCGGAACGGCTGGCCAGCAGAACCGTCGCTGCGATCAGGGCGCGGCGCTTGTCGCCGCGTTCGGGCAGGGCAATCGTGGCCAACGCAAGTTCGCACAGTGCGGTGTCGATGTCGTGCTGGGTCGCCTGCTCCGGCACCGGGTGGTAGGCACCCTGGCCGAGACGGGCACGGCCCGGCAGACGGTGGGCGATGACGCCATACGCCGCATCCCAGCAGGCGAAAGCGCTGACAGCCGGGGGTGAAGCGAGCGGGGGCTGAACAGCGAACGCCGAGACCAGGGCCAGGCTGACACCGATAGTGCGGCTGTAGGACGCCTCGGCGACGGCCTGGGCCACCTGGTCTGCGAGGTTGCGGGCTGCGGTGGCCGGGTCCGCGTAGTGCGCCTGCTGCCACAGATCCAGCCGGTCATTGCCGCCGAAGGAACGCCATCCGCCGCCGCCTCGCATCTTGGTGTAGGCGAGCATGCCCGCCGTGGCGGCGAGAGGGCCGAAAACACCAGGATCGCTGTCCTGGCGCAAGCGGAGCCCCGAGGCGAGGTCGGCCAGCAGCTCAAGAGGGTTGGAGGCGTTCATCTCGTCGGCGATCCGGTGCAGGAACTGGGCGGCTGCGTCTGCTCCCTGACCGTCGATGACCTCCAAGAGCCGCCACCCGACCGCATTGGCCAGGGCATCCCTCGACCACCGTGGGCCCGAGGGGGCATCGTATGCCTTGCTGGTGCGGTCACGGACCGCAGCAAGCGCGCCAGCAGCACCTACGGGCAGCGTCGGGCGCTGCTGGGCGTGCAGATACGCGGCTGTGGTGGGGTGCTTCTCGGGGCCGAACCAGTCACGTGAGGTGTTGTTGGGCACGGGGCGGGGCGCCCAGGGCAAGCCGCCCTCACCGCCACAACGCTGTGCTGCTGTGCGCAGCGCAGAAGTGGGCTCGTCCCCGGCAGCCTGCGATGCGGCGATCAGTGTCTGGTCGTCGTAGGTGGAGGTGATTGCATTGGCCAGCACCGGCAGGAGACGCGATGCGCGGGCCGCGTCGTCGCCGGGCAGGTCAGCAAGCCTGGTGAGCAGAGCAACGTCCTGCCGGATACTGCGGCCATCGGGTCCAGCGGCGATGCGGAGCGCGGCCAGGACGACGGGGTCGGCCGTGTCAGCCTGCGTGGCCAGCAGCTGCCGGTGGGCCGCGCTTACCCGGCCATCGGGCAGCCCGGACTCGGCCAGCAGCACCTGGGCGCCCAACTGCGCGGCACCCCGCGGATCCAGGCGCGCAAGGGAACGCCACCACTCCTGCGGCGTTCCCGCCATGCCCCGCCCGTCGGTGCAGTCCGCGACGAGATGGACAAGAGGCTGCGTACGCGCCAGACGCACCTGCGCCTGGACGGGATCGGCCTGCATGAGCTGAGGCAGCGGATCCAGCAGCTCCTCGATGGTGATGTCCTTGTGACCGCCATAGGCCCCCATGTAGCGGGCGGCACGCTCCCAGCACCGCTGCGCCTCGTGCGGGTCGTCGCAGGCGAGACTCACACGGGCCATCTCAAGCTCGAAGTCGGCGTCCTCCGCATACAGAGCACGGCGCTCGGCTTGCGCTCCGCGCAACGTGCGCATGAGCTCGTGCACGACGTCGGCCCCTGCCTGACCGACGCTCCCGGCGAGCAGGGACACCAGCTCCGTGGTGACCAGCGGGCCGGTTCCGGCCATGCCCATGAGAGAGGTGGTGGTGCCCTCGCTGACGGCTTGCAGGAAGGCGATGCCCACAGCGACATCATCGCCGCGCAGCAGGGCGACGGCGTCGTGCAACACCTGCCGCACCTGCCGGTGGATGTCCGCAAGATCGCAAGCCCGGGGGCTGCCCGTGAACGCGTTTGCATGCTGGGCAAGTTGTTCGAGCGCGACACGCACGGTGGCAGACGCGGTTTCGGCTGTGAGGATGCCCGCCTCGACGTCGCGGTGCAGGCCGACGGTGGCAAGGGTGAAGCGCAGCCAGGCACGGTAGAAGCCATCGCCGTCCAGGAGGGGGAGCAGTCGGGCGGGCGCCTGCGGATCGGCTGCATGGGCCACGGCCAGCAGTGTCAGCCACCTGTTCACCGGGCCGGACAGGCCACTGGCACGATCGGTCAGTACATCCTGTGTTGCTTTCGCGAGAACCGCGGCGATGTCCCCGGAAAAGAGCTCCTCGGCAAGGTCCGACACTGCCACACCATGGCGGAGCAGGCGCCGCGGGTCGCACGGCCCGCCGGCCCAGGCCGCGGTGGCCAGCGTGCGGGCAGACGGCAGCGCGCCGCCCGCCGTGCCATGGGCGTCCGCAAGGTGCAGCAAAAGGGCCGCGCGCCGGTCGGGCTGCTCGATGAGCTCCGCGCTCTCGAGCAACGGGTCTGGACCCAGACAGTCCAACAGCACACCCAGCGCATCCTCAGGCGAGGTCAGAGCCTCCTGGTCGAGGAACCGGGCGACCCGCTGCGCGAGCGTACGCGGGGCCTGCCCGAGCTCGACATCGTCAGCAGCCCGGGCTGGCAACCGGATCCGTCCGCGCAACTCCGCCAGGAACACCGACTCATCGCTCTCGGATCCGTAGTGGACACGCTCATCCTTGCGTGCCTTGTCCCAGGCCGTGAGGTACGCCTCCCACGGGGCGGCACAGCCGGCCCGGTCGACCGCCGCACACAGCTGCAGGCCCCACCGCGCCGCCAACGTGGTCACACCCTCGTACATCAGGCTTGCCGCCACGCGGTCGGCTCCCACCAGCGCCACCAGCACATCCGCATACGGCACCAGGGAACCTGGCAGGCCTTCGTCCTCATACGTCGCCCGCGCCCGGCTCAGTTCGACGCAGCGCACCAGTGTGGGCCAGTCGTTGCGGACCGCCGCACGCCGCGCGGCAACGGTCAGAGTGTGGACGATGGCCTGAGGCGGCTGCAGCCCGGCAATCGCGCGGGTGAGGAAATCGGGTTCGATTAGCAGAGCGAGTTCGTCATCGCGCCCCAGTGCGGCCAGCAGTTCGGGCAGGTGCCGGAACGCGCGGGGATCGGTGAAGAAGCCCCGTTGGGACAACCAGTCGGCGGCCTGGGACCGGACCTGATCGACCCACGTGTCGTCGCCATCGACCCGGCGGATGAAGCGGCTGAAGCTCTCATGATGGATCTTCAGTCCGCCGATGCCCGGCTGTTGCGCGACGATTGGTGCCACGCTGTTCAGCGCGGCACCGAGTTGCATTCCGGGCAGCGGGAAAATTTCCTCGAGCTCCGATGCACTCACAGCGAAGTCGCAGACTGCGAGCATGCTGACAGCAGAGCGCTGTCCGGGGGTCAGACCGGCCAGCAGATAGGCGTAGTAGTCGTCGAGGTCGTGCGCCGACGACGGCACCGTCCGCAACCTTTCCAGAGGATCGCCGGCACCATCCGGCGCCGGCGCCGCTCCCAGGCCCGGGGCAGGACCAATGGCCTGCCGGCACAAATACGTGGCGTACAGGGCGTTGCCTCGAGAGCGCTCCTCGATCAGTGCGACCGCGGTCCTCGCCCGCGCAGCGGGATCGAGCCCCTCACCGGCAGGGGAGGACGCCAGGGCCGTCAGCACGCCCAGGCGGTCCGCCAGAGCATGCAGTTCGGCGCGGTTGAGCGGGGCAACGGTGAGACGGGAGGCACCGGCGTCGACGGCCTCGAGGTGAGGGCCGGGCTGACTGGCCAGGACGAGCACGACACCGGGCGGCAGTTCCAGGGCGGAGAGGTCCGTGACCAGAGAGGCCGCCGGGTCCACCCGCGGACGAAAGGCGCTGCCGGTGGTGGATCCAAGAACCCGGCTGACATGGTCGATACCGTCCACGGTCAGCGCGATCGGCCGGTCCGGTGCCAGGCCGCGCGCGGCAGTGATCGCGGCCGTGAGGGTCTCCAGCGTGGCCGCGTAGCGTGGCCTGACCTGCGCCAGCGCCTCTGGAACGGCCGTCCCCAGCTGCTTCAGCAGGCTGCCGATCACGACCTCGGTCAGCACACGCTGCTCACGGTCGATGTCCGCGGCACCGAGCCAGCAGTGATGCCTCACCGCCAGCCATGTCTCCCGCAGCGCATCCCCGAGCTGCTCACACAACCACGACTTGCCGATGCCGGGAGCGCCGGTGACCACCACGACACCCCCCTGCTGCGCAGCGTCCTTCACGGCCGCGACCACGCCCGTGAGCACCGTAGGACGTCTCACCTCGGTGGCACGGTCCACGGGGTGCCCCTCACGGACCGCTCCGAAGTCGACTTCCAGACTCAGACGAGGAAGCAGGTCCTCGACCATCACGGTCCCCGCCCGGCTGCGCGCCGCTTTGGCCGCCTCGATCAGGGCCAGCGCCACCTCCTCGGGTGTGCGATGCCGGTTCGGCGGCCGTCCGGCACCGAGTTCTTCGGTGATGCGGTGCAGCAAGGCCGCCTCGGCTGGCCCGGGCTCGCGGATGTTGAGCGAACACGCCGGAAGATCCGTGTCGACGACCAGGGATGCGCAAGCGCGGTTGAGCAGGTCATCACTGACCTGGGCGAGCATCTCCTTCCACGGAGCGTGTGCACGCAGCGCAGCGGCGTCGAAACGGAACCGTTTGCTGCTCAGGCCGTGCAGTGCAGGCCCGGGATCGGTGCTGGCGTGGACCGGGCGCAGCACCCGGGTCAGCTCGGGATCCTCCGGCTGCATGTCGCGCACCACGAGGCGGTGCGAGGAACCCGGATCCGAGGTGAAGTCGTGGTCCATGGAGGAGAAGAGCAGATCCAGGCGTAGGCCTCGCTTGTCCTTTGTAAAACTCTCCAGCGACAACGCGCGGTCATAATCCGTGTGCTTAATCTGCAGCCGCTCGCGGCTGCCGGTGCTCCACTCGCACGTGATGTCATCGAATCGGTCGCCGGTGAACATCTTTGTGTCGACCAGCAGGGAATTCGCACGTCCCACCGCCAGGTCCACCAGTCGCAGCGCGGTGAGCAGGTCCTGGTAAGCGTAGCCAAGGTGTGTCGGGCGCAGCCCCATGCTCACCTCCAGCGTGCCTTGCTCACTTGGCACCCCCCATGGTGCGCGTCGCGGTCACTCTAACCTCCCTGACGTACCGGGACGGAACGGAAACCCAAGGAGAGATCGTGTGCGCAAGATCCAGCTGGCCCAGGAACACCTGGAAGGTTGGGCACCAGCAGCGGCTCTCGCACGCGAGATCGACGGCGGCGGCGGCCGCACTTACCTGGTCGTCGACGGCTTCGCGTACCAGACAGGGGGCGTCAGGCTTCGACGTCGATGCCGTAGTCGGTGGCCAGGCCCGCCAGCCCGGTGTCGTAGCCCTGCCCGACGGCACGGGCCTTCCATCCGGTCGTGTGGCGATAGAGCTCCACCGCGATGGTGACGGTCTCACCCGAGGAGAAGGGGTCAGGTGTGAAGGCCAGTTGGGTGCGGGAGGGCTGGGTGATGTCTGCTTGCCACTGGGTGTGATGGTCGAAGACTGCGGCGGGTTGGGCCTCGAGGTCGATGCTGACGATGACGGCGATGGTTGCGATGTCGTCAGGGATGAGGCCCAGGTCGGCGGTGACGGTGTCCCCGCCGACGCTGACCCCGTCGTGACTGGGGTGGTTGTAGAAGACGAGGTCGTGGTCGCTGCGTACCTTGCCGTTGCGGGTGAGGAGTACAGCGGACACGTCAACGGGTGCGCCGGTGCAGGTGACGCGGACCGTCGTCGGCTCGGTGCGGATGGCTGCGTTGGCTCCCCTCGTCCGCAGTTGCAGGGTGCCGCTCTCCTCGCCGGGTAGCGGGCTGGTGGGGGAGCGGGTAGTGGCCGGGTCCAGGCTGGCACGGGTCAGCGTTGCAAGGACGCGCTCGAGGATGGGCCAGCCTTCGGTTTCCTCGCCTGGCCAGGGCCAGGTCAGACGCTGGGCGCCGAACTCCTTGGCGGTCGGCGGCTGCCCGAGTGCTTCCTGCAGCTGGAGGTGGCGCAGGCTCTCGGTGGCCAGGCGGCTGAGCTGCCACTGCCGTTGGGTTTCTTCCGGGTTGTTCACCCAGGTGTCGTGGTCGACGGGCTTGCCGCCCAGCTCCTGGTACACCCGGCGGGCGAAGTCGTAGCCGTCCTCAGTCAGTAGGCGGGTAGGCCGCTCCTGTTGGGATGGCGTCGGCTCGCCGATGGCCGTGTACAGCGCCCCCAGGTCGCCGCCCGTCCAGTGGTTGGCTGCCGTGGTCGCGAACCGCGCGAACTGGGGCAGGGTGGGGGGACGCCCCTTGGCGGCGACGAAGCGGTGATGCTGGTGGGCGACCTCCTCCAACTGGGAGCGCCAGCGGCCCTCCACGTAGGCACCGAGATACTGCTCGGCCCAGGCCCGCCGGTGCCGTGTGATGAGATCCCGTACCCGCTCGAAGCCGTCCCGGCGGGCGCCGTGACTCATGCTGGAGGTGAACGTCACCTGCCCGTACGGGGTCTCGACCGTACTGTCCTCGCTGTCCGTGATCTCCTCCTCCGGCCCCAGGAGTCGTTCGGCGGCTTGCAGTTCGCGGAAGAAGGCGGTGTCGACCGGGCATCCGGCCGCGCGCAGGGCGGCCAGCGGCCTGCTGTAGTAGCGGTCGACACGGTCCAAGGTGGTGCGGGAGTAGGGACCTTCGCACACGAACCAGGCGGTCAGGCCCACGCCGTGCCAGAACTCGGCCGCGGGACCGAGGGCTTCGGCCATGGTCTGGTGCGGGCGCGGGTTGCTGACGATGCTGCCGGGATACCGCGCAAGCGTCACCGTCTCCCACAGCCGCCCCACCCGTTCCAAGACATCGGCGGGCAGACGCTGCCGGTACAACTGAGGGGTGTACCCCTGCTCGGTCCGGTTCAGACTCATTAGATCCTGATCGACCAGCCCCCACAACGACGGCATTCCCCGTGACTGGCCGGCATGCGCCTGGTCGAAGCCCGCCCACCAGCCGCGCAGGGCCGCAGCCCGCTCCTCCACCGGAGACAGAGAACTGCCGCCGCCGAGGAAGGCCGCGAGCATCGCATGGACCTCGTCCTCCGCGATGCCCGCCTCGGCAGCCATGCCGGCCGTCTGCGTGGCCATGCCGACGTACAGACGAGGCTCGGGCAGAGCGGTGATGATCTCCTCATCCGGGTGAGGGGGAGCCTGAAGGTAATCCAGCACAGCCAGCCAGTCGCCCCCGAAGTACGCGGAGACGACCGGCTGCAGCTCTTTGGTGAGCACCCGGCGCGCCAGGGCTGTTCCCGTCCTGGCCTTCTTGGCGAAACCAGCCATCAGCCCTTGCAACCGCTGGATCCGGTGACGTGCCGCAAGCTGCACGAGGTCGGCGGCGGCAAGGGTGTCCAGCAAACGAAGGCGGGCCTGCTGCTGTCCCACACGGTCCAGCTGGTGCCAGCCGCCGCCGAAGCGGAAGGCTTCCAGCGCGCTCTCGTCGATGCCCAGCAGCCGGTAACGCTCCTCGATGAGTGTCCAGAACCGCTGCTGTTCTGTGCGAGGGAAGATCTCTCCTGCCGCCCGCAGCCGGATGGGCTGAAGCAGTGTCTCGAACAGCGGCACCAGCAGCGCCCACAGCAGCACCGTGTCCCAGTCCTCCACAGCGGTGAGGCGGGCGGTCTCATCGGCGGCCAGCGTCAGAGCGTGGCCAGGGCGTTCCCGCAGCAGATACGGCAGATTGACTGCCCCTGCCTTGACCGAGAGTTTCTGGGGCAGGTACCACGCCCCGAGCCGCTGCTGCTCCTGGACCCCGAAGGCGTTGACGCAGAAGACTTCCTCTTCCCGGGTGAGGGCCGTCACCTTGGCGGTGTCCGGCGTGTGGCGTCCTCGGCCGGGGACGACGGTGGCCACCGGCCGTCCGGCGAACCCTGCGGCCAGCAGCCTGGCCGCCAGGGCGTCGATGTCGGCGAACCGTTGCTGCTGCCCGGCCGCCCGCTCCAGGGTGAGCGCCTGCTCGGGACTGCATTCCACGGCCGGCTGCCACCAGCGTGTCGGGTCACTGGCCACCGGTCAGCCTCCGCATGATTTCGACGAACTGCTCAAACGGCACCGGCGCAGCGGTGTTCTGCGCATAGACGGCGTAGCGCTGGGCCATCAGCTGCATCTCCCGCTCCGTTCTTCGGGCCTCCACACGGTCCAGCTCGTGCACCACGCGCTGCTCGACGCATCCGCGCTCGTACAGCACGAACGCGTCCACACCGCCCAGACCCCCGCCGGCCCCCTCCGCGGCGCCGCCGGGGCCGGGGAGATCCCCTTCCATGGTGGTGGCGTCGATCAGCGGGACATCCAGGAGCACAGCGGGATCCATGTCGTTGTCCGCGCACATGGCCTCCAGATGCTCCTCCAGGCCGAGTTCGGCATGGCAGACCACGTCCAGGTACTGCTGGTCGGCAGCCACCGCGGTCTGGCGCAGGACGCGGACACCGCGGCCGACGAACTGGTAGAACTCGCCGAAGCTGCCATAGGGGCGCAGCGGTACGACCACGGTGATGGGCGGGAAGTCGTAGCCCTGGCCGAGCATCCGCAGCTGCACGATGCCCTGCAGATCCCCGGCGTCGGACTCGAAGCGCCGCCGGGTGGAGGCGATCGCGGAGGCGGGCATGCTGTGGTGCAGCGTGGCACTGGGGATCCCGTACTCCTCGGCGATCCGCGCGATCTGTTCAGCATGCGCCTGGCCCATCGCCGCGAACAGCACCCTCGGCTTCACGGGCGCCAGCAGCTTGGCCTGTGCGTCCAGACACGCCCGCGTCACGGCCATCACCTGGCGGATCGGCGCCTCGGACTGTGCGGTGATGCGTGCCATCTTCCGCTCGTCGCCCAGCGTGGCCAGCAAAGCATCACGGCCCACGATCTGCTCGCGCCGCCCGTCCGGCCACACCGCCTCATACACCGTCGACGCCACCTCGGGAGCGAACCGGTGCACCCGCAGGTTCTTCGCCGACCCGTCCGCGACGGAGTCGACCAGCCGGTAGCGGTAGACGACATCGGCGTCGATCGGCTTGCCGTCCAAACGCTGGAAGCACGCCGACATCAGCAGTGTGCGCGCACCCTGGAAGTGGGCGAACAGCCGCTGGTAGGAGGCGCTGGCCGCGATGTGCGCCTCGTCGACGACGATGAAGTCGATGTCCTCCGCCTCCAGCTTGGCCAGCAGGTCCCCGTCACTGTCGCCCGTGCCCAGCGCATGGAAGTTGGTGACCAGGATGTCCGCGGCCAGGAGCCGCTCACGGCTGACCTGGCTGATCTGCCCGTCGTCCGCGTCCAGGACGAGCGTGGCCGGCGGACGGGCACCGGGCAGCAGCGGCCCGCCCGCCAGCCCATACAGGACGTTGCCCGGTATCCCCGGATCGAGGGCCTTGGCGAAGGTGCCGCGGATGACCGAGCCCGGGGTCACCACCAGCGCCCGCCGTCGGCTGAACGACAACGCGGCCGCCACCCCCAGGGCCGTCTTGCCCGACCCCACCGCCATCACCGCAGCCGCATGCCGGCCGCCGGAGGCGTAGTAGTTCGCCAACGAGGCCAACGCCTCGTCCTGGCACTCCCGCAGCGGCGCCCGGTCCACCCTGGCCCGCACACCGGCGAAGTACGACCCGCCTGAAGGCAGTTCGGCACCGCCAGGCGGATCGGCCGCCCGCATCGGGTCGCCAGCCATGTCCGGGATCCCGATGCGAGGCACGGCAGTCACCAGCGGCGCCAGGAGCGGATCCTGCCTCAGCATCGCCTGCAACTGGGCCACACAGCGCGCCGTGTCCGTACGCACCGCATCGTAGGAGAACCGCAGAATGGTCAGGCCGGTCGCGGCCAGATCGTTCTGTCGCAGCCGGTCGTAGGTGAACGCGGCCCGGTCACTGTGGAAGGCGAACCCGTCGAGCTCGACGGCCAACTGCAGCGCCTCACCCGCGATCAGGTAGTCCAGCCGGTAAGCGCGCTCGTTGACGGTGACCGGGTGCTGACTGCGGACCCGCGCAACGATCGACGCGTCCACGGCCGGCGTGAGCACCCACCGCAAGAACGACTCCTCCAAGTAGGAGGCAGCCGGGATCAGTCGCTCCAGGCCCGCACTCATGACGATCCACCCTGTGCCGCAGCCTCGGCAACCAGCGCCTGAGCTTTCTCCGACAGCCGGGCCGCCACATCCTCGCCCTGCCCGAAACGGGCCAACCGCCGCGCCAGCTCAAGTGCTTCCGCGAAGGCGCCCTCGCGCTCCAGCAGGACGATCAACCGTGGCACCGAGGACACCCGCACAAACGCCGCCGGAGCATCAGTGGTGTCGAAGGACACGGCGTGCGGGGTTGCTTCCATTAACTCCAGGTCCAGCAGGGCGAACACCTCAAGCGCGGCGAGGGCCCCAGGCTCCGCACGACGTGTACTCCACAGTCGATCGACCGCGCTCTGCAGAACAAAGTGGTAGTCCCTGGCCGAGCCCGGAAGCTCCAGCGCCTCCCAGACACGGGCGATCAGCTCAGCGCCGCGCGCGTCGAACGGCACATGCCGGCTGGCCGGTGTCGCAGACGTACTCCCCTCGGCGGTCGGCCACATCGGCGAGCCGTACGACTCGTCCGGACGAACCCCTGCGCCCGGCAGCGCCTCCCGCATGACACCCGGGCTCCCGGCAAAGGCAAGGCCAGGGACAGCCGCCATGCGCTCAAACCACGCCCCCACGTTCCCCCTTCATACAAAAAAGAGGCCTGCACCCTCACCTACAGCGAAGTCGCCCCACCCGCCCCCTGCGGTACTTCATTGTCGCAGCCACTCTCTCTCTGCACCCCGAAAGCGGATATGTACTCCGCTCTCCGTCACCCACCCGGGCCGACTGCCGCCGGCCGAAGAACGGGAACCAGACGCCCTTGTCGCCCACTCGACCTCGTGTCCGGAGTCGGGAATTTCGCTTCACACACCTCTCGGCCAGCTGTACCAGGGACGGTGCAAGCCCTGGACGATTTCGGGTCAACCCGATTTTCCAGGTGGCCTGACCAGGGACGAACGACGTACCTGCGTTTCACGACGGTGAACACGTCAGCCTGAACGGGCGCCGATCAGGCTGGCCTTGAGAGCGTCGGCGAGGGAACCTTGAGGCATCGACGGCGGGATACGCCTCGCACCAATCCCTTCCCGAATCACCCGGGTTGGGGACCTCACCCCTACCTTCCTGGAGCTGCTCATGTCCGCCCTTCCCCTGCCCGCCGCCAGCCCCGAGCCGCCGGCGTTCTGCGCCAGCCACCTCCCTGCCCGCACCCAGCCGAGTCGGCTGGGCATCCCCGAGGTCGTGGTCATCGTCGTGGTCGTCCTGGCATCGGCCGGACTGGCCGCCGGCAACCGGCCCGTCCCGGCCGCGCTGGTCGTGGTGGCCGCCGCAGTGGCCGACCTGATCACCGGCCGCCGCTCCAGCGATGTCGCCAAGCCCTCCCGCCGCCGCAGCCGGTGACATGGGCCGCCCCACCAAACCTGTCGCCGCCGGCACCAGCCCCCGGCTGCGGGCCCTGGCCGTCTACCTGCGCCAGCTCAAGGACGACACCCGTACCACCTACGCCACCCTGTCCGAGCGCACCGGCCCACCGGGCGCGCCCGGGTACCGCGGAGCCTCCACCCTCAGCCAGGCCGCCCGCGGCACCCACCTGCCCCCGCTCGAGACCGTCCTCGCCTACGCCCGCGCTGCCGGCGACCTCGGCAGCCACTCCACGCAGAGGCGAGAAGCGTCAGCCCTGAGCCTGTGGAAGGCAGCTGCAACCGAGAAGGCCCGCCCACACCTGGCCGGTCGCGGCCGACGGACCCGGCAGGTCCGCACCCCCGCCTCCCTGGGCCAGGAACTGACGCGACTGCGCCTGAGGGCCGGCCGGCCCTCTTACCGCGCCATCGAGAAGGCGACCAAGGCCGACGGGCACCGTGTACCGCGTTCGACAGCCCACCTGATCCTCATCGGGAAGGTCCTGCCCGGCCGCGAGCAGTTGGCCGCGCTCCTGAAAGCCTTCGACGTGAGCGTGGCGGACGCCGCACAGTGGCACGCGGTCCTCGACCGCATCGAGGACCGCCGGCGACCGCCCGAGCCGCCCCAGCGAGGCAGAGGGTACGCGTGCGCCGACGCCGACCCGGCCGTGCAGGAGTACCTCGAACGCCGTGAGCGCGACGAGGAGATCAAGCGCCGTACCGGGCAGATCCATCCGGACGAGACGTACGAGGACTACGAGGAACGGATGCGCGAGAGGGCGTTCCAGCAGCAGTCCTCGGACATCTGGCTGTATGAGGACTACGACGAGCCGGAGGGCGAGGCCCAGATGCAAGCATGGGCCGGTGAGCAGGCCGCCTTCCGTGCCCAGCTGAAGGCATTGGTAGAGCCCGCCACCCCCACGGGGCACGGTGCCGATCACGCCTGACACCTCCCGAACCACCTGCCTGCCATCCTCCCGGGCAGGACCGGCCTGATCACCCACGACACCAACCCCAGCGTTACGTAATTCCGGGGCGAATATTATGTAACGTCGGCTAGACTGGGGGGTAACGTTACATTTTTAGCGGCGCGGTCGTTTCGCAGAGGCGGCCGCTGCCGAGCCAACTGCCCGACCTTCCCCTTGCGATCCGCTTGCCACTTGCTCTTGGAGTCCCCGGGTGTCCTCCTCACGTTCATCCCGCACGGCCGGTGAGGCGTCTTCCGGCGCTGCCGTGCCGAGCAACCCCGCCCACACCGCTCCGCCTGCAGCCTCACAGGAGCCGTCCGACCAGGCTCCGCGCTGGGCGGGCAACTGGCCATTGAGTTTTCCTACGCCTCCCACACCATCCTCAGCGGCCAAGACAGCCTCCGAAGACGCTAGCCGCCGACACGGCGATGACAGTCAACCCGAGTCAGCTGAGGGCCCGTTGTCCGAGCGGGGAACAACCTCCGCCGCCCCTGACGCGGAAACACCACACGCCCTGACGCGCACCGGCCCGGCGACGCTGCACGAGGCCCGCAGCACACTCAAGCAGCTGATCAACGCCGCCATCCAAGGGCACCCCACACCCCTGACGCGTGGTCCGCACCATGCACTGCTCACCACGCCCGCCCATGCAACCGAACTGGGCTGGGACCTCACCCAAGCCCCCACCCACAGCTTCGTGGACGCCCGCAAAAAGCTGGGGGATCTGATCCAGTACGGCGCCGAGGGCCACCCTCAGGTGCTGTGCCGCCACAAGACCCCCGTCGCCGTCCTGCTTGCCGCAGCCGCGGACGGCACCCCCACCCCGCCCGCACTTCAAGCCGAGCCAGCACCCGACACAGCGGCTCCGACTGCAGCAGCAGCCCCGGACTCCGCCACAACACCCCCGCAAGCAGTCCAGACCCCCCTCCCGACCACAACAGCCGAAGCCGAAGTCGAGGCCGCGAAAGACCTCGCGCCCGCACCGACCACTCCTCCTGCCGAAGCGGCCGCTGCACCCACCACGCCCTCGGAACCACAGCCGGAACCGACACCAGCAGCCCAGGACACGCCTGCACCTGCCAGTACCCCCGCCTCACGCGGCACCACCCCAGCCACACCGGCCCCGTCGGCCACCCCCACCGGCTCCCCGGCCGCTCCCACCCCCGCACCCAGCCCCCCGACACTCCAGCACCCACTCACACCACCGGCCGCCCTCCCCGCACCCCCCTCGGCCCCGCCCGAGCCGGGCCCGCCGGCCCCCACTCCCGCGACGCCCGGGACCAGCCACAAGACCGTCATCCCGGCCAGTGGCCCACCAACTATCACTGCGCCACGCACCCTGCGACGCCTGGCCGCACTCGCGCAAGCCCTGGACACCGTCCTTCCCACCACTGCCTCCACCGGTGAAACCACCGCCCCCGCACCCCTGATGGGCCTGCCGACCGGGATCCGCACCCTGGACGACGCCCTCGGCGGCCTCCAGCCCGGCCGCTTCTATCTCGTCGCCGCCGCCCCAGGCGCCGGATCCAGCCTGATCGCCACCGCCGCCGCACGCACCAGCGCCCTCGACCAGCACCAACCCGTCCTCTACGCCGCCTCCGGACTCACCCGCGCCGACATCGCCGCACGCATCGTCGCCGCACACCTGCCCGTCGACTACCGCCGCCTGCGAGCCGGCCGCCTCACACCCACCGAGCAGGACGACACCGCAGCCCTCCACCACCACCTGGCCCAAGCCCCGCTGTACATCGATGACGGCACCGACCTGACCACCGACGCGATCGCCGAGAGCGTCCCGGACCTGCCCGGCTTGGCCCTCATCGTGGTCGACCGCCTCCAGACCACCGAGGACCCCCGACTGCCGCTGTCCGGCCCGGCCCAGATCACCGACGCCGCCCAGGCCCTCGCTCACCTCGCCCGTACCCACGAGCTCCCCGTCGTCGCTGCCGTAGACAGCGACGATCCCCGCCTGATCGCCGAGCTCAGCCTCGACATCACCATCACGTTGACCCGCGACGCCGACCAGATCCACGCGACCATCACCGAACGCGACCTCGGCCCGCAGGCCGCCCTCACTCTCCACGCCGACCTTGCCCACGCCCGCATCACAGACCCGGCCATCCCCTACGCCAGCCCCACCCCTCCAGCGCAGCCACAAGCCGCGAACCTGCACACCCCCGGACACACCCCGCAGGCGCCTCTCCAAGCCCCCACACCCACCGAGCCCGCCCAGGCAGCCCACACCGACGCCCCACGCAGGTCATCGCACCGCCGCACCGCCGCTCCACCTCCGCCCGGCGGCTACGCCAACCGGGACTACAGCTACTTCACCGGCATGATCACCCGCGCCGTCGACGAAGCCCTCCACGAGCACGACGGTGACATCACCGTCGCAACCGAAGCCCTGGTGAAAAAGGCCGTACCGAACGCAATGGCCCTGTTCGAGGCAACCCGCGTCGGCGGAAATTACGAACACACCGTCTACCCGGAAACCCTTGAATTCCTCCGGAAGAAAACCAAGGACGGCGCCGACGAAATCTGGGAAGGCCGCCACAACTGGACCAACACCCACCTCATGGACGCCCTCCAAAACGGCACCCACCCCCCGATCACCGTCAACGCCCTCGATACCAACGCCAGCTTCCTGTCCGCCTTCAAGACCCACCTGCCCATCGGCGCCCTGATCCACGACCCCAACGGCGGCTTCGACCCCAAGCGCTCCGGCATCTACCGCCTCCCCACCCGCCCCACCTGGCACCACCCCGACCTGCCCGACCCGATCGGCAACCGCCGAGAAGACGGCCCCGTCCTCCTCGACGACGCCACCATTCGCCTCCTCATCCGCTGCGCCCGCCTCGGCCTGTGCGAGGCCCCGCGCATCACCGAGCGCTGGACCTCCGGCACCAGCGAAGGCCTCCTGGAAAAATTCCGCCGTGTCCTAACCGAGGCCCGCACCAATGCCATCGAAGCCGACGACACGGTGACCGTCGAATACATCAAAGCCATGTATTCAAAATTCACCTCCACCATCGGAGAATCAAGCGTCAACCGCGACATCCGCCGACCCGACTGGATGCACATCATCCGCTCCCAGGCATTCGCTAACCTCTGGTACAAATCCCACCGCGCCCACACCAATGGCCTGACCGTCGTCCGCGTCCGCGGCACCGACGAACTCCACGTAGCCGGCGACTGGCGCAAGGTATTCACCGAAGGCCGCCTCACCACCCAGATGAAACAAAAAGACCAGTACCCCCTGCCGAGGAAGAGCGCCCGATAGATGTCGACCGACGGATGGAAGAACTTCGGCAACTACGGCGCAGACCGTGACCCAGGAAACGTCCACGGCAAAATCGCCCTCGCCCGCGCCCTCGAGGACGCCCTCGAACGCATGATCATCGACGGCGGAATCAAATCCCCGGTCGGCACCCGCCGCGGCCTGAAAGCCCGCATGCGCTACCTCACCACCACCAAAGGCGGCCCCCAAGCCTTGGCCGACGCCGGCATTCTCGCCACCCCCGCCACGATCCGCGCCTGGACCCGCGGCACCCAGCGCCCGCGCCCGGCCAACCTCGAAGCGATCGACACTGCCTACTGGAACCTGCGAGCCCACAACGTGCTCGCCAACCCCGGCGCCCTCAAGCAGCACCTCAACCGAGGCGGCCGCGGCACCCGTATCGAGATCCACCCCGTCAACCAGACCACTGTCGACGAGCCCCGCCGCCGCGACAACCTGAGGATTCAACACCGGCAGGTCCGCTATATCTGGGACGACGCCGTCGACGCCCTCGTCGCCAGCGACCTGGACACCATGGAAGACCTCTGGGACGACATCATCGCCGAACTTGACTCCGACTGGGGCGCCTACACCTACGTCTCCTACATCGGCATCGGCGCCTGACACGACCGCCTGCGGCTGGCCTGACCGGCCCTGATGGTCTGCGGGGGAGTGTCGGTTGGACCTCGTCGTCTGAGTGTCAGTGGCGCAGGTGCGGTGGCCTGGTCGTTGACGCTGACGGGTGGTGCTCACTCGTTGCTTGCATGAGTAACGAAGGGCCATGTCATTCTCATGCCGACCACCAGTGCTTCCGGCGTCGCCCGCCGCCAGACCCTCAAGCACGCCTCCGGCGCCCTCCCCCTGACGCTGCGGCGGTCTGACGGCCAAGACGTCGCGCGGCCGACGGGTTACGGGCGCTGGGTGAGCAGGGCGTCGACGCGGCTGGAGTGCTGGATGTAGGCGGCGAGGTCGGGCCCGAGCAGGCCGGCGACCGTCAGGAGGTCCTTCATCCGTACGGCGACGGGAACGTTCAGGAGCGGTTCCCAGTGCGCGGCCCGGTTGCGCAGCTCGTGCAGGTCGCCGATCGGCTGGTCGACGGTGGCACGGTTGGTCCCGGGCGGGAAGGCGTGGTGGAGGTGGGGGACCCACAGCGTCTTCTCGTGCGCGGAGGTGGACAGGTACCTCCACATGCCCAGCGACAGCTCGGCGATCACCTTCCCGGGGGGCGCGCTGCGGCCGTAGCGGGTGCGGGCGCTGTCGATGGCCTTGCGGGTCTTGTCGTTCATGTCGACCCGGCGCGTGCCGCGCGAGCCCTTCTTCACACGGATCAGCGGGGCGCGCAGGGGACTGGCCGGGTCCTCCAGCCAGTGCCCGTTGCCGTTCCAGGTCGCGTCCAGCGCGGCGGCGTACGCGTTGCGCAGGGCGATCTCGAAGTGGCTGAGGTCGCGCAGGACCGCGCAGGTCAGGCTCGTGTTCCATTCGTACAGGGCGAGGGCGCGGGCGGGGTCGCCGCCGGCCGCGGTCAGGTAGATGGCGTGCCGGGCGGGGCTGAGCCAGTTCTCCACCCACGGCCCCGGGGCGGGTGCCGGGGATGCGTGCGTCACGGTTCCTCCTGCTGGAAGGTCGGGTATAGTCATGGATGACAAGCCCCGGTGGACCGCTGATCTACATGATCATGTCGCCGGGGCTAAGACGTTTTCCGGGCCCGGTACGCCTCGCCCGCGAGACGGCAGCCCCGCGTTCCCGTTGCCGGGGCCTGCGGAGTGCGGCCGGTCGCATAGCTCAATGAAACCCCCGATCCGGAGCTGTCCCCGTACACTGGGACCACGGATTGACCTGCATGACCTCTAAGCCACCAGGGAAGCGGAGAGACGAGGCATAACATGCGGGTCAAGCCGTAGCTATCAATCCGCTGCAATCGGTGAGGAGGCGCCGTGATCCGGGCCCGCCTTGTATCGGCCACGGGGGAGCCGCCCGGACCCGCCGAGAAGGCGGTCAAGACCCGCCACGAGACGCTCGACGCCCTCACCGACAGCGGCATGCTGAAGGATGCCGTCACAGCCGCCACCCACCTGTCCGCCGCCGGCCGCACCCCTTCGGCGGTCCGTGTCCGCCGCCTCTACGTCCGCCATACCGTGCCGCTGAAAGTCGTGACGGAACGCAATGGCCTGCCGCGCGAGAAACGGCCTCCCGCCGCCCGACTGATCGCCCCCCGCGGCGTCACCGGCCGCCTGCACCTGCTCCTGTTGTTCGCCGCCGCCTGCCAGGCCGCCCCCGGCCAAAAGTGGCACCACACGATTCCCATCGAGCACGGCCGCGACCAGCCGATCTCCCTGGAACGACTCGTCTGCGCGCTCGCCCGCCACCGGGGCGGCACGGCTTACGTTGCCAGCCCGAGGACGAACAAGCTGCGCCAGATCACCCAGGCCCTCAAGACCCTCAACGACCAGTACTTGGTCGACCTGCCCCACCGCGGTGAATACCTGCCCTTCCGCGACTTCACCCTGCTGTGCGACAGCGGGCACAGCACCGACAACGCCCACATCCCCTATCGCGTGCCGAAGAAGAACGAGCCGTACGTCGACATCCCGGCCGCGTTCTTCACCCGGGGCTGGGTACACCTGCTGACCCCCAGCGAGATCACCGCCTACCTGATGTGGCTCGATGTCAACCAGCACTCCGAGCACGATGAGCCCTACGTCACCGGCGCCGTGCGCGCGGGCGCCTACGGACTGACCCGCGAGGCCTATGAGACCCACCAGGCGCTGCAGGCCTTCGGCCTCATCGACGTCACCCCCGACCCCGACCGTCACGGCGACGGCAAGTACGCCGGCTACCACCCGGACAGCCGCCTCCCGCCGTGCCACCGGGTCACTGTGACCCCCGACGGTCTGCTTGAGGACGCCGCCGACCGGATCGGCGAAACCCTCAACTGGTATGCCGCCACCGGGGACTGGGTCCGACCGCTTCGCCTCCGGCGCACCTGAGCGACCACATCCGTCCGCGCCGGCTGCCGCCCGGCGGACGGGATCGTCGTCCCCGCGGTGCCTTCCCGGGTACGGCAGAGGCATCGGACCAGCGTCGTGGAGGGCGCCGCCCTGTTCGGCACCGGCCGGGCTCGAACCATGCGGCACGCAGAGTGGGGGGGCGATGCGGATCTCGTTGATCTGCTGCTCGCGACTGGAGACCCGCAGGCAGGGCACACTCCGCCGACAGCCCGCGCGCGAACGACAGAATCCGCACCGCCGCACACCCCTGGGCCCCGGCACCGGCTGCGCCGACCCCCGCAGCCCGCGCTCCCGTCTAGGTCCCAGTTTGTGCGCAGAGCATGCTGTTCGGTCCCGAGGCGGGGCACAGGAACGCTACCGTTCGGGCATGTCAGGAAGACCCGTGCCACGCCCTCCGCAGCGCCCGCGTAAGCCGCAGCCGAACGGCAACAGCGTCGACTACAACGTTCCGCGGTGGCGCGACGACGGCCAACTCGGCCAACTCGGCGGGAAGAAGTTCGTGCGCAGGGCCACCGAGGTGAGCAGCGGGCGTGAGGGCGTCCTCAAGCACATGTCCGACCCGCCTGTGCCGGGCGAGGGCTATGTGGACAAGGGACGGCGGGCCCGCCGCCGGCGCTTCTACGACGAGGCGCTCTTCATGCAGCAGGTGAACGGAAGTCCGGGCATCCTGCCGATCTGGGACATCGACGACGCCCATGGCACCGCACCCCGCTGGTACGCCATGCCCCGGGCCCGGCCGCTGGCCGACATCGTCGACGACACCTCGACCGTCCTCGACGTGGTCACGCACACCACCGCCCTGGCCCGCACCCTCGCGGCGCTCGCCGATCAGGGGATCTACCACCGGGACATCAAGCCGGACAACCTGTTCTGGTACGACGGGATGCCGGTCCTGGCCGACTTCGGGATCGCGGCCTTCGCCCACCTGCCCGCCGGCGTGACCCGTGTCGGGGAGAAGGTCGGGCCCGCCAACTTCATGGCCCCCGAGATGCGCAGCACCGACGGCAAGGACCGCGGTGAGCGGGCCGATGTCTACTCTCTCGCCAAGACCCTTTTCGTCCTGGCCCATCGCCGTCGCGGCCCGTATCCGCCCGAGGGAACACACCGGGTGGGCGCGGAGGAGTTCAACCTGGCCACCCACGGCGGCGGGAACGCCATGACCGCCCTGGAACACGTCCTGGAGGCCGCGACCCAGCACCGCGTGCAGGACCGGCTGACCATGACCGACTTCCATGCCGAACTGGCGGCCTGGCTCGGCCGCCACGCCCAGACAACCCGCTTCCGCCCCTTCGGCCGCCCCTTCATGGGTGGCTGGGGACCGCACGGAGACCGCAGCCGCCGCGATGTTGAGGCGACACGGGCGATGATGCTGCCCTGCATCCGACGCATCGCCGAAGCCCTGACCGGTGATCCGGACGCCTGGAGCGAGGGCATCAACCACGACAACGGCGATCGCACCCTTGGCGAGTACGGCTGGATCGACAACTGTGAGGAAGGCTTCGTACCCGACGGCGGCTTCATCTGGATGGCCACCGACCTCCACGACGGACGGCGCATCGTCCTGGACGCACTCCTCGACGACGGTGTGTGTTTTATCGCCGAAGCGCAGCGAAGCGGACCGCCGTGGGTCCTGGAACAGCAGTGGGGACACACTCCGTGGCACCGTGCGCGGATGCCGCGGACAGCCGATCAGGTCCAGCAGCTGACAGACGCGGTCGTGGCCTGGATTTCCCACTCCTCACCGGACGCTCCCGTCGCTGAGGTTCCCGAACGGACCGCCGCCACGGCCTGACCCCGCAGCCAGCCGATTCTGTACGGGTTCTGGAAGCGAGACGAGGACGAACTCGGCTGTCCCCATGGGGCTGGACGCCGATGCCGGCCGCACTCGATGCGACGGCCGCTGACGACCCGCGCTGGCGCAGGGCGTGGCACGATCCGTGCTCGGCAGCCACGCGGCCAGCAGGGCGTGCTCGGCGCGTTCGGCACAAGGTCGTCAGGGCTCGGGGACCGCAGTGACGGCCGAGCCGGGGCCGCTGCCCTCGCCGACGCTGTCGAGGCCGCGGTCGCGGAGTTCGTGGAGACGGTCGATCCAGGTCTGCTTGAATGCCCCGGCCCCGCCCTCCTCGGCCCCGGGCAGCGACAGCAGCCCCTGTCCGGCGCCGGCCTGTTCGTCGATCAGCTCCTCCAACAAGGCGGCGACCACGGCGATCTCGGGCGACAGGCACATCGCCAGCGCGTGGGGGACACCGGACGGGCTGGCCATCTGAGGGACGAGCTGGGAGACAACCAGGGCGAACCCGGACTCGTCGATCCTCGCCCGCAGGCGGGCGAGGAAGGGGTTGTCGGGCATCAGCAGCCCGTGCATCACGTACAGAAAGCCGACCAGGTTGAGGATTCGCGCCACACTGCGCGCCGCAGCCATCTCCTCCTCGCCGGCGGCCCGGAGGCGGGCGAGCGGGTCAACGAGTGTCCCCGCCACAAGCCAGCTCTCCAGAGTGCCCTCGCGCTCGGCCTGCTGCGTGGACTCGGCGACCGGCGCCCAGTCCACGCCGGGCATCAGTGCGGCGAGCGCCTCCACGAGGACCTCACCGCCGACCTCCGCGGCCCCCATCCCGGCGGCCGCGGCCAGATGCATCACCGCGCGCTGTTGCCCGCGCTCCGGGCCCCGGTCCCACGCGCCCCCAGGGTCGTCGACCACCAGCCGCCGCACCTCGTCCGGGTGCGGCAGCCCGGCCGGACCTCGCCCCGCCACCCGCCCGGCCTCGGCGTAGAAGGCGTCCTGCGCCCCCCGCCGCCCGCCGTACGGGCCCGCACCACCAGGTGCTGGGCGCGCGAGCGGGAGACCGCCCACAACAGCGACTCCCGCACGGCCGGCCACGGCGGCTCGGGCACCGCCAACTCCCCTGGCCCGGCGGGAAGTCCGGCCTCGGCGTACCAGGCGATCACCGTCCACCGCAGATCCCGCCCCGGCCGCGCATGCCGCCCCAGCGCTGCCGCGACGGCCACCGTCTCCTCGGCAAGCACCGACATCGAACCGCGCCCGCGCCCCAGCCACCGCCGTGCGTGCCCGGGCAGCAGTCCCGCCGCCCGTCACCGCTCCAGCTGCGCTGCCGACACCCGCAGGCCGAGCGCCGCGAGGCGCTCGATCAGAGTCCCGCCTCGGGGTCAGGACGGCTTGGGCCAGCGCGTCGCGTGAGGGCTCTGCGGCACTGGCAACGAGTCCGGAACGAGAGCGGGTCAGACGCGGGTGTGGTGACGGCGATGAGAGTTCCGTCCCATGCCATCAGCTCCCACACACACCTCCCGAGAACAAACCTAAGCAGAAGAAAAACGAGCCCCGAATGCGGCTCTAAATTTCTACTTTTGCGGTGCACAACGATTCACGTCTTCGGGGAACGCCATCCGGAGAGAATCGCCACAGAACCCCCACACCCATGTAACGCGAGTGAATGCATAAAATCCCTTCGGAGACCTTCTATCACTCTTTTTAGGTACCGAGTATTCCACAAGAGGTCCAGACCAATACTTGAACACGAAGAGTAGCCGTTACATAACCGTGAACCAAGCCAAGGAGCGTTACATAATGGGTACGCATCGACAGGGACGGTGTCCGGCGCTCAGCGACAAGTCAGTCCGATCTGGCTCTCACCAGGCAGGCCGTTGAGAGCAAGAGAGATATAGCCGCAGGTCAAAGGGTTATAGAGACTGGGCTGCGATGCACTTACTTCTACAATTATGTACCGGCCAACAGGGGTCGGCTCCTCCAGGCAGCCAGCTTTTGTAACGTCGCGGAGCGGCGTTACAGGTCGTCGCGGAGCGACGACGCAACGTTCCGTCACGTAGTGACGGCGCGTCATGTCTCCGGAGGAGACGGCGCGC